>CANIOW010000001.1 GCA_947469285.1 Gammaproteobacteria bacterium
AGACTGGCGGAAGCACTACAACGAGGTTCGACCACACTCGAGCCTTGGCAACAAAACTCCGCTGGAATTCAAACAGGAACTGGTTCAACAACGAAACCCATGAGCTATCTTCCAAACATCTGCTGGCCCTAAGAACCACAGCAGGTCACTCCCAGCACCAAAATCAGATGTCTTAATCGATGCATGGAGGCCTTCACGGCTGGTGCTGGCATGCGGCATAGAGCATATGCCGCCGCCGCATGCTAAATCCAAAATGCGCGGCCCGGCCAGCTCGTTAGCAGTTACGCGACCGAGATACGAGGCGATCTGCACTTGGGCGGTTGAAGCGTTCGATCTCAGCTGCAATGGCAGACCTGCGTGGGCGGATTAAATGTGGCAGATCAGGCTGCATAGCTCGCTAGGCCACCGGTACCTGAGGTAACGGTGGTGTGTTGGACGACAGTAAAGAAAATTAACGAGACTCAGATCGCCGCATAACAGGCATTAGGACTGAACCAGTTAAAGCAGGCCGGACAGACTGAGTCCAGTGTTAATGGCTGATCAAACGGGATCGCCATTTAAGGTGGCCTTCGTGGAGTCGCGATTATTAAACGATCTGCGGAACTTGTTTAACATAATCGTGCCAACAAAAATTACACACAGGGTGTTCCGATTTATAAGCTAGGCTTCGATCGATACGGGGGAGACTTGGTTTCTTCCGCCTGACGAGTATTGACGGTTATGTTTTCATTAACTTTCCAATAGAGACTCTAAATCCCATGCAAAAAATTAAAACAATCCTCGCCCTTAGCGCGATGTTGGGTTCTGCTACTGCGTATGCCACTCAGTGCGACAACAATTCGGTGGAGGGTACCTACGCGGCCAAGACGAGCGGTTGGAGCGGCTCTGGTTCAGCCCGTGCGCCTTTTACCGCGATTTCCTTGAGGAAGTTGGCAGGGGGTGTAGTGACGCCGCTCTATCAAATATTCGTACAAGATGGCGTTTCTACAACGCCTATTGCTGCTTATGGAAGTTATCAGGTGAGTTCCGTCGTAGGCGCGAAAGGTACATGCGTAGTGGTGTTTACTTTCAGCGGGGGTTACCAAAACACTGGTTTTACTAGCGATAACGGCAACCATATTTCCGTGATGGGCAATGGGGGAAACGGCATCACTTCATCTACCGAATACGTTCTCGTCTCTCACTAACGTCGAATAGCGGGTTAGCGATAGATCAGGGTGAGGGGGATTGAATATGAAATTTATCGGCACCTCATCCTGAGACGGACCGCTCTTGACGGGGCGCTAATTCCAGTGGGAAGGGTTCATTTAGTCGGGCTCCTGACGACAACTCGCGGCAGCCTAAAGACTAATTCTCGCCCTCAACGTCCAAGCCTTCGGCTCGCCAACGCAGCATGCCACCGGCAAGGTTCGCTACCCGGCCAATGCCGCTCTTCTGCAACACCAGGCTTGCCTGTGCGGACCGCGCGCCGGCCCGGCAGACGGTGACGACCGGCCGCATGGAATCGAGCTCGGAGAGTCTTGCCTGCAGACTGGACAGCGGGATCAGTCGAGCGCCGGGAATGTGGCCGAGCGCGTCGTTGAACTCCGCCGGCTCGCGCACATCAATGACTTGCACCATCGACAGTCGTTCCACTAGCGACAGTGGCTCGATGCCCCAGACGCCTCCAAAGCTATACCGCAGCGGTGCCCAGTCGGGGTCCGTCGGCGGCGTGTCGTCCCCTGTCGGGCGGCCACACTGGAGGTTGGCAGGTACCGCCACATCCAGCAGCTTCGGATGTGGGAGCCCGAGGTGGTTCATGAAGCCAGCGAAATCCGCCTCGCTCGCGGTACCACCGAGGCGGGGGTTGAAACGCCGCTCTTCGCCGACGCTCGTGGCCGTGAGGCCACGGTAGTCGTGGCCTGGGTACAGTAAGCAGCCCTCTGGCAGCGAGAAGATTTGCTCGTAGACGGAGCGATACAGCGTTGTTGCGCTGCCTTGCTGAAAGTCGGTGCGACCACAACCACGGATGAGCAGTGCATCGCCGGTAAATGCCGCGCTGTTGTCGTCGAGTACATACGTCAAGCAGCCGCTGGTGTGGCCTGGCGTTGCGCGCACCGTTAGATGGCGGGCACCGAACGCGATGCGGTCGCTATGCTTAAGCTGCCAGTCGGCGTTTGCGGCACCGGCTGCCGCGGCGATAGCAATTTTGCTGCCACAGCGCTGCTTCAGCAGCCATGCACCAGTCACGTGGTCGGCATGGGCATGGGTTTCCAGCGTGGCGAGCAGCGTGAGCCCCAGCTCCTGCAGCAGGGCGAAATCGCGGCGTACGTGATCAAACACGGGATCGATGAGCACCGCTTCGCCGGCGATTGGGTCCGCCAGCAGGTAGGTGTACGTTGAAGAAACCGGGTCGAAGAGTTGTCGGAACAGAATGCTCATAGACGAAACATAGCATCTGCACAGGACAGCAGGGGGTCATTTCAGTTGCGTCATCAGAACGGTGCTGCGTTTCCATATCAACAAAAAACCCCGGCCTCCGCGAGGAGACCGGGGTGATGACACTGGCTGACACCTGAGGCTGGTAGGAGCCCCAGGCGCAGGGTGGTCAGGCCGCTGGCTTGGCTGCGGCGGCGATCACTTCGTCTGCCACGTTGCGCGGCACGGGGTCGTAGTGCGAGAACTCCATCGTGTACGAGGCGCGACCGCTGGTCATGCCGCGTAGGTGCCCGATGTAGCCGAACATCTCCGACAGTGGCACATTGGCCACCACCGCGATGTTCGTGCCGCGCTCCAGCTGGTCCTGAATGGCGCCGCGACGACGGTTGATGTCGCCGATAACATCGCCCAGGTAGTCGCCCGGGGTGACGGTCTCTACTTTCATCACGGGCTCGAGCAGGATCGGGCCGGCCTTGCGCATGGCTTCGCGGAAGCAGGCCTTGGCGGCAATTTCGAAGGTCAGGGCGTTCGAGTCGACGTCGTGGTAGCTGCCGTCCACCAAGGTGGCCTTGAAGTCGACGGTAGGGTAGTGCGCGAGCACTCCGTCTTCCTTCTGCATCTTCAGGCCCTTTTCCACGGCCGGGACGTACTCTTTGGGTACCGAGCCGCCGACGGTCTTGTCGACGAACTCGAAGCCAGCGCTACGCTCGAGCGGTTCGAACTTGATCCACACTTCGGCGAACTGGCCGGAGCCGCCCGTCTGCTTCTTGTGAATGTACTGTTCCTGCACTGGCTTGGTGATGGTTTCACGGTAAGCCACCTGCGGCTCGCCCATGGTGCCTTCCACGCCAAATTCCGTACGCATACGGTCGAGGGTCACCTCGAGATGCAGTTCACCCATGCCGCGCAGCAGGGTCTGGCCGGTTTCGCGGTCGGTCTCCAGATGCAGCGAAGGGTCGGCGCGAACCATCTTGCCCAGGGCATTGTTGAACTTTTCCTGCTCCGTCTTGAGCTTAGACTTCACCGACACGCTGATCACGGGCTCAGGGAAGCGCATGCGCTCCAGCACCACCGGATGGGCAGCGTCGCACAGGGTGTCACCGGTGTCGGTTTCAGCGAGCGAGACCAGCGCCACGATGTCGCCAGCGCGGGCTTCGTCGACGGGGTTGGCGTCCTTGGCAAACATTTCAACCATGCGGCCGATTTTTTCGCGTTTGCCACGGGTGGAGTTCATGATCGACGCGCCCTTGGTGAGCACGCCAGAATAGACGCGGATAAAGGTCAGAGCGCCGTAGACGTCGTTGATAACCTTGAACGCCAACGCCGAGAACGGCTCTTCGTCGGAGCAGTTACGCTCGCCGATGGGGGTGCCGTCCGCATCCACGGTCTTGATCGAGGACACGTCGGTGGGGGCTGGGAGGTAGTCGACGATGGCGTCGAGTACCTGCTGCACGCCCTTGTTCTTGTAGGAAGAGCCGCACAGCACCGGCGTGAACGCCGAGGTGAGTGTGCCCTTGCGCAGGCAGGCGCGCAGGATCTCAAGCGACGGCATGGCGCCGTCGAGATAAGCCTCCATCGCCGTGTCGTCCATCTCGAGGCAGGTATCCACCAGTTCCGTGCGGTACTGCTCGAGGTTGTCGAGAATCGCGCGGTCGCTCGGCACGGTGATGCCGAGTTTGTCGGCCATGCCGTCGGTGACATCAATCACCTGCCACTCGGCGTCCTTGTCGTCTGAATCCCACACCAGCGCCTTCATCTCGACCAGGTCGATCATGCCCTTGAAGTTGTCTTCAGAGCCGATTGGCAGCTGCACGGGGAGCGGGCGGGCGCCGAGCCGCTTCTTGATCATGTCCACGCAGCGCACAAAGTTCGCGCCGCTGCGGTCCATTTTGTTCACATAGCAGATGCGGGGCACGTCGTAGTTGTCGGCGAGGCGCCAGTTGGTTTCCGACTGCGGCTCCACACCAGCCACGCCGTCAAACACCACCACTGCACCGTCGAGAACGCGGAGCGAGCGGTTCACTTCAATAGTGAAGTCCACGTGGCCCGGGGTGTCGATGACATTGATCTTCTTCTTGCGCCAGAATGCGGAGACGGCAGCGGACTGGATAGTGATGCCGCGCTTTTGTTCCTGTTCCAAGTAGTCGGTGGTCGTCGACGTCTTCAGATCCTTGGTGTCATGGATGTCGATAATCGTGTGCTTGCGCCCCGTGTAATAAAGGATGCGCTCCGTGGTCGTCGTCTTGCCGGCGTCGACGTGGGCGATGATGCCGATATTGCGGATATCGGCAAGGGGGGTGGTACGAGGCATGGCGTGGTTCCGTGAAAGGTGCGGTAAGCGATTACGGCGGTTGGAAACCATGTATTTTGACACGGGAATGAGTGCGTGACAAACTCCTTTGTCACCCGGCCCCCATTCCGGTAGGCCAGCTGCATGTCACGCCCTGAATCCAGAGCCCGTCGCCCCCGCCAGGCCCGCCCGGGCGGGCCGCTGGCGCCTGCCTATGTGACGCGGCGCATCCCGTATTACGCCCTGCTGGACGAAGAAGCCTTGGTGCGCATTGAAGGCCAGGCGTTCCGGCTGCTGGAGCAGGTTGGCATCGAGTTCCGCGACGACCCGGACGCTCTTCGCCGGTGGCGCGAGGCTGGCGCTGAGGTGGACGGTACGCGTGTGCGGGCGGCGCCGGAGCTGGTGCGCCTGCTATTGTCCACGGCTCCAGCCGAGTTCACGCAAGTAGCACGCAACCCGGCGCGTTCAGTCCGCATTGGGGGGCGACACCAGGTGTTTGCGCCGGTGTACGGCTCCCCCTTCGTTCGCGATCTGGAGGGGGGGCGGCGCTATGGAACTTTGGCCGATTTTCACCGCCTGGTGAAATTGACCCACTCGCTCGAGCCACTGCACCACTCGGGTTTCGTCACTTGTGAGCCCTGCGACATTCCAGTGTCGAAGCGCCATCTCGACATGCTGCTGGCGCATATGACGCTGACCGACAAGCCACACCTCGGCGCCATTACCGAAAAAAGCCGTGCCGAAGACAGCGTGGCCATGGCGCGGCTGTTGCACGGGGCCGAAGTGTTCGATGCGAACTGCGTGATTATGGGGAATGTGAACACCAACTCGCCGTTGCTGGTGGATAAAGTGGTCACTGAAGCCGCAGCAGTGTATTGCGGTGCCGGACAAGGGCTGATAGCCGTGCCGTTTATTCTGTCCGGTGCCATGGGGCCGGTCACCACGGCGGCAGCCATTGCGCAGGCGTTGGCAGAGGCGATGATTGTCGGGGCATTCACGCAATTGGTGCGTCCCGGTGCGCCGTTCATTCTGGGCAATTTTCTTTCGTCGATGAACCTACGTTCCGGAGCGCCTACCTTTGGGATGCCGGAACCCCTCATGTCGAACCTCGCCATCGGCCAGTTGGCGCGGCGCCTAAATTTGCCGCTGCGTTGCGGCGGCGCGCTCACGTCTTCAAAGGTGGCGGACTTCCAAGCGGCTGCCGAAAGCGCAGACTCCATGTTGTCAACGATCCTCGGCGGGGCGAACTACGTGTTACATGCCGCCGGCTGGCTGGAGGGAGGCTTGGCTACGGGCTATGAAAAATTAGTCTTGGATGCCGACCGGCTGGGGGCTTACGCCACGGTGTTGCGTGGGTTCGACACCAGCGACGAGCAGTTGGGCGTGGACGCCTATACGGATGTGGAGCCGGGTGGGCACTTTTTGGGCTCGGCGCATACGCTGAACCATTACTCGACGGCGTTCTATGAGGCCCAGTTATCAGACTCCAACAGTGTCGAACAGTGGGAAGAACAGGGCTCGAAAGAGGCTCCACGGCGCGCCTACGAGCGCTGGAACCAGCTGCTCGCGGACTATGAAACACCGGCCATCGACCCCGCTCGACGGGAAGCGCTGGAAGACTTCGTGGCCCGTCGCAAAGCGGCGCTACCCGACGCTTGGTATTAGAAGGACGGTGTGCTGCTGGAGCGTGAAGAGCTGACCTGCGGTTCGGGCCGGCGTACGCGCGGCTGAAAGGTTCGAAAGCGTACAGAGTGTAGGTGTCGCCCTCCCTACACTCATTCGCGAGCTGCGCTATTCGGTGCGGCCTGGCTTGAAAGGCATAACCCCGTGGTAGAAGCCAAGACGTCGTCGACCGTTCAAGAGGCGGTACAGATTCGTTGCTACGCTTCTCTTGAGGAAGTCTCCCCGCTCCGTGAAGCCTTGAACGCTATTAACCTCAGCTCGTCTCGTCCTGACCCATTTTCAACTCTCGAATTTTACCAGCACTACTTTCTCTATGATGAATATTATCCGGGGGGGCGCGGCTTTGAGCTTTGGTTCCTCGTGGCCTTCCGTGGCGCCAATCCAGTGGGCTATGTGGCGTTAAAGCGCCACGCAGGTCGGTTTCTCGGGTTGCCGGCGTCGCGCGTCGGCTTTTTGGTGGTGCACGACACCGACCGGCCACATGTCGTGGCACGTGAAGCAGATCTACCGGACGTGGCCGCGGCTTGTCACCAGTGGTTGGCGGCGCAAGGGAATGCCTGGAGCTTGCTTGAGCTGCACCAGCAAGAGGAAGATTCGCCGCTCGCTACCTTGCCCGCTCCGCTAAACGACGGGCGTTATCGCCTAGCCGATTGGGATAGTCACGAAAATGCCACCATCCATCTTCGTTGGTCCGGCCTGAATGATTACTACGCAGAAATGTCGGCCAATATGCGCAGCACACTGGCCCGGCAAAGTCGGCGTCTGGCGGAGCTTGGGACAGTGGAGGTTCTGAGTTCCGACGATCCAGCCAGTATCCCCGCTCTGTTTGAGTTGTATCGAGTAGTGGAGTCCAATAGTTGGAAGGCCGTCGTCGGCGCTGGGGTGAACCGAAACCTGTTACGCGAGACCTATATTCGAAAGTTGGTGATGGCGCCTGCGCCATTAACCACGACTATAAAAATACTGCTCCTAGATGGCGAGCCGATCTCCGGCATTATCACTGGCCGCTTCTTCGATAAATCTTATCTGCTACAGCTGGCTTACGATGAGCGGCTCGCGAAGGTCGGTCCCGGATCGCCAATGCTAGCGCTGTGCGTCGAAGAGTCCTTACGGCGTGGCTGCAGCCAATTCAATCTGCTGAACGGATTTTCCGTCTACAAGTCCCGATGGTTAGCCGACGTCACCCAGACGCGGGTGCTGCAAATGTACCGCAAGGGAGGCGTTCCCGATCTACGTCGGCGCATTGGCGATCTGCGTCGCAGATGGAGGAACCCTGTAGCGCCGAAAATCTCTGAGCGCGCCAACCCTTCGCGAATCGAAGCCCTCGAAACACTAAAGACCCCATCGCCCAACGAGAGCCTTCGCCGCCCACTGACCGCGATCGAAAAACACCCCATCGATGCGTGGATCAAGGCCGCGGGTCTTGGCGAATTACAAAGAATCTCCAGCGCGGAGCTATTGGGGTCGATGCCCGGAAAACTATTCCGTCACAGCTGACGGACGCGCCTTGATGGGTTCAGCCAGCGACAGGCGTCGTGAGAGGCAGAGATTTCGGTCCTCGCAGAGCTAGGATCACCAGCGCCGCAATCCCCAATCCATTCACCATCTCCCCCACAATAATACCCACCAGCGCACCTACCGTGCCCCAGTGGGCCATTCCAATCAGACAGCTGACCATGGCGACCGCGGCTGAGAACAATGTCAGCAGTGACATGGACTTAAAACGGCCGAGAGCGGTTAGCAGATAAGTGACCTGGTCGCGAATGGCCAAGGAAACATACAACACACTCCAGAGCGCTATCAGCAGGCCGCCCTGAGGAATCGCCCGCTTGAACAACAGGTGCAGCAGTGGTCCGCTGAACGACCAGGCCAGAACGCCGTAAGTCAGCGTAATGCTCCCCAGTGCCGCCGAGGCCAATAGTAATCGTTTAATAAGCCATTGCCGTCCGTGCTGTGACAACCACCCGGCTGCTGCGGGCGCAAGCAAAGCGCCGACACCCGTGGATAATAAATTAAGAGGCATCAGTAGCAAGCGGGTTGCCGAAAGTGCCGCGACTGCAGCCAGGCCAAGTTGTGCGGCTACTAAATAAAGAAAGCCTTGACTGAAAATCCAATAAACGGCGGCGCCGCCAGTGGACCAGGCGGTGAGTGGTAAAATATCCCTGAGCAGGCTAGACTTTTGTTGCGGCGAATGGTCAATCAAAAACGGCAAGCTCCTCCGTAGGCAACGATAGGTCACCCACGAGGCCAAGCTGAGCGATAACAAAACAAACGGGACTGGGCGTAAGGTTCTTGACGCTACCAATGCGCCGATCAAAAGCACTGCGACGTACAGCACGTCAGCACGCAATACCGCATGGGAATCGCGGAGAGCAAACATGGCTTGGCGTAAAAATTCTCTCCTTAACGACAAGAAGGCGGCCAATAGCGTCGCGAAGGAAATGACTGCTGTAGTGTTATCTATCAACCGGAAGGCCTGTAACAAAAGCGTTACGACAGCCAAACTACTTCCAATCCGAATTAGCGCTCGCTTCTGTTCGTAAGCGAGTCCGGTGACCATCAGGCCTCGCTGATGCGCGTCTAAAGCAGGTACGCGCATTGATAGCGGTGGACCGAAAAATGAGGTTTGTAGAGAAACGGTTAGAAGCAGCGCATTCATTGCTAAAACATAATGAGCGTAGTCTCTAACCTCGGCAGTGCGAATAAGCAGTAAACCCACCATAAAATTTGCTGCGGAAAGTACTGCCTGGGCAAGAACCGCGCTACTGATCAGTTGTAAGAAATGGCTACCACTTACGGTGGCGATGGTTTTTTTCATGGCGGCACGCGTCGGGTGCGGACCCACTCGGCCGCGGAGTTAGGTTTCAGAGCTAGCTTAAGCTTCCACCAAATAAACCGCGGCGCGAGCAATAAGTCTAGCAACCCCGTCCAGCCGGTTTCGCTCAAGCTCCATCCACGAAGTACGTGCATTAGCAATAAAAGCGACATGAAAACCGATAACGTCCCCAAAAAGAGAAAGTGCATGCCTTGCTCTGGCGCCATCGTGGCAACATAGCCAGTGAAAGCTAGAATAGATAACAGCGCGATCGCGATAAAGACTGCCGCTAAGGGAGGGACAAGTAAGTCTGCGGCTAGATCGAAGCGGATTTTGCGGGTTCCCCTAGGATTCCATGCCATCAGAGCGGGCAGAAATTCACGCAGTAAACGTTTGCGACCGCCTTCCCAGCGTTGCCGTTGGGAAATGGCTCCAGCGGCGTCGGTCACGAGACTGGCCAGCACCTCGGCTTCATCAGCGTAATGCACGCGATAACCAGCGAGCCCTAGGCGGATCCCGTACTCAACATCCTCGGTTAGGCCATAGGCCGTGAACGGTACGGCGCGCTCGACCGCTGCAGAGACGCACCAGCCATTTCCGCGAATGCCGCAAGAAACGCCAAGGCGCTCACGCGCTCGCGAGCGTACGCGATGAAACGCGGCGATGCCGATCGACAGTAGTCGAATACGACGTGACTGGCACGGATCGAGTACGCCGTGATGCACCTGAACGGCAGCCGCGCCTTGTTGTAGTCGCGAAGCGAATGTCTGTAGTAATGAAGTTGAAACGCGGGAATCCGCGTCTATGACCACCAGTGCGTCAGCCCAGCCGTCCGCCTGACAAACATCAAAGCCATAGCGCAATGCGTGGCCTTTTCCCCGCAAGAGAAGGTTGTTTCGCACCAGGACATACGCGCCTGCAGCAGCAGCGCGGTCCGCTGTATCGTCAGTGCAATTATCCGCCACGACTAGAATACGAAATTGGCTCGTAGGCCAATCTACTGCGCGTAAATTTTGAACCACAGATACTATGCCAAGCGATTCATTGTGCGCAGGAACGACAATGTCAAACTTAAGTGGTAGCTTCGGGCTGCTGTCGACAGCGGGAGCCCCGGTTTTTCCAGAGAGGGCTGTCAATATAGTTAAATAAAGCGTAGCGGCTAGAGTAGGAACTGCCAATACGATTATCGAGCCATAGAGAATGACAACGATCGCAGAGTGAAACCACTGATGCGAGTCAGTCATGACGACGTGCTCGCATATTCGCGATAATGCCACCCGGCTAGCACGGAAAGCTTTCCTGCATTGGCGGCCGCTTTCATTAACCAGCGCGCAGAACGGTGTCGGCCGAAGGGAGCGGTCACGACCGTCAGCGCTAAGGCCGCGATCATTTGCAGAAGTGCTCTTGCAAAAAATACCCATTTAACTAATAGCGGCAACGGTCCGTATCGTCCACGCAGCGTATGTGCTGCGAAGTCCTGTCCGCCACGTAACGATCTCCGCAGCAGCCAGCCTAGCGACAAGCGCTTAGCTTCAACCGGCTCATGGATGACAGCTTCGTCGCACCACACAAGCTTCGCGCCTCCCAGTCGAAGGCGGTTGAGAAGATCGCCATCCTCGCCACCGGTTAAACCAAGATGGGGATCAAACACCTGGCGATGTCGACTTAAGCTGGCGCGGGACAGCAGCACATTGCCAAAACGTAGCCCGTTCGGAGGGATGACCTCGCCCGTCTTAATTCGCGCCCAGTCATAAAACTTTCCGCGACGAATCCATGTAGGAGCGTTCGGCGGTATCCCCGGCAATACCGGGCCGAGCACCCCATCCGCACGGTACCGGTAGGCAGAAGCCACCAGACGTTGAATCCAGTCCGTTGGCGCGCGCTCGTCGTCGTCCACAAAGGCCAGCCAATCACCTGAGGCAAGCTCGACGCTACGGTTTCTGGTCGCGGAGATGTTTTTTTTTGGTTGTATTGCGTAGGTCATTTTAAACGGCGCGCCATTCGATCGGCAGGCTACAACGACGTCTCTAGCACTCCCGTGGCAATCGTTGTCGACGACGATCACTTCATACGGACAATGAATCTGCTGGGTTAAGTCATTCAGCAGCAAGCGAAGACGTTCAGGTCGTTGATAAGTCGCAATACAGACACTGATTTTGGCTGTCTCTATTTCTGCGTGGATAGATGGCTTACTTCCATCCGTGAAAGTTTCCATGTTATGTTCCTGCAGTAAATAATTATGTAGTCGACGTCGGACCTTGGCGAACGGCCGCTCCACCAAGTGATGCACCAGCATTGAAAAAACTGCAGTGCCGACGACCACGGCCAACACACGAATGGTCCAATGAATGCTATTCCCATAGCGAACAATGGCGAAGTAAATAACATGGTGACTAAGGTAGATAACGTAGGACAGCTGCCCGACATACTTAAGCGGCTCCCAATTAAGCCAGCTAAAGAGCTTTAAACTTGAATGTGTTACCGAAAGATAAATGAGCGGCGCAATGGCAACAATTTGTAAACTGTAACGGAGCGTTAAACGAAATTGCTCGTTTCGATACAATAAAGAGGTCAAAATAAATAAGGCGCAGATAGCCACCACAGCGCAAATTTTTCGAATTCCGAGATTCGGTATTGGATCGAGCGTTGGGTGCCGAACCAGCGCCATTAAGCATCCCGCTAGAACGGCGTCTACGCGGGTATCTGTTGCCATCTGTAAGTAGTGCTCGGAGGCGCCGCGCTGGTAAAGCCAGAACCGCCAGCCGAGGATTGCGGCACACAGCAACGCCAGCAAGTACGCGATCTTGATGGGCGTCCATCGGCGTTGCAATAGTATGAAAAGCGGCGGGAATGCCAAATAGAAGTGCTCTTCTATTGCCAGCGACCATAGCACTCCTAGGCCAGCCGGAACACCTGAGAAATTTCCAAATATTAATTGGTAGTTAGAAAAGTAGAGCAGCGCGGCTAAAAGTCCCCCTGGCGAATAAACGCCGTCGATGAGTCCGTATTGCGAAAGTCCGCCAGTGATAATAATGACCAGTAACAACGGGGGATAGAGTCTTAGGCAGCGACGCTGGTAGAAGTTACGAAGATTTAACTTACCGGATGTGTCTATTTCGCTTCGCATTAATGATGTAATCAGATATCCACTAATTACAAAGAATAACGTAACTCCAAAGCCGCCGGGGACCCATGATTGGAAACCTGAATGCGCCAGCAATACTAATCCAATCGCGACAGCGCGTAGGCCATCTAGCGATGGCAATAGCTTCGCGGTTGTCGTGCTAGTTAGAGGCCGGTTCATAAGTAAGCGTTCTCAAAACGCTCCTGCACTTCTGAGCGAGACAAGCTAATGCTGGACATGGTGACGACGACTAGAAAAACACTAGTGGAGTTAAACCAGTGGCTTTCTGAAAGATTGGTCACGCATTGTTCAAAGAATATCCCGAGATGGAGCATGCTTTGCGGCCACTGCCTGCGCGCTGAGCGCAGGCTCCTGAAGACGTGGCTAATGAGAAATGCAATTAGCACTAGCAATCCAACGCAGCCGAGATCATTCGTGATATCTAAGTAGCCGTTGTGAGCAGAGCCGGGATAAAACGATCTCATTCTCGCGAGGAAAATTCCTGAGTCTGCATAGACGGAGGCTACTGGCCGCCAGTAGGCGCCATACCCTGTGCCGAGCAGTTCATGCTGCTGGATATGCTCGAGTACGATCGACCATATCTCCGTGCGGCCGGTGAGCGAGTTGTCTTTTCCAGTTAGAGCAGTCACTGGAGCTAGCAGGACGCTAAGGCCAGGAATAACGTTGATCACCGCCAGCGCCACGACCAACGTGGCGATGGTGATGCCTACGATTGCAACCGGCAGCCAGCGCTGTGTAGCGGGTTTTGCCCGGATGGTGAATAGAAAGAAAACCGACACCAAAATAGTGGCGACTAGGGCGGTGGAACTACGTGAAAGTAGGATACAAGTGACTGAAATCCCGACGCCCAGTCCAGCGTTTTTCCATCGGGTTTCACCCGAAAGCCATGCGTGCAGCCAAAACAAGGCACCCAAACATCCAAAAGCCCCGAATCCATTTTTGTGGCTGAACAGGCCATGCCACGCCCCTAACAGCTCGGCGGACTGTTCCTGGTGGATCGCAAGGGTTGGCGACCAAAGGCCAAACACGAGAGATGTTACGAGTACGTAGGTAATAAGAGGACGTAACGCGTCCTGAAAACGACGGAGATGCCATTTGTATAAAGTAAACGCAAGGCATGCGCTAACAATAGCCGTCAAGCGAAATAGACGGCGCAAGGATAAAGCCGGGTCGATGGACCATAAAACGCTTGCGCCGGCGAGAACAAGAAACCCAATGAGATATGGATTAAGGCAGCGGAGAACTTGCCACGCTAACCGGCTGCGCCAGAGGATGGCAACGCCGCTAAACAAAAACAGGAACAACCATAGCAAGCGACTGATCGCGCTACCGGACTCCGGGGCATGGCTGTTAGCAAGACGATCATAGTCCAGTCCCTCTGGCAATATCATCAGTAGTGCGAGAAACCAGACAAGAGCGGTCAGTAGTTTTGCGTGACCCGCGTCCGGAACCCACGCCGAGCTGCGCCGCAACATAAACTGGCTGTCGGTGACGACGTTCATGGAGGTCATTAGAAATAGTTGACCACTGCGCCCATGACTCTGCAGCGCGTCGCGGCCAGCCGGCGTAGCAGTCCCCGTAAGTCCGTAAACCGCGTATGACCCCCGCGGGTAACCACGAGGGCCCGACCCGCGGCATCTGATATTGCGACAGCGTCGGACCAGCGAGAGACCGCCGGGGTGTCAATGAGTACAAATTGATAGCTTTCCCGCCAACGCTCTATTTGACGCAACAACGTGTAGCTCGATAGAAGCTCCAGAGCGTGGGTGGGGGTATCTCCAGCCGTGATAACTTCTAATGTTGGGAAATGCTGTAGTTGATGCAGCACAGGTTCATGGCCGTCTTCCAGTAGCTGTTTTAGCCCTGGGCCGTCATGGGTGCCAAACAGCTGGTGTTGTGTCGGGTTGCGCATATCTGCATCCACCAACAACGTACGTGCACCAGTTTGTGCGAAGCCGATAGCCAATTCGGCGGCGACGTTCGACCGTCCTTCCTGCGGCTTCGCACTAACAATGGAAATGACCTCAGCACGATCGTGGGACTCGCGACGTAACATCAGTTCTGTGCGTAGACGACGAATTTCCTCGCATCGATCGGAGCGTGGGTCGTTTGCCATGGCGATGCTAATGTCTGGCGTACCAAATGATATAGACTTGGTCAACGACCCATTCGGTGTATACACACGCGCGACTTTCACTATCGTGCCCGGCTCGAAAATAGTTCTGCGAGTACCGGTATTCCGTGGTCGGACTCTAAATCGTGGCGAGATCTTACGCGGCGATTTAATAGTTCGTACGCAAGTGGAAGCACGATGCTAAAACCGAGCGACAAGACCATGCCGATTGCAAGCCCGCGGAGCAGGCGCGGGCTCGTCGCCTCTGCGGGTGGGGTGGCAGGACTAACAACGCTTAAATTGTTGGTGTTACCGGTGCTTGCAAACACCATGGCGTCATAACCCTCCAGAGATTTTTTATAAACCGTCTGCGCGGAATCCAGTGCCAGTTGTAATTTTGCTGCTTCATCGCGATAGGCGCCTTGGCGAATCAGTCTGGACCTTTCAAAGGCAACCTCTTCACGTAGACTTTGTTCCACTTGCTCAGAGCTTCGCAGAGACATCGCCGCATCATTGGTGGAGTTTTTCATAGCGGCAGCCAGTTGTGCCTGAATGATTTCACGTTCTTGCATCACCTTTAGGATCAATGGGTGTTTTGGCGTGAATTCGTTGTTTAGTTGTGCGAGCTTTGCGTCTTGATTGTCAAGTTGTGCGACCAAGTCCCGAATTTGTGCCGATCCTGTTGCCGCGCCTGCTGGTGAGAGAGCGTTTGCTATGCGCGCCTGCGACTCGCGTCTGGCCGCTTGAGCATTGGCTAAGTTATTTTGTGCCGCCATCAGTGGCCCAAGATCCGCGTTTCCGGCAAGGCTGACCAGTGAGGTTCTGCTGTTGAAAGTGGTCAGCTGTTCTTGCGCGTCGTCCATTTTACTTTTCAGCTGACTGAGCTCAGCGTTGTATCGGGCCTGTCTTTCGGCTGGGACGGCGGACATTCGAGCGTTTTGCTGCGCGCGGTAAACCGCTACTACGGCGTTCGCGACCCTTGCGGCCAGGTGCGCACTACGGGCGGTAAAACCAACATAGATCAGCTGGCTGCCACCGCTTCCCTGCCATACCGAAAGGTTTCGAGACAACGCTGCTGCCACCCAGTCATCCACGTTTCCCGCGGTTGGCTTGTACCCACGTCGGTAGTTAGGGTCCGTCGCTAGGCCAAGATCCTGGACGACTTGCACGAGGACCTCTCGTGTTTGCAGTAGAGCTTGCTGCGTAGCGATATAACTTCCTATTTGCGCCATTGGTAGATTTTCACCATTTTGCGGGTCACTGATCTCGTAGTTGACGGACAATACAGCGGTTGCGAGATACGTTCGCGGCCATAAAGTGAGAGTGACGACGGTAGCTGCGAGGCCACAGAAGAGCAGTAGCAACACCACGGCTAAGCGTGCGCGCAGCATGGCGATTATTTGCGCTGGCGCAATGGTTGCGGCGGCAAACTCTACCGGTAGAAATGAAGGTGCTACTGGCAAGGGCGTTGGTCTGCCGACTACGGGGAAGTCGCTCACGGTTACATCCCTCACGTGTTGACTACGCGTTCCAGCACTATCGCTGATATGACGGGTGTAGTTGTAATGGCTGCGGCGAACGCTATCTGTCCGGCAGCGAACATTCGGGCGGAGGGGGAGTGTCGTTGAGTCGCGACGGTTTGCGCGGTGATATCCACAAAATTCGGTTCAAAGCGCCTTTGAGGCTCGGCGAGTGTTGGACCGGGCCGGTGGGTCATGGTGGAGTCGCTCCTACTCGTTTAACTAGGAGCTAGCACATGAATAGGATCCAGAGGTTGAAGTGGTGGGTTGTATTGCTCGGGGCGGCGGCTCTACTGACCGGTTTTTCCCGATGGACTCTTGCGGCTGGTTACTTCACGCAGGCCGGGCGCCTATATGATGGTTACGGTCAGGAGATTCAGCTACGCGGCATTAGTCACTACGGTTTTAACTCGGGCATTTTGCAGCCGCAGTACTTATGGACGATGGGCTGGAAAGAGCAGATTGCGCAGATGAAGTCTTTGGGGTTTAACGCGATTCGGGTCCCCTTTGTGCCGGACACGCTCCATGTAAGTACTCCGGTTAATGTGTTGAGTTACGTAGAGCCGGCGAAGAATGCGGATTTGATCGGTAAGACGCCGTTGGAGGTGTTAGATCTGTGGATGGCGGAGGCAGACCGACAAGGCTTGTACTTGCTGCTAGATTTCCACAGCGTATCGCGCCAACGACAATATCCAACATGGTTTGTCAGTCGTCCTGCGGACTATGGGTTGGTTTGGAACAATGCTCCTTACACTGTTGAGCAATGGCATCAGGACTTGGTGTTTGTGGCTAAGCGATATGCGCGCTTATCGCATTTCATGGGTGTCGACCTGTACAACGAGCCCAATGGAGTGGTCCGTTGGAGTACGGGGGACCGCCAGATGACGGATGCCGCGAATTACTGGAAGCCTGCAGCTGAGGGTGCCGCGGCGGCTGTGCTCGCGGCAAACCCCAATTTGCTGATTTTCGTGCAGGGCATCAACGGCAATTGGGATGGACGGGAAGTGTCCAACATGCCGATGAACTGGGGCGAAGATTTTCAGCCCCAAGCGTACCAACCCTTGAATATCCCACTCTCAAAGCTGGTGTTGTCACCGCATACTTATGGCCCAGACGTGTGGGTGAAATCCTCCTTTGCAGCAGGGAATTTCCCGAATAATCTCGCCGCGCACTGGGAGCAGCTGTTTGGGCAGTTCGCTTCTATCCATCCGGTAGTCATTGGAGAATGGGGCGGAAAATATGGCACGGGGACTGGTGGACTGCAGGACAAAGTGTGGCAGGAAGCCTTAGTGGATTACATGATTCGTAAAGGCATGCGTAGTTCTTTCTACTGGTGCTATACCCCAAACAGCGGGGACACCGGCGGTATCCTGGATGACAGCTTGGCAGTCCGGCAAGACAAGCTGTCGCTGTTACGCCGCTTATGGGGCTCTGCGCAGCCAATACCGCCGCCGGTGGGTCCGGTCACGGGTGGCGTGGTTCCACCAGGCGTGCCGGTGCCCGGTGGTGCGCCGCAGCCTTCGGTGCTGGTTTTTGCGCCGACCGCGGGACTGCCCGGGTCTTTAGTGACGCTGGTCGGTCGTGGGTTAACCGGCCTGAATCGTGTGACCTTAGGGGCTGGAAATATTGATCAATTCAAAGTGATAAGTGATACGCGCCTGCAGTTCACCGTTCCTGCCAATGCGAGTACCGGCTACATTAGTCTGTTCAATGCCGCGCGGTCGGTTACCTCCAGCACGGTTTTTACGGTGAAGCCGGTGGTGGGAGCGCCGATTGGGGTCCCCGCTACTGTTGGGTATGTGCAGCCCGTTATTGCGCGGTTCTTTCCCGCCTCAGGGCCTGTCGGTACGTCGGTAACGGTCACTGGAAAAGGGTTTACGGGCATTACACATGCGTGGGTGGGGTCCGCCCATCACGCCATCGTCCGGGTTATTAGCGACACCCAGCTGCTGGTCGTTATACCCGCAGGCGCTACCAGCGGGGCCATTGGGATTTTTAATCCTTCTAGAGTGGCGTTCTCCGCTACGGCGTTCCGTTTGGCACCACCGCCTTAAGCCAACAACCGGGGTAATCCCCGCGCTTTTGGCCCTTAAATCCGCCGCGGCGTGCGCTAAGCGACAGACTAGACCCGTGGGGAGTGCGGAGTATTCGGTCATGAAACGAGCGTTACTTCGAACTCTTCCACTGGTCCTTTTGGCTGTCTGTAGCGCCTGCAGTACGAGAGATGAAGCTACTGCGCCCGCGTGGCCTGCTTGGACGCTGTTTACTGAACAGTTCGTCGAGCCTAACGGTAGGGTGGTAGATGTCACCTTCGAGCATAAGACCACCTCTGAGGGACAGTCTTATGCGCTTTTCTTTGCTTTGGTCGCCAATGACCCGGCGTTGTTCGAACGGGTACTACACTGGACGTCTCGGTCCTTGGCCAGCGGACGCCTTGGGCGTGAGCTCCCCGCATGGCACTGGGGGAAACGCTCGAATGGGACCTGGGGGGTCAAGGACCGGAACTCCGCGAGTGATGCTGATTTGTGGCTGGCCTACACGCTGTTAGAGGCAGGGCGGCTGTGGCAGCAGCCGCGATATACCCGCGTCGGCTACGAGCTGCTTGATCAAATCAGTCACCGCGAGGTGGTAGAAGTGGGGTCAAGACAGTATCTGCTGCCTGGTCCATCTGGTTTTCAGTTGGATGAAGGCCGGTATCGCGTTAATCCCAGCTACTACCCTGGTTTCCTGTTCACCTATTTAAAAAATGCCCAGCCAACGGGTCCGTGGAAGGCGTTGTGGGCTACTTACTCAGCAATGACGTCGCGTATTTTTAAAGCAGGCGTCGCCCCAGATCTCGTCGTGGTAGATTCGCTAGGCGAGGTATGGGATGACACTGAGAGGCCACCGCGCGGTAGCTATGATGCCATTCGCGTCTACTTGTGGGCGGGAATGTCAGGCGCGACGGGAGATGATGCCCTGCGTCTCTTGCAGCCCTACGCGAGAATGCTGCGGAGTTTAGGAGTGCCACCAGAGCAGGTAGATCCAGTCTCCGGGGCTGCGCTCCGCGTTGATTACTCTCCCTCCGGTTTTTCGGCTGCGGTACTGCCATTTCTACATTCCTTAGGTGACCAGGCGGAATTGCAGCAACAGCAACGGCGTGTAGACGATGCGCTGGCCAAAGCGCTTAGCACAGGACGTAGTAATTACTACGACCAAGCTCTAATCTTGTTTGGTGAAGGCTGGGTAACACACCGGTTTCACTTTGACGCGGCTGGTCGACTACATCCAGCATGGGCCCCATGATCCACTCCTAGCCACGCAGAAGGTTCGTGTCCGAGCTGAATCAAGGCTTTACCACTAACGGATGGCGTCTGAGAGCACTGAAAACTCGTGGGCCGCGTACGAGGTAACGGTTAGCGAGCCTCTTGGGGTTCCGGCATAGACGGTAGGCCCACTCGGCTCCTATTCTTTGCATCCAAAGTGGGGCGCGGGCTTCTGTTTTCGTTATGAAATTAATAGAAGCGCCGATGCATAGTGCGAGCCCCTGAGATTTTCCGCGCTCTTTGAGTTTCGCCGCCACTATTTCTTGTTGCGGCGCGCCGACTGCCAATAAGCAAAACCGAAACGGGCTGTAAGTTTCAATGAACTCAAGACATTCCTCTAGAGCCGCCATGTCCCGAATGAACCCCATAGGGGGAATGTGTTGGCGCACATCCCGAAGCCCATACCTGCCGCGAAGATAGGTCGCTTGGTCGGTGGTTCCGCCAATCAGGACAATGCGATCCTCAGAGCGGATAACTTCTGAAAAAAGCTGCGCGGTTAAATCACTTCCCGGACAAACGCGCAGAAGGCTGGATCCAACTAAGCGTTGCCATAACGCAATAAACCGACTGTCGAGCAATACATAGTCAGCGGCAGCATAAATTTTTCGATACGAGGGATCTTCAGCAAAGCGCACCAAATGATCGGCATTTGGCGTGACTACGTAGCCGAAGCGTTCCTGCCCAAATTTTTTGGCTATGGGGGTAAACCCGTCTAAATCTAAATTATCGACGGATATTGGCTCAATATCATCGTCCATCGGCAGTAATGCAATCGGCGCGGACAGTGACTTAAGCCGCTCTAGCCAGGCCTCTTCGCCGTCTATCTCCTGGGCTGGACGCGCAACGAAGATCCAATCCAGATGATTCTTTTTTCCAAATTGGATCACCTCATCGATGGCGTCTGGCGCAAATAAGTTGAGGACTCGGATGGTTACGGGCTCAAGGTCTCGAAGCCTCTGCATTAGGCGTTTAGTGTCATGCGGTGCGCCGATAATAATCGCTCGGTCAGTCAGATGGCCGCGACGTTCACAAAGCTGTACCAGCGAGACCAGTAGTAGGCGCAGTATCAGTCCGCTACAAAATCCACTGAGTAGCCAGAACACCACGGACAGGACCGGAAAGCCCACTGCGTTCGCGGTTAGGGGCCCAAGTGCGAGTACTAAAACCGCCAAAACGACAAAACGGGCGATGTGACTGACAACGATGGCTCTTAGCGCGGCCAAGTGCAGCCACTGCCCTAGACGTTGTTCTCGAACAAGGACTAGAAAAATAACGGTAACTAATAGGGCAGTGCGCATCTCTGGTAACAACAACAGGTTTGGCGTAGGGGCCAGTGCCAGCAGCACCAGTACGCCTATGTCTATTATCGCCATGATATTCGGTGCTACCTCTAGTAGCGTCGGGCAATAGTGATGCGCGAGTTTAGTAGGCATTGGTGGCTCGCATCACTTCTCTGGTGGTCATGAAAAGTATTTTGATATCTAGCCAAAGCGTCCAATGCTCTATGTAGTGCAAGTCTAGTTCGACGCGTTGTAATAGCTGTGCGACGGTGTCCGTTGCGCCGCGGGCCCCATTGACCTGGGACCATCCGGTCATCCCAGGTTTTACACGATGTCGCTGTGGATAGCGGCTGGTGATCTGCTGGCCTAGAAGATTTTCGGTACGCATGTCGACGGCATGCGGCCTCGGCCCGACGAGCGACATTTCTCCTCGCAGAACGTTGAAGAGCTGCGGCAGCTCATCGATGCTGGAGGTACGAAGAAACCTTCCTAAACGCGTTACACGGCGATCAAAACGCGCAGTCTGTTGTAGATCTAACTGAGGCATGGAGGCCTCCCAGTACATCGTGCGGAATTTCCAGATCAGGAACTCACGGTTATCAAGCCCATGACGTCGCTGTTTAAATAAGACCGGCCCTGGTGAGTCGAGTTTGATGGCCACGGCGACCAGTAGTAACAAAGGCGCAAGCAGTAAAGTGATGAGCACTGCGAGTAGCTGGTCTTCCAGATTTTTCACGACGGATCCCCAATGTTTGATGGGGCGATCCGCAAGAATCCTCATCGGCGTCGGGTTCCTGCGAGCACGCCGCGGCGACGCACGGCGCAAGTGATCGCTGCGGCCGGGCAGCATGGCGGGTGTTTCATCGGTCCGAGTGTTCTTGGGCCGGGCGGGCAGATGGGCGTTCATGGGATAGAGGGTCGATGGCGCGTTGATGGCTGGTCTGTCTCCGCGCGTACTAAGTACGTTTACGAACAGAGCTTGAGGCGTCTGCTCAGCAGACTTTGATCGTTGCTATTTGCCAAGGAACGTTTATGGATTCCTCTGAACTAAGCGATCGACCGTCCGTGCCGCGTATTCTGGTGTTCGCTACGCTGCGCTGGCAGCTGGCTGCCCGGATGGCTATCGCCTTCTCTGAGGGCGGTTGTCACGTAGACGTGTTATGTCCCCGCGGTAACCCCGCACGGCTCGTTTCTTGTGTGCGCCAGCTACTGTCTTGTTCGTTACTGGTACCGGTGCGGTCTGCTCGTCGGGCTATTGCCGCGTGCAGCCCAGATTTGGTGGTGCCGGTGGATGACGGTGCTGCACTGGTGCTGCAGCGTCTGTATCGGTGGTCGCTAGCCAGTGGAACGTCTCAGGACACGCTGCGAGTACTGTTGGAACGCTCGCTTGGCAGCCCGGAGGCCTGTTTACTCGCCGGATTGCGCGGGCAGTTTATGGAGCTGGCCAGTCGTCTTGGTGTGCGCGTTCCACCCTCAGCTATCGTTTCTTCAGTGGCCGGCCTTCGGGATTGGATTGCTCTGCACGGCTTACCGGTAGTTCTTAAATCGGATTTCAGCTACGGCGGTAAGGGGGTTTCTATTGCGCATACGTCAGCGGAAGCGGAGGGCGCGCTGTTGCGCATGATGCAGCGGCCCCGTTTATGGTCAGCAATATTCCGCTCGGCCGTTGACCGAGATATTAACCAGTTGCTCGCATGGGTACGCCCTGCGCCTTCGTCCCTGCTCGTCCAGCGGTGCATCGTCGGACGCCCCGCGAACCGCGCGGTGGCCTGTTGGAATGGCGAGGTGCTCGCTGGCATTAGCGTGGAGGCGTTGCGGACACAGCACGCAACGGGGCCATCAACGGTGGTGTGTAAAGTCAATAGCGCGGAAATGGAAACGGCGACCCGCCGTATTGTTCAGGAGCTGAACATATCGGGGTTGGTGGGCGTGGATTTTATGGTTGAGGGTCGCACCGGTGCTGCGTTTGTGATTGAAATGAACCCGCGTGCGACGCCTGCTTGCCATCTGCCTCGGGCGTTAGGGGTTGATCTTCCGGCGAGCTTGACGGCGCGTCTGCTTGGGCGGGGCTTGCCATTACGTCGTAACGGGCTTGTACCCGGGGTGGTGACGTTATTTCCTGGGGAATGGCGCGCTAATGCGGCGAGCCCTTATTTGCACAGCGGGTGTCATGACGTGCCGTGGGAATATCCGGCACTCGTTCTGGACGGGCTGGAGCCGGCGTGGGAGGAGCGGGGTTGGCTTGCGCGTGCATTGGCCGCCTGGCGTGGCGGCGCTATTGAAGCCGAACGTGCTTCGCTGCGTGCACCGCATGAATTGTTCTAAGGTTCGATGCTCGGGCCAGCGCTTGCCCATGGAGCGGGTGGGCGCTGCGGCTCGGCTTAGCTCCTGCCGGTCGGGTTAATGTCTCGCGGTCGTCCTGGTTTTTTGTTGGCACAAGAGCAGAACGCCTTGCTGGCTCGCATTCCGGCTTATGATCGCGCCGGTTTTATTCGGCGTTGTGATGTGGTTGAGCTGCGTGCTGGCCAGTCGATTGTGGTGGCTTCGAAGCGCACTCGGTACGTCTATTTTCCGCTACAAGCCTACGTTTCATTGATGGGCGCTACGGCCGAGGGCGCTGCGCTGGAAGTGGCGCTGGTAGGCAATGAGGGGATGGTGGGTGCTACGTCCATCCTTGGCGTGGAGTCTTCTCCATTTCTCGGCGCGGTGGTTGGTGGTGGTCGAGCGCTGCGCATGAGCGCCGTGCGGTTCCGTCGGGAGGTAGCTGCCTTGGCTACAGTCAGGGAGGTGGTTCTCCGTTACTTGTATTTTTTAGGCCTGCAGGCAGGCATCAGCGCTGGTTGTGCGCACTTCCATCCGGTGCAGCGACGGTTGGCTCGCTGGCTGCTTTCAGCTAACGATCGTTCTGCTGACTCGTCTTTGCTGCTGACGCAGGCGATTCTCGGTCGGCTGCTCGGCGTGCGGCGCGTCGGAATAACACTCGCGGCCCAAACGTTGCAGGGGCAGCGGCTTATCCGTTGCCGGCGGGGCGCGTTTGAAATTCTCGACCGGGTTGGGCTTGAGCGTGTGGCTTGCTCTTGTTACGCCTTGGGTGAGCGCCAGTATTTGGACCTTTTCGGTTAATGGGGATGGAGGGTGGCATTGTTTTCGCGGACGCCGCGCCTTCAGGTGAAGTTTCTCTCGTGGATGGACCATGGGTTTGGTGACTTTATTTTACATAATATTGTTATTTTCAGGCGTTAAGTTAAATCATAATAATCTCTTATTTTTGCTAGGTACCTTGGCTCTCAGGCCAGCGATTCACGCAGTACGGACAAAGTTTCCGCAGCGGAACGGACTGACCGATAAGGGCTCTGCCGCAAGGTGGAGAAATGACTGAAGACTAGCCGAGGGACTATGTCATGAACGCCAACCACGCCATGCGTATGTTGATCGCGGGAGCTGCCTTGTTGGGCAGTGTCCAAACAACGAGTGCCGCGAACACCATTAACGTCGAATGGAACAACACCCTGCTCAACGCCATCCGCGTGACCAAACCGGGTCCGCCGATGACCGCCCGCGCCATTTCGATCGTCCATACCTGTGTCTATGATGCCTGGGCCGCCTACGATGGCCGTGCAAATGGCACGCAGCTGGGTGGTGCTTTACGCCAGCCGTCCGGCGCTCGCACTGACGCGAACAAGCGCAAGGCGATTAGCTACGCCGCCTACAAGGCGCTGGTGGATCTGTACCCGACGCGCAAGGCAGATTTTGATGCCAAGCTCGTTGCGCTGGGCTACACCCCGAGCGACTCGACTAACACCAGTACTCCAGAAGGCGTGGCCAACACCGCTTGCGGTGCCGTGCTGACGTTCCGTCATGCCGACGGCTCCAACCAGTTGGGTAATGCGCCCAATGGTACCGCTGGTAAAGCTTATTCGGACTACACCGGCTACCAGCCAGTGAATACGCCTTCTACCGTCAATGACGTCAACCGTTGGCAGCCGTTGCTGGTCGGGGGAGTCACTCAGAAGTTCATCACCCCGCATTGGAGGAACGTGGCGCCCTTCGCGCTGACTTCAGCTTCCCAGTTCCTGCCGCCGCCCCCCGTGGCCTACGGTTCGTCTAAGTTTCTCGCCCAGTCACGCGACATTCTTAACATCAGTGCTCATCTGACCGACCGTCAGAAGATGATGGCCGAGTACTGGGCCGACGGTCCGGCATCAGAATTGCCGCCGGGCCACTGGACGCTATTCGCAACCTTTGTTTCCGAGCGTGATAAGCACACCGTGGACCAGGATACGAAGATGTTCTTTGCGCTGGGCAATGCACTGCTCGACGCCAGCATCGTGTGCTGGGATGCCAAAGTGATCTACGATGCCTCCCGTCCGGTGACCACCATCCGCTATCTGTTCGCGGGGCAGCCAGTGCGTGCCTGGGACGGCGCGGGCCGCGACAACACGCTGATCGACGGTGCGAACTGGAAACCGTATCAGCCGGCGAATTTCCCGACACCGCCGTTTGCCGAGTACGCCTCGGGTCACAGCACCTTCAGCAGTGCCGCTGCGGTGGTACTGCGTAACTTCACCGGTAGCGACCAGTTTGGTGTGTCTGTGACCCTCAAGCAGGGCAGTTCGATTATTGAGCCCGGCGTGGTGCCTGCGCAGGATCTGACCCTTTACTGGAAGACTTTCCGTGATGCTGCCGATGATGCGGGCATTTCGCGCCGCTACGGCGGTATCCATTTCAAAGACGGCGACCTGGTAGCGCGCACGATGGGCGCCAAGGTTGGCGAGCAAGTCTGGCGCAAGGCGCAGCAGCTCTTCGGCGAACAGTCTGATGACCGGGAGGCCGGCACGGACCATTGAATGGGGGTTCCCTTGACCCCGATACTGCGGTAGAATTTTGGGCTCAGTGATCGTAAGCACTGTTCCCAGCCGCGCGCCCGTAGCTCAGTTGGATAGAGTACCTGGCTACGAACCAGGGGGTCGGAGGTTCGAATCCTTCCGGGCGCGCCATTTCATACTGCACCCCCGTTTCCGCTTGTCGGTCTCGGGGGTTCCTTTTTTGGTATATCCGTCGGGCATTCACCGCAGACAGGGCGTGAGTGGCGTCGTCACGCAGGCGGTAAACGGGCCTCCAATTCCGCTACGCGGCACTCAAGCGCTTCGAGTCGGGCCAACAAGGCGGCTGGCCCTGAGACATTGACGTTCGCAGAGCTGCCGAGGGCCACGGCACCGGCGTAAGCGGAGGCCTCGCCTGCCGCCGCCGCCACGGCGACTTGTTCCGCGTCATCACCTAGCAGGTGCGCCCAGCGCGCTTCGCGGGCGCCGGGTGCGCGGGGCAAGCGAACCACCAGAGGGCGGTCCTCACGTGCCGCCAGGTTGTCCAGCGCCGTCTGAACTTCGTCGAGGCTGCTGAACGGGTGCATGCGGTGGCCGTGCTGACGCAATTCGCCAGGTGTTTGCGGGCCGCGGAGCAGCAGTTCGCAGACGATGGCGCGCTCGGTGCTGCTGAATTGGAGCGAGCCGAATTCTGTGTTGCAAAAGAGTTGTTTGTATTTCGGTACGCGGCTGCCAAAGCCGCTGCGTTCTAGCACTAAACGTTGCCGGACGAGCCGGTCAACGATCGCCTGAACCTCAGCTTCCGGGAGACTTAGGACGGGCTCGCGGTTGGTTTTCTGGTTGACGCCCGCGCTCAGGGCGTTCACGGACAGCGGGTATTGGTCCGGGGTCGTCGTTTCCTTCTCCAGCAGGACGCCGATCACTCGCGCTTCGCCTGCGTCTAATGCAACTTTCATCGTTTCGGCACCTCAAAGCTTGCGGTGGGCCCGCACACTCCGTAGCTTACCGCCCCGCGGTGCGCTCCCTGCACGTGTTTTCTCGGACGAATAATGACTCTGTTGCGACTTCAAGACGCCACCCTCGCCTTTGGCCTGCGGCCTCTGCTGGACCACTCCATGCTAGAGGTGGCAGCGGGTGAGCGAGTCTGTTTGCTGGGCCGTAATGGCGAGGGCAAAAGCTCGTTGCTGCGGGTGTTTGCCGGTGAGCAACCTTTGGACAGTGGGCTGGCTTGGCGTGCGCCTGGAATCCGGGTGGCTTTACTGCAGCAAGATGCCCTGACGGAGGACACTCGAACCGTCGCTGAGGTGGTTCGTGATGGGCTGGACGCCCATGATCCTGGCGCTGCTGAAGAGTGGCAGATCGAGCGTCGCGTCGGCGAGGTGCTTGAGCGCCTAGGACTGGACGGTGAGGCGCGCTTGACCGACCTGTCTGGCGGCTGGCGGCGGCGTGCTTTGCTGGCGCGTGCGTTGGCGGCGGACCCTCAGGTCTTGTTGCTGGATGAGCCAACCAACCATCTCGATGTGGATGCCATCCTGTGGCTTGAAAAGTTCCTAGAAGGGTTCCGTGGAGCCGTGCTGTTTGTCAGCCATGACCGCGCGTTCATCCGGCGGGTTGCCACCAGAATTGTTGAGCTGGATCGAGGACGTCTGACGGGTTGGCCTGGCACCTACGATGCGTACCTGGTGCGTAAGGCAGAGGCCCTGCGAGTTGAGGCGGACCAATCGGCGCTGTTCGATAAACGGCTGGCGCAGGAAGAGGTATGGATCCGTAAAGGCGTTGAGGCGCGCCGGACGCGTAACGAAGGCCGCGTACGCGCTTTGTATGCCTTGCGCGAAGAGCACCGCCAGCGACGCGACCGCGGTGCAACTGCACGCCTGCAAGTGCAACAGGCGGAGGCGTCTGGCAAGCTGGTGTTTGAAGTGGAAAACCTCACTCACGGCTTTGCCGGTGAGCCGCTAATTCGTGATTTGTCCTTGCGTGTGATGCGTGGCGACCGTCTCGCGTTGCTTGGGCCGAATGGCGTTGGTAAGACCACGTTTCTGCGCTTGTTGCTTGGGCAGATGGAGCCGAATGCAGGCACGGTCCGACAGGGCACCAAGCTGGAAGTGGCCTACTTCGATCAGCAACGCGCGCAGCTTGATCCAAATGCCACGGTGATGGAAAACGTTACCGGCGGTGGTGAGACGGTGATTATTGGGGGTCAGCGGCGCCATGTTTCTGGTTGGCTGCAGGACTTTCTGTTTCCGCCAGAGCGACTGAATTCACCCGTGTCCATGCTGTCAGGAGGTGAGCGCAACCGCCTGCTGCTGGCACGGTTATTCGCTCAGCCAGCCAACCTGCTGGTGATGGACGAGCCGACCAACGATCTGGATGTGGAAACACTCGAGTTGCTCGAAGAACGCATCGCAGATTTTTCCGGCACTTTGCTGCTGGTGAGCCATGATCGAGAATTTGTCGATCGGGTGGCGACCAGCGTGCTGGCTTTTGAAGGTGCTGGCAGCGCTCGCGAATACGTGGGAGGCTTTTCGGACTGGCTACGGCAGCGGCCCGTTTCGGGTGCGCGCACCAGTGTTGCCGGCATCGCCGGTCAGATGGTGGAGGGCGGTGCTGCGGCTCTAACGTCAGCCAGCCCCGCGTCAGCGCCGCCGCTGCTGCGCAAGCGCAAACTGTCTTATAAAGATCAGCGCGACTTGGAGCTGTTGCCGACGCGTATTGCCAGCTTGGAAGAGGAACAGACGCAACTGCAGGCACAGATGCAGACGCCGGCCTTTTACGCCGCGCCCCGTGAGGAAACCGCCGTGGTATTGGCGCGGGCGCAGGCGCTCGCCGCAGAGTTGTTCAAAGCCTACGAACGCTGGGAAGCCCTGGAGGCGCTGGCGGCGGGGCCGGCCTGATCACGGCGGACATAACGCACTGTCAGCCAGATAAACAGGCTGATGACCGTGATGAGGCTGGTCAGTAAGACGGCCAGCCACCAGTGGAAACGCCACGCCTCAACGATGGCCCAAAGCACGCCCACGGGCGTGGTGATCAGTAGCATGGGGCGGGCGATTTTCATCCGTGACGCTGCTCGTGAAGGCGGGTGGCTGCATATTGGCGCAGATTGAGCGACAAGAGTACACGTGTTCCCCGGCGCTCGCTCAGCGGTTGTATCGCGAGAAACTCCAGTTCTGCGCCGATTATTTGTGCGCGGTAACGCATGAGGTGTAGTCCAAGGCTGGTGGTGCCTGTGGCTGGTGATTCTGTGGCCGCCAGCCCTCGTCCGTCATCAACAACTTCAATCTGCAGTGTGTCTGCGTTGCCCCGTAGTCGTACTAGTACCTGAGTGGCATCGGCATGTTTGACGGCATTGCTCAGCGCTTCTTGTGTGATGCGAAATAGATGCACAGCCGTTTCTTCGTCAATATTGATCGGAAATTCGCCTTCGACTTCTAGCCGGCTGAGCGGTTGTGGCAGCGAACGAAACTGCCGAACCAGCGCTTCGAGGGCCAAGGGGAGTCCACCTTGGGCCAGCTCTACCGGGCACAGGCCGCGCGCCAGTGTACGTACGTTATCTAGTGCTGAACGTTGCAGTTGGTGCAGTTGCTCAATGCGCTCGACCAGTTCTGGGGCAGCATTGGCGATGTCCCGTTTTAGCGCCGCCATCATCATCAGAATGCCGCTCAGTTGCTGCCCGATATCATCGTGTAGGTCGCTACCGATACGCTGTTGTTCGCGGCTGCTAATGTCTAGCAATTCACGTTCCAGTTGTTTCTGTCGAGTGACATCACGGCTGATCGAGACCAGGCCTGTGACATGGTCACTATAGGGCTCGCGGAGCAAGGCTTTGGTGGTCACTCGCCATTGCAGGCTACCGTCCCGTTGTCGGTCAGCGCGTTCGCGAAAAACCTGTGTGACATCGCCCAGCTGCAAGGCGGCATCGGCCGCGGCTTCCTCCATCAGCGCCGGTGGTAAAGACAACTCAGTCAAGGTCCTGCCGATGGCCTCCGTGAGTGTGAAATGTGCCTGCCGTAATAAAGCTGGGTTTGCCATGGTAAGTCGTCCGCGTTCATCCACAGCGTAGATGGCGTCGGGAATGGAGTTCAGTAGAGTGCGTAGCAGTCTTTGTTGCCCCTCGATGGTGCGTTCGGCGAGCTCCTGTTCTTGCCGTGCCCATGTTTCTGCAAGCGCGCGGCGCACGGCTGGGCCGAGACGCTGCAGGTGATTTTTCAGCACGTAGTCAGTGGCGCCGCTCATGAGGGCGTTGATGGTTTGTGCTTCACCCGGAGAGCTGGAGACGAAAATGAACGGTACGTGGAGCGAACGTAGCCGCAGTAAGTCGAGGGCGTCTAGGCCGGCGAGATGGGTGATGGCGCTATCAGAGAGCACCAGCGCCGGTAGTTCGCTATCAAGTGCGGCCATGAAGGCGGCGCGATCCTGAAGTACCACCCATTCAAGGTCCGGCTGCGTGTGCAGCAATTCGCGGCGGATACGCTCTGCGTCCGCAAGGTTCGTCTCCAGGTGGAAAACGCGCATTTTGGGGCTCCGTCCGCTGGGAAGGTAGTCGCCGCAGTCTAAGGTAATTTTCGGTGGGCTACGTCTATACTGAGTGTCTGAAACGTGGGGTTCTTGTTCATGAGTACGGCTATAGCGATGGCGTTTGGCGCCGGCGCAGCGCGCCGGCCGCCGTTCCTGCGTCGCGATGTGGCAGCCCTTTCTACCAGCCTGCAGGCAGCTGGCGACGTCGGTTGTCTTGCGGTGGTTACTGGCGCCGAGGGATCGACCTATTCCAAGCCCGGTGGGCTGATGCTGTTTGCGGTGGATGGCAGGCAAGCGGGTCTGTTGAGTGGCGGTTGTCTGGAGACTGATCTGGCCGAGCGAGCAGCGCGTGTGATGCGCACCGGCGTGGCCGAGGTGGTGCATTACGACGCCCGTGATGTTGAACAGGATGTGCTTTTCGGTTTGGCGTTGGGCTGTGAGGGTGTGTTGCGTATCCACCTGTTGCCGGTGGGGTTGGCACAGGGTTTCGAGCCACTGTGCAGCTTGCAGCGCGCCGCCAGTCGCGGCGAGAGCTGCCGGTGGGGGCTGGTCACCCGCGGCCAGCGGAGCGGTACGGTGCTGCTGGCACCGGCCCCTGGTCTGGCGGCAGCGGGCTGGTCATTGCCCGGCGGCCATGCGGCGCTGGTGGCAGACCCATTAGCAGATGAGGAGCAGTTGTGGCTGCGGATGGCCCCGCCACCGCATTTACTCTTGTGTGGCGCCGGCGCAGAAGCGCCGGCTTTGGCCACGGGTGCACTGGCCCTTGGCTGGGAGGTGACAGTTCTGGATCATCGCTCGGCCTGGGCGGACCCGGCCCGTTTTCCGGCCGGCGTGGCGGTGCGCTGCCACGATCCGCGGGGAGTGAGCAGCTCCGTGCTGGTCGCGGAAGTGGCCGTGGTCATGGCGCATCATCTTGAAGTGGATGCGGCTTGGCTGGCGGCTTTGGCTGCAACGGGCACGCCTTGGATCGGTTTATTGGGTCCGCCCGCCCGTCGGGCGCGGTTATTGGATCGTCTCGGCCGGCAAGCGTCCACACTGGCCGGCCGCTTGCAGGGTCCGGTGGGCTTGCCGATTGGTGCGCGCACGCCGGAGGAAATTGCCTTGTCCATTTTGGCGGCCGCACAACAGGCGGTGGCGGCACTAGCGTGAATGCGGCTTTGAAAATCAGCGCGCCTGACCTTGGAGATAACTAAATGTCCGTGCAGACCTTGTTTCCGACGCTGATTTGGCATGCGCCATTGATGCGCTCGCGCGGTGAGCCGCTACGGCAGCGGTTATTACACGAATGTTTGCACCTGCCCGGAGATGACCTGGCCGGCCAGCGCTGGTCGGCCAAGAACTACCCGGGGGGGTATACCTCGTATGGGTCTGTCTGCCGCCTGCAAACGGTGTCGCCAACCTTCGCGGAACTGGAGCGGCGTCTGCGCCGCCATGTGGATGCCTATGCCGTGGCCCTGCAGTGGGCCTTGGGCGACCGCGCGCTGGTACTGACCGATTGTTGGGTGAATATCATGCCGCCGGGGGTGGTGCACAGCTTGCACCTGCACCCACAGTCCGTCATTAGCGGCACGTATTACGTGCGCACACCACCGCGGGCATCGGCATTGAAGCTCGAGGACCCGCGTCTGGATCGGTTCATGGCCGCGCCGCCGCGTCGGGCGGATGCGGATCGTGAACATCGTTCCTGGGTCGCCCTGCCAGCCCGTGCCGGCGAGGTGGTGTTATTCGAGAGCTGGTTGCGCCATGAGGTGCCGCCCAATTCGGCAGCCAGCGAGCGTATTAGCATCAGTTTTAACTACGCTTGGACCTGACTTCGGAGCCGGTTTTGTCCTAGACGGACGCCTCGTTATGGATCCATAACGACAAAACGCTTTCACCCGCCCCAGTCGGGCTCTAGCATGCCCAGCTTATGTCTGAGAATCCTGCCCCGGCGGCGACGCCGTTAGACCCCGAATCCCGCCAATTGCTTGAGCAGTTGGCGGCCCGCCTGCCACCGTCCGCACTGTGGTGGGCTTCTGGCTATCTGGCCGCCCGGGCCCAAGGAGTCCAAGGGGCGGCTCAGGGAGGGGCCGGCAGCGGCGTGGTAGCAGCGCTCGCGGGTAATACAGTGCTGGTCCTCACCGCCTCGCAGACGGGCAATGCCCGCCGCTTGGGCGAACGGCTGCGCGAACGACTCGCTACGGCCGGTCATGCTGTGCGTCTGGTCTCGGCCGCCGATGTCACCGGCAAACAGCTCGCGGCAGCGACCACGCTGTTGGCCGTAGCGAGCACACAGGGCGAAGGGGATCCACCCGACGAGGCCCGTGGTTTGTGGGAGTTGTTGAGCGGCCGCAAGGCGCCTAAATTCCAACAGACCCCCTTTGCTATCTTTGGATTGGGTGATTCGAGCTATCCCAAGTTTTGCGAGGCCGGGCATTTCCTCGACGAACGGTTCGCCGCTTTGGGTGGCACGCGCCTGCTGGCGCGGGTGGATGCCGATGTGGAATATGCCGATGAGGCCGAAGCTTGGCTGGACGCGGTACTCGCGGCGGTGCCGGCACCGGTGGCAGCGATGGCGCCAGTGGCGAGCGAGCCGTGGCCGTCGGCCGCTGGCGGTTTTGCACCCGTCACCGTGCGTCAGGCAGAACGGGATACGCCGCGTGAAGTGCCGGTGCTCACGGCGCAGCCGATTGTCGCAAAAGCAGCGGGTCGCGCGGTACTGCACTACGAGCTCGAAGGCGGCCCTGACTTCGCCTATGAGCCTGGCGATTCGCTAGGGATTTGGCCACTCAACCCGCCGGTGGTGGTGGCGCGGGTTAAGGCGCAGCTGGCCGATGCGCCGTCGCTGGTGACCCGCGGGAAACTCGAACGACCGCTCGAAGAGTGGCTGACCGAACACCTGGAGATTACGCGGGTGGCGCGTCCGTTTCTCGAGGCGCAGGCCGCCCGTTCTGGTGCGGCGGAGCTGCAGGCGCTGCTCGCCAAGACTCCGGAAGCGGCAGTGCGTTTGCAGTCCTTCATGGCCGGCGTGAACGTGGCAGCGGTGCTCGAGCAGTTTCCGGTGGCGGCGGGGCAGGCATGGCGTGCAGCGGAGCTGTTCGCCGTGTTGCGCCCGTTAGCGCCGCGACTGTATTCCATTGCCTCCAGCCGCAAGGCGGTGGGTGATGAAGTGCATCTGACGGTGGCTGAGGTCGAGGCTGGCGCAGCCTCAACACATCTATGGCGTCGGGGAACTGACGGCGGTGTGGTGCGTGCTTACATTGAGCGGAACGAGCATTTCCGTCTGCCTGCCGATACCTCCCGCGATGTGATCATGATTGGGCCGGGGACTGGCGTGGCGCCGTTCCGTGCCTTTGTGCAAGACCGTGCCGAAACTGGCGCGAATGGCCGCCATTGGCTGTTTTTCGGCGCGCGCCATTTTGATAGCGAGTTTCTGTATCAGCTGGAATGGCAGCAGGCACTGAAGGACGGTCGCTTGAACCGTTTGGATCTGGCGTTCTCACGGGACCAGCCCACGAAGATTTATGTGCAGCAGCGGCTGCGCGAACGCGCGGCTGACCTATGGCAGTGGCTGGAAGGCGGCGCCAGTGTTTATGTGTGTGGCGACGCCACGCATATGGCGCCCGATGTGCATGCTGCCTTGCTTGAGGTCGCACAGTCCGCCGGCGGGCTGGATGCCGCGGCCGCAGAAATCTGGCTGTCGGGTTTGGCGACGAGTAAGCGCTATCTGCGCGATGTTTACTGAAGGAATATACCGTGGCTGAACTCTCTCCGGTCGAAGGCATCAAAACCCGTAGCCGCGGTTTGCGTGGAACGCTGGTGGAGAGCTTGGCGGACCCCGTCACCGGCGCGATTGCCGATGACGACACGCAACTCATTAAGTTCCATGGCAGCTACCAGCAGGACGATCGGGACCTGCGCGAGGAACGCCGGCAGCAAAAACTGGAGCCGGCCTACAGTTTTATGATCCGTACCCGTTTGCCTGGAGGCGTGGCGACGCCCGCACAGTGGCTGGCGCTAGATGCGCTGACCCGTGAATTCGGCAATGGCACGTTGAAACTCACCACACGGCAGGCCTTCCAAGTGCACGGGGTGGTCAAGCGCCATCTCAAAGACGCCTTCCAGGCGCTGAATCAGGTGGCCATCGACTGCATTGCTGCTTGTGGTGACGTTAATCGTAATGTCATGGCGGGTATGAACCCCGCCGAGAGCGCTTTGCACGCTGAAGTCCACGCCTATGCGCGTGGCTTGTCGGAACATCTATTGCCCCGCACACACGCTTACCATGAGGTGTGGCTCGACGGTGAGAAGCTGACTGGCGAGATGGAGCCAGAGCCACTCTACGGTCCCACCTATCTGCCGCGAAAATTCAAAGCAGCGGTGGTGTTGCCGCCGCACAATGATGTCGATATCTACACGCAGGACCTGGGTTTTATCGCGATCGTAGAAGGCGGAAACCTCATTGGTTTTAACCTCACGGCAGGTGGTGGCCTGGGTGCCACGCACGGTGAAGCTGCGACCTTTCCACGCTTGGCGGATTTAATCGGCTTCTTGCCTAAGGAGCGATTGAATGAGGTAGCAGCAGCGGTCATGACGACCCAGCGCGACTTCGGTGACCGCACTAATCGCAAGCACGCCCGCTTGAAATACACTATCCATGAACTGGGTTTACCGTGGTTCAAGGAAGAACTGGCGCGTCGCCTCGGCGGGCCGCTGGCCGCGCCAAAGCCCTTCACCTTCACGACCCGCGGCGATCGTTTTGGTTGGGTGGAAGGCATCGATGGACGCTGGCACCTCACTTTACGTGTGCCTGGAGGCCGGGTCATTGATGGTCCGGAGCAACGCTGGTGCGCTGGCCTTCGGGCTTATGCTGAGCGGAATTTGGGTGAGTTGCGGCTGACGCCGAACCAAAATATCGTGCTCGCAGACATTCCAGCGAGTGAGAAGGCCGCGGTGAACGCACTCGTGGCGGATTTTGGTCTCGGTATCCACGAGACAGTGACGCGAGTGGCGCGCGATGCCTTGGCTTGCGTATCGCTACCGACCTGTCCGCTGGCCATGGCAGAGGCCGAACGCTATGTAGTGGCCTTCAGCGCCCGTGTCGATGAATTGCTGGTACGACACGGCTTGGCGGGCGAGGCTGTGAGTGTGCGTATTACCGGTTGTCCTAATGGCTGCGCGCGGCCCTATGTAGCGGAGATCGGGCTGATCGGTAAAGCCCCTGGACGCTACAATCTGATGCTTGGTAGCGACGCCTTGGGGGCGCGCTTGAATGTGCTGTATCGCGAGAACATCGACGAGAGCACGATTCTGGCGGCGCTGGACCCGCTATTCGCAGGCTGGGCCGCCGGACGGCAGGTTGCGGAGAGCTTCGGCGACTGGTGTGTACGCAGCGGTGCAGTGGGTACATCTTCAGCGGCCAATTCATGAGCACCGCGATGCCGGAGAGTCACACTGTCTGGCTGACTGACGCGGCGGCGCGTGCGGCAGCCTCTGCTAGACTCGAGTCGCTGGGCGCTGAAGAAAGAGTCGCCTGGGCACTCGAGCATTTGCCGCAGCCACAAGTTTTATCCTCCAGTTTCGGCGCGCAAGCAGCGGTAATGCTGCATTTACTGGTCAGTCAGGCGCCGGAGACGCCGGTGGTGGTGGTGGATACAGGCTACTTGTTTCCGGAGACCTACCAGTTCATCGACCAGCTGCAGCAGCGTTTGCAGTTGCGTTTGCACGTCGCGCGCGCAGAGCATAGCGCCGCGTGGCAGGAAGCGCGCTTTGGTCGTCTGTGGGAGCAGGGAGTGGCGGGCATCGACACCTATAACCGCATGAATAAAGTGGAACCGATGCGTCGTCTGTTTGACAGTCTGGGCGCCCGCACCTGGTTTACCGGACTGCGCCGTGATCAGTCGGAGAGCCGTTCTGGCGTGCCGGTGCTTGGCGTGCAGGAGGGGCGTTTTAAAGTGGCGCCCATCGCTGACTGGACCGATCGCGAAGTTGGTCGCTACCTCAAGCAGCACGGTCTGCCCTACCATCCTCTCTGGGATCAGGGCTATGTGTCCATTGGTGACTGGCATACCACCCGTCCGCTGTCAGAGGCGGGGTCCGCAGATGCCACGAGATTCTTTGGTCTGAAGCGCGAGTGCGGCTTGCACGAGCCCGACTACGCGATCTAGTCCCCGCAGCGGAGAGTCTTGATGCGCTATTTCCCGCTGTTTCTAGACCTGCACGGACGCCATGTGGCCGTGGTAGGTGGCGGTGAAGTGGCGCTGCGTAAAGTGCGTGCCCTGCTGGAAGCGGGAGCGAGCGTGACGGTGGTTGCGCCGGAACTGCACCCTGCATTGGCGGAGTTGGTCGGCACAAGCCCTGCTGGTAACGCCGCTGCTTCTGCGGTTGGCTCCCTCCATCACGTGTCAGCCAGTTTGCCAGCTAGCGTAGAGTCGCTGGCGGTAGCGGCATGGTTTCAGTCCGCCTGGTTTGTCGTTGCGGCGACTGACGATGCGGCGGTGAATTGCGCGGTGGCCGCCGCTGGTGAAAGTGCCCGCAAGTTCGTCAATGTGGTGGATGACGCTGCGCACTGCAGCGCCATTGTGCCGGCGATTATCGATCGCTCGCCGTTGCTGGTGGCCGTATCCACCGGCGGTACCGCGCCGATGTTGGCAAGACGGGTTCGCCGCGACGTGGAGCTGCTACTGGATGCAGGGCTGGGTCGTCTGGCGCAGTTCTTTGCGCGCTGGCGCTCCCGAGTCACAGCCATGGTGCCGGCGCCGGCTATGCGCCGCGTACTTTATGATCGCTGGATGGATGGCGAGGTGGCGCGGCTGGTGCGCGCTGGTCGTGAAGATGCGGCGGATGCAGCGCTAGCGGCCTCGCTGGTGCCTGCGCCAATTCACACGGCGGTATCGGCCACTGCTACCGCCACCGCTACCGTCACGGCCACGGCGCCGGTGTGTGGCCATGTGACGCTCGTGGGCGCCGGGCCCGGGGGGGCCGGGCTGCTCACGCTGGCCGGTTTGCAGGCCTTGCAAAGTGCCGATGTGATCCTCGTCGACCGCTTGGTCAGCGCTGAGGTGCGTGCTCTGGCAAGACGCGATGCGCTGCAGATCGAAGTCGGTAAAGAGGGCGGTGGACATTCGGTGACGCAGGATGAAATCCACCGGTTGCTGGTTCACCACGCGGCGCAGGGCTTGCACGTGGTGCGGCTCAAGGGAGGCGATCCGTTTATTTTCGGTCGCGGTGGCGAAGAGTTGCTGTGTTTGCGCGCCGCGGGTATTGCTTACTCAGTGGTGCCCGGGGTGACCGCAGCGCTGGCTTGCGCTGCGCAGGCTGGCTTGCCACTGACGCACCGTGAGGTCGCGCGCAGCGTCCGTTTTGCTACAGCGCATTGCCGCGGTTCCGCCGACGACACCGACTGGGAGTCGCTGGCGGCAGAAACCGGTACGTTGGTGCTGTACATGGCTGTGGCGCAATGCGCACGCGTGCAGCGTGAATTGCTGGTGCGCGGGCGTGCGGGGACTACTCCAGTCGCTATCATCGAAAACGGCGGTCGGCTCGAGCAGCGCGTGGTGCTCACGGTGCTCAGCCAGTTGACGGAAGCGGTGCGGGAGCAGGCCGTGTGCGCGCCCGCGTTGCTGGTGATTGGCGAAGTGGCCGCCATGGCCGGTGAACTGCATTGGTTTGGCGCCTTGCCGGTCGTCCACCGACCAGCAAGGCACGGCTACAGCGCTTTGGCTTAAGCGCTAGGGGTCAGCGCAGGCGGCTACCACCGCCGAAGCCGCCGCCTCCGAAACTATCCCCGAGGCCGCCTCCCATGCCGCCTCCCATGCCGCCACCGGCACCTGGGATCACGAGCCCGGAGGCGGATTCGCGCCGCAATTGTTGCAACTCCTGCATGGTGCGCTCGATCGCAGCCTGAGCCTCGACGGTGAACGCTGCAGCGGCTTCGGCCAACGTCGGCCCGGGCAGCTCAAAAGCTACCGGGAGCGTTCCCATGGGAGTGATGACACTGATCTGGCCACTGTATTCCACGGCGCGCTCAAGGTCAGTGACGCCAGTCGGCAGCACCGGCGTGAGGACGCGAATAGTGCCGATACGCCGGTCTGTGTAATTGTCTTCCCGGTACAGCGCGTTGGCATCGAAGCGGGGGTCTTCGGCGGGTTCGTTCAGGTCTGGCATGGCAAGCCTCGTGGCGGGAGAGGGTTCTTAGGATAACGCAGCTAGACGGGTCCAGACACGCCTAGCCCGCGGCATCTGTTCCAGCGCCGCGCCGCCCTGGACCTGCAGGGTCCAGGCTAACCACAGTGTGTCTGCCAGCTGGCAGGCGGTCTGCAAGTGCAACAAGGTGGGCGCCGGTCGGTGAGTGTTGTAGGCCTCCAGCAGCGCCAGACATTGGTCACGGTTGAGGTCGTGGCTGGTGACAAACATCGCCAGGTCATGCACCGGGTTGCCACGACCGGCATATTCAAAATCCACGAAGCGCAGTGCCCCGCTGGTGCTGCACAGCACGTTGCCACCGTGGGGGTCCGAATGCACGATCGAGGAAACATCCGCTGCAGCCTCCCCCAGCCGATGCTCTGCGTCGTCCACCAAGCGGTGGAGTCGGTCGGCGGTGTGGGCCGTGGTGGGTTGCTGAAGATCTGCTAGCAGGTGACGGGTGGCCTGAACAAGATCCACGATGGCCAGCTCGATGGGCACCGGCAGTGCGTGTAGCCCTGCGGCTAGTGCGGCGTAGGCGGGCAGCCCATGGCGCGCCTGGCGCCAGGTCCACGGACGCCCAGGCCACCATCGCGTGACCAGCAGGCCGCGTACGGTGTCGGTGTAGACCAGTTCAGGGGCCAACCCAGCGCTGGCGGCAGCGGCATGGGCCAGTGCCTCACTGCTGGCATTGGCGCCCAGTGCAGCACTGTCCGCACCGGCGAGGCGCATGAACCAGGCTTGCGGGCCATGCGTGGTGCGGGCCTGAACGCGCAGCCGCAAGTTCACGGCGCCACCGCTGATAATGCGCCAACGCACCTCGTGTGCGCCGCGAAACGGGGGCAGGGCCTCTGGCCCAAGGAGCAGGGGCAACACTTCGCCGAGGCGTGGGTGATTCATATGCTCGTTGCCGTTGCCGTTTTCGTTGCTGCAGCCATGGCGGTGTGCCACTGCCGCCAGCCCACGATCGCGAGGGCGGCATAGGCCACATACAGCCAGGTCGTCCAGGGCATTTCTGCACGCCAGTACAGCACTGCGGTGGCAGTATCGATGACCACCCACCAAGGCCAGTTTTCGAGCACCTTGCGTGCCGTCATCCACGTAGCCATGAGGCCGCCGGCGGTGGTCGCTGCCTCGAGCAGCGGCTGTTCAGACCCGACGTGAGTCAGCGCGAAATAACCGGCAAGCGTGAACAGAGCCGTCCCCGCCAGTGCCAGCAGTTGGGCGCGTAGGCTCCAGTGACTAATATTCAGTTCAGGCTTGCTCGGTGAGGAGATCTCGGGTGCTTGGGGTGTTCCACGCCAGGCACGCCAACCAGCCACGCACAGCAGTACATAAAAACATTGCAAGCCCATTTGCAGCCATAAGCCAGCGGCTCCGCAGACGACCACATAGCACAAGGTCGAGAGGAACCCGGCCACCCAGCACCAGCGGTTCTCGCGGATGGCGAGAATCACGTAAATGAAGCCGGTGGCAACGGCCAGTCCCTCCAGCCAGTTCATGAGTCTAAAACCGCCATTGCAGATTCAAGCCGCCTTCGCGCGGGTCACCAACCTGCACATAGGATTTCTCAGGAAAATCAGGGGGTTCATTGCCGAAAGCGAAGCCGCGGGTGGTGTAACGGCGATTCAAGGCATTGCGCACATAGAGATCGACGCTCAGATGCTGCCCTTCCCAGCCAGCGCGTAGGTGTGTGAGTGCATACGCTTGGGAGCGGTAGGGCTCTGGCAGGTTGCCGAAATAGAAAGCATCCATGCCGGTGAGATCCAGCCGCGCAAACCAGCCTTGGACGCCATGCCAGGCTACATGGGTGGCGAACTGCCAGTGCGGAGCGTGCGGAGCGTCGCGCGCTGGCAAGGTCACACCGTCGCGCACGATGCCATTCAAGGTGGCCCGCAACCAGCCGACGGACACACCGGTGTCGAGGGTGGCTGACGGGCGCCAGCGCAGGCTGGCTTCTGCGCCGCGATGACGGCCGCGGGCGGCATTGTCAGTGTAGAACACGAAGGTATTCGGATCCCCGATGACGAGTTGTTCGCTGGTCCGCACTTGCAGGTGCTGGCGGTGCAGGTCGAACAGTACCAGTTCCGCTTGCCAACGGCCCTCGGACCAGTTTTGCCGTGCGCCGAGTTCAAGACCACTGACGGTCTCCTCGCCAAACTCGCGCAGGCGGGTGGGCAACTGCGGCGAGGGGTTGATGCCCCCCGCCTTGAAGCCGCGCGTGGCGCTGAGCCAGGTCAGGCCGTGCTTGGCTAAGGTGTGTGACAGCGTGAAGTGCCCGCCAACCTGTGAATCGCGTGGTGCCAGGTCCGTCTGTGCGGTGCTAAATCGCGTGTCACGATGTTCGTAACGCAGGCCCAAACTGGCCTGCCAGGTAGGAGCCAGCTGCAGCTCGGTCTCGCCGAAGAACGCCGTGGTAGCTGCGTGATACCGGCTGGCACCAGCGCTGTCACTGGTGAATACTTCCGGGTAGGCTGGGTCCGCGTAAGTGCCACGGCTGCTCTCGGTGATCTGCTCGCGCAGCTGCTGATGCCACACGCCCACCAGCCAGCTCAGCCGGCCACTGCTGGCAGACTCAAGCCGCGCCTCAGCGGTGGCCGTCTGACGGCCACGGTCAGCATGGTAGAGGTAGTCGTAGGTATAAGGCGCCCAGCTGGCGGCATTGCCCCAGTCCCCGTCATAGGCGTGCACGCTGGCAGAGTCCACATAAGCGCCCGTCAGTGACCAGCGGGTGGTGCCCGGGCCCGGGGCTTGCCAGGTGGCCGCCAGTCCAGTGGCGTGCTGCGCATCTTGGCCTGGGTGGTCGGAGAGCGTGGTGCGCGTGTTGTCGATAGCAAAAGCATCGTAGCGGTTGTCGAGTTCGACGTGCAGCAGCGTCAGGTCAAACGTGGCATCTGCGGCCGGCTGCCAGCGCCAGCGTGCGCGGGTGGTCAGTTCATCGCGGCCATTGGTGTCACTGCGCCCGAGAAAGGCGTTGTGGCGAAAGCCATCGCTGCGTTGGCGTTGCACGCCCAAACGGAAGGTGGAGTCCGCTGCGGGCCAGGCCAGGTTCACTACACCGCCGGCGCCTTGAGTGTGGTCACTGCCAAGGGTTGCTGAAACACTGGCTTGGGACGTTGCGGCAGGGGCAGTGCTGGTGATATTGATGAGCCCGCCGAGGGCATTGGCACCATAACGCGCGCCTTGGGGGCCACGCAGCACTTCCACCTGGTGCACGTCAAATAGCGTGGCGGCCATGCCAATCCCACTGAAATCCATGCCATCGATCAGAAAACCCACGGAAGGGTTGGGTGCGCCCTCGTATTGCTCCAGTTCGCCAATCCCGCGTACCTGAAAGTAGCGGGGGCGGGAACTGCCGCCGGCAAAATTGAGGTTGGGAATGAGCCCAAGCACATCGGCTAAATGCTGTTGTCCCGCGTCGCGTAGTGTTGCCGCGTCTAAGACCACGGCGCTGGCGGTTAAATCCGTGGCAGGACGCGCGCGTAGCGTGGCGGTGACGATGATTTCTTCAAGCGACTCCGGCGCCCCGGTGGTCGCGGCTACAGCGCTGGTGGCTGCAAGTGCGCTGAGTACGCCACTCGCGCAGAAGATCACCAGACAACCTGCGCGCGGCAGGTAACGGTCAGATTGGAACAAGGACACTCTCCACCACAGACGACCACGCCGGCACAGGCCGGCGTGGAGGGAGAGCGCGCGAAAGAGAACCCTCCCGCGGCACCTGCTTCCCTACGCCGGTGCTAACCGGATCAGGTTCAACGGGTTTGCCGGGGTGGGCTGGGCCATGGGCGGCAGCACTATCCGGCATCTCGGGCCTTTACCAGGCCACCCCGAGGTACGGAGAAAGTGTAACGCAGGATTCAGTCGTGGTGGTGTCCGCCTGGGCCATGGACATGGCCGTGCTCCAATTCCTCGGTGGAAGGCTCGCGGACGTCGGCGATTTCCACTTCGAAATCGAGGGATTGTCCTGCCAGTGGGTGGTTGCCGTCGACGGTCACCATGTCCCCAGCGATGCGGACGACCGTGACCTGGCGCGGCCCGTGTTCAGTTTGTGCGTAAAAGCGCATACCGGTTTCGACCTTGCCGATGCCCTGAAAGGAACGGCGTGGGACTTGCTGTACGAGGCTGGCATCTGGCAGGCCGTACCCTTCCTCCGGTGACACGGTGATCCGGAAGGTGTCGCCTACCCGCTTACCTTCGAGCTCGCGCTCAAGGCCAGGAATGAGGTTGCCTTGGCCGTGCAGATAGGCGAGCGGTTCGGCGGCGGACGATTGGTCCAGTACCGTTCCGCTGGCATCGCGCAGCGTATAAATGAGGGAAACAACAGCGTTCTGTGCAATCTGCATGGAGCTCACCGGGGTTGGGGGCCAACCGGACAGTGGCTGGCACAAGCGCCCAGTTTAAACGTGCGTCGACGCAGAGGGAAAAAAAATACGCGACGGCGCCGCTGGCCGGGGAGGGGGGTAGCGGCTGCCCGAAGGCAGGGTCAGCCGGTCACCGTCGCGTCCTGAACAGTCCCGGTTCCGTCGGTTCTGTCCACACGCCTATTAGAGGCGGCCCAGCGGACGTTGTCTCTAGTGGATTGCCGTCGGGGCGTCACGCTTTAGGGCGAGAGGGCCGGGCGTCGGGTTTCGCGAAACTTACTGCGGCGCGTCATGAACCTTTAACGCTGCCATCATTGAACCTTCATTCGTGGTGGCGAAAGTACCTCGCCGGTTGCGTTATCACTTCGCAACTTCATACGTTTCCAAAGGACCCACATGAACGAACTTGTTTTCCGCAGCGCCCATCTCGCTGCTGCCGTCGCTGCCTTGCTGGCTGGTGCTGTGTTAGCCCCCGCCGCTCATGCAGTTGTTACCCCGTCTGCCGCAGCCATTGGTGAGATTGATGAAGTGGTCGTGTTCGGCCGCGGCCAGACGCGCCAGGTGACGCAATTGACCGCTGCCGATCTGGCGCAGGTGGCGCCGGGCACCAGCCCCATTAAAACCATCGAAAAGCTCCCCGGGGTGAACTTTCAGTCGGCAGACCCCTTTGGTGCTTACGAGTGGTCCACGCGTATCACCATCCGTGGTTTCAATCAGACGCAGCTCGGCTATACGCTCGATGGTCTGCCCCTCGGTGATATGAGCTACAGCAACCACAATGGGCTGCATATCAGCCGTGCGCTCTCCGCCGAAAACATTGCGAATGTCACGTTGTCGCAGGGAACTGGCGCGCTGGGCACGGCTTCTACGAATAATCTCGGTGGCACGCTGCAGTTCCGCTCGCTCGACCCGTCGCTGGACAGTGGTGCCAAGCTGGCCATCACCGGCGGTTCGGCGCATACCCGCCGTGTGTTCGCGCGCCTTGAAACGGGCGATCTGGGGGATGGTCTGCGGGGCTATCTGTCTTACACCCACCAGCAGGCGGATAAGTGGAAAGGGGTGGGTGAACAGGCGCAGCAGCAAATTAACCTGAAGACGTTGATTCCCGTGGGAACGGATGGCCAACTGACACTGCTGCTGTCGTCCAGCGATCGCGCTGAGCAGGACTATCAGGACCTGTCGCTGGAGATGATCTCGCGCCTCGGCTACCACTGGGACAATATTTCCAGTGACTGGAACCTGGCCCAACAACTGGCCACGGCCTACCAGACGGGCGGTGCTTTTCCTGCGCCCTTCAATTCCGTGGACGATGCCTATTACGACGCTTCAGGTCTGCGCAAGGACCGCTTGGGCGCGCTGTCGCTGATGCTACCGGTGAATGACAGCCTGAGCCTGAATGCCGCGCTCTACCGACACAAGAACGAGGGCCAAGGGACTTGGTTCACCCCGTATGTGCCAACGCCGCTGGAGGCGGGTGGAGCGCCCATTTCTGTGCGCACCACTGAATACGGGATTGACCGCCACGGCATCACTGGCAGCGTGAACTTGACCGCCGGGCGACATGAGTTGACCGCAGGCGCCTGGTTCGAAAAGAATGACTTCCATCAGGCGCGTCGCTTTTATGGACTGAGCGCCGGCGTAACCCCGGGCCGCAGTGCCCAGCATTTCCAGACGGGGCCGTTTTTCACGCAGTGGGAGTACCAGTTCAAGACCACAACGGCGCATCTTTATGTGCAAGACGCCTGGAGCATAACGGACTCGCTGAAGGCGACGCTGGGCTTTAAGAACGTCCAGGTGAAAAACCGTGCTGTGCCGGTGACGGCTTCGGGCGGCGCCGTAGATGTCACGAGTACCATCGAGGCGCAGAAGTCGTTCCTACCGCAGGCTGGTCTGAACTGGACGGTGTCCGACACGCAGGAAGTGTTCTTCTCGGTGGCGCAGAACATGCGTGCCTTTGTAGCAGCTGCGACGGGAGCTGCGCCATTCGCGGCGACACAGGCAGGCTTCGATGCCATTCGCGACTCACTACAACCGGAAACTTCTACCACCAGCGAAATAGGCTGGAGATTCCGTAGTGAAGGCTATGAGGGCGTGGTGTCCGCCTATCATGTGAAGTTCCAAGATCGTTTGCTGGCGGTGAGCACGGGCCCGGGCATTATCGGCGCGCCGGTGGCGTTGCAGAACGTGGGCGGTGTGACCACCAACGGTCTTGAGGCCGGGATGGCCTGGAAGCCGCTGCAACATTTCAGCGTGTATGGCAGCGTGTCTTTTAACCGCTCGGAGTATGCGAATGACGTGGTCGACGGCGATGGCGTGCGGACCGCGTTGAAGGGCAAGCAGGTGGTGGACGCGCCGGAATTTCTGGCCAAACTGGAAGCCAGCTATGACACCGGGACGTTCTTTGTTCGCGGTAATGTGAACCACACGGGTAAACGTTACTACAGCCACTTGAACGACGCCTCGGTGCCCGCGACCACGCTGGTGGATGCCGCCATTGGCTACCGCTTAGGTGGCTTTGGCGTGGCCAAGGAAATGACGCTGCAGTTGAATGCCACGAACCTGCTCGACGAGCAGTACGTGTCAACTATCGGCTCCAACGGCTTTCCGAACTCGGATACCGCGGGCAGCAACCAGACCTTGCTGGCGGCTGCGCCGCGGCAGGTGTTCATGACGCTAGAGGCGCGTTTCTAAGGCCGCACACTCCGGGGGCGCAGTAGCCCCCGGAGATTACTGGCGATGTTCCAGCAGTTGCTGCACGACGGACGGATCGGCGAGCGTGGAGATATCGCCGAGGTGCTCCACGTCATTGGCAGCTATTTTACGCAAGATGCGCCGCATGATCTTGCCAGAGCGGGTCTTCGGCAGGCCGGGGGCCCACTGGATAACATCGGGCGTGGCGATGGGGCCGATGCTATGGCGAACCAGCGCGCGCAATTCCTTGCGCAACTCTTCGCTCGGAATAATGTCGGCTTTCAGGGTGACATAGGCATAAATGCCTTGCCCCTTGATGGCGTGTGGGAAGCCGACCACGGCCACTTCCGCCACCGCCGCGTGGTTATCGAGCGCACTTTCTACCTCGGCGGTCCCCATGCGATGTCCAGAGACGTTGATGACATCGTCTACCCTGCCGGTGATCCACCAGTCACCCTCCGCATCGCGGCGTGCGCCATCACCGGTGACATAAGTGCCCGGGAAGGCCGTGAAATAGGTGCTGAGAAACCGCGCATGGTCCCCGTACATGGAGCGCATTTGTCCAGGCCAACTGTCGAGGATGACCAGATTACCCTCGGCGACACCTTCAAGTACGGTACCGTCATTGCTTAAGAGCGCGGGAAGAATGCCAGGCAGGGGCTTGGAGACCGAGCCTGGCTTGAGCGTCGAGGCACCGGGTAGCGCGGAGATGAGGATGCCGCCGGTCTCGGTCTGCCACCAAGTGTCGACGATCGGGCAGCGGTGGTCGCCCACCACCCGGTGGTACCACTCCCAGGCCTCGGCATTGAGCGGTTCGCCGACGCTGCCCAGCAGTCGCAGACTCTGGCGGTGATGCCGTGTGACCCAGGTGTCGCCTTCGCGCATCAAGGAACGCAGCGCGGTGGGCGCGGTGTAAAACACCGTTACCTGATGCTTGTCGCAGACTTCCCAAAAACGCCCGAAATCTGGATAGGTGGGGATGCCCTCGAACATGAGCGTGGTCGCTCCGTTGGATAACGGACCGTACACCACGTAGCTGTGGCCGGTGACCCAACCAACGTCGGCGGTACACCAAAAGACATCGCTGTCGCGATGATCGAACACGGTGGCAAAGGTGTAGTCGGCATACACCAAATAGCCGCCCGTGGTGTGCAAGACGCCTTTCGGCTTGCCAGTGCTGCCGGAGGTGTAGAGGATAAACAGCGGGTCTTCCGCATCCATGACCTCGGGTTCGCACCAGAGGGGGGCGGAAGCCAGCGCCTCCTCATAGTGCACGTCACGCCGGGAGTCCCAGTGCACATGCCCACCCGTGTGGCGTACCACCAGCACTTTTTCCACGCAGGCCGTGGCCGGGTCGTGAAGGGCTACATCCACATTGGCCTTGAGCGGGATCTTGCGGCCGCCGCGCAGGCCTTCGTCGGCGGTAATGATGAGCTTGGAGCCGCAATCCGCGACGCGGCTGGCGAGCGCTTCCGGTGAGAAGCCGCCGAACACCACGCTATGCACGGCGCCGATGCGGGCACAGGCGAGCATGGCAACGGCCGCTTCAGGGATCATGGGCAGATAAATGGTGACGCGGTCGCCTTTACCCACACCGAGCTGTCGCAGCGCCGCGGCACAGTGGTTGACCAGGCCATAAAGCTCGCCGTAGGTGATGACACGGCTGTGGCTAGGGTCGTCGCCCTCCCAGATGATGGCAGCCGTGTTGCGGTGCCGCGCCAGATGCCGGTCGATGCAGTTGACCGACACATTCAGCTGGCCATCCGCGTACCAACGCAGGCGAAAGTCGTCCAGCTGAAAGGACGTGTCCTTCACTTGGGTGTAGGGGCGCATCCATTGGACGCGACGCCCGACTTCGCCCCAAAACGCCGCGGGGTCTTCTAGACTACGCGTATGCGCGGCGGCATCCGCTGCGCTGTCCACGGTGGTGGGCTCGGCGAATCCTGCAGGAACGGTATACGACGTGGGCATTGCTCGCCTTTATAGTACTAAACTACCCGATTGATTCTAGGGTATATCCGCCGCAAAGGCTTGCGTATTTCGGGCAGAGACTGGCGTATTTCAGTCTAACTAAAGCACAACAATAAGGCAGATCCCATGCAGCATGCCCCCGATGTCATTGATGGTCGTCCGGCGCCAGGAGGTATGGACCGTGCGCACCGGCGCGTTATTTTCGCGTCCAGTCTCGGTACCGTGTTCGAATGGTACGACTTTTATCTCTATGGTTCGCTCGCCGCGGTTATTTCTAAGCAGTTTTTCTCGGGTGTTAACGAGTCAACAGGCTTTATCTTCGCGCTGCTGGCGTTTGCTGCCGGGTTCTTCGTGCGCCCATTTGGCGCGCTGCTGTTCGGCCGCCTCGGCGATCTGGTCGGCCGCAAACACACCTTCTTGATCACCATCATCATCATGGGCCTGTCGACTTTTTTGGTAGGTTGCTTGCCCAGCTATGCGGCAGTTGGTGTGGCGGCACCTGTGGCGTTGGTCATCTTGCGCTTGTTGCAAGGGCTGGCGATTGGTGGTGAATATGGCGGTGCTGCAACCTATGTGGCAGAGCATGCCCCGACAGGAAAACGCGGCCTGTATACCAGCTGGATTCAGACGACGGCAACGCTCGGGCTGTTGCTGTCGCTGTTGGTCATTCTGGCCTGCCGGGTGTTGCTCGGCGACACCTTCGATACCTGGGGTTGGCGCATTCCGTTCTTGTTGTCGGCAGTGCTGCTGGCGATATCGGTGTATATCCGCCTGCAGTTGCGTGAATCGCCAGTGTTCCAACAGATGAAGGAAACAGGAACGCTGTCCAAGGCGCCCCTCACGGAAGCCTTCACCGAAAGTGGTAATCGCAAGTTAGTGATTCTTGCACTGTTCGGCGCCACCGCTGGACAGGCGGTGGTGTGGTACGGCGGTCAGTTTTATGCGCTGTTCTTCATGGAAAAAATCTTGCAGGTGGCTGCGCAGGAGGCGAACCTGCTGATGGCCGCGGCGCTGCTGCTCGGCGCGCCTTTTTTTGTAGTGTTCGGAGCACTCTCGGATCGCATCGGCCGCAAGCGTATCGTGCTGGCTGGGTGCCTGTTGGCGGCGTGCACTTATTTTCCCGTGTTCAAAGCCCTGACGCATTACGCCAACCCAGCGTTGGAACGCGCGGTGGCGTCGTATCCGGTCACGGTACTGGCGGACCCCGCAGACTGCAGCTTCCAGTTTGACCCCGTGGGCAAGCAGGCGTTTCGCAGTAGCTGCGATGTCGCCAAGACGGCGCTCGCTAAAGCCGGTGTTCCCTACCGGAATGTTCCGGCGGTGGCTGGTGCCGTGGCCCAAGTGCGCATCGGCGAGGGCAGTACGGCACTGGTGGTCGATGCATTTCGTGGCGCCACTTTGCCAACGCCAGTGTTTAAGCTGGCCACCGAGCCATTTGTGGCCAATTTGAAACAGGCTTTGCACACGGCGGGCTATCCACCAAAAGCGGACCTGACAGCGATCAATACGCCGATGGTGATTGCACTGTGTACCTACCTGGTGATCTTGGTCACCATGGTCTATGGTCCAGTGGCGGCCTGGCTGGTGGAGTTGTTCCCTGCACGCATTCGCTATACCTCCATGTCTTTGCCATACCATCTGGGCAATGGCTGGTTTGGTGGCTTTTTGCCGACGATCTCGTTCGCACTCGTGGTGGCGTCGGGAAATATCTACGCGGGACTGTGGTACCCGGTGGGCGTGGCCTTGATGACCGTGGTGATCGGCGGGCTGTTCTTGCGGGAAACGTATCGGACACCGCTGCATTGAGCATGGCGCCTTCACGCAGTGGCCGGTTATTGGCCGCGAGCTGGCTGGCCTTTACAGCGCTGACGGCTGCTGCAGCGCTGACGGCTGCTGCAGCGCCGGTTCCTACCTGGCGCGACGTGGCGCCGCTGTTCCAACACCGCTGCGTGCGCTGTCATCGCCAGGGGGGCGAGATGGGGGATGCGCCAGAAGGCTTCGTGCTGCGCAGTTATGCCGAGGCCACCGCTGTCGTCAAGCGTGCGCGATTGGTTCCTGGTCAGCCCGAGGCGAGTGAGTTGCTACGGCGGGTGCGCGGAAGATCGTGGATTCGGATGCCACTGGATGGCCCACCGTGGCTTTCCGAGAGTGAGGAGCAATTACTGACGGACTGGATTGCCGGCGGGGCTCGCGATGCGCGCGGCAAACCCATGCCGATGCCCGTCGGTGCGCGGCTGCAGCTAGGAGGAACTTTGACGGCACGGTGGGCGATCGATGATTTGCCGCTGGTGGTGTCGTCACAAACCGTGATCGAGACCGATCCGAAGGTTGGTGACCTTGTGGATGTGCGCGGCACGCTGGGGGCGGCAGGCGAGGTGTTGGTGGAAGCGTTGCGGCGGCCTTAATCGCGCCGCGAACCCATTGGCCTAGCGAACCCTCTGGCCTAGGGCTGCTGCAGCGCCCAGCGCACCACCGAATCGTTAATCAGCACGCCGGGCCCGCTTTGGGCGCCTGGGTAATTGACGATAGAGACCACCACCAAGGTACGCCCTGAGGGTGTCCGTACGAAGCCTGCCAGTGCCGAGACACCGTTCAACGTGCCGGTCTTCATGCGTACGCGGCCACCGTCGGTCTCGCGAAACCGATTGCGTAAGGTGCCGTCCATGCCACCTAGCGGCAAGCCAGACTGGAACTCCGCGGCGAACGGACTGCGCCATGCATCCTGTAGCAGCTGCGCCATGCTGTCAGCGGAAATGCGGGTAATGCGTGACAGGCCTGAACCGTTGTCGATGACCAGTTCTGGAAAGATGAGTCCCCGGTCAACCAGCCAGTCGTGCACCACCTGCTCACCATTCTGCACGGTGGCAGGGGTGCCGTAGCGCTCGGCACCCAAGGTCAGAATGAGCGTGCGCGTCATCGGGTTGCTGCTGTGTTTCAGCAGCGCATAAATGGCCTCGGCCAGCGGCGGTGAATCGAACTCCAGTAACAGCTGGGAGCCTGGTGGCTTGGAGGCTATGCGCAGCTGCCCGTCGAAGGTGCCGCCAGACTGCCGCCATAGCGTGACAAAGGTGCCATAGGCGAATTCCGCAGGCCGCATGATGACCCGCTGGAAACGGGCCAGTCCGCAGCGTCGTGACAGCGCGCCGCTGACGGTCAGCTGAGTGGCGCCATCCCCTGGTCCGCCAAACCGCACCAGGCTGGCGCCGCTGCGGCAACGGCTGTTGGTCAGGCGAACGCGATTGATGAGCTTGAGGTTGTCGGGGCTTGGGTCCACGGTAATGCGTGCGCCCTCCGTGCCGGGCGCAACCAGAATGTCGGCGGCATGCTGGTTGACTAACAGTGCGTCGGGAATGACGTTGTAGGTTTTAAAGCCCCGACCGTCGAAATCGTCAGGCTCGGTATCAGCAGGTGCAAAGTAAGTGCCATCGATGAGGATATCGCCGTCCAGATGCTGGATGCCACGCGAGCGCAGTTCCTGCACGAAGTGCCACCAGCGCTCGCTGGAGAGCATGGGGTCGCCCCCGCCTTGCAGGACCAAATTGCCGCGCAGATGTCCGCCGCCAACGGCCCCTGTTGCCCACGCGCGCGTGACCCAGGTGTAATTCGGGCCCAGCAAATCTAGCGCGGCATAGGCGGACATCACCTTCATAGTGCTGGCTGGACTGCGCGGTGTGCTCGGGTTGTGCTCCAGCAAAGCTTCGCCGGTGGCCGCGTCGCGGACCACAATGCTGAAGCCACTTTTTGGCACCCGATAGTTGCGGGCCGCCGCAAAAACCCGCGGTGGCAGGCCGCCCATCCAGGGGGTGGCGTCGGTATTGGTGGGGGCGGCGGTTTGTGGCAGTGCCGGGGCGGCCGCCAGCAGGCCCAGCGCGAACAGCAGCGGCGGCAACCACCGGCGCAGCATGGGGTGGCAGTGGGCGCGACGCAGGGCGAGGGAGGGTACAATCATTGCCAGCAGTTTAACGATCTGTGGCGCAACTTTCTGTCATGTTCAGCAGTCGAATGGGTCAGCGTCGTTTATTGAGAGGGTTAGAGCATGCGTCGTTTTTTTGCGCTGGCGGTGTCGGTGGCCCTGCTGGCGGGGTGCGGTTCGCACCGCGGCAGTGCCCCGCTGGCCAGCAGCACGACGAGCGCTCCGCTGGCTCCGGCTGCTGTGGCCCCCATGGCGACCGTCGTGCCTTCCGTGGGGTTGCCGGACTTCGCCGGTCTCGTGGCTCAGGTAGGACCGGCAGTGGTGAATATCACCAGCATCAGTCATGCGCCGACGCCCGTGGTGGCCGGTGGCGATGACGACCCTTTCGATGAGTTCCTGCGCCGCTTCGGCATGCCCCATCCGCGGGCCAATGCGCCGCCGGAGCGGGGCGAAGGGTCGGGGTTCATTATCGACTCCAACGGGATCATCCTGACCAATGCCCATGTGGTGGGCACCGGGGACGAATTGACGGTACGGCTGACGGACCGGCGTGAGTTCACCGCGAAAGTGGTGGGTGTCGATAAACGCACCGATGTGGCGGTGCTGCGCATCGCCGCCAAGGGCCTGCCGGCGGTGCGCATCGGCAATCCCGACCTGCTCCAGCCCGGGCAATGGGTGCTTGCCATCGGTTCACCATTCGGGTTCGACAACAGCGTCACTGCGGGGATTGTTAGCGCCAAGGCGCGTGCGCTGCCCGACGAAAACTTCACGCCGTTCATCCAGACCGACGTGGCGGTGAACCCGGGTAATTCCGGCGGGCCGCTGTTTAATCTGGCGGGCGAGGTGGTGGGGATCAACTCGCAGATCTACAGCCGCACGGGTGGCTACATGGGCTTGTCGTTCGCCATTCCTATCGATCTGGTCGTGTACGTTAAAGACCAGCTGGTGGCCAATGGCAAGGTACGGCGTGGCCGCCTCGGGGTCACCATCCAGGATGTAAATCAGTCCTTGGCCGACAGCTTTGGTCTGGATCGTCCACGGGGCGCTTTGGTGAGCGGGGTTGAGCCGGGCGCGCCAGCAGACCGTGCTGGACTGGAGCCGGGGGACGTCATTTTGGCGCTGGACAACCACCTGATTGATCGCTCTAGTGAATTGCCGGCGCGGGTGGCACGGCTGGCACCTGGGACCGTTGCGGTGCTGCGGGTCTGGCGCGGCCGTGCCGAGCGCCGCTTGTCGGTCAAGATCGGTGAACTGGCCGAGCTGGCCACGCCGGTGGTGGGAGCGGTCAAGCCTGCGGCCGGTGGGCGTTTGGGTTTGGCGGTGCGCCCCTTGTCCTTGGCAGAACAACGCCCCCGTGGCCTGAAGGGTGGCGTGATTATCGAGGAAGTGACCGGCCCTGCCGCCGAGGCCGGCCTGCAGCCCGGCGACATTATCCTTGGCGTGAATGGCCGTCGCGTGAATACGGTAGAACAGTTGCGCGAGGCCGCAGGCGGTGCCCAGAGTGTGGCGCTGCTAGTGCAGCGTGGCGAGGTGCAGTTGTTCGTGCCGTTGCGGCCGGTTCGGTAGACTCCCGGTATGCGTTTGCTGTGCCTATTGTCTCGCTGCTGTCCGCCTCTGGGGAACTCCCGGGTGGTCGCTGGCATGCTGTTGGTGGCTATGGGGTGCTTTGCAGCACCCGTAGCGGCCGAGGTGCACGCGCCGGGGGTCGCTTATCGCGACTGTGCGGACTGCCCCGACATGGTGGTGGTGCCGGCCGGCGTGTTCGTCATGGGCACCCCCAGTGCCGCAGCGAACGTCGGCCTGCCAGAGACGCCGGCCAGTGAACGGGCGTCGTGGCTGGCAGAGACGACCGCGACCGTGGTGCACCTGCCCCATGCGTTCGCGATGGGGCGGCGGGAAATCACGCGGGGTGAGTTCGCGCGCTTCATCACCGACAGCGGTTACGAGCCCAAGGCCGGATGCCGGACCCTCGATGCCACCTCCGGACGCTATCGGCCAGACCGCACCCGCACCTGGCTTAACCCAGCACGTCCCGCCATTCCGGAAGAAGCGCATCCCGTCAGTTGTGTGTCGCATGCCGACGCGCAGGCGTACGCCCAATGGCTGGCACGCAAAACCGGCAAAGCTTATCGACTGCCGAGCGAGGCCGAATGGGAGTACGCCGCGCGTGCTGGCAGTCCTACGGTCTTCCCTTGGGGCGATGACCCTGCCGCTGGCTGCCGCGACGCAAACGCTTACGATCTGGGTGCGGCCGACACGCTGAAGTTGAATGTGTCGGCGCTGGCTTGTCGTGACGGCTTTGCGGACGTGGCGCCGGTAGGGCGTTTCCACGCCAATGCCTATGGTCTGCAGGACATGCTGGGGAATGTAGCGGAGTGGACGCTCGACTGTATGACGGACAGCTACGTGGGTCGTCCTGCAGATGCGCGCCCCTGGATCTGGGTGGGTGGTTGCGCGGAACATGTGGTGCGTGGGGGTGGCTGGAACTCACCGTCCGGTCAGCTGCGTAGTGCCGCCCGCAGCGCTGCGCTTGCCGACGAGCGCAACGACGCACTGGGGTTTCGTGTGGCCGTAGAGTTGGATAAGTGAAGCGCCAAGCCCGCCATCGCAGGATCGCCAATGTCGCGCTAGCGCTGGGCATGCTGTTGACGCTGAACGCCGCCGCGCAAGGCGTCCAGGGCGCTATCCAACGTCCGGTGGAGCAGTTGCTGCCCGTCGTCACGGCGCCACCCGCAGCCCCTGCGGTACCGGTTGGGGCGCCAGCAATGCCCAATGCCGAAGCACTGCCCTTGCCATTGCCCGAAGTGTTACCCCCCGGGCAGTGGCGCGACTGCCCGGACTGTCCGCTGTTGGTCACTTTGCCGGCCGGTGAATTTCGCTATGGCACCCCTGCTGAGGCCAGCGAAGTGGATCTGGACACTGGCGAAACGCCTGCGCACATAGTGCGCTTAGCAAAGTCTTTCGCTATGTCCCGCGGCGAAATTACCGTGGCGCAGTTTGCGGCATTTGCTGCGGCGGTGGGCCAAGTGGCGGAGGGGCGTTGCCAGGCCTTTGCGGGTAGCTGGGTGACCGAAGACAATATGGACTGGCAATCGGCTGCCGCGGCAACGCTGGCGTCTGGAGCGCCGGCGAACCTGCCCGTGACCTGCGTGAGTTGGGACGAGGCGCGGACCTATGTCGAATGGCTCAGTACCACCACCGGCCATAAGTACCGTCTGCCCAGCGAAGTCGAGTGGGAATATGCGGCTCGTGCCGGTACTTCTGCCGCACGCAGCTTCAGTTCACCGGACCCCCTGACTGAGCTGTGGCTGGCAGAGGTGTGTGACCACGCCAACGTCTATGACATTGATGCGCTGGAAAGCTACGCCCCCTCGCTGCTGAATCGCCGCCATGCCACCTGTCACGATGGCGCTGTGGGCTTGATGGCTTCAGGTCACTACGCGCCTAACGCATTTGCCTTGGTCGATTTGATCGGTAATGCGCGTGAGTGGGTACAGGATTGCCAGACCACCAGTCGTCGCGGAGCGCCCTTCGATGGGCGTGCCTGGGAATGGTCTGGGTGTGGGTTACGGGGCATTCGCGGTGGGTCGTTTCTGTCCGCTCCGAGCGTTGCGCGCAGTGCTGCACGTGAGCGTGCGCCAGCGGGGATGCGCGCCTTTGATCTGGGCTTTCGAGTCGTGCGCGACGTCGAGGTGCGCTGACGGGTCAGCGGGGTGGCGAGCCTACAAGCGAATTTTCCGCCATGCGCCCGAGTGCCAGCGCGCATACATCATGAGCCCCAGCACCACGATGTAGCCGACAAAGCTCATCCATGCGCCATAAGTGCCAAGGCCGAGCGCTGGCAGGAAGTTCACCATTCCCTCGCCAGGGGCGAAGGTGAGGATATGCGTGGCCGGCACCCACACGAACCAGCACAGACCGGCGACGAGCAGTGCGGGCACCCGCGCATCGCCGGCGCCGCGCAGGCAGAAACTGCTGCCGAAATTCAGGCCATCGAAAGTTTGGTAAATGGCGGCCAGCCACAGTAACCGCACGCCCATGTCGATGACGGCGGGACCTGCGGCGGCCGTGGGATCGACGAAGGTCGGTATAAGCCAGGGGCCGAACAGCGCGAGCAGCACGCCGACAGCGCCCATATAGCCGGCGGTGATGCCAATGGTCAGATTGCCCAGTCGTGCCGCCCAGTCCTTGTGGCCGGCGCCGATGGCTTGCCCGACCAAGGTGGTGCCGGCGGAAGCCAGTCCGAGTCCCGGCATGTAGGCTACCGAGGTGAGCATGAATACCACTTGGGTAGCGGCCCCGCCGGCGGTGCTGGTGCGGGTGATGAACAACTGAAACAGGGCTACGCCAATGAGATCGGCACCGGCCACGAAGCCCATCGGCAACCCCAGCGTGAAGTTCTTCTTCAGCGCTCGCCACTGTGGTCGCCAGTGCAAGTGGGTGGCGTACCGGCGACGGTAGGCGGGCCCTAGCAGCACGACAATGGCCAGCAGCACACCGAGCCCCTGCGCGATATTGGTGGCCCAAGCAGAGCCCGCCACGCCAAGTCCCCAGGTGAACATGAGCAGTGGGTTAAGCGCCGCGTTAGCCACCAGCACGAGGCTGGTAATGCCGAGCGTGGTGCGTGAACGGCCAATGCCGTTGTAGAAGCCGAGCACGGCCCACAGCGCCAGGCCGAGTGGTTGCCCCAGCATGCGCGGAAACCAGTAGGCCTCAGCCGTGGCGACCACTCCCTCCTCCAGTCCGAAGGGGGCGAGGAACCAGCGGGCCGTCAACGCCAGTACCAAAAACAAGGGGAGGGTAGCCGCCGAAGCCCACAGGCCCGTCCAGGCGCTGCGCCCGGCGGCAGTATGGTCTCTGGCACCTTCTTCCTGCGCCACGAAGGTCTGTACGCACATGGCCACGCCACCGACCACCAACGTCACCGCGAGCAGCAGCCAGTAGATGGCGCCGACCCCCGCGGTGGCGGTGGGCGAAATCTGTGAGACGAACCAGGTGTCGGTGAGGGCGAGGGCCGCTTGCAGCGTGTTGTTCAAGATGAGTGGCCAGGCCAGCACGGCGAAGGCCTGCAGGTCGACTTGCCGCCGACCGGCCCAGTCGACGCGGGCCGCGGGTAGGGCACTGGGCAGGCTGGAGGGGTCTGGGGTGGGCTCGGCGGGCATCGGTAAAGCCTAACAGTCTCGCGGGCGCAGCTCAGTTAAAATACCCCATCTAACGCCGCACCGGACGCCCGCATGAGTACTGTTATTACCACCGAAGCCCTCATCATCGGCGCGGGCCCCTGCGGCTTGTTTCAGGTGTTTGAGCTGGGTTTGCTGGGCATCAAAGCGCACGTGGTGGACTCGCTCAAGACGGTTGGTGGCCAGTGCACCGAGCTCTATCCGGACAAACCCATCTACGACATTCCGGCGCTGCCGGTTTGTGGCGCCCAGGAGCTGGTGGACCGCCTGCTGCTGCAGGGGAAACCATTCGACCCGCAGTTCCATCTGGGCGAGGAAGTGGCTGCACTGAGTCGCCGCGAGGGTGGTCGGCGCTTCAAGGTGGTGAGCAGTGCCGGTACCGAATTCGATGCCGGTGCGGTCATCATCGCGGGCGGAGTGGGCTCGTTCCAGCCACGCCGGTTGATGGTGGAGGGCGTTGAGGCCTTTGAGGGGACGCAGGTGCACTACCGGGTGCGCAACGCGTCCCAGTACCATGGCCAGCACCTTGTGATCTGCGGCGGTGGGGATTCGGCGCTCGATTGGGCGCTGGATTTTGCCGGGAAGGCTGCCAGCGTCACGCTCATCCATCGTCGTGCAGAGTTCCGCGCGGCTCCCGCCTCGGTGGCGCGAATGCGCGAACTGGAAGCCGCCGGCCAATTGCAGTTCCTGGAGGGGACCGTGCAAGCGCTAGAGGTCGATGGTGGTCGTTTGACGGGCCTGAGCGTGAAGGCGAAAGCCGGGACCATGGCCGCGGTGCGCGCTGACCAAGTGTTGGCCTTTTTTGGCTTACACCCGAAGCTCGGGCCGATCGCTGAATGGGGCCTGGCGCTGGAGAAAAAGGCGTTGCAGGTCGACACCGAAAAATTTCAGACCAGCGAGCCGGGGATCTTTGCCGTGGGCGATATCAATACTTATCCGGGGAAAAAGAAGCTCATTTTGTCCGGTTTCCACGAGGCGGCGTTGGCGGCATTTGCCACGCAGTTGTGGCTGTACCCGGAGAAAAAGCAGTTTCTGCAGTACACCACCACCAGCCCGATCATGCAAAAGCGGCTCGGCGTCACGGAGTAATTCAGGGCGCCGGTTCAGCCAGAAGTTTCTCGATGTCTGCGCGCAGCACGGCGGGTTGGGTGGTGGGCGCATAGCGGGCCACCACGCGTCCGTCGCGCCCTACCAGGAATTTGGTGAAGTTCCATTTCACCGCCTCGGTCCCCAGCAGTCCGGGGGCCGCCTGCTTTAAAAACCGATATACCGGATGCGCGTCGGTTCCGTTGACCTCCACTTTGGCGAACATCGGGAAGCTGACCGGGTAGTCGAGGCTGCAGAAGTGGCGGATCTGGGCGGCATCGCCCGGTTCCTGAGCGCCGAACTGGTTGCAGGGAAAGCCGAGGACACTAAACCCTTGTGGCGCTAATGACTGGTACAGCGCTTCCAGGTCGGTGTATTGCGGCGTTAGGCCGCAGCGACTGGCGACATTCACCACCAGCACCACTTGCCCCCTGAAAATCGCCAGTGGTTGCGGCGCCCCTTCAAGCGTAGTGGCATCCAGATCGAACAAAGAGGCAGTCATGGGCGGCTCCGTAGGGCGGGTGTGGCGTATCATGCCGGCATGGACCAGCGACTGCACGACCTCATCCAACTGCTCGATCTCGAACGCCTTGAAGTGGACCTGTTTCGCGGTGAAAGTCGCGATATCGGCAGTCCGCAGGTGTTCGGTGGGCAAGTGCTGGGTCAGGCGCTGGTCGCGGCGACGCGTACGGTAGACCCGGAACGTGAAGTGCATTCGTTGCATGCCTACTTTCTGCGCCGGGGGGATTTTACCGCGCCTATCGTCTACCAGGTAGACCGCAGCCATGACGGCGGCAGTTTCTCCAACCGTCGGGTGGTGGCCATTCAGCACGGCAAGCAAATCTTCCACCTGTCCTCGTCGTTTCAAGTGCCCGAGCCGGGGGATGAGCATGGCATGACGATGCCAAAAGTGGCGCCGCCGGAGGGTCTTAAGGATCTCGAGGAACTCTACGCGCCGTTGTTCGACCAGTTATCGCCGCGCTTGCGGGCTTTCTTCGAACACCGCCGCCCGTTTGAGTTCCGTCCCGTGGAAGCGCCGAATTACCTGGAGCCCAGCGTCAGCGAACCGCGCCGTCATGTGTGGATTCGCGCCGTCACCCGGCCGCCGCTCGATAAAGCCTTGCAACGCGCGCTGCTGGCTTATGTCTCGGACTATCACTTGCTGGAGACGGCGCTGCTGCCGCATGGCGGGACCTTCTTTGGCCATCAGATGGCCAGCATTGACCACGCGCTGTGGTTCCATGGGCACTTTGATGTGGGCGATTGGTTTCTCTACGCGTTCAATAGCCCCAATGCGTCAGGGGCGCGTGGGCTGGCCAGTGGTGCGGTGTTTACCGCAGACGGCCGCCACGTGGCGAGCGTGGCGCAGGAGGGGCTGATGCGACCGAATAAAGTTCACAGTCCCACCAGCGCCCCCGGATCCGCGTGAAGCGGGGTAGCCCCGCCTCCCAGACAAATCCCGCCGATTGGAGCACCGCTACCGAAGCGGGGTGGTCCTGCGCCACCATGGCCTGAACGCTGTGTAGGCCCAGGGGTGCCCAGGCGGCATTCAGCAGGTGCTGCACCAGTTCTTGGGCATAGCCGTATCCCCAATGGCGGCGGGCCAGAACATAACCGAGCTCTGCCGTACGCGCATGGCCACGCTTCACGGCAGCCTCAGGCGTGGTGAGGACCAGTCCGCAGACGCCAGCGAAGGCGCCGGTGCGCCGTACTTCCACCACGAGCTCATACACCCGACGGGAGCGTGCTTGCTGCGCGGCCACGACGCGGCGCACGTGGTTCACCGTCGCCGTGTGACCGCGTGGCCAAAACGGCAGCCGCGCGGTGACTCTGGGGTCTGCATACAGCGCTTCGAGTGCGGCGATATCGGCGGCGAATAAGCGGGGGTGACTGGCCGCGGCAAACTCGCGTACGCGCAGGCGCGGCGTCAGGAGCGGGAAAGTAAGGGCGGACACGACTGGTTTCGCTGCGCGCTAAGCCCTGGAGGTGGGATCGCGGTGCAGTGCTTCGCGCGCCTCGCGGGCGTGGCGTGTACGGCGCAAAGCAGCATCCACCCGCAGTTTGGTCACCAGAATGGTCGACGACAAGACCAGCGTGATCGAATTGGCGATGATGAGTGGCCAAGCTTGCAGGGTTAGCCCATAGGCCAACCATAGCGCCACGCCGGCGGTAAACGCCCAATACATGCTCGCTGAAATACCCGCCACGTTACGGGTGCGCAGGATCATCACGGCCTGCGGCACAAACGCGCTGGTGGTCAGTGTGGCAGCAACAAAGCCGACCCAAGCCTGAAAGTGGAGATCGTGTAGTGTCATGGCGTCGCTACAGTCCGTGGTGGTGGTCACTGTACCCTGTTTTATCGCAAAACCTTCCCGGGATTCATCAGCCCTTGGGGGTCCAGCATGGTTTTGAGTTGCCGCATCAGGCCAAGCGCCACCGGATCTGCATAACGCTCCAATTCGCCTACCTTGGCTTGGCCAATGCCATGTTCAGCGCTGAAGCTGCCGCCGTACTGCGCCACCACATCGTGTACGTAGCGACGGATGGGGTCTTTCACCGCTTGCAGGCGCGTGGCACCGTCGCGGTCATCCGCTGCGGGTGAGAGATTGAAGTGTAGGTTGCCGTCGCCGACATGGCCGTAGGCCACTAGCCGCAGGTCGGGGTAGTGCTGGTTGAGGTAGGCGGCCGTCTCGCTGTGAAACTGCGCCAGTGATGCGATGGGCAGTGACACATCGTGTTTGAGGGAAGCACCTTCCAGGCGCTGGCCAGCAGGCACATTTTCACGCAGAAACCACAGGGCGGCGCGTTGTGTGTCGTTTTGCGCCAGTGTCGCTTCGCGTACCAGTGGCTGGGCCAGCAGCCAGTGGGCCAGACGGGCTTCCAGTGCGCCTTCTGCCCCCGGCGCGTCCAGTTCGAGCAGCACCTGCCCGGGATGCATGGCTTCCAGTGGCGTGCGTGCCGCGGGGAGATGCTTGAGCAGCAGCTGTAACGCCATGTCCGGTAGGTATTCGAACGCGGTCACTGCATCGCCAAACGCGCTGCGTACTTCGCCGAGCAACTGCACCGCTGCAGCCAGCCCGTCGACGCCTACCAGCGCGGTCACCTGCGTTGGTGGCTGCGGGAACAGCTTCAGACAGGCACCGGTGATGATCCCGAGCGTGCCTTCGGCGCCGAGAAACCATTGTTTGACGTCGTAGCCGGTATTGTTCTTGCGCAGGCCACTGAGCTGGTGCAGCAGGCGGCCGTCGGGCAGTACGACTTCTAAACCCAATACCAATTCGCGCATCATGCCGTAGCGCAGCACGGCGGTTCCGCCCGCATTGGTGGAAAGATTGCCACCAATCTGGCAGGTGCCTTCACTGCCCAGCGATAAGGGCAATAGTCGCTGCACGGCGTGCGCTGCGGCGCGTGCTCGCGCGAGCGTGACCCCCGCGTCCAGCGTGAGCGTGTAGCCGCTCGGGTCAACGGCACGGATCTGGTTCAGCCGCGCCAGCGACAGCACCAGGGCGGGGCGGTCGGTGGGCGGGGTGGCACCGCCGCAATAGCTGGTGTTGCCGCCTTGCGGGATGATGGCCACGGCATGCGCTGCACAGGCGCGTACGGTGGCTTGCACCTCGGCGACGCTGGCAGGCCGCGCCAACGCCACGGCGGCACCGGTGTAAGCCTGTAGCTGGTCGGTGAGGGCGGGCGCCAAATCGGCAGCCGCGGTCAGCAGACCGGTCGGCCCCAGCGTCGTGCGCAGTTCAGCAAGGAAGCGACTGGTGTCCATGTGCTGATTGTCCCACAAGCCTTGCCATCGCTGCTGTGTTGCCGCCGGTGCGGTACTCTTGCCTGTATGAATTCCCTGCGCGATAGCGTGTTGGTGGTGCCTGGCGCCATCTGCCCCGAAGACCTGGACTACCTGGACGCGCACATCGCCCGGGCGCCCATGAACGAGTCGTTGGTATCGAACTTTGGTGCAGACGGTGAGGGTGAGTTGGCGTGGGTGGTGGACCACGCCGTGCGTCACACGCAGGAAGTGGCGCTACCGCCGCCGGTGCGTGCGCGCATCGCGCAGTTGCACGAGGCCTGCGTGGTGGCGCACATCAACCCGTTTTACGAATGGCCAGTGCGGGATGCCGAGCCGTTTCAGCTACTACACTACGGGACGCAAGGCCACTACGCACCGCATGTGGATGCCGAAACGCCGCTGCGCGATGCGGACGACCGCGAGTTCTGGGAAAAGTCGCTGGACCGTGATTTGTCCGTGGTGTATTTCCTGAGCGACGATTTCGCCGGCGGCGAGCTGGTGTTTCCAACGCTGGAACTCGTCCTGAAGCCAGCCCGCGGTACGCTGGTGTGTTTTCCGTCGGACCACCACTTTTTACATGGTGTGCAGCCGGTGACGCAGGGACACCGCTATACCCTCGTGAGCTGGTTACGCGTGCAGGGCATGCCCACGCCCGATGATCTCAATGCGTCAGCCATCGAAGCGTTTAGTCTGGCTTGGCCTGGCCCCTATAGCCCGTTGCCCCGCATCCTGAAAGCTGGGTGATGCTCCAGGTGTGCTTTAGCGTGCGGCGGCCTTGACGCTGTCGTACGCCCGCAGTGCCAGATCACGACTGCCCTTGAGGTCCACGATGGGCTCTGGATAATCGACGCCCGGCGTCAAGCCAGCCGCGCGCCACACGGCGGCTGGTGCTTCCCAAGGCCGGTGGAGGTAGGCATCTGGTAGCGCGGCAATTTCCGGGAGCCAGCGACGCAGATAACGGCGGTGCGGGTCGAAACGCTCGCTTTGCAGTACCGGGTTGAAGATGCGGTAGTACGGCGCGGCGTCGGCCCCGCAGCCGGCGGTCCACTGCCACCCAGCGGTGTTGTTGGGCAGGTCGGCATCTACCAGGGTGTCCCAGAACCAGCGCGCGCCTTCCAGCCATGACTGGCCCAGGTTTTTCACCAACAGCGAGGCGGTGATCATGCGTACCCGGTTGTGCATCCAGCCGGTATGCCACAGCTCGCGCATGCCGGCATCGACGATGGGGAAACCGGTGCGGCCACGTTGCCACGCGCTGAGCAGCTTGGCGTCAGTACGCCAGACCAGTTCGGCGAAGCGACGGTCGAGCGGCGCATCGGTGGTGTGCGGGAAGTGATACAAGAGATGGTGGTTGAATTCACGCCAGCCCAGTTCGCGGATGAAAGGCTCTGCACCACCACTTACGCCCACGCGTCCGCCGCGCAATACAGCCGCCCGTGTCGCAGCGAGTGCCTGCCGTGGCGACAGTTCACCAAAGTGTAGATGCGGCGATAATTTGGAGGTGCCCTCAAGATCCGGACGGTTTCGGTCGTCTTGGTAGTTGGGGATGGGACCGTCAAGAAACGCCTCAAGTTGTGCCTGTGCGCCTGCCTCACCCGGGCTCCACGAGTTCGCCAATCCCGCCGCCCAGTCGCGCTGCGGCAGGAGTTCGAGGGCATCGATGCTCACGCCTACAGGCACGGTGGTGGGTGATAGCAGTTGATGTGGAATGGGCAAGGGTGCAGGCAACAGGTCCAGCCGTGCATGGCAGTTCTTCCAAAAGGGGGTGAACACCCGGTACGGATCGCCACTGCCGCTTTGCGTCTGCCACGGTTCAAAGAGCAGGGCGGCGTTGCTGCTCTCTGCCTGAATGCCGTCTGCGCGCAAGACACTCTTGATGTGCGCGTCGCGCGCGATCACCGCCGGTTCATACAGGCGGCTCCAGTAGACGGCGCTAGCGCGCGTTTCTTTGATCAGCGCGCGCAAGGTCGCCAAGCTATCGCCGCGGCGGATCACTAACGGCAGGCCACGCTCAGCCAGCGTAGCTTGCAAGGCGCTCAGCGCATGGTGTAACCACCAGCGAGTGGCAGCCCCGGGCTGCCATGGGGCTTCTTCGGCCGCGGCGTCGATGTAAACCGGCACCACGTGGTCGTGTGCCGCGGCCGCGGCAGTGAGCGCAGGATGGTCGGCCAGACGCAGGTCGCGCCGGAACCAGACGAGGGCAGTGGTCATGGGGTGACTCGCGACGCTTAGGAGGTGGCGCGCAGGGCAGCGATGCGCGCCTCAAGCGGTGGGTGCGTCATGAACAGCGCCTTGAAGCCGGAGGTCTGGCTGGCAGAGATACCGAAAGCGGCCAGCTGCTCGGGCATATGGGGTGCGCTGGAGCGCTGCAATGCTTCGAGTGCACCGATCATAGCGGGGCGCGTGGCCAGAGCCGCGCCGCCGCTATCGGCACGAAATTCACGGCGACGCGAGAACCACATCACGATCATGCTGGCGAGTAGCCCAAGGACGATCTGCGCCACGAAGCTGCCGATATAAAAACCGATGCCGGGGCCGCTGCTGCGGCTGCGGTTGCCACGCAGCAAGTTGTCGATCAGGGTGCCGATGACCCGCGAGAACACAAATACAAAGGTGTTGAGCACGCCCATCAGCAGCGTCTGGGTGACCATGTCGCCATTGGCCACGTGGCTCACTTCATGACCGAGTACCGCTGCCACTTCCGCTCGCTGCAGACGGCGCAGCAGACCGGTGCTAACCGCCACCAATGCGGCATCGCGCCGCGCACCGGTAGCGAAGGCGTTGGGTTCGGGTGCGTCGAAAATGCCCACCTCAGGCATGCCGATGCCGGCGTTTTGCGCCTGCCGCTGTACGGTGGCGACCAGCCAGGCCTCCTCTTCGGTACGTGCCTGCACGATCACCTTAACGCCCATGAACTTTTTGGCTTGCCACTTGGAGATGGCGAGGGAGAAAAAGGCACCGCCAAAGCCGATGACTGCACCGAACACCAGCAGCGAGGTCAGGTTCAGTCCGTTGGCGGTCAGGTACGGCCCAACGCCGAGCAGGTTTAAAGTGACGCTGGCGAGCAGCATGACAGCGAAATTGGTGGCCAGTAGCAGCAGGAGGCGCATAGTCTTCTCTGGGTTGTCGGAGGGGGTCGAGCGCTTGGATGGGGGCATTGCGCGCCGCTTCAAGCCGGCGGGTGGGGTTCGGCGGCTTTCCGGGGTGGCAAAGCGCCCACTGCAAAGGGTACCTTAACCCGTCTACCGCCTTTTGAGCTGTCCATGCCCCTCCCTTGGTCGAACCTCTTGCCGCCATTCCCCCGTACCAGTGGGGCAATGCAGGTCTGTCTCGGATTATTGCTGCTGGCCCTGTGGGCCCTCGCCACCCGCTTTCCGTTGCCCATCGACGAGACCCGCTATCTGACGGTGGCTTGGGAGATGTGGAATCGGGGCGATTTTCTGGTGCCCTACCTGAACGGCGAGCCGTACAGCCATAAGCCGCCCTTGCTGTTCTGGCTGATTCACGCCGGTTGGGCGGTCGGCGGCGTGGGGGATTTCTGGCCCAGGGCGTTGCCTGCGCTGCTCGCCGCGGGGTTGGTGTGGACGGTGCGTAGCCACGCACGCGGCTGCTGGCCAGCGCATCCGGGCATAGCTGGGGTGGCGCCATTGCTGTTAGGTGGCAGTGCCTTTTTCCTGATTTTTTCCACCTTCATCATGTTCGATTTGCTGTTGGCCTTGTGTGTGGCGTTGGCGGCTCGGGCCTGTTGGCAGATGGGAGAGGGGGCCAAGCCCTGGCGCGCAGCGCTGGCGATGGGCCTCTGGACAGGCCTTGGGGTATTGGCCAAAGGTCCGGTGGTCTTGGCCTTTATGGTGCCGCTGTGGCTGAGCGGGCCGTGGTGGCACCGCAGTCCGCGTGCCCGCGGCCGTCGCTGGTGGGCGCAGGTAGGGCTCGCACTGCTGGTGGCGGTGGCCGTGGCGCTCGTCTGGGCTTTGCCGGCGGCCGCCTCCGGCGGCGCGCTGTACGCCGACGCCTTGTTATTCAAGCAGACCAGTGGTCGTGTGGTCCACAGCTTTGCCCATCAGCGGCCGTTTTGGTATTACGCGGTGTTCTTGCCGCTGTTGTGGTTGCCGTGGTCGCTGTGGCCGCGTGCCTGGCAGGCCATGCGGGCGGTGGTGCAGGTGCGCGATGCCGCCAGTCGTTTCCTCTGGGTGTGGGCGCTGGGGCCGGTCTTGGTGCTCAGTATCGTCAGCGGCAAACAACCGCAATACCTGCTGCCGGTGCTCGCGCCCGGGGCCTTGCTGCTCGCGCGCGGTTTCAGTCTGACCGAACCCCGAACCGCGCAGGACCGTGGTGCTGTGCTCCCGGGTTTGCTCGGGGTGGGTCTGGGTCTGGTGATGCTGGTCGGGGCTTTTGGGTTCGGTCCGTTACCGCCGGCCGATCCATTCAGTGCCTGGCACCGCGGGTGGCTGGCCGACACCTCATGGCTGTTGGCTCTCGCTACGCTGGGGCTGGGTGCGCTGTTGCCGTTCATGCTGCGTCGACCCTGGCCTGAGGCAATCGCCGCGGTGCAAAATGGAGTGGTGCTCATGGTGGCGTTGCTACTGCATAGCTTGCTGCATTCGGCCGCCGGGAAAACCTTCGACGTGCGGCCTTTGGCCAGCCACGTGCGGCTGTTGCAACAAGACGGACACACGGTGGCCTTCTGGGGCGATTACCACGGCCAGCTGGGCTTTACGGGGCGGCTGTTGCGCCCGGTGCCGGAACTGCTGGGCGCAACAGCCGGCCCGGACTTGCAGCAATTGGCGCTGCGTGAACCTGGCGCCTATGTGTTGCTGGAAGGTCGGGGTGTGCCGCCAACCGGCGCGGTCGAGGTGGCGCCCTATCGCCGTAAGTGGTGGGCCTTGTTGCCAGTGAATATTGCGGCTACGACATTACCCCTGGCGGCACAGCCTCCGCCGGTGGCGGATAGCGGAGTTGAACCATGAAGTTGCGTTTTTGTGGTGGTGCTGGGGAGGTGACGGGGTCCTGCCATCACTTTACGGTGGGTGCTACTCGCTTCATTGTCGACTGCGGGTTATTTCAGGGCGGGCGCGGTGTGTATGAACGCAACCGGACCGCCTGGCCGTTTGCCGTTGACCAGTTGCAGTTCGTGGTGCTCACTCATGCGCATCTCGATCACAGTGGTTTGCTGCCACGGCTGTGCCGTGAAGGTTTCATGGGCCCGATCTACACGACACCGGCCACGCGGGACCTGCTGGCAGTGATGTTGCGTGACAGTGCCCATCTGCAGCAGGCGGAGGCCGAGCGCAACCGTCGGCGTGGCCGGCCGTTTGCCGTGATCTACGACCTAGAGGATGTTGAGCGCACGCTCGAACGGCTGCAGACCGTGGATTATCGTGAAGAATTCAGCCCCGCACCGGAGGTGCGAGCACGACTGCTGGATGCCGGGCATATCCTGGGCTCGGGCATTGCCGAGCTGTGGCTGCAGGAGGCAGAACGCCGCGTGAAAGTGGTGGTCTCCGGCGATCTCGGGCAGCCCGGTCGACCGATCCTGCAGGATCCAGAACCAGTGCAAGACGCGGATGTGCTGCTGCTGGAGTCGACCTATGGTGATCGTAACCACCGCAGCCTCGAGGCCACGCTGACGGAGCTGGTGGGCGCGCTGCGCCATGCGCTGCTGGAAAAGCACGGTAATGTGATCATCCCAGCGTTTGCAGTGGGGCGTACGCAGGAACTGTTGTATTGCCTGAATGATCTGGTGGCCAGCGGTACCTTGCCCCCGCTGCAGGTGTTTCTCGATTCGCCGATGGCACAAGAGGTGACCCGCATCACGGCGCGGCACTTCGAACTGTTCGATAGCGCGGCGCAAGCGGCTGTGCAGCACAAACCTCCGCCCGCGCGGCGGCTGCATGTCACCTTCACGGAGACCGTGCAAGAGTCCATGGCGCTCAACCGGATCAGTGCTGGTGCGGTCATCATCGCCGCGAGTGGCATGTGTGATGGTGGGCGCATTCGTCATCACTTGCGGCAGCATCTGCCAAATCCACGCGCCACGGTACTCATTACTGGTTTTCAGGCGGCCGGGACGCTCGGTCGCCAGTTGGTGGACGGTGCGCCGGAGGTGCGTCTGTTTGGCGAGGTGGTACCGGTGCGCGCGGAAATCCTCACGCTTGGTGGGTTCTCCGCGCATGCCGATCAGACGGCGTTACTGGCTTGGGTGGCGGGGTTTACCACGCCGCCGGGGCAGGTGTATCTGGTGCACGGCGAGCCGCGCGGCAGTGAGGCCCTGGCCTTGGCCTTGCAACAGCGGGGGTTGGCGGTCACGGTGGCTCAGGAGCAAGACGAGGTCATGCTGTGAATGGTCCCTTCGAAGCCTGGGTGGCACGGCCATGGCGCATCCTTGGCGAACTCCTGCGCCCGGAGTGGGTGCTGCGCCGACACCGAGTGTTCGCGACGGTCGTGGTGTTTGGTTCTGCGCGTGTGCACGCGGGTAGCCGCTGGTACGAAGAGGCCCGTTCGTTCGCCAGCCTGCTGGCGGCCTGTGAAGATCCGCGGTGTCGCGAATGGCTTGTCATTACGGGCGGTGGCCCTGGCGTGATGGAGGCGGCCAATCGGGGTGCGACCGAAGCCGGCGCGCTTACCGCCGGTCTGAATATCCGCCTCCCGCGTGAGCAGCAGGCCAACCCGTATATTTCCAAGGGTTTGGCGTTTCATTTCCGCTACTTCGCGCTGCGCAAATTTCATTTCATGCTGCGCGCGCGCGCACTGGTGGCTTTTCCCGGCGGGTTTGGCACATTGGATGAGCTGTTTGAGGCTTTAACCTTGGTGCAGACGGGCAAAGTGACCGCTTTGCCTATTGTGCTGGTGGGCCGGGAATTCTGGAATCGGGCGATCGATTTTCCGTGGCTGATCGAGCAGGGCATGCTGACACCGGCCGAAGCGGCCTTGGTCACCCTGGTGGACTCTGGCGCCGAAGCAGCCCGCGTGTTGCTTGCCTCCCGGGCGGTAACGCACATAGCCCCTTGAATTATTTCTCCATGGGCACATGCTGTCGCTATGGAATACCGTGACTACTACGCCATCCTTGGCGTCACACGCACTGCTGCGGACGACGAGATCAAGCGTGCCTATCGGCGCAAGGCGCGCAAGTTTCATCCTGATGTCAGCAAGGAAGCGAATACCGAAGCTCGCTTCAAGGAAGTCCAGGAAGCGTACGAGGTCTTGAAAGACCCGGAAAAGCGCGCTGCCTATGACCAGCTCGGGGCGAATTGGCGTGAAGGCCAGGCCTTTCGTGCGCCTCCGGGCTACGATTTCCGTGGGCGCCCAGGTGGCGCGGGCAGCGGGGGCGGAGCGGCTGGTGCGGGCGCAGGTGCCGGTGGTTTCAGCGACTTCTTTTCCTCGTTGTTCGGTCGCGGTGGAGGTTTTCAGGGTGAAGAAGATCTCGAGAGCCTGTTTGGTCAGCGCGCGGGCGCGGCCCGGGGTGCTCGTGCACGCGGCAGGGACGCGCGGGTCAGTCTGACGCTGACCTTGGAAGAAGCCCATGCCGGGGGTCCACGCACCCTGGACTTTGACCATCCGAGTGCAGAGGGCGCGCCGGAGCGGCGTAGTCTGCGGGTACAGATCCCTGCCGGTGTGCTACCTGGGAAAGTGATTCGATTGGCCGGGCAAGGCGGGGCGTCTGCCGGCGGCGGCGCCTCTGGCGACCTGCTGCTCGAGGTCCGCCATCAGCCACACCGGCTCTACACGCTTGAAGGGCGCGACCTGCAGTTGCGGGTGCCGCTGGCACCGTGGGAAGCCGCCCTCGGCGCCACCGTGCAGGTACCAACCCTTGAAGGCGCGGTAGACCTGCGCATTCCGGCTGGCGCGCGTGCCGGTCAGCGCTTGCGCTTGCGCGGGCGCGGGTTTTCCGGCGAACGGGGCGCGGTGGAAGGCCGTGGCGACCTGTACGTGCTCATCGACCTCGTGTTGCCCTCCGCGGAGCCTGCGGCGGTCCGCGAGGCTTACGAGCACCTGCGTGACGCGGCAGACTTCCAACCGCGTGAAAGCTGGCCTTGAGTTGCCGTTAGCCGGCAGCCACACCCAGTAGATGGCCGATGCCGAAGGTGATGGCGCCTGCGGCTGCGCCGATGCCCAGCATGCGCAGTCCGCCGAGGAAGGCGTTGCGCCCGGTGAACAGCGACAGCACCATGCCTACCCCGAATAACGCGACGCCGGTGAGGCTGGCGGCTGTGGCTGCCGCCATGATGACTGGGCGTCCCAGCAGAAACGGGATGAGCGGCAACGCCGCTCCGCCTGAAAACGCCAGAAACGAAAACCCGGCCGCGCCCCAGGGCGAACCGAGGTCATCAGGATTCAGTCCCAGTTCTTCCCGGGCCAGGGCGTCGAGGGCGTGCTCGGGGTTTTGGATGAGCGTATGCGCCACTTCACGGGCCTTGGCCAGGTCCATGCCGCGTGCGGCGTAGATGAGGGCGAGTTCCTCGGCTTCTTCTTCCGGATATTCCTCCAGTTCCTCGCGCTCCAGACCAATCTGGTATTCGAACATCTCACGCTGTGAGCGCACCGAAATATATTCACCGGCAGCCATGGACAGCGCCCCGGCCAGCAGGCCAGCAACGCCCGCCGTAAGTGCCGCAGCACCAGTCGCCCCAGCTCCAGCAACACCCATCAGCAAGCTGGCATTCGAGACCAGGCCATCGTTGACACCGAACACGGCTGCGCGCAGGTTGCCGCCGCCCATGCCCTTGTGGCGCACCCCGACTTCGGACACCGAGGTGGGCATGGCATGACCGGGGGTGGCCGCCGCCCCGTAGACGGACAGTCCCCGCAGTTTCATAGCGATGAGGGCGGTTTTCATGCGGCGTGGGCCGAGGGCCCGCAATAGCGTGGCTACCAGACGTGCGCGCAGACTGGGGCGGAAGCTGGCAATGAAGGCCGCCGACAGGCTACCGGTCTTTTCCCAGGTCAGTGCCTGGTCTTCTGCCGCCGCCGCCAGTGAGGTGAACAGGGAACGCTTGGGGGCGTCGGGTTCGCAGGTGGCCAGAACCCGGTACAACCACGCCGACTGGCGCTCGTGGAACCAGTTATCGGCAGCATTTTCCTTGGACATGGACGGCTCCGCCGGCACGACCGCCCGCGGAATGGCGGGACTGCTAGAGCAGGGCGTGTGGTGCCGCTGTGCCAAGGATACGCTGCAGATGGCTGATCAGCACCACCTCCGCGCGCGCCGCATCAACCACATCCATGGCACCAGCGCGCATGGCCTTGACGGTGCTGGGGATATTTTCCTCTTCATCCACGCATAGGATGCTGGCATTTGGGTTTGCCCGGAGGAGTGCAGCCATCAGTTCCGGTGCTGTCATGTCTGGCAGTCGCAGGCTCAGCAGTAGCAATGGCGATTGCACCGCCTGCGGATCGGCGAGTAGCGCGGCCGCGGAGGTGAAACACAGAGGGCGCACCGGATAGGGTGCCACCCACCGCAAGAATGCGGCCTGCAGTCGCAGGTCCGTGCTAATGAGGCTGACAGTTAACCGAGATGCATTGGCCACGCTTGAATTACCGCGGCCGGGGCAAGGGACAGAACCCGACAGCGCGCCCAGTGTCATGGGCCGCTGCCAGTGCCGCTATGCGGGTTTTTACGGATGCGTCTCGTCGCCAGCGGCAATCACCATGCGTACTAAGTGCGCCAATGAGGAAGCACCCATCTTCTCCATGACCCGGGCGCGGTGGATTTCCACCGTCCGTTGGCTGACGTTCAGGTCCCCGGCGATCACCTTATTGGCTTTGCCGGCCGTGACCAGTTCCAGTACCTCATGTTCACGCGGCGTCAGGTCGGCAATGCGGCCACGAATGGCGTCGCGCTGTTTTAGTCCGGCGCGATTGTCATGGTCCTTCTCGAGTGCCTGATTGATCCGATCTAGCAGATCCTGATCGCGGAATGGTTTTTGAATAAAGTCCACCGCCCCGTGTTGCATGGCTTCAACCGCCATCGGGACATCGCCGTGGCCGGTGATAAACACGACGGGAATCATGGCGTGTAGGGTATTGAGACGTTCTTGTAGCTCTAGCCCGCTCATGCATGGCATGCGGATGTCCAGCACCAGACAGCCGGGTCGGTCGCTATCAAAACGGTCCAGAAATTCCTGTGCAGAGGCATAGGTTTCTACCGGTAATCCGACTGATTTGAGCAGTAGCTTCAGGGAGCTTCTGACGGCCTCATCGTCATCGACTACGATGATCGTGGGGATTTTTTCCTTCATGACGCGTGCTTCCTTTCAGGATTGATTTGTATTGATCAGAGCGTCGAGTGTCGGCAGGGTAAAATAAAAGGTGCAGCCGCCCCCAGGGGTTGTGCGGTGGCTGAGCCGACCGTTGTGGGCGCGGATGATGGAGCGGCTGATCGCCAATCCCAGTCCGGTGCCGCCAGATTTTGTAGTGAAGAACGGATTAAATAAGTGTTCAGCAGCTTCGGCTGACAGTCCATGTCCGTGATCGACAACGGCCAATTCTATTAGGCCCTCGGGCGTCAGTCCGGTCACGATGCTGACTTGCCGTCGGGCACCCGGCGTCTCCAGTGTGGCGTCGATGGCATTGCGGATCAGGTTGATGAGCACTTGTTGTAGCTGCACTGGATCGGCGTTTACCGGTGGCAATGAGAGCGCGGACTTGATCTCCAGCCGCACATCATTAATCCGTGCGTCGGCCTCCACCAGCAAGCGTGAATCTTCGATGAGTCGGTTGCAGTCCACGGGTTGGTGGCTAATCTCTCGGTTCTTGACGAACGAGCGCAGGCGACGAATCACTTCCCCCGCGCGCAAGGCTTGGGTGGTGATCTGTTGCAACGCCTCGTCTAAGTCATCGCGGCTAATGCCCTCCGGGCTGGCCAGCATGCGCGTCGCCGCCTGTGCGAAGGTAGCGATAGCGGTGAGTGGTTGGTTGATCTCATGCGCCAGTCCAGCCGCCATCTCCCCCATGGTCGAGAGGCGTGCAAAGTGGGTCAGCCGGGACTCTGACTGGCGGACTTCCTCTTCGGCCAGTTTGCGGGCGGTGATGTCGTGCAAAGTGCCTGTGGCCACCGGACCCTGTGCCCCCGAATCGATCTGGATCCGGACTTCAAAGGTGCGAATGTCGCCGTCGGCGCGTAGCAGACGGCATTCCAGTTCCAGTTGTCCCAGCTCAGCGACGGTGCGCCGCCAGTCACGCTCGAACCGTCGCCGGTCGTCAGGGTGGACCACGTGTCGGATGAAGTCATCCATGTCGTGAGGCACTTCGCTCTTCGGTCGTCCCAGTAACCGCGGAATTTCATCAGACCAATGGGCGCTGTCCTGACGACCGAGTTCGAGTTCGAAGTTGCCAATGCCTGCGATGGATTGCGCCGCACGGAGCAAGGACTCGCTCTTGCGCAGCGCATTGAGCGCGTGATTGCGGATGGTGATGTCGTGCAGCATGCCAACGAAACGGCGGGGCTGACTTTTAGCGACCTCGCCGACCGCCAGTAAGGCTGGGAAGAGCGAGCCATCCTTGCGCTGCGCTTCAACTTCGCGGCCGGTGCCGATAATTCTCGCTTCGCCGGTGGAGATGAAGCGGCTGATATAGCCGTCATGGTTGCGGCGGTCGGTGCCGGGCATGAGGACCGACACATTTTGTCCGATGATTTCCGCGGCGGCCCAGCCAAACATTCGTTCGGCGGCCCGATTGAAGGTTTCTACATGGCCGCGGTCATCAATCAGGATGACCGCGTCCACGGCAGCATCGAGAACCGCCTGGAATTCGAGTTGGGCGCGTGTTTCCGTCATGTACCGCGCCCGAGGAGTGGCATGGATTCAGTAATCGTCCCGGCTACTGCCCGAACCATCATCCTCATCGTCATCCCAATCGTCGTCCTCATCATCTTCGTCATCGTCATCGTCCCAATCATCCTCGTCGTCATCGTCCTCGTCTTTTTCCTCGGCTTCCTCATCCGCGTCTGCATCATCACCGACAGCCGATCCAGCGAGACCCTCCGGCGCATCGGTCTCTTCCAGGTCCAGTTCGTACCAGGTGTCGAGATCAATCTCCTCGGCCTCGTCGTCGCCATCGTAATGGAGCTTGATGATGCCCTCGTCCTCGTCCATCGAGATAACGCGGAACATCGTGTCTTCGTCCAGGTTTTCATACCACTGGCCGACTTTTGGTTCGTACTCCCTACCCACGGCTTCAACCTCTTGCTGACGCGCAATCGACGCGCAGGGAGAGTGTAAGGCTCCGCGTGCCGCCAAGGAAGCAGTACGATGCGGTTGAGCCTCATTCGGGTGTGGCGCCGGCGGTTTCCGGTGGGTTGGGGTGGTGGTGGTGTGCTACCGAGTAGTGGCGCAAACTCGCCCATTGCGCTGTGATGAGCAGTAACAGCGCCAACCCAACAGTCCAGCGCAGACGGCGCTGCGGCCGGCCAGTACTGAACAGGCCCAGTCGGCCCAAACGCCCAGCACTGAGCATGGCAGGCCAGGTGCCAAGGGCGAAGGCGCCCAGCAGTGCGCCGCCTTGCCAGGCCTGACCGGTGCCGGCGGCGAGCAGGGTCATCGAGAGTACCAAGCCGCAGGGAATGAACGCCCAGGCCATTCCCATCCCAAGGCTGCCCCAAGGTTCCGGCCAGCGGCCGGCCCATCGGGCAGCGGGTTGCACCATCCGCCAGACAAATTGTCCCAGACGCTCTAGGCCAAAGACATCACGCCCGATCAATAAGCGCAGCGCCAGACTCAGCAGGGCAAAGGTGGCGACGCCAGTCGCCAGCAGTCGTAACGCCAGCGCCCAGTGCGGCGTCATCCCGCCGGTCACCCCCAGCACCTGGCCTACCGCTTGGCTGAATACCTGACCCGTACCACCGCCGGCCACGCCGAGCAACACATAAGACACGGAGCGGCCCACCTGCAGTCGCCATAGGCCGGGCCAATGGCCGCTGACGCCAGGTGCGAGTGCTGCCTGCAATCCGCCGCACATCCCAAAGCAATGGAGGCTCGCTGCCAGCCCCGTTAAAGCAGCGCCTACCCATTGGCCAGCCAGCGCGCTGGTCGCTAGCCACGCCGTAGTCGTCATGGGGTCTCCGTCGTCTCGGTGCTGTCAGGGACGGCCAGGTCCACGGGCGGCAGCGCGGTATTCAAGCGGGGCAACGCCGCGCTCGGGGTGCGGTCGTCATCCAAGATCGACCAACCGGGTGAATCGAGATCATCGAACTGGCGTGCCTCGACCGCCCAGAAGAACCCCCACAGGGCCACGCCAACCAGGCCTAGGCTGAGCGGAACGATCCACAGCAGGCTGTTCATGAGGGGTTAACTTTCCTTGTGTGAGCCGAATGGCGTTCAGTACTACCCCGAGGGAGCTGGCGGACATGCCGATGGCCGCCAACCATGGAGGAACCAGGCCGGCCGCCGCCGCCGGTACGGCCAGCAGATTGTAAGCGGCCGACCAGCGTAGATTTTGCTGCATCAAGGTCAGGCCGCGTCTGGCGGTAGTCAGCGCAAGCCATAGGCCCTGTGGACCCGCGCCGGCCAGAATGAGATCGGCTTGTGCGCGGGCGAGCGCCGTTCCTTCCTGCAGCGCCAGTGAGACATCGGCAACGGCCAACACTGGCGCGTCATTCAGGCCGTCACCCACCATCGCGACTCGGGCCCCGGCCGCCTGTAACGCCTGAACGTAGGCGACTTTATCAGCTGGGCGAACTTCAGCGCGCCACTGGGTGAAGCCGAGTCTCGCGGCGACTGCCGCAACGCTGGTGACCCGGTCGCCGCTCAGTAGATGGGGTTGTAAGCCCGCTTGCCGTAGTTGCTGTAGCAGCTCGGTGACGCCGGGCCGCAAGGCATCTTCAAGGGTGAATGCGCCGAGCCATCCACGCTCACTGCCTAAAAACACATTGGCCTGCAGTGCGGCAGCCGGTAGTGGACCGGCCAGTGGGTTAGCCGGTGCGTTAGGCAGTGGGCCAGCCAGTTGGCTGACGAAGGCGGCGCGTCCGATGCGGAGTCGCTCACCATTCACCACGCCTTCCAGGCCGTCGCCCGGGAATTGCAGCAACTGCTGTGCTGCGGGTGTGCCAGCGTCGGTTGGGAAGGCGCGCGCCAGTGGATGGGCAGCCCCAGCCTCCAACGCCGCCGCTAGCTGCAGCAGCGCCGGCGGCAGGCGCGTACTGAAGGCGTGGACGGTAGTCACCGATGGCTGGCCGCGCGTGAGGGTACCTGTCTTGTCGAAGACCACATCCGTGATCCCGGCAAGACGTTCAAGCGCCTCGGCATGGACTACCAGCACGCCGTGCTGTGCGAGCTGACGCAGGGCGGCGGTGAGTACCGTCGGCACGGCCAGCGATAAGGCGCAGGGACAGGCCACCACCAAGACGGCGATCACCGTCGGCACGAGGCGGGTAGGATCGAGCCACGCCCAAAGCGCGCCTACCATCATGGCTAACAGGAGCAGGGCGGCCAGAAAGCGGCTGGCCAGTCGGTCGGCGCGCCGCGCGAGTGCCGGCCGACCCGATTGCGCCTGATCGATGAGGCGCACCAGACGGGCCAGCGTGGTGGCTTCCCCCATCGCAGTGACCCTGCATTCGGTAGCTTGGCCGGCATTCAGACTGCCGGCCAAGACTGTCGCGCCGTACGGTTTTGGTACTGCGGCAGACTCGCCGGTCACCAGTGACTCATCGGCCGTGGTGTCGGCGCCGATGATCATGGCATCCGTTGGGAAGGCCTCACCACCGGGCACCAAGATCAAATCGCCCAGTTGTAGGAGATCGCAGGGAACCTGTTCGATACCACTGGTTGTGCGGCGCCGTGCGGCGGCAGGTAACAGGCGCAGCAGCGCTTCAGTGGTGCTGCCTGCCGCATGTCTGACCCCCATTTCCGCGAGCCGGGCGAGGAGCAGCAGGAAGACGAACATCACCACTGAATCAAACCACACCACGGCAGCGCCAGTGAGTGCCTGCCAGGCGCTACCGAAAAAGGCGATGAGAATGGCGAGCGAGACTGTGACATCCATGCCTATCTCACCAGCACGCAGTGAGCGCACCGCCCCGCGCAGGAACGGACTGCCGGCGTAAAACGCCACGGGTACGGTGACCAGCAGGCTGAACAATTGGAACAAGCGGCGCGTCACGGCATCCATGCCGTCGAAAGCGCCGGCATAAAGTGCCAGTGCGAACATCATGACTTGCATCATGCCAAAGCCTGCTACTGCCAGTCGTCGCAACAGCGACGCTCGTTCGCGTCGGGCCAGGTCCCGGGTATCCACCGCGCCGAGGACATGCGGCGTGAAGCCAACGGCGGCGATGGCCTGTAGGAGCGTGCCCAAATCCAGGTGCGCAGGATCAAAGTGGATGACGACCCGCGCCGTTGCCGGGTTCGCGCTGACGGTACGCACGCCCGACAGTTGCTGTAGACGCTTCTCGACTAACCAGGTGCAGGCCGCGCAGGAGACGCCTTCGAGCAGCAGGTGAACGGCAGCGCTGCCATCCGCCGTCGTGGTCACCCAGCGTGCCGCAACGGCAGGCACCGAGTAAGCTGAGAAACGCTCTGTGGAAAGTGTTGCTGTGCTGGCGCGCGGTGCTGGCGTCGAGCGAAAACGATAATAGTCGGCAAGGCCCGCGGCATAGATAGCGGCCGCTGCTGCCTGGCATCCCGCGCAGCAGACAGCCTCTACTTGCTCTCCCATGAGCACGCGGAACGCCTGCCCTGTCGGTAACGGGGCGCCACAATGGAAACAACTGTTCAACGCTGGCGTGCCACCGGTTCCACTCGCTCTACTGGTTCGTCGGCGCCGTGCGTGGCCAGCCAGACCATATAGGCCCCCGCACCACAGGCCGTTAGCGGAATCAGGATAACCAGCCACAGCATGCCTTCGCAGTACCAAGGGCGGGTGGTGTCAGGTGCAGTGTTCATAGAGTTTTTTGTGCAGACTTAAGGCGCTAGGAAACGGGCAGGCTCGGTCACCTGGCGCTGGGTCTTGCCCACTTCATGCAAGGTAAACTGCACCGCCAGCGAACCATGGACCTCGCCGGCGGGTACCCGCAAGCGTACCGGGATGGAAGCGACTTCACCGGGGCCTGCGCGCAGTAGTGTCTCCCGTGCGTCCACCTCAATGCCCGGAATGCCATGGACGGTCAGCAGATAGGTATGAGAAACATCGTCTTTGTTCATGACGCGCAGCTCGTAGGCATTTTCGAACCATGGACGACCATTGGCATCATGCACCTCGCGGTACAAGGTCGCGCGGTCACGTAGGACGTCCATGGCCAGCGGTTGGCGTAGGCTCAGTGCGACGACGAATAAGAGCATGATTAGCGCCAAAATGGCGCCATAAACCAACATGCGCGGGCGCAGCAGTCGGGTGGGCTTGCCATCGAGGGCCTGTTGGGTGGTGTAGCGGATTAACCCGCGCGGACTTTGCATCTGGTCCATGACGCTATCGCAGGCATCGATGCAGGCGGCGCAAGCAATGCATTCGTATTGCAATCCGTGGCGAATATCGATGCCAGTGGGGCAGACCTGTACGCAAGCCTGACAGTCAATGCAATCACCTTGCCCCCGGCTTTGTGCCGGCGTGCCCCGCGGGCGACTGCCCCGTGGTTCACCACGACGTGCGTCGTAGGTAATGATCAACGTGTCGCGATCGAACATAGCGCTTTGAAAGCGCGCGTAGGGGCACATGTATTTACAGACTTGTTCGCGCATGTAGCCGGCGTTGCCATAGGTGGCAAAGCCGTAAAACAAGCTCCAAAACGTTTCCCATGGGCCCAGTGTAAAGCTCAGCGCAGCTGGGAGCAGTGAGCGGATGGGCGTAAAAAACCCCACAAAAGTGAGCCCTGTCCAGCCGGCAAAGGTCAGCCACGCGGCTTGTTTGCCAGTTTTTCGCAGTCCTTTTTCCAGCGACCAGGGCGCGTGATCCAGTTTGAGCCGCTTGGCACGGTCGCCTTCGATGCGGCGTTCCATCCACAAAAAGACTTCGGTCCATACCGTCTGCGGGCAAGCAAATCCGCACCACAGTCGTCCAGCGAGTGCGGTACTAAAGAAGAGCGTGAGTCCTGCGATGATCAGCAGTAAGGTTAGGAAAATAAAGTCCTGTGGCCACAGCACCAGACTGAAGAGATGAAACTGCCGCGCTGGCAGGTCAAACAAAATGGCTTGTCGGCCATTCCATTGGCACCATGGCAGGAGATAGTAAAGCCCAAGGAGCGTGAAGACTGCAGCCGTGCGTAGTCGTGCGTAGTGGCCATGCACTTCACGTGGGTAGACCTTTTGGTGGGGGGCGTAGTAGCCGCTAGGCGGTGTTTGGCTGGAGGAGTTGGTCATTTAGGCGCCGCGGTGCGGCTGCGTAGTGTGGTGACGAGATAGAGCGTGATGGCGCTGGAACTCGCGGTGATGCCCCAAAAGCAAAAAAAACCGAGGCCATAGCCGGCCAGTCGATCTCCAAGTAGTGCTCCGGGCACGACGCAGTCCTCAAGCGCTAACGGGTCGACCCAGGCGAAGAGGAGCATGGTCGCCATACCGGCCGCCAGAAATGACGGCCAAAGCACCATGGCCAGATGTTGTCCTCCGGGAGGCCAGGTTTTCATGGCCGCTGCCGGTTCGTCCGGGTGGGAGGGTAGGTCAGTGCGAGGATTGACCGGACCGAGCGGCGTCATGGTGGGTCTCCTCAGTACTGTCGTGGTCGTTAGGTCGTGGCGTGTGATCCGCCTGGGACAGGTTCAGTACATAAGCCGTTAACAGTTTAATTCGCGTGGGGCCCAGTAGAGCGAGGTGCGCAGGCATGCGATTGGTGCGACCTTTTGCAACCGTCTCCTTAATGGTTTCAACGGTGCCTCCATACAGCCAAATGTTGTCGGTCAGGTTGGGAGAACCCAGCGCCATGTTGCCGCGACCTTCTACGCCATGACAGGCCGCGCAGGTCTGGGCGAACTTGTCGGCACCAGCGTTGGCAAGGGTTGCACTGACCGTTTGCCCGGACAGCGACAGGACATAATTGGCCACCTGTTCAACGCCTTCTGCACCGAGAATACTTCCCCATGCAGGCATGACGCCTTGTCGGCCTTGCTGCAGCGTGGTGGTGATGGCGGCAGCAGTGCCACCATGCAGCCAGTCATGATCGGTAAGATTGGGGAAACCCTTGGCGCCGTGAGCGTCAGTCCCGTGGCAAGCGGCACAGTTGGCGGCGAATAGGTTGCGGGCCGTGCGCATCGCTTCGGTATTCTCCCGGAGCTCATCCAGTTCCATGCTGTCGAAGTGGGCGAGGCGAGCGGTGCTTTCGCGACTGGCATGACGGACGTCGGTCGCCCAGGCAGACTCTTGCGTCCAGCCCAGACGCCCAGCGAAATTTCCAAGCCCTGGGTAAAGCGCTAGATAGACCACGGCAAACGCGATGGAGAAGTAAAAGCCCCACAACCACCAACGTGGGAGGGGATTGTTGTACTCGCTTAAATCTCCGTCCCATGTGTGCCCGGTGGTGGCCTCTCCTGGCGCTTGGTCACCCGGGCGTTTACGAGCGGTCATGTACAGCAGCCACAGCATGGCGACGACGTTCACTGTGGTGAGTACGATGATCCAATAGTTCCAAAAACGGTTCATCGCTCGTCCTCCTGCGTGGTCCGCGCATCTTCCTCCAGCGGTAATCGAGCTAAAGCGTCGAACGCGGTGTGACGACGGTGGCTATAAGCCCAGATCACGGTCGCGACAAAGGCGAGCATGGCCAATAGCGTGGCCACTCCGGAGAGCATCCCGTGCATCGTTAGCGCTCCCAGCTCTTAGCGGCGATTCCAAGACCTTGCAGGTAGGCGATCAGCGCGTCCTGTTCCGTCTTACCAGCGACATCGGCAGGGGCCGCGGTCATCTCGGCCTCTGTATACGGCACGCCTACGCGGTGCAAAGCGCGCATATGGGCAGCCACTGTGTTGCCATCTAATGCGGTCTGCTGCAGCCACGGATACCCGGGCATGTTGGACTCGGGGACGAGGTCACGCGGGTTGGTCAAGTGAATACGATGCCATTCATCGGAGTAGCGGCCGCCGACCCGGGCCAGATCCGGCCCAGTGCGCTTGGACCCGAATTGGAACGGGTGGTCGTAGACCGACTCACCGGCCACCGAGTAATGTCCGTAGCGCTCGGTTTCGGCGCGCAATGGCCGCACCATTTGCGAGTGGCAGTTGTAACAGCCCTCACGCAGGTAGATATCGCGCCCAGCTACTTCCAGTGCTGGGTACGGTTTAACGCCCGGGGCCGGCTGCGTGACGATGCCGGAGGCATACAGCGGAACGATCTCAACCAGGCCGCCAATGCTGATGACGATCGCTACCAGTACACCCATTAGGCCGATGCGGCGTTCAATTAGGTCATGGTTCATGGTGGGCTTTCCTTGTCCTTGGGTAGCTGTCAGTGGGCCGCCGGTGCCAGCACCGGGGCGTCTTCTGCATGACCGCAGCCAGCGACGGTTTTCCACACGTTCCAGGCCATCAAGAACATGCCGCCGAGCACCATGACGCCGCCCAGTACGCGGACGGCGTAGTACGGATAGGTGGCTTTCAGTGCTTCGACGAAGGTGTAGGTGAGGGTGCCGTCAGGGTTAACCGCGCGCCACATCAGGCCTTGCATCAGGCCTGCAATCCACATGGCAGCCACATACAACACGATACCGATGGTCGTGGTCCAGAAATGAATGTCGATAGCGCGAATGCTATACATGCGGGTTTTGCCATACAGGCGTGGGATGAGTGCGTACAGCGAACCTACGCTGATCATCGCCACCCAGCCGAGTGCGCCGGAGTGCACGTGGCCGATGGTCCAGTCGGTGTAGTGCGACAAGGCATTGACGCTCTTGATCGACATCATCGGGCCTTCGAAGGTCGACATGCCATAGAAGGACAGCGATACCACCAGGAACTTGAGGATGGGATCGGTGCGCAATTTATGCCAGGCACCGGAGAGGGTCATGATGCCGTTGATCATGCCGCCCCAACTGGGAGCGATGAGCATGATGCTAAAGACCACGCCCAGCGACTGCACCCAGTCGGGCAGCGAGCTGTAAATGAGATGGTGGGGGCCAGCCCACATGTATAGCGAGATCAGCGCCCAAAAATGTACGACCGATAACCGGTAGGAAAATATGGGCCGGCCAGTTTGTTTGGGGATGAAGTAATACATCATGCCGAGGAAGCCGGCCGTGAGGAAGAAGCCGACGGCGTTGTGTCCGTACCACCATTGCACCATGGCATCCACGACGCCGGGATAGACGCTGTACGATTTGAATGGGCCGGCAGGAATTTCCGCGCTATTGACGAGATGCAGCACGGCTATGGTGATGATGTAGGCCGCGAAGAACCAGTTGGCTACATAAATATGCGGTACGCGACGTTTGGCGAGTGTGCCGAAGAAGACCACGGCATAGGACACCCACACGATGGTGATCAGGATGTCGATCGGCCATTCCAGTTCGGCATATTCTTTGCCCGTGGTTAAGCCGAGCGGTAAGGTGATGGCTGCGGCGAGGATGATGGTCTGCCATCCCCAGAACGTGAACTCCGCCAGCCTGCCGGCGAACAGGCGCACATGACAGGTGCGCTGGACGATGTAGTAGCTGGTCGCGAACAGAGCGGAGCCGCCGAAGGCGAAGATGACTGCGTTGGTGTGCAGTGGCCGCAGTCGCGAGTAGGTGAACCAGGGGGTATCGAAATTCAGCGCCGGCCAGAGCAGTTGAGAGGCAATGATGACCCCCACCAGCATGCCCACGATGCCCCAGACCACGGTCATTAAGGCGAATTGCCTAACGACGCGGTCGTTGTAACGTTCCACCTGCTGCATAGATATTGCCTCGTCAACTGGACGCCTAGGCGGTACACCTAGGCATTAGTGCATGGTAAAGACCAAAATCGCGTCGATGAATAGGTAGAACCCGCCGGAAAGGCGTGTGATTCGTTAAACTCACGTTTTCGGACACCCCCGGCAGCCTAGGGGCCGCTTTCCTAACGGACAATCAGCAGAAAGATGAAAGTCGTTGAATTTAAGTCCCGCGCCCGCCGCCTGATCCAGTCGCGCCGATTGGTGGTGAAGGTGGGTTCTGCGTTGCTGGTGGACGGCCGCAGCGGCCGCATCAACCGGCAGTGGCTGGAAGCCCTGGCGGATGACCTGTTGGCCGCGCGGGAACGCGGGGCACAGGTCATTCTCGTGTCGTCGGGCGCGATTGCCCTAGGCCGGCGGCAGTTGGGCCTGGCGCCAGGGAAACTACGGCTGGAGGAAAGTCAGGCAGCGGCGGCCGTCGGGCAGATTCGCTTGGCTCACGCCTGGAAAGAAGTGCTCGAATCCCGCGGCTTGCAGGTGGCTCAGTTGCTGCTGACGCTGGAGGATACCGAGCAGCGCCGGCGCTACCTGAATGCACGTCGCACGGTCGACACCCTGTTGGCGCTGGGGGCCATCCCCGTCATCAATGAAAACGATACGGTGGCCACCGCTGAGATTCGTTATGGCGATAACGACCGCTTAGCCGCGCGGGTGGCGCAGATGGCCAGTGCGGATTGTCTGGTGTTGCTGTCGGATATCGACGGTTTGTACACCGCCGATCCCGGCAAGGACCCTGCCGCCGTGTTCATTCCCGAGGTGCGCGAGATTTCACCGGCCATTGAGGCGATGGCGACCGGCGCCACCTCCGGGGTCGGCTCTGGCGGAATGGCCACTAAAGTGGCCGCGGCGCGGGTCGCCGTCGACGCCGGTTGTGCCATGTGTGTGGCCACCGGCCGCGTCGAGCATCCGCTGCGCGCCATCGAGGCGGGTGCCCGCTGTACCTGGTTTTTGCCCACCACCACGCCGCGCGCGGCGCGTAAACAATGGATTGCAGGTTCTTTGCAGCCCACCGGGAAGGTGGTGGTGGATGCTGGCGCCGTCGCGGCTCTCGGACGCGGCAAGAGCTTGCTGCCGGCAGGAGTCATCGCGGTGGCTGGCCGCTTCGAGCGCGGCGATGCCGTGAGCATCCTTGATCCCGAGGGTCGCGAGATTGCCCGTGGTCTGGCCGCCTATTCCGCGGTGGACGCGCAGCGTATTCGTGGCCGCAAGAGCGCCGATATCGAAAGCCTCATCGGTTTCCGTGGTCGGGAAGAGCTGGTGCATCGCGATGATTTGGTGATGCTCGAGGGGTCTCTTGTGGGGAAGTCGTCATGACGCTGCCGGCATCGGATCAGGCCGAGCAGCTGGTCGGCGAGCTCGGACGGGCTGCGCGGGCGGCTTTACCCGCGCTGGCCGCCGCCCCGGCAGAACAAAAAGACCGTGCCCTGCGCGTGGCTGCCATGGCGGTGCGTGCACAGGCGCCTGGCATTCTGGCCGCCAATGCCATCGATGTGGCAGCGGCGCAGGCGGCTGGCCTCTCGCCCGCGCTGCTCGACCGGTTGACGCTGGATGGTGTGCGGCTCGACGGCATCGCTCGCGGGCTCGAGCAGGTGGCTGCGCTACCCGACCCGATCGGCAGCGTCATCGGTGAATGGACGCGGCCAAACGGGCTGCGTTTTCAGCGGGTGCGGGTGCCGCTGGGAGTACTGGCGATCATCTATGAAAGCCGACCGAACGTGACTATGGATGCCGGTGCGCTGTGCCTGAAAAGCGGCAATGCCGTTATTCTGCGCGGCGGTTCAGAAAGTCTGCACTCCTCTGTCGCCCTGCACCGTTGTTTGCTCGCCGGGCTGGAGGCGGCCGGTCTGCCGGCGGCGTCCGTCCAGTTGGTGTCGACGCGCGACCGTGCCGTGGTGGGCGCCCTACTGGCGGCCAGAGGACTCATCGATGTGGTGGTCCCGCGCGGTGGTAAAGGGTTGGTGGCTCGGGTGCAGCAAGAGGCGCGGGTGCCGGTCATTGGTCACCTCGATGGGATCTGCCACGTCTATGTGCATGCGGCAGCCAACCCGTCGATGGCCATTGAGGTGGTGCTCAATGCCAAGCTGCGGCGTACGGGAGTCTGCGGCGCCGCGGAAACGCTGTTGATCGACGCCGCCTATCCGCTGGAGGCACGAACGGCATTGCTGCGCGCACTCCTGGACGCTGGCTGTGAAGTGCGGGGCGATGCGCTGTGTCAGGCAGCTGACCGTCGCGTCGTGGCGGCCACCGAGGCCGACTGGGGCATGGAATTTCTTGCGCCAGTGATCGCTGCGCGGATCGTGTCTGGGCTTGACGCAGCGGTGGCCCATATTGCTCGCCATGGCTCGGGGCACACGGAGAGCATCGTGACCGCAGATACCCAAGCCGCGGAAAGTTTCCTCGCCAAGGTCGACAGCGCCATCGTATTGCACAACGCCTCCACCCAGTTCGCCGATGGCGGAGAATTTGGCTTTGGCGCAGAGATCGGTATTTCTACCGATCGTTTTCATGCGCGTGGCCCGGTGGGTGTCGAACAGCTGACCAGCTACAAGTACGTGGTGCGCGGTAGCGGGCAGATCCGGCCACTGTAAGGTCTGGCTTTAGTTTCCGGCGCCGCCTGCCAGCGAATAGGCGGTGGCGTGGCCGGCTTCACGGCAGGCTGCTGCTACTGCGCTACTGCGTAGTCCGCGAGCACACACGAACAGCCAACCTGCGGCCGGTGGCAATTGCCCTAGATCCTGTAGCAGGCGGTCCATGGGCAGATGCTGGTGCGGCACTGCCAGCGGGTTGGCGGCGGCTTCGTCCGCATTACGTACGTCCACGATACACAGTCCGCGGTCGAGAGCGGCCCTCAGGTCCGGCAGCTCGAGCGGTTCAGCGCTAGCGCTGTTGGCTGGCAAGCGCACACAGCCATGGGCACTGCTGCACTCGGGCGCTCGCGGCGCGTGAAGGAAACGGGTTTGTCCTCCCAGCAAGTCCACGGTCAGGACACCATCGCGTGATGCTTCGAGTCGCAGCAGTAACCGCAGCACCTCGAAGGCTTGCCAAGTGCCCAGTAAGCCCGGCACTGGCCCGAGCACGCCGGCCTCGGCGCAGTTACCGACCAGTCCATCGCGTGGCGCCTGGGGCCACACGCAGCGCAGACAGCTGCCGCCGGGGCGTACTACTTGCAGCTGGCCTTCGTACTGGTGAACGCTGGCCAAGACGGCTGGAATGCCATGACGTTGCGCCGCGTCGTTGATGGCGAACTTGACTGCCAGCCGGTCGGTGCAATCCACTACCACGTCGTGGCGCGGCACGAGTAGTTCGAGGAGAGCGGCATCAGCTGCGGCGACATGCGTGTGCAGTCCCACCCGCGGGTTGAGAGTGCGCAGGCGCTCTGCAAGCAGCAGCGCCTTGGCTTGTCCGCAATCTGCCGCCGCATAGGCGACCTGACGGGGCAGGTTGGTAGGCTCGAGCACGTCCGGATCGACGAGGGTGAGTGAGCCGATCCCCGCGCCGGCCAGATAAGTGGCCGCGGGTACCCCGAGACCGCCGCAGCCGATGATCAGGACGCGTGCCGCAGCGAGGCGCGCCTGACCGGCCGTACCGACCCCCGGCAGCGCCTCTTGTCGGGCGTAGTTTGGCAAGGACGCCTGGTTCCCGTGCGCATGCGGATGCACATGCGCATGCTCGTGCTCATGCTGGTGCGGGGTGGCTGGTGCTGGCACGGACGGCGCCGTGGCACAGCGTTCGCAGTTCACCCAGCCGCTGGCACCGTCTGCATAGAATTCCTGTTTCCACAGTGGCACACGGTGCTTCACTTCGTCGATGATGTAGCGGCAGGCCGCGAAGGCTTCGCCACGGTGAGGCGCGCTGACCCCCACCCAGACCGCCAGTCCCCCGATGTCGAGCAGACCGGTGCGATGGATACAGCGCGCCGATTTAAGGCCAAAGCGCTGCTGCGCTTCTTGCAAGATCCGGCGTCCTTCGGCGATCGCCAGCCGTGGGTAGGCCTCATAGGCCAGGCGGAGCACGCGCTGGCCTTCATTATGGTCGCGAACCCAGCCCTCGAAAGCAACGTAACCCCCCGCTCCCGGATCGGCGAGCGTGGCTTGCTCGGCGGGCACGTCGATAGCTTCTTCGCTGAGCCGGAACTCGAAGGCGGCAGAGACCTCGTTGGTGTGTTGCACAGTCACCGGTTTAGCCTCCCGCCACCGGTGGAATGAACACGATGCTGTCGCCAGTGCGCAGCGGTGCATGCCAGTCAGCGAAGACGTCGTTGATGGCGACGCGGAGGAACGCGGCGTCTAAGGTGAAGCCATGGCGTGCGCGGACTTCCGCATACAGGGCATCTGGAGTGATGGCCTCGCTGATGAGTTGTTCTTCGCGGCAACCCGCCTGCTCGCGTAGCACGGCAAAGTAGTGCAGGGTGTAGTGGTGGCTCATCACGGTATCCGGGGGGCTGAAAAGGAGACGGCAGGCTCGGCCAAGGTGGATGGCTCAGCCATGGCCGCCAGCGCCGTCAGTTCTGCGGGTGTATTGATGTTGGTCGAGACGCTGCTGCGTGCCGACAGTAAGTGAGCGTGATGTCGTAGCAGGAACTTGCGCGGACACAGATTGCCGGTAGCGACATGGGCGCGCAGTGCCGCTGCGGCAGCGGGTTCCCAGAGGGCGCACAAAGGCTCGGGCAGACCGTCGTGGCTGCTCGTATAGGCGGTGGCGATGGCGTTTGGCTCCCGCTCGGCCAGCAGTTGCAGAATTGCTGCATCATCCAGCAGCGGCAGGTCGCAAGCGACCACCAGCCAGGCGTGGTCGGGCGCATAGGCAAAGGCGCCCAGCAGCCCGGCCATCGGGCCACCCACTGGCAATGCGTCGGTGGGTTCCAGGTCCAGTACCTGCGGGAAAGCACGCCGCAAGGGCTCTGCTTGCTGGTCGCTGCGGACGGCCACGCGAACTTCGGGCAAATGACGACTGAGCAAATCGAAGAGGCGGGCGAGTTGTGTCTGCCCCGCGTGTTCTAGCGCGGCTTTGTCGCGGCCCATACGACGGCTGGCGCCACCGGCGAGCACCAGTCCGGCGATGGGCGCAAGGCGATCGGCGCTGGCAGCAAGGCTGGGGTCAGTCGGCATGGTAGTCGGCCTTGCCGCCGGTTTTCTCCAGCAGGCGTAGACCCTCGATGCACAAACCATGGGTCAGCGCTTTACACATGTCGTAAACCGTCAGCGCCGCCACCGAGGCGCCGGTCAGCGCTTCCATTTCAACGCCCGTCCGATGATGCGCGCCGGCTTCGCAGCGAATGACGACGGTGTCGTCACGCATGTCGATGCTCAGGTGGCAGCGTTCCAGCTGCAAGGCATGGCAGAACGGGATGAGGTGATGGGTCTGCTTGGCGGCCTGCGTGCCGGCGATGATGGCGGTGTGAAACACGGGCCCCTTCGCCGTGGCAAACCCTTGCGCGCGCAGGGCGGCGGCCGCTGCCGGAGGAAACACGACGCGTGCCTCGGCCACGGCCAGACGCCAAGTGACCGGCTTGCCGTGCACATCGACCATGGCGGGTGCGCCGCGCTCGTCAACATGGGTTAGAACGGGTTCAGTCATGGTCGACAGACTCCCGGGGTTAGCCCCCGATATGGTGCATCTCTACTTTGCGCGCATCCGTTGGCGCTAGGCCGCGCAATTCGCTATAGCGGTCTTCCCGGCCGCGCCAGCGTCCGCTGATCAAGTCGAGGAGCTCGTCGTCGCTTGCGCCGGCGCGCAGCGGCGCGCGCAGATCCAGCCCGGTAGTGGCGAACAAGCAAGTGTAAAGCACCCCGGCGGCGGACAGTCGGGCACGTGAGCAGCCGCCGCAGAAGGGTTGTGATACCGAGGAGATAAAGCCCACTTCGCCAGCGCCGTCGACGAAGGCATGCCGCTCGGCCACTTCGCCCGGGTGCGTCGGTGCAACCGGGAGGAGGGGCCAGCGGGCGTGAATGCGGGTGTGCAGTTCGCGGGAAGTGACTACCCGTTCGGCCTTCCAGCGGTGCCGTTCACCCACATCCATGTATTCGATGAAGCGCACCTGAACGCCGGTACCGCGGAAGCGCTCGACCAGTGCCAGCACCCCGTCTTCATTGACGCCGCGTTGCACCACGCAGTTGATCTTGACCGGGGCCAGACCGGCGAGCAGTGCCGCTTCGATACCATCGAGCACGGTGGACAGACCGTCGAAGCCGCCTGATAACTCGCGGAATATAGCGGGATCCAGGCTGTCCAGACTGACGGTGACGCGACGCAGACCCGCCGCCTGTAGCGCCGCGGCTTGTTGCTTGAGCAGTACGCCGTTGGTGGTGAGGGCGATGTCCTCGATGCCTGGCACGAGGGACAAGTCCCCGATGAGGTCGGCGAGCCCAGCACGCAGCAGGGGTTCCCCGCCGGTGATGCGCAGTTTGCGTACGCCCAGGCTCGCGAACAGACGCGCCAGACGCAGGGTTTCTTCCGCCGATAACCGTTCCTGACTGGAGAGGAAACGGTAGCCATCGCCAAAGGCTTCACGCGGCATGCAGTACGGACAGCGAAAATTGCAGCGGTCCATGACGGAGAGCCGCAGATCATGCAGTGGGCGACGTAAGGTATCGAGCGGTAGCGCGTTCATACTTGTGCTGGCAGGTAAGACTGGCCCGGCCAGGGCCAGTAGGCGACCACGGTTCCAGCCGGCCAGGGAGTGGTGGCTGCGGGCAGCGCAACCATGCCGCTGGTGTCGAGCAGGCTGAGGAAATCACCGGAATTCGCCGGCGGCTGCGGGGTGGCCAGCAGCAGCCCTTGCTCCGCGGCGGCAAGGCGCACCGGTAGAAAGCGCGTGACACCTGGCAAGGCTCGCGCTGGTGCAGCCAAGGCGACGAGCGCGCGGTTTTCCAGTGCCGGCAGGCCGCTGAGCCGTGCGAGGACGGGCAGCACATAGCGCACGGCACAGACGAACGTGCTCACCGGATTGCCGGGCAAGCCGAACACGGCCTGACCCTGTGGGCCGCGACCAAACCAGAGCGGCTGCCCCGGACGTTGCGCGATGCGGTGCAGTACCTCAGTGACCGCCAGCGAACGCAGTGCCGCCGGCACATGGTCGAACTGGCCCATTGAAACGCCGCCCGAGAGCACTAGCACTTCATGGGTGGCCAGCAGTGCGGCCAGCGCCGTTTGCATGGCCGGCAGGTCGTCAGGCAGGTGGTGGTCGGTGACGCAGGCGTAGCCTGCCGCAACCAGCGCGGCGCGCACTGCGTGCGCATTGGAGCGCCGTACCTGCCACGGGGCAATAGCCGTCCCGGCCTCCACCAGTTCGTCGCCCGTAGAGATGACCGCGATCCGCGTTGCGCAGCGGACTTGGAGCGTGGCTGCACCAGCGCCGGTGGCGATGGCGATGTCGATGGGCGAAAGACGTCGGGGTGCTGGCAGAACGCAGGCGCCTTCCTGACAGTCGCTGCCGCGGCGGTGGATATTCAGCCCGCTACTGGCGGTGGTGGCCGCCGGTTCGTTCACCGTGAAGTGCTCTGCGGTCCGCGTGAGTTCTTCGATTGGAAGAATGGCATCGGCACCGCTCGGTAGCATGGCGCCCGTCATGACCTCGATGGCGTCGCTGTCGAGCTCCAGGGGGGGCGCTGCATGCCCGGCCGCCGCCAGACCCGCGCAGCGAAAGGTCCGTTGACCTGCCTGCAGCGCCGCGGCACGTACAGCGATGCCGTCCATCATGACGCGGTCAAAGGGCGGCTGGTCGCGCTCTGCGCTGACCGGACACACCAGAAAACGCCCCCCGGCGCCGGCCGCGGGGACGTGTTCAGTGAGGTGAAGCACTGGTTCCAGCGCCGCCACCATCGCGGCCAGCGCCGCTTCCGGGGTAGGCGGCGTGGAGGGCTTCATCTGCTCATTTCGGCGCGGCTGCGGTCACTTTGGCCTTGTAGGCCTTTACCTGCTCGTTGAAGCGAGCGGCGAGCGCCGTCAGCTCATCGACAGCGGCGTCATGCTTGGCATTGGCCATCGACTGCAGTGACTTGCGTTGGTCGTCGCTGACCGTGGTCTCGGTCAACTGCGCCTGCAGCTCGGTGTCGAGGCAGGCGAGATACTGCTCAACCGCGGCGTTGAAAGTGCCGATGGAGGCTTTGCCAGCCAACATTTCCTCCTTGCTGGCGGTGGCGCCATCCGGAATGCTGGCGGGTGCAGCCGGGTAGGGGCAGGTGGCCTGTGCCGCGGGGGCAGCCAGTGCGGCCAGGGCCAGAAGGCCGGTCAGGGACAAAGCGGTGCGGGTGGCGCGACGGAACATGACAGAGATCTCCACAGTGAGGCCGCAAGGCCCCGGGCAAGGCCAATGATACCCTTAGCTTTCAGTCCCCGTCGCGTGTCTGCGCCGTGGGCAGTGAATATTTCGATCGCCAGCGTCGTGGCGGCAGGGGGGCAGGATGAGTACTACGGTTCAGGAGGGCTTCATCGTCGGCGTTCCGCTGGCGCTCATGCCCGGGTTGCAGCGGGTGCTCGCCGCCAATGCCGGGAGCATGACCGGCCCGGGTACCAACACCTACCTGCTCGGGGTGCAGGAGGTATGGATCATCGATCCGGGTCCCCGGTTGCCGGCGCATGCGCGTGCCCTGATGGCAGCCATTGGCGACCGCCGCGTGGCAGGCATCGTGGTGACCCATACGCACCCGGACCATTCGCCCTTGGCAGTCGAAATGCACCACCTGACTGGCGCGCCGCGCATTGGGGCGCTACCACGTGACCGAGCCCATCACGACGCGACGTTTCAGCCCGAGATCACCGCCACTGACGGACTGGTGCTGCAGACCGATGTCGGGGCCCTGACGTTGCTGGCTACGCCGGGCCATGCATCGAATCATTTTTGCCCGTGGTGGGCGCAGGCCGGTGTGCTGTTCAGTGGCGATCATGTGTTGCAGGGCGTGACGCCCGTCATCCTCCCGCCTGATGGGGACATGAGTGAATATCTGGCTTCCCTCCGTCGCCTACAGGCCCTGCCATTGCAGGCCATTGCGCCTGGGCATGGTGGGCTGATCGAGAACCCGCAGCAAAATCTCGCCGCGCTGGTTGCCCACCGCCTCAAACGAGAAGCCAAGGTGGCGCTGGCGCTCCACTCACTGGCGAGCGGCGCTCCGGTCGCGGTGGAAGCGCTGTTACCGCTGGCCTATGACGATGTGCCGCTGGCGATGCATGGCTGGGCGCGACATTCTTTGTTGGCGCATCTGCTGAAGCTAGCGGGCGAGGGGCGGGCCACTTGTTACGGTGAGCCGCCGGCCACGGGGCAAACCGACCTGCGACTGTTTGGCCTACCGGTGCCGTGAATTCGCGTGATCGTTCCTTTGATGGTGTGGCACTGGGCGCGGTCTTCGACCGGGCGCAGCTGGTGCTGGGCGGCAACAGCGTACTGCGCGGGGTGCGTTGGACGATTGCACCGGGAGAGCGCTGGATCCTTGAAGGCGCGAATGGTGCGGGTAAAACCCAGGTCTGCAAGTTACTCGCCGGCGAGCGTTGGCCGACGCCGACGGCCACCGTCACCACCCGCCGTACGCGCAAGGGTCAAGGTGATGGCCTGCGCTGGACCGATGCCGCGGGTCACGACGTCGACGCGCTGGAGGCTTTGCCGCGCATCGTGCATGTGTCGTCAGAACATCAAGACCGCTATGCGCGCCGTGACTGGAATCTAAAGCTGCGCGAGCTCATCGGTACGGGCTTCGATCGCAGTGACATTCCGTTGCGGAAGCTCACCCGCGTGGAGTCGGCCGTGGTGACGCGCGCGGTGCGCGCTTTTGGTCTGCAAGCGCTTGAACGGCGCCGCTTTCTGAGTTTGTCCTATGGCGAACGTCGTCGCGTACTGCTGGCGAGAGCGTGGGTAGCGCGGCCTGCCTTGCTGCTGCTCGATGAGCCCTTGAATGGTTTGGATGCCAAGAACCGCCGCCAGGTACAAGCGGCACTGCGCGTGTTGCTGCGACGACGTTGTACGGTGGTGCTCACCACGCATCGCGCGGGAGAGTTGCTGCCTGGCTTTACGCGCGTAGCGCGGATGGTGCAGGGCCGGGTGGTGGTGGCCAATCCATCCGCCTCCCCGGTGGCCACGGCCGCCACGAGAGGCGTACGTTCGCTCGCGACCGAGCCTGTCTCACCCACCGGCGAGTTGCCCTTGCCGCGGCCGGTGTTGCTAGCCTTGCGTCAGGTCGATCTGTATCGCGAATGGCGTCTCGTGTTGCGCGGCCTCGATTGGACGTTGCACCGCGGCGAGCAGTGGGGGGTAGTCGGCGCCACGGGCAGTGGCAAGTCGACCCTGTTGCAGTTGCTGCATGGCACGCGTTGGCCAGCTTTCGGTGGTTCGGTACAGCGGGCCGGACATCCGGCGGGGACGCCGATTGACGACTGGAAACTACGCGTGGGTTATGTGTCGCCGGAGCTGCAGACCCTGGCGGTGGACGACGCCATGGGCGCTGGTTCATTGCGTGATCTGGTGGTTGGCGGCTGGCGCGGTAGCCTGGGGCTGGATTGGCCGGCCACCCCGCGGGAGCGGCAGCGGGCACAACGGGCACTGGAGGCGGTAGGTCTCGGGGCCCTCGCCGAGCGGTATCCACGCGAAGTGTCGTACGGGCAGCTGCGTTTGGCCTTGCTGGCGCGCGCGTTGGTACGCGACCCGGAGCTGTTGATACTGGACGAACCCTTCACTGGGCTGGATGCGCCGACCCGTGAGCGCCTGCGTCAGGAGATAGAGCGTCGGGTCGCGGCAGGCACGACGCTCGTGATGGCGGTCCACCACGCCGGGGACCTACCCGGCGGGACGATGCGGCGCCTTGAACTGCGCCGCGGGCGGGTTTATTTCTCGCCGTTGAGGTAACGGTCAACCTCGCGCTGGTAGTGCCGTATGCGCGACTCCTGCTCCGACCACAGCGGACCACGGAAGCCGCGTGACTTGCTGCCCTTTTGGACGCTGGCGATCAGTTCCACGTCCTGGTTCAGCACCTCGCCGAGGTCTGCGTTGGACATGTCATCCGCCGCATGACGCTCGATTTTCGGCCGCGTCATGCCAGTGATGTCGGTGTTTGTCGGCAGCCCCATCCACGCCGGCACGAAGTAGTTCGGGTCGTCGACGTACCGGAACATGATCATGTTGTCGTAGTAGAAACGCTCAGGATCGGTCGGGTGCGGTACGAACCGCATCACGAAGACGCCTTCCGGGTGCATGCCGATCTGCACATTCGGGAAGAAGCCCGTCGCCCAGCTGTCGGTCAACTGCCCGTCGGTCAGCTTGTCGTAGTGCGTCAAGCCAAGGCGCGCGGCGCGCTCCCGCTTGGCCTTTTGGACGGCGGCACGCACACCACTGGCGTCACCGGTGTAGCTCGCCGGGTCCATGCCAGCTTCGCGCATCATGAACTGTAGATTGGCGTCGACCGTGGTCTGGTCACCCACGCGGTGGCTCTTGGTGCAGATCGGCACGATCATGCGCTGGAAGCCGTTGGGGTAGGTATCCAGCTGCGACTGGTCTTCCATCACGCTTTGCGTCTGCGGATGGATATGGGGCAGATGGTAAGTCTCGACGAAGCCGTCGAGCCCCGTCTTCCAGTTGGCCATCCACTCGGTGGTCTGGTGACGCACCACATGCATCTTCTCGATTTCGTAGTTTTCGATGTAGCCAGGGGGCAGGCCGATCCACTCGCGCAGCGGTGGCGCCTTGCCATCCATGTTCACGAAGATCAAGCCGCCGATCTGGTCACAGCGCAGTTCGGTCATGCTCGGCCGGTGCGCCACCAGCTGCGGGTGGAAGCTTTCTTCGTCGGTGATGCAGTCGAGCTTGCCGTCCTTGCCAAACTTCCAGCCGTGGAAGGCACAGGTGAATTTGTCGACCGACCCAGAGTCATTCAGGGCGATGCGGTTGGCGCGGTGCGGGCAGACGTTGTAGAACGCCTTGATGCTGTTGTCTTCCTGGCGCACGACCAGAAAGCTCTCGTGGCCATGTTCGAAGGTCAGGTAGTCGCCGGCTTCGGGGATGTCCGGCGTAACGCCGACCAGCAGCCAGACGCGCGGCCACAGGTGCGTCCACTCTTTTTGCATGAACTCGCGCGAGTAGTAGCGCGAAGGATCGAGCACATCAAGGCCATTGTTGACCGTGGGACGCTTAGCATCGAGAGCGCCCGCTGCGGCGGAGGGGTTCAGGACAATCGGGTTCAGATAGTCAAGCATGGGGAGTCTCCGCTGATCGAGCCTAACTTGATGAGGTCAGTCCGACTGTACATGAGCTGCGCCGCAAAAAGAAACAGTCAGGACTGTTTTCTTTTAGCTGGCAGGGTCGGGGTTGAACGGGCAGGTGGGTTCGCGTTCGACCAGTTCGAGCACGAAGCTCAGTTTTGCCATGCCAGAAATGACCGCCATGACCACGCCCAATTCCAGGATTTCCGGTTCGTTGAAATGCGCCTTGAGGCGTGCCAGCAGTTCCGGGGTGAGTTGACCCTGGTGGTTGGTCATCTTCACTTGGTCGGCATAGGCGATCACGGCTTTTTCAGCGTCGGTGAACGGGCCGCTCTCGTAGCGGTCCATGGCGTCCACTTGCGCCTGCGTGATGCCGGCGGCGAGGGCGCCTGGCACGTTCTGCTTGTTGCAAGTCAGACAGCCGTGTTCGATGGACAGCTTCAGGCGCACCAGCTGCTTGTAGCGCTGCGCCACGCGACCGCCGAAAAACAGCGGCATGTAGAACTGACCCATCACGAACTGCAGCAGCTCCGGGGCCTGAGCAAACACTTCCACGAAGGTGGCATCACCGGTCAGCCCGTTCATGGTGTCCCAAGCCGGACGCCAGTCGCCAAGTTGGTCGCGTGGAACACGCGATAGCAGTGTGTTGATCATCGTTCCCCCCTCCGAAGTAACCCGCTGCGTGCGGGCGTGGTAACTGTTCAGGTGTCCATCAGGCCCAGGATGGCGATACTGGTGACATTCCGGTTCGGAATGCCGCCGAGATTGTGCGTCAGGCCGAGGGCAGGCGCCCGCCCAGCGCGCTGGATTTGCCGCTCGCCAGCACGACCGAGCAGCTGGGTGTAGACCTCGTAGGCCATCCGCAGCCCGGAGGCGCCCACTGGGTGACCGAAGCATTTGAGGCCACCGTCCACCTGGCAGGGGACGGCGCCCGTGCGGTCATAGCGGCCGTCGCGGACATCGAAGGTGGCGCGGCCTGCGGCGGAAAAGCCGAGATCTTCCATCAGCACCAGTTCGGTGATGGAAAAACAGTCATGCACTTCGATCAGGTCGATTTCCCCGGCCGGGTCGGTGATGCCGGCTTCGCGGTAGGCCCGCGCTGCCGCAATACGGGTGGTGGGTGTGTGCGCACCATCCCAACTGGCATGGGACAGTTCCACGCCGTTGGATGACGCCAACTGCAGTGCCTTCACGGTAACGACTTCGCGATGCCCCAGACTGCGGGCAATTTCCGGTGTGGTGACGATGGCGCAGGCGGCCCCGTCGCTGACACCACAGCAGTCGAAGGTGCCGAGCGGGTAGGCGATCATGGGCGCCTGCAGAATCTGCTCGATGCTGATGCGGTTGCGCAGGTGCGCCTTCGGGTTCAGCGCGGCATTCTCGTGGCTCTTCCAGGAGATGTGCGCCATGGCGCGTTTCACCTCCTCCATGGGCAGGCCGTGTTTGGCCGCGTAGGCGGCACCCAGCTGCGCAAACGCGCCGGGTGGGGTGAAGCCGGGCTGCCAGAGATCTTCAAACGTGCCCTTGGGCCGTTCGGGTAGGCCGCCAAAGCCGGTGTCCTTGAGTTTTTCCACGCCCATGGCCAGCGCAATGTCGACCGCACCGGAGGCCACGGCATAGACCGCACCGCGCAGTGCTTCGGTGCCGGTGGCGCAGAGATTTTCCACGCGCGTCACCGGAATATTCGGCAAACGCAGCGCCATCGACAACGGCAGGCCGGATTTGGAGGTGGACTGTTCTTGGTAGAACACCCCGAGCCAAGCGGCTTCGAGGCGGTCGCGTTCGATGCCAGCATCGGCGGAGGCTTCCTGAAAAGCCTCGAGCATGAGATCGTCTGCGCCCGACTCCCAGCGTTCTCCAAAACGCGAACAGCCCATGCCGACAATGGCTACTTGATCCCGGATACCGCGCGCCATGAGTCAGTCCCCGGCCGTGCCCGCGGGCACCGCCTTCCAGAAGTAACGGTGAAATCCACGCACCGTATCGCGGTCCTTCACGCGGAAGGCGAAACGGACCGCTTGCCCCACTTGCATCTCGCCGGGGGCGGCGTCGGTGAATTCGATAAAGGCGTTGCCGCCTTCGGCAAAAGCAATATTGCCGTACACCAGCGGTGGCGCGGGCGTGTAGGCGAGCCAGTCTTCGGTGAAGGTCTTCACGCGGGCTGGCATGTCAGCGAGGCGTGCTTCCTCCTGCGTGTCGAAACGGCGGCACTCAGGATTGACGCAGGCGCGCGTCAGCGGGTATTGCACGGTGCCACAGTCCCGGCAACGACCGCCGATGAGCGCGGTGACGGTGCGGTGCTTGCGCCAAGCGGCGCTTTGCGCGGTGCGGTTGTCGCGTTCCCCCCGCATGCCGAGTTCCATCTCCAGCAGTTGCTGGTGCGCCAAATAGCGCGTGTACGCAGTATCCGTGCGGCCGGACTGTAGCGCCTTGGTGAAGCCACCCAGTGCGGCGGCGGGTGTTCCGGCCAATGTTCCGGCGCGCAGCAACAGGGCATCCACTCCTTGCCCGAAGCCGATGACCAGAATCAGCGCGCCTGGCTGTGCCTGTTCCAGCGTGGCGGCGAGCAACAGCAACGGATGCGCCGTGCCGGTATCCCCCACGCGTTTGGCCTGCGTATCCACAAAGCAGGTATCGCGCAGGCCGGTGGCCTTGGCCGCGGCTTTTTGCGTGGCCAGCGACGCGGGTAACACGCAGTGGTCAATGTGGGCTGCGGTTACGCCAGCCAGACGCAATACTTCCGCCACGGCCGGCGGCAGCAGCGTGCCCCAGCCGGCATCGCGGACCCAGCGTTCCTCAAGGGTGTAATCGAAAGCTGCGCCGGTGGCACGGTGGTGGTCGACGAAGTCGGCGGTGATGGAGGTCCCTGCCAGATATTCGGCCAGCACCTGCTCGCCGTGACCGACGAGCAAAGCCGCGGCGCCGTGGCCGTAGCTGCTCTCCTGGGGGCTGGCAGGTTTGGCACGTCGCGACTCGCTGGCGACCACCAGCGTGGCCGGACAGGCCGGGTCAGCGGCCGCCTGAAAGGCGGCCAGCAGCGCGGAGGTGCCGGCGCGCTGCGAGCCGGCATGGTCGCGCACCTGCAGCGCACCCTCACGGCCGAGAGCGGCGGCGACGAGGCCGGCATTGCTGCGGTCGGCAAACGGAAAGGTAGTGGAGGCAAACGCCAGTGCGCCGAAAGCACTGTGGGTGGTGTCAGTGCCGCTGGCCGCACGCGCTGCTTCCACGGCCATGGTCAGGCTGTCTTCATCCCATGAGGTGTAGCTGCGTTCACCGCCCTTGGGCAGGTTTGGGTTAAACCAGCCGTGGGCGCCGGCAATGGCGCTCCGCGCCAGACGCCAGCGTGGCAGGTAAACGCCTAGTGCAAGGAGTGCGCGCATGCGATTCAGCCTTGATCCGCGCCCGGGAGTGTGCCCACGGGGTTGGTACTGACAAAGGGGGCGAGCAGCTGGGTCACTCGCAGGTGTTCCGGTACGCGTTCAAGGCCAATGCGCCGGTCCAGTTCTTCATGCCAGTGGTAAATCCGTCGCTCCTGATAATTCAAGGTCAGTCCGCGAAAGCCAGCCGACTCGACGGACTGCTGGATGTATTCGGCGAACTGGGTATCTTCGTAAAGGATACGCTCGAAATTATCGATACGCGCTTTCCACAGCGGTGACAGCGGTTCGCCGCCAGTGTCGGGCGAGAACCAGACGACTTCAATCTCCATCTCGCGGTCGCCGCAGGGCCAGAACAGCAGGAAGGGGATCCCGCTGTCGGCGATGGGGGTGACGAGATTCGGGTAGAACATGAACGACGGGTTGTTCTTCGCGGTCAGTGCCGTAGCGCCTGGAACGCGTGGCATGCCTTTGGTGCCCGGGTCTTCCCAGTCCGGACGGCGGTTCGGGGTGAGCATCAGCGAACAGCCGCGGGGCCACAGCGTGATGGTGGTGCCGCGGTGGTCAAGGAAACGGTCGACGGTCTGCTGGTGAATGGACTTGAGGTGGTAGACCTCCAAGAAGGCATCCAGCAACACTTTGACGTTGCACTTCACGCGATAGCTTTTTTTGTGCACAAAGCGCGTCTGCTCAGGCTTCACTTCCTCGAAGTACCACGGAATATGTCCGAGCGATTCGAGCAGCGGCATGGCGTCTGCCGCTTCATTGACAAAAATGAAGTTGCCGAGGCGTTCGCAGCGCACGGTCGCCAGCCCATGGCAGTTCAGGTCCATCTCGTTGAAATCGCGCTTGTCGCGCAAGTTCACCAGACGCCCATCCAGCGTGTAGGTCCAGCCATGGTATTGGCAGACGAGGCCATCGACCTGGCCTTGGAGGTCTTTTACCAGCGGCGCACCGCGGTGCCGGCAGGTGTTGTAGAAGGCGCGGATGACACCGTCCTTGCCATGCACGATGAGCAAGGGCGAGCCTAGGCGGGTGAACTGCAGGAAGTGCCCGGGCTGCGGAATTTCATCCAGATGGCAGGCATAGAGCCAGGCGCGTTTCCACATCCCTTCGGCTTCAAGTTTGAGAAATGCGGGGTCGGTATAGCGGCCGGCGGGAATGAGCGGCAGCGTGGGGAACCCCTCAGGTGGCCCGGTACGAGCGAACTCGTACTGCATGCTGGCCAGCAGTTGTTCCACGACTTGCTCGCGTGAAACGGGGGTGGGGGGGGTCGACACGGGCAGTCCTCCGCAAACAAAGGCACCATGACGGGGGCCGTCGTGGGTCAGGGGCAGTATAGGCAAGCCACCCCCCGAAAGAAACAAGCCTGACTGTTTTTTTCTTGGCTACAGCTCTGTAACATCAGCAGGCGCAGTTCCGGCGCGGGAGGGCACGTCATGGCCGAGTTGATTCTGCATCATTTTGATCTCTCGCCGTTTGCTGAAAAGGCGCGTTTGCTGATGGGATTGAAACAGCTGGCGTGGCAGTCAGTGCAGATTCCCATGGTGCCGCCCAAGCCGGACTTGATGGCGCTGACGGGCGGCTACCGCAAGACGCCGGTGCTACAGGTGGGGGCTGACATTTACTGCGACACCCGCCTGATTGCGCTGGAGCTGGAGCGCCGTGTGCCACAGCCAACGGTGTTTCCGGGAGGCAATCGCGGTCTGGCACTGGCGCTGTCGGCTTGGTCAGACCGGACCTTCTTTGATCCGGGGGCCGCGCTTGCCATGGGCACCAACCTGGCCTTGCTACCAGCACCGTTGCTGGAAGATCGCAAAGCGTTCTTCAACTTCATGGATTTTTCGCGACTGGCGGAAGACGTACCGCACATGTACACGCAGTTGCGGTCGCAACTGGAGGTGCTGGAGCAGATGCTCGGCGACGGCCGGCTCTATGTGAGCGGCACAACCCCCGGCTGGACCGATATTCATGCCTATTTTCCGGTGTGGATGTTGCGTGGCAACCTGGCCAATGGCGCCGAGATCCTCGCGCCGTTTCCACTGACGGTGGCGTTTGCGAACCGCATGCTCGCTGTGGGTCATGGTCAGCGTCGTGAACTGACAGCAGCGGAGGCGCTGGCGGTGGCGCGTGCCGCTACCCCGGAAGTGGCCTCTGGTGTGCTGCTGCAAGATGAGGTGGCGCAGAGCCTGCAGCTGCAGCTGGGCACGGCGGTGACCGTGACGCCGGATGACTATGGTAAGGAGCCGGTGGCTGGCGCGCTGTACCGTTACGATTTGCAGGTCGTGGCGGTCCGCCGTGTGGATGCGCGCGCTGGCGAAGTGGTGGTGCACTTCCCACGGGCGGGCTACCGGGTTGAACGCTCATGATCGAGTTATTGTTCTACCCCTCGCCAAACGGGCAAAAAGTGGCAATTGCGCTCGAGGAGATGGGGCTGCCCTACCAGGTGACGTTCGTCGACATCACGCGTGGTGCGCAGTTCGACCCGGGCTTCCTCAAGATTAGTCCGAACAACAAGATCCCGGCGATGATCGATCACGCTGCCCCCGATGGGCCATTGGCCTTGTTCGAGTCGGGAGCCATTCTGGTGTACCTGGCAGAGCGCAGCGGGCAGTTCTTGCCGTCTCCGGCAGCAGCTCGCTACACCTGCCTGCAGTGGTTATTTTGGCAGGTCGGTGGTCTCGGGCCGATGGCCGGACAGGCGCATCACTTCCGTGCTTTTGCTTCGGAACAGGTGCCGTATGGCATCAAGCGCTATACCGATGAAGTGAACCGTTTGTATGGCGTGCTCGAACGCCAGTTATCGCTCCACCCTTTTATGGCTGGAGACTATTCGATTGCTGACATGGCCACCTGGCCTTGGATCACCCACCATGAGCGACAGGGCCAGTCGCTCAGCGACTTCCCCCAGATTGCGCGCTGGTATGCTGCGATGGCGGCGCGACCAGCCGTGCAACGGGCGGTGTCGCTGGGGCATGAACGGCATGCGGACGCTATTGGTCACCAGCATCTTTATGGGCAGACCGCGGCGCGCGTTAACGCAGCGGCGGGGACTGCTCCAGCAACGCCAGACCATGTGCCGCCGCCGGCCACCTCACGCGGAACAGGAGTACCTTGATGGAGACCTTGCCCAACGCTTCCAGCCTGATCCTGCATCATTACGATGCCTCGCCGTTTTCGCAAAAAGCTTTGATGATGCTTGGCATCAAAGACGTGGCTTGGTATTCCGCGCTCATGCCCATGATGCCGCCGAAGGAAGAAATTGCGGCGCTGACCGGGGGTTATCGCGGCACGCCGGTGCTGCAGGTGGGCAGTGACATCTATGTCGATTCGCAGCTGATCGCCCGCGAACTGGATCGCCTGTTGCCCGAGCCGCCGCTAGTGCCGGTGGTGCACGGTGCCATGGAGCGCATGCTGGTGCGTTGGTCAGACGCATTTTTCCGCAGCGGGCTGGGCATTGTGCTCGGAGTAGCCTTGCCGTTTTGGCCTGAGGAGTTCCGCAAAGACCGTGAGCACTTGTTCCCGGATATCGATTTCGGCGCTGCCGCGGATAATCTGGTGCAGGCGCGTACGCAGTACCGCGCACACGCTGCATTGCTTGACGAACAACTGAGCGATGGACGCTCGTTCCTGATGGGCGCTCGCCCGGGCCTAGCGGACGTGCAGGCCTGGCCATTCATTTGGATGTTGCGCGCCAACCTGCCAGACCAAGCCACGGCGTTGCTCGCCGGGTTTCGGCATCTGCAGGCCTGGGAGACGCGCTGTGCGGCGATCGGGCAGGGCTCGCGCGTGGAATTGCCACCGGTGGATGCTTTGGCGGTGGCCTTGGCCACGGCGCCACTCACCCTTGAAAAGATCGATGCCGCTGACGCACAGGGTCTACAGGCGGGGCAGTGGGTGACGGTAACGCCGGAGGATACCCGGCGGGGTACGGTCGAGGGGACGGTGGTGGTGGCCACGCCCACCTGCATCGCCTTGCGTCGCAGCCATGCGGCGGTGGGCGAGGTGGTGGTGCATTTCCCGCGGCTGGGTTACCGCGTCACGCCGCGCTGAAGCCAGCGCAGCGTTGTGTAAGCACTACCTCTCAATGCCATTTTCAAACCACGCCTGCTGCCCGCAGCTGTTGTACAGCCGCCGCATCGAAACCCAGTTCGTGCAGCACGGCGTCGGTGTCCGCGCCGAGCGTGGGGGGCGGACTGCGAATGCCGGTAGGCGAATGCGAAAAATGCAGCGGCAGATCTGCCACGGGGGCAGGGCGAGCCAGTCCGGGGTAGTCGACTGCACGCAGAAAACCCATGGCGGCTACCTGCGGGTCATCAAGGGCCTGTTGCGGGGTATACACCGGGCCGCCAGGCACGCCGCCTGCTTCGAGTTGCGCCACGGCTTCGGCCGTCGTGCGCGCTGCGCACCATTGGCGGGTGCGCTCAAGAATGGGCTCTGCGTGGTCGGCGCGCGATTGGTCACTCTGGAACAGCGAGTCGTCGCTCCAGCGCGCCGCATCATCGCCGTCTTTAGCCATCAGTTTCGCCCAGCGCCGGAACAGGCCATTGCCAACGGTATGCATGAGCACGTGACCATCGCGCGTGGCAAAGACGTCCGACGGCGCCGAGGTTTGTACCCGGTTGCCGGTGCCCACGCGGTTGATACCGGTGACACCTTGCTCCACCAGATGCGAATTGAACACGGCGAGGGCGGTGGCCAGCAACGCCGCCTGTACATGCTGCCCGCGGCCGCTCTGCCGCCGCTCGAGCAAGGCTGCCAGTGCGCCGAAGGCGGACAGCACGGCGGTGGAATAGTCCACATAGGGGGCCGCACCTTTTGCCGGGTGGCCTGGTGTGCCAGTGATGACCATGGCGCCGCTCATGGCCTGACCGACACCATCGAAACCACCGCGCGTGGCGTAGGGACCCCGGTCGCCGAAGGCGCTTTGGGTCACCAGAATAATGTCCGGCTTGACGCTGCACAGCGTGGCGTAGTCGAGCCCGAATTGCGTCAGGGTGGCAGCAGGCAGATTGGCGACAATGATGTCGGCGCTGGCCACCAGACGGCGGGTGACTTCGCGGCCCGCAGGCGACCCGGGGTCCAGCGTCAGCGAGCGCTTGTTGGCGCTGCACTGCAGGAACACCGCCCCTTCACCCTGTGGAGTGACCGGTGCAATATAGCGGTCCTCGCCCCCTTCACGTCGCTCCACGCGGATGACCTCGGCTCCCAGATAGCCGAGCAAAGTGGCACAGTAGGGACCGGCTACATAGCGACCGAAATCCAGTACGCGAACACCAGCGAGAATGCCCGTTGGCGCCGCCGCTTCCACTTCTTTCACAGTCCGTTTCCTCTGGTCTATGTGGCATATGCGTTGCCACGGCAGGGGATGATGGCACAAGACGACATCTCCGATTCATCGATAAGGACGACGACATGAACTTTCAGTTGACTGACGAACAGAAAGCCCTGCAGGACGCCGCTCGGACTTATGCGCAGGAGCGACTGCCGGCGCTGGCGAAAGAGATAGAAGAGACCGGTGAGCCGCCTTCGCATGAACTGATCCGTGAATACGCGGAACTTGGCTTCCTCGGTATCAATATCCCTGAGCAGTACGGTGGGCTGGGCTTGGGTAATCTCGAGGCGCTGCTGGTGATCGAGGAGTTCGCCAAAGTCTCTGGCGCCGTGGCGTTCCCGGTGTTCGAAAGTTGCGTGGGGCCGGTGCGTGCCATCGAGCGTTTCGCGGGTGAGTCGCTGAAGCAGCGTGTGGTGCCTGCTGTGTGCCGCGGCGAAAAAGTGGTGGCGGTGTCAATGTCGGAGCCGGCTGCGGGCTCGGCCCTGACTGACCTGACCACCCGTGGCGTGGTCACGGGTGATCGCGTCGTGCTCAATGGCACCAAACGCTGGTGTTCGGGCGGCGGGCATGCCGATGGCTACGTCGTGTACTGTCGGCTGTCGGACGCGCCTGGACCGAAGGGCATCGGGGCGGTGTACGTTGAGAAGGGTAACCCGGGTCTCAAATTCGGTAAGCCGGAGCACCTCATGGGCTTTCGCGGCGTTCCTTCTTGCGACTTGTACTTTGACCAGTGCGAACTGTCCGTCGAAGACATCGTGGTGCCGGCCGGGGGCTTCAAGCAGTTGATGGAGGCGTTTGACCTCGAGCGCTGCGGCAATGCGACGATGGCCTTGGCCCAAGCCAGTGGCGCACTGGAGGATGTGCTCCCGTACGTGCAGGAGCGCATTCAGTTCGGCAAGCCGCTGGTCGACTTCCAAGGTGTGCAGATCAAGCTCGCGGAAATGCAGATCCGCGTCGATGCAGCGCGTTTGCTGATCCACCGTGCGGCGGTGAATTCACAGTCCGGCTTGCCAAGCCTGCTGGAGTCGTCGGTGGCGAAGTGCTTTGCCAACGAGATGGCGCGCGAAGTCTGTGGCCATGCGGTGCAGTTGATGGGCGGTTACGGCTATTCCCGTGAATACCCCATGGAGCGGCGCTTGCGTGATGCCTGGGGCTGGGGCATTGCCGGCGGTGCCGTCGATATCCAGAAGGTGAATATCGCCAGTGCCATGGTCGGTCGTCGCTTCGATCAGCGCCGTTGAACGGGAGACTCGCATGAGCCGCGCCTTCGGCCCGATTATCCAGAACGGCTACGTGGTGCGTGACTGGCGCCGCGCGGCCGAATGGTGGAGCGAGGTGATGGGCGTGGGTCCGTTCTTCGTCCTGGAGCATCTGGAGTTTGCCGCTTGTCACTACCGTGGCGTAGCCACTCGCATCGACATGAGCGTGGCGATCGCCTACAGCGGCGAACTGCAGATCGAGCTGGTTCAGCAGCACTGTGATACGCCCAGTATCTACACGGACTTTCTGGGCAAGGCGCCGGAAGGTTTGCAGCACGTTGGCGTGCTGGTGAATAACCTGCAGTCGACGCTAGAGACGCTGAACTGGCAGCGCTACGTGGTGCAGGGTGGTGAAACGGTCACCGGGCAACGTTTTGCTTACTGCGATTTGCGTGGGGTAGCCGTTGGCGCTGCTGGTGTAGCGTACGCCGGACATGAAGGCGCGATGATTGAATTAATTGAGACTTCGCCGGCGGCGAGCAGTGCCTTTGAATACATGAAGAAAACCGCTCGCGAATGGACCGGTGAGCGGCCGATTCGATTGCCGAAACCCAAAAGCTGACGGCGACTTTGCGGGTCAGCGGGCCCGCCACTGGCCGTGTCAGGGAGTGGCGGGCAGGGCCACTTCGATGCGCTCACCCTGAATTCGCACCTGCCAGCAGGCCAGTGGTTTGGTGGCCGGTGCGCCGAGCACTGCGCCACTGCGGCAGTCGAACGAGGCCCCATGCAGCGGACAGATGAGGCGGAAGCCGCGCAAGCGACCCTCGTCCATTTTCACAAAAGCGTGGCTGCAAATGTTGTCCACAGCATGCCAGCTGTCTTTGGTATGGCAGACCACGACGTCCCGTCCGGCCACCACAAACCCTTGCATTTTGCCTTCGGGAATGTCGACGCAGGCGGCGATGTCGTGCCACTGGGCAGGGTGGTCAGCGGTGGCGGAGTCGGAAGTTAGCATTTGCCAAGCCTAGCAGCGCGGGCATGAAAGAAACAGGCTTGACTGTTTGTTTGCAGGGTGCCGGCGGAGTACCATCATTGACCAGCACCGGTTATCGCCGGCGCAAGTCGCATACCGGGAGGGGGCATGTCAAAACGCATCACGTTTCTGTCGCGGATGACCGTGAAGGAAGGCTTCGAAGCACAGTTCGAGCGGCTCACCGCAGACCTGCAACGGGTCACGCGGGCGAAAGAGCCGGGGGCTATCTACTACGAATTTTTCAAGCTGCGCGAGCCACGCCGTTATGCAGTGCTGGAAAGCTTCCCGGACCTGGATGCCGAACACGCGCATCTGGAGACGTCCTGGTTCAAGGAGGCCGTGCCAGGCATCATGGAAGCACTGGATGGCATGTATGAGCGCGAATATCTCGACGAATACACCTGAGCGGAAGGACCGACCATGACCACGTTCATTGCTACGCTGAAAGTGAAGCCAGGCTTCGAAGCGGAATTCGAGCGCCTACAGGCAGAGTTGTCGCAGATCACCCATGCGACCGAGCCGGACACCATTGTCTATGACGTGTTGCGGCACCGTGACCAGCCTGGGACCTATGTGGTCTACGGGCGCTTCAAGGACGACGCTGCGTTCCAGTTGCATCAGGGAGCGGCTGACCATGAGCGTTTGGTGCCGCCTATTCTGGCGACGGTGACCGGTGAAATGGATCTGCAGTTCTTTGAGTTCGTGGCTTAAAGCCACGAACTCGACGCTGCAGTCGCCTTAGAGGGTGAGGGTTGCCTGATAGACAATGCGCGCCGTGCCGTTGATGCGCACGCGCCGCGGATGGCCGCTCTCGCCCTCGATTTCAACCTCCAGTTCTCCCGGGCGGCCGAGCGAGTCACCCTGACGTCCACGGAAACTGGCGCGTCCGGCACGGACGGGTAGCAGGCCATGCGCCACCAGGTAAGCCCCCAGCATGCCATGCGCGTTGCCGCTGACCGGATCTTCGAGCCGGCCGAAGTGCGGGCAAAACAGCCGTGCGGCCGTGGTTCCCGGGCCATGGGCATCGCGCACGAAGGCGAAGTAGGCGTCCGCTCCCAAGTGGGCACTCAGACGTTTGAGGGCCTCTGGGTCTGGATGCAGCGCGGCCAGTGCCTCGGGTTCGCGCAGGCCGATGAGTAAACGGGTGCTGGTACGCCGCGCTACGGTGAGCGGGCAACGGGCGTCCAAGGCCACACTACTGAGGCCTAGCGCGTCCAGCAGCATGGAGCGTTCACGTTCGCCAATGGGCGCAAGTAACTGCGGGGCCTGATAGCTCACGCTGACCACTGGAGTGTCGCCGCCCGCCACTTCCACTTCGTACAGACCGGTAGTGGTCTTCTGGCGCACGGTGCCGGGGGTGCCGACACCGGCGGCCAGCCGGGCGACATGGGCGGCCACGGTAGCATGGCCAACAAAGCCAGATTCCGTGTGAGGGGAGAAAAACCGCAGCCGCAGGTCGTGGTCGCTGCCGTCGCCGGGCAGGACAAACGCCGTGTCGGTGTTGTTGAGTTCGCGGGCCACGGCCTGCATTTCCGCGTCCGTGAGCACCTCGGCGCCAAGGACTACACCGGCCGGATTGCCGGCAAACAGCTGCCGGGTGAAGGCATCTACCTGAAAGACCGTGACCTGTCGCGACATCGAATTGACTATCCCTGTGGGGGCGGTGGACCGCCTAGACGGGCCAGTCTAGCCAAGGCCCGCGCTTAGCGGTAGTCCTTCATCAGCGTGTCGAGGGCGGCGGCCCCTGGGCAGAGAGCTGAATACGGGAGGTCGGCGAGCGGTGTGCTGACGGTGTCTGCAACGGCATGCATATCTTGCCCGGACTCGTCGATGAACAGCACGCCGGTGGCCACTTCGCTACGTTTCTGGCACTGGCGTACGTGTAACCAGGCCTCTTCTCGGTTGGTCGGGTCGTAGCCGGCATGGGTGTTACGAAAGCGCACTAGGCTGCCATCGTGCATGCGCACCGTGGTTGGGCCGTCGGTTTCGTTCTTGGCAGCCTCGGCGAGGGTGATGGCACTGCGCAACGGCACGTAGTCTGCCGATGTCAATTCCACTTCATGCTCGCGGGTATATTTGTAGCTCTTGGTGCTGCCTTCGTGGTCGTTAAAACTGACGCAGGGCGAGATGACGTCAATGAGGGCAAAGCCATTGTGAGCCAGCCCCGCCTTGATGATGGGCACCAGCTGCGCCTTGTCGCCGCTGAAGCTGCGCGCCACGAATGTTGCTCCCAGCGTCAGCGCCAGCAAGCACGGATCGATGGGGGCTTGCACGTTGGCTTCGCCCTTTTTGCTGGTCGAACCGATGTCTGATGCCGCCGAGAACTGACCCTTGGTCAGTCCGTAGACGCCATTGTTTTCCAGCACGTAGAGCATGCGGACATTGCGTCGAATGGCATGGCTGAGTTGCCCCAGGCCAATCGATAAGGAGTCACCGTCCCCGGAAATGCCGATATACATCAGTTCACGGTTGGCTGCGTTAGCGCCGCTGGTGACACTGGGCATGCGCCCATGTACCGAGTTGAAGCCGTGCGAATTCTTCATGAAATAGGCGGTGGTTTTTGACGAGCAGCCGATGCCACTCATCTTGGCGGCGCGGTGGGGCGGGCAATCCAGCTCCCAGAAAGCCTGTACCAGCGCTGCCGTGACCGAATCGTGGCCGCATCCGGCGCAGAGCGTGCTCATCGCGCCTTCGTAGTCTTGCTTGGTCAGGCCGAGAGCGTTCTTCAGCAGGCCCGGGTGACGTATTTGAGGTTTGGCAATAGACGTCATGAGCGGGCTCCGTCGAGATGCGAGGCGACAGCATTCACGACGACGCGTGCGGTGAGCGGCTCGCCGCCGTAATCGAGCACCGCCGTCATTCGGTCACGGGCAACGCCGGTCTCGATGGCGAACAAAGCGCGTAACTGCGCGTCACGATTTTGCTCAATCACAAAGGTATTCGGGTGCTGCAGTAGAAATGTTTTCACGGCGTCGGCGAAAGGAAATGCACGGATGCGCATGTAGTCGGCAACGATGCCCTGGTCGCGCAGGCGGTCGACGGCCTCGAGGACTGCGGCATGGCAGCCTCCCAAAGACACGAGACCGACGCTGGCACCCGGTTGGCGGTGGAATTCCGGCGCGGGGACGTGGTCCGCGGCCACGCGCAGTTTGTGGTCGAGCCGGTCCAGTACTTCCTGGTACTCCGCAGAGTCTTCGGTATAGGCGCCGTGCTTGTTGTGGCCAGAGCCACGTACGAAGTACGCGCCCTTGGGGTGAACGCCCGGGAGGGTGCGCGCGGCAATGCCGTCGCCATCCACGTCCAGATAGCGCGAGAAGCTTTTCATCTTCTCCAGATCTTCGGCGGTCAGCACTTTGCCACGGTCTGGCGTATAGCTGTCATCCCATTGCAGGCGCCGGGTCATCCAGTCATTCATGCCGATATCGAGGTCGGTAGCGACAAACACCGGTGTCTGGAAGCGCTCAGCCAGATCAAACGCCGTGACGCTCTGGTAGAACGCATCTTCCGGATTGCACGGAAAAAGCACGATATGTTTGGTGTCGCCGTGGGAAGCGTAAGCCAGCGAGAACAGATCGCCTTGCTGGGTGCGTGTAGGCATGCCGGTGGCAGGGCCGACCCGCTGCACGTCGAAAAATACGCACGGAATTTCCGTGAAGTAAGCCAGCCCGATGAATTCCTGCATCAGTGAAATGCCGGGACCGGAGGTGTTGGTGAAAGCGCGTGCACCGGCCCAGTTGGCGCCGATGGCAATGCCGGCTGCCGACAGTTCGTCTTCCGCCTGAATGATAAGGAATTTATTCTTGCCAGTGGCCGTGTCGACACGGTACTGCTCGCAAAACGCCTTGAAAGCTTCCATGAGCGAGGTGGAGGGGGTGATGGGATACCACGCGCCAACGGTCGCGCCGGCATACACCGCGCCCAGGCCACAGGCGGTATTGCCGTCCATGATGACAAAATCGCTGGTCGCGTCCATTCGCTTGAGGTGAAACGGCAACGGGCAGGCAAAGTTCGCTTTGGCGTAGTCGTAGCCGAGACGGATGGCGGTGAAGTTAAGGTCTAGCAGTGCCTTCTTCTTACCAAACTTCTCGTGGAGCATTTCGTGGATCACGTCCATCTCGATCTCAAGCAGGGCAGCCAGTGCGCCGGCATAAGCGATGTTTCGCAGTAGCGTGCGGTCCCGGTCGCGCTGGAAGGCCTCCACGCACATCTGGCCGAAGGGGATGCCGAGGATGGTGATGTCGGTCCGCACCAACTCCGCCGGCAGTGGCCAGCTCGAGTCGTACATCAGATAGCCACCCGGGCGGACCGTCGCGACATCTTTTTTGTAGGTGGCGGGGTTGATAGCCACCACTAGATCGATGACCGGCGGCCGTGCCGTATAGCCGTCTTTATTGACGCGGATCTCGTACCAAGTGGGCAGTCCCTGGATGTTCGACGGAAAGATGTTCTTGCCGGTGACGGGAATGCCCATCCGGAAGATCGCCTGCATCAGTATCGAATTAGCACTAGCACTACCAGTCCCATTCACCGTGCCCATCTTGAAGGCGAAATCGTTGATCTGGTTCATAGGGCGCGTTGGACCTTGGAGGAGCACTGCTGCGACGCGTAGGGCACGACGAGATCAAACTTGCGCATGTCCCAGGCAGCAGTAGGGCAGCGTTCAGCACACAATCCGCAGTGCACGCAGAGATCTTCATCCTTGACCATTAGTCGCCCGGTTTGCGGCAGGGGTTCGGAGAGATAAAGGTCCTGCGTCAGGTTGGTCGCCGGCGCACTCAGTCGCGTCCGCAATTCACTTTCACTGTCCGTTGGCGCGGCGATGGTCAGACAGTTCACTGGGCAGACATCGACGCAGGCATCGCACTCGATGCAAAGCTTGCTGGTGAAATGGGTTTCGATGTCGCAGTTAAGACAGCGTTCCACTTCGGTGGCGGTCTGCTCGGCAGTGAAACCAAGCTCGACTTCGATGGCGATACCGGCAAACCGGTTGACCAGCGCTTCATGGCTCATCTTGGCGCGTGGCTTCGGGTTGAAGTCGTTGCTGTAGGCCCAGGCCTGCATGCCGCTTTTGACGCTGGTCAGGTTCATCATGAACGGCAAGCGCTCGCCAGGGCTGATGCCCTGGCAGTGGTTATGAATGCTGACCGCCGCCTGGTGTCCGTGTTCCACAGCCCAGATGATATTTTGCGGTCCCCACGCGGCATCACCGCCAAAGAAGACCTCGGCTCGTGTGCTTTGGTGGGTGAGCTTGTCGACCACAGGCAGGTTGTGTTCGCCAAAGGCGATGCCAATGTCTTTTTCAATCCACGGAAAAGCGTTGTCCTGACCGATAGCGAGGATGACGGTGTCGCAGCCAATGATGATGGTGTCGCTGACAATGCTGCTTTGTCGGCCATTCGTTTCGCTCCAGACGAGGCGCTCGAATTCCATACCGACCAGCTTGCCTTGTTCATAAACGAAACGCTTCGGAGCGTGGTTTTCGAGGATCTCTACCTGTTCTTCTTCCGCATCCTCGAGTTCCCAAGGTGAGGCCTTGAAGTGTGGGCGGGAGCGCCGAGCGACGACCTTGACGCTGGTGGCGCCGAGGCGTCGGGCGCTGCGACAGCAGTCCATGGCGGTGTTGCCGACGCCGATGATCAGGACCCGGGGCGCGGTTTGCGTGACATGGCCAAAGTGGACGGAGCCGAGCCACTCGATACCGATGTGGATGACTTCGCTGGCATTGCCCTCATGGCGTCCAGGGAGGTCGAGTTCCTTACCCTTCGGCGCGCCGCTGCCGACAAACACGGCGTCGTAACCTTCCGCCAGCAGTGCCTGCATGGAGTCGACAGACGTGTTGTAACGGACGTCGACACCCATATCGAGGATGTAGCCGGTTTCTTCGTCCAACACCGAGGCAGGTAAACGGAACGCCGGAATATTGAAACGCATCAGGCCGCCAGCCTGGGAATGTTTTTCGAACAGCGTGATCGAATAGCCCAGCGGCATCAGGTCGTTGGCAACGGTGAGGCTCGAGGGCCCCGCGCCAATCAAGGCGATACGCTTGCCATTTTTCTGCGTGGGCGCCTTGGGGAGCCGGTCACTGATGTCGTCGCGCAGGTCGGCGGCAACGCGTTTCAGGCGGCAGATAGCCACCGGCGTGCCGTCGATGCGGCCACGGCGACAGGCCGGCTCGCAGGGGCGGTCGCAGGTCCGTCCAAGGATTCCGGGGAATACGTTGGATTCCCGGTTGAGCAGGTAAGACTCCGAGAATTTTCCCTGGGCGATGAGCCGCAGGTACTCGGGGACATTGGTGTGTGCAGGGCACGCATACTGGCAGTCCACCACCTTGTGGTAGTGGGCAGGCTGGGTCACATCAGTGGGGCTCAAAGCGCTCTTCCCCCCTTGCTTTCTAGTAGTCCTTTATTCTCGCTGGCGGGGCGGGTATTAGCAATGGGAAATGTGGTGCTTGGCCGCCTACGCGTGGTTTAAAGTGCCCGGGGATTTACCCCAGAGGACGCGCCACGATGATTAGCCGCCAGTGGTCGATACTCCTGCGGGCCAGCCGGTTGGTGACGGTGGCGGTGGCGCTGGTGGCGGTCATGCCGGCGCGGGCTGGGAGCGAGTTCGACGAGGTGATCGTCACCGCCCAGAAGCGCGAGCAAGGTATCTACGATGCCCCGGTTGCTATCACCGCCTTTAGCGAAGCGACGCTGCTCAAACAAGGGATTGCGGACCTGACCGACCTTGGGAAGTTCGTGCCGAACATGAATGTGACCGGCTATGGCGCTGGGCAGACCTCATCAGTAAACGCCTTTATTCGCGGCATCGGCTTGCAGGACCACCTGATCACCACGGACCCGGGTGTGGGCGTGTATGTGGATGGCGTGTACCTTGGGCGTCAGGTGGGACAGAACTGGAGTCTGGCCAACATCGAGCGGGTGGAAGTCCTGCGCGGACCACAGGGGACCCTGTACGGACGAAACTCGATTGGCGGGGCTATTAACCTCATTACCCGCAAGCCGGGCGCCGATGATGGCGGCAAGGTGTCGCTGCTGGCCGGGAGCCGTGGACGGTTCAATGCCGAGGTGTATGCCGATCAGCGGCTCTCGGAACAGTGGGCGGTGTCGTTGAGCGGTGCTTTCCAGCGCCGTGACGGGCTTGGCCGCTTCTTGCTGCTGTCGCATCCCGGCAAGCAGGTGGGGCAGCTGCAGGATGCTTCGGGGCGGTTGGCAGTGTTATGGACGCCTAGTGCACGCTGGTCCGTATTGCTCACCGCCGATGCCAACCAAGGCGACAATGGTTTGCGACCCTACGACACCTTGATCGACGAAGTGCCCACGGGGGCGCTCTACCGCGCAGGCTATCGCAATGCCGACGGGGCTGCGAATCCCTATGACAACAATACCGGGCAAGCCGGCCAGGTTGCCGTGACCAACCACGCGCAAGGCCTTGCCGTGACGCTGGACTACGAGATTTCGGCGCACCTGAAGACCAAGTTACTGCTGAGCGATCGTCAGTCGCGCTACACGGCAGGTCTCGACGATGATGGTTTCTTTGCAGATTTCCTCTCCTTCCCGGAGGTCGGTGAAGCCCATCAAACCTCCGTCGAGTGGCAATGGACCGGGGCCACGGGTGCTTGGGATTACCTGGCGGGCTTGTACCGTTTCACCGAGCAAGGCAAGAACGTGCAGGCGGCTTATACGTTTAATGGCAGTCCAGGTAGTTTTCAGCTCAACCAGAACACCACGAGTCAGGCGGGGTTCGTGCACCTGGGGTATACCCCGGTGCCGCGGCTACGGCTGAGTGGCGGGCTGCGTCGCACGCGGGACGATAAGACCGCCGGAGTGAACATCGGCCATGGGCTCATCGACGAGCAGGCCAGCCGACGCTGGTCACAGACCAGCTGGGAACTGTCGGCAGCCTTCCGGGTCGGCGAGCAGATGTCGGTCTATGGCACCGTGCAGAACGGCTATCAGTCGGGGCAATTTCCACCCCGCCCCTTCTGTCTGTTTGCAGCACTGGATCTTACGCAGCCAGGTCATGTGCGGCGCCCCAACTGTTTTACCGCCGGCGACAATGTCACTGCGCGCAATCATGAGATCGGCTTGAAGGGGCAACCGCTGGAGCATCTGCAGCTGAGCGTTGCCGTGTTTCATACCCGCTATTCGCACTTGCCCTACCAGTTGAACACGACCACCGCTAACGGTTTCGATACGCGTAACGTGGTGGTTGATCAAGTGTCGCGGGGCATTGAGTGGGAAAGCACTTGGCAGGTCACCGAGGGTTTCCGCCTGTATTCAACGCTCGGCTATTTGGAGGCGCAAGTGAACGACCCCATGGCCGTCGCCCCGCTCACGCCGCGTTTGACCGCCTCTATCAGTCCCGAGTGGACGCTGCATACGGCGCAGGGCGGCGAAGTGACGCTGCGTGCCGATGGTTCCTATCGCAGCAAAATGCATGGCGAGCCGGTGGCTGCAGCAAACCGCTTTACGACGATGGCCAGTCGTAGCCTGGTCAATGTCGATCTTGGTTACCAGCCGCCGGGCGCCCGCTGGTCAGTGTCCGCTTATGGGCGAAATTTGACGGATCGGCGCTATGACAATGCGAGGCTGAACACGGGCGACTACGTGGTCGTCATGCTCAGTAACGATGCCAGTGAATTCGGGGTGCGCTTCACGCAACAGTTTTGAAGCGAACCCCGAACCGATCAGCTTAAAGGGCGGCTGGCGCCTCCAGTAATTCACGCAGCGCCGCGAGGAACGCTGCCCCGACTGCGCCGTCGACCACCCGGTGGTCGCAAGAGACGGTCAGCGTTGCTACCTTGGCCACCACCGCCGCGCCTTGCCTGGCAATGACGCGCTCGCGAGCAGCGCCCACGGCCAGAATCGCCACCTGCGGCGGGTTGATGATGGCGTCGAAGCCGTCGATACCGAACATGCCGAGGTTAGAGACGGTGAACGTGCCACCGGTGATTTCCTCACGCGTCAGCTTGCCGCTGCGCGCCCGTTCCGCCAGCGCGGCCACCGTCGTGGCAATCTCGGCGGCGCTCTGGTTGGCGGCGTCGCGCACCACGGGCGTCGACAAACCACCGGGAGTGGAAACCGCAACACAGAGGTCGGCACGGGCGAAGCGAATCACTTCATCCGCAGCGTAGTGCGCGTTCAGTTGTGGGTGGTGTGCCAGCGTCAGCGCTACGCCTCGCAGCAGCAGGTCGTTGACGGACAGTTTCGCCCCGCCGGCGACGAGCTGGGCGCGACGCGCGAACAGCGCTGTGAAGTCCACCGCCGTGGTGAGACGGTAATGCGGGATCGTCTGCTTTGATTCGCTGAGCCGACGGGCAATGGTCAGCCGCATCGGGCTCATCTTCTCGTGGGTCGCTGGGTTGGCCGCCGTCGGAGCACTGGCGGCAGCCGCTACCGGTGCGGCTGCGCCGGGAGAGGGCGCACCACCGGCCTGCAAGCTGGCGTGGAATGCCTCGACATCTTCCTTGGACACGCGGCCGTTACGTCCGGTGCCCTTGACCAGCGTGATATCGACTCCAAGCTTGTCAGCGATGCGGCGGGCGATAGGACTGACGCGTTGTTCACCGTCGTCCAGCGGCGCGGCGCTGGGCGCCGCCGCCGCGGTGGCGCCATTATCCTCTGGCTCGAACGAGGCGTTCGCGCCCTTGAAGTTAGCGATGAACGTATCGAGCTCCGCTTCGCTGATGTCGGCGTCGGCGTAAACGCCTACCAGCGCGCCGACGGGGAGGGTATCGCCTACCTCACCCACAATGCGGCGCAGCGTGCCGGCCACGGGAGATTCGACCGTGTTGACGATTTTTTCGGTTTCCACATCCAGCAAGGGATCGTTTTTGCCGAGCACTTGCCCGGCCACGGCATGCCAGCCGTTGATGGTCCCTTCCTGCATTTCAATGCCCCACTTGGGCATGGTGATCGGCATGATTTTTGACATGGTGTTCAGTCCTTCAACACGGCGCGGATGGCCGCTTCAATACGGGCGGGGCTAGGTACGTAGGCGCGTTCGAGTTCACGCGCAAACGGGACCGGGGTATGCGGTGCAGTGATAATTTGCACGGGGGCCTTCAGGCTGTGAAAGCCTTTGGCAGCGACCATGCCGGCGATGTCGCTGGCCACGCTGCAGCGCGGGTTGCTCTCATCGATGACTACCAGTCTACCGGTGCTCTCAACACTCTCTAGGATGGTGTCCTCATCGAGCGGGGAGGTCGTGCGCGGGTCGATCAGGTCACAGGTGATGCCCTCTTTGGCCAAGGCATCGATCACCTTTTCCGCGAAGGGCACCATGCGGGCAATGGCCACTACCGTGACATGCTCGCCTTCACGCACCAGTGCCGCTTCACCGAAGGGGATGGTGTAGGCGCCATCTGGCACTTCGCTCTTGCGCGGATACAGCGCCTTATGTTCGAAGAACATCACCGGATCATCCCCGCGCAGCGCGGTGATCATCAGCCCCTTGGCATCGTAGGCGTTGGAGGGCACCACCACTTTCAGACCCGGGACTGCCGTCAGCAGCGCGTAGATGGTCTGTGAGTGCTGTGCCCCCATGTTCATGCCAGCCCCCATGGCCAGACGCACCACCGCCGGGCAACGCGCCTTGCCGCCGAACATGTAGCGGAACTTGGCCATCTGGTTAAATATCTGGTCGAGACTAACGCCCACGAAATCGGCGAACATCAGTTCCGCCACCGGCCGTAGGCCAGCGAGGGCTGCGCCCGCGGCGGCGCCCATGATGGCGCTTTCGCTGATGGGCGTGTCGATGACACGCCGGTCACCGAACTTCGGTAGTAGCCCCTTGGTTACGCCAAAGATGCCACCCGAGGCTTCACGTTCACCGCTGGTGCCACCGGCACCACCGGAAACGTCTTCGCCGAGCACGATGATGGACGGGTCCCGTGCCATCTCCAGATGCAACGCGTCATTGATCGCGTCGCGCATCGATTTCTGTGCCATGTCAGGTTCCTCAGTACGCGGCGTAGACGTCGGTGAGCAGGTCGGCTTCCGGCGGTGGCGCCGCTGCCTTTGCCGCAACGACGGCCGTGTCGATGAGGCTCAGGACCTCAGCGTCGATCAAATCCAGTTCCGCCGTTTCCAGCCAGCCTTCCTGCGTCACGCGGTCGCGAAAGCGCACCAGACAATCCATGGTTTGGCGTTGTTGTTGTACTTCACCCTTGGCGCGATACAACTGCGGATCGCCTTCGAAGTGGCCGAAGAAACGGGTGATGCGTGGCTCCAGGGTCGCCGGTCCGCCGCCTTGACGCGCGCGCTCCACGAGTCGGCCCATGGTGGCGTAGACGTCAAAGAAGTCGGCCCCGTCACAGGTTTCCGCTGGCATGCCGAAGCCGCGAGCGCGGCCGGCGATGTCCTTGCTGCCGACCGCGTAGTCCGCGCCGGTGTGTTCGCTGTAGCCATTGTTCTCGAACACGAACAGCGTGGGCACTTGTAGCACTACAGCCATGTTCATGGCTTCGAACACGGTGCCCTGGTTGGCGCTGCCATCACCGCCGAAGGCTACCGATACCGTGCCGTCACCGCGGTTGCGACAGGCGATGGCGGCACCCACTGCGATAGGCGGGCCGCCACCGACGATGGCGTTAGCGCCGAGCATGCCCTTGTCGAAATCGGCAATGTGCATGGAGCCGCCCTTGCCTTTACACAGGCCGTCGCGGCGTCCGTAGATTTCTTTCATCATGCCGATGACATCGCAGCCCTTGGCGATGCAGTGGCCATGGCCGCGATGCGTGCTGACTATGTAGTCGGCATCGCTGAGCAGTTCGCAGACGCCGACGGCGACGGCTTCCTGACCGGAGTACAGATGGGTGAAGCCGGGAATTTCGCCGGTCTGAATTTCGACGTGCAGGCGCTCCTCGAACTCACGAATGGTCTTCATCTGCCGATAGGCGCGCAGTAAAGCAGCGCGCGACAGCGCAGGTGCGGTGGCAGGTGCGGTGGATGGACCGGTGGGCAAGGGAATCTCCTGAATCCGGCTGACAGGCCGGCGTGCAGATGCTACGGGAGCGGCCAAAAACAATCAACATTGACGGAAACAATCAGCCTTGATTTTTTTAAGACGGGGACCGGAACAGGCCCATGGCGGCGGTGTGGGCGGCGCGGATAGCCTCTTCCAAAGTGCCGGAGTGGCGTGCATCACCAACCGCTAGCACTTGGCTTCCCGGGGCGACCAGTGCGGCCTGCAGCGCTTGAACTAAGGGGTCGTCCGGCAGACCTGGCGCCGCCATCACCACTAAGTCTGCGGGCACGCTCCACGGGTGCCCGCCTTCCAGCCATCCCAGTTCACAGGTGCCGGGGCCGACCGCTAACAGGGCTGCGCGCGTGTGCAGTTCAAACCCGTGACGACGCAGGCGGGTGAGTGCCGGGGCGGACACGAGCGCAGCCTCTAGCCGCGGTGCGAAGGCGCGGTGACCGGTGATGAACTGCACCGCAACGCCTTGTTCGAGTAACCACTCGGCGGCACCGATGGCCTCGTAGGTTCCCAGCTCATCCACCACCACTGCGTGGCGGAGGCCCGCCCCAAGGCCGCGCGCCAGCACTTCGCGTGCGCTGACGACCGGCAGGCTGGCGCTGATCAGCCTGCTCGAGCCTGGTTGGTGACGTTGTTCAAGCAGTGATGGTGGCAAGCTGCCGCTGGCCACCATCACCGTATTGATCTGTAACGCGCGGGCCAGCGCCACGCTACCGCGCGTGTTGAGCCGCACTTCAACGCCAAGGCGCAAGATTTCGTGTTGCAGCCAGTCGGCCATCTCGCCGATGGCGGCGTGGTGCGGTGCACGGCGGGCGACTTGCAGTGTTCCGCCTAGCGCAGGGCCAGCTTCCACGAGCACGACCTCATGGCCTTGTTCGCGCGCTACGCGCGCGGCTTCCATGCCCGCCGGTCCGCCGCCGATGACGAGCAGACGTCCTGGCGCAGCATGGCCGGGTGGCAGCGCTTCTAGTTCGCGACCGGCCAGTGCGTTGACTGTGCAGCCAAAGCGCCCGCGGGCCAATCCACCCACGCACCCTTGGTTGCAGGCGATACACGGGCGCACCGTGGACGCGCGTCCGGCCCGGGTTTTATGGATGAGCTCCGGGTCAGCGATGTGCGCGCGTGTCAGGCCGACCAAATCGGCGATACCGCGTGCGATCACATCGCCAGCTTCCTCGAGGGTACGCAGACGGCCGGTGACGATCGTGGGTAAACGCGTGGCAGCAGTCACCGGTGCACTGTGCGCCAGTTCGTAGCCGGCGGGTTCGTGCATGCCGCCGATGATCCGGTGCGGATGGTACAGGCTGCCGTGCGAGACGCTGACGTAGTCAATCAGGCCGGCGGTTTCCAGCGTTTCCACCAGCGAGCTGTTCTCCACAATCCCGAGCCCACCGCGCAGGTCCTGTGGACCCACACGCACGCCAAGGATGAATGCGGGGCCCACGGCAGCACGACAGGCCTGCACCACTTCGAGCACGAAGCGCTGCCGGCGTATAGGGTCTCCGCCATAGGCGTCCTCGCGTTGGTTGGTCAGCGGCGAGAGAAATTGTTGCAACAGGTGACCGTGGGCGCAGTGAATCTCCACGCCATCCAAGCCGCCTTCGCGAGCGCGGCGTGCGGCCGCAGCAAACCCGACCACGAGCTCGGCAATCTGTGGCGCCGACATGGCGCGTGCGCGCAGGCCGGTGGTGGGGCTGACCTGTGCGGAGGCCGACCACGGGCGCTCACCGGCAGCTCCCTGTTCTAGACCCAGATGATTGAGCTGGCTAAACACCGCCATGCCGTGGCGATGCATTCGGGTGGCCAGCAGCTGGTAGCGCGGGAGGATGCTGTCGTCCCAGCCGTTGAGGGTCATGGGGCCCGACGGATGCACGCCGGTGGCCTCCAGCATACTCAGCGCCACGCCGCCGCGGGCACGTGCCTCATGGTAGGCGATCAAAGCGTCGCTGAGTGTGCCGCGGCCCAGATGCGTGCCATGTGCTGTGCGCACGATACGGTTGCGCAGTGTCAGGCCTTTGAGCACGAAGGGCTGCAATGCATGCTCGAGGCTCATGGTGCGACGCTCAGCCATTCGCGCAGCTGGTATTTTTGTATTTTGGTCGCGGACATCGGCCATTCGGTGACGAACCGTACCTGACGCGGCACTTTGAAGCTGGCCAGATGGGCGCGGCAATGCCCGATCAGTTCATCTGCCGTGGTGGCCGTGTCAGGGCGCAGTTCAACAAACGCAGCGGCGGCTTCCCCTAAACGCGCGTCCGGCATGCCGACCACTTGGGCCAGCTTCACCGCCGGATGGCGCGCCAGCACGGATTCCACTTCGGCGGCGGAGACATTTTCACCGCCCACTTTCAGCATGTCTTTGAGACGCCCGTGAAACTGCAGGCGGCCGCTGGAATCGAGGCTGCCCAGGTCGCCGGTATGCAACCAACCCGCAGCGGTCAGCACCGCGGCAGTGGCGGCGGGTTGCTGCCAGTAGCCGTCGAATACGCACCAACCCTGTAGCTGGATCTCGCCGGTATGACCGGTCGGCAGCACGGCACCCACAGCGTCCACAATGCGCAGTTGGATACCCGCGAATGGCTGCCCGCAGGTAGAGGTGCGAATCTCCAGGGATTCTTCCGCACGGCCATAGGCGACGACACCTCCGGCCTCGGTGAGGCCGTAAACGCTGGTGAGCCGCGCCGCCGGCAGTGCCGCTTGTAGCGTGCGCAAGGTGCCCGCCGGCGCTACACAGTTGATGCGACGGATGCGCGCGAGATCTGCAGCGGCGAAGCCAGGGGCATTGACCAGATCAGCGAGAATGGTAGGAAAGGCGGCGTAGAGCACGTCGATCTGCTCGCTCACCAATTGTTGCAACGCCAGCGCAGGCTCAAAGCGCGTCATCGAGACGAAGGTAGCACCGACCGTGGCGCAGGCGGCAAACGGATGCAGCGCCGCCATGTGGCACATCGGCAGCGGGTTCCAGAGGCGGTCGCTCGCTTGCAAGGCGTAGTTGTCGGCCAAGGCCTGCGCTGCGGCCAGCCAGGTGGCATGGCTCACCAGACAGCCTTTGGGGTCTGCGGTGGTGCCGGAGGTGTACATCAGTAGCGCCGCGGGGCTCTGCGCAGGGCCCCCAGCACCAGCGGGTACCGCGATGCGCTCCAGTGCTGCGAGAGTGGCGTCTTCGCCGCTGATCAAGGCCACCGCTGCTGAATCCCGCAGCAGGAAGTCCAGTTCCTTGGCGCGATAGCGGGGGTTGAGTGGCACGGCCACGGCGTCCAGTAATGACAACGCACCGAGCCATTCGATGCAGCGAGGGCTGTTGTGCAGCAGCAGCGCCACATGGTCACCGCGGCGGATGCCTGCTTGCTGCAAGCGATGGGCGCGTTCCTGGGCGCCGGCAGCCAGCGCGGCATAGGTACGCCGGCCATCCACTTGCTGCGCTGGGTGGAAGACCACCGCTTCCCGGTCCGGCCAGCGGGCGGCGGCGGCCAGCAGCAGCGCCCCGAATGTGCGGGGCGTGCTGGTGTCGATCATCGTCGAGTCAGGCTGCAGCGGTGGGTGGACCACCGCTGCCACGGGCATCACTGCCGGCGGGACCGTAGAGGTAATCTTCTAAGACTTTGTGGAAATGGCGAATGCGCAGTTCCTGCGCACCGATCCACAGTCCATCAATGCCGGCGGAGTGCATGCCTTCCTGCACGCCTGGCAGGTTGGCAGCATCCTGGTCGAGTACCAGCCCGATGGACTTGTCGCCGAACTTGAAGTCGGTGTGCCGCGGCCGCTCGGGCCACTCATGGCCATCGGGGATCAGTTCCAGCACCCACACGTCATAGAACATCTTGTCCGGGTTGGTGGGATGTGGCCGCTGGCGGAACAGCATCAGATCGTCCGCGTGCGTATTCACCTGCACATTGGGGAAGATGGTGTAGTGGTAATCGTCGGTGAGTTGGTCGTCGTTCAGGCCGGAGTAGTCTTTGCCTTGCGAAGCGCCGTGCTTTCGCTTGAATTGCTGGACGTCGCGCCGGATGCTGGCGATGGGGTTGTCATAGTCTGCCGGGTCCATCCCAGCCCCTTTCATGATCACTTTGATCGGTTCGGGGATGGTGTTCGGTGTCCGTACCCGCGGCGACAGCGTGCCGAAGGGGATGAGGTAGCGGTTGTGGCGCTCATAGCAGTCGATCTGAAGATCGAGATCGTGGAGGTACCACATCAGCTGCGGGTGGATGCCTTGCACGTGGTAGCTTTCGTTGAAAGCATCGACGGAGGTCTTCCAGTTGCAGTCCCACTCGACGGTGACGTCTTTCTTCAACGCCATCTTGTGGAAATGGTAGGGCGCCAAATGCTCCGCTACCGGGCCGAGGTACTCGAGCAGCGGCATGGCCTCGGGGTCTAGGCTGAACCAGGCAAACCCGTTCCACACCTCACAACGCAGTTCGCGCAGGCCGCGGCATTCCGGCGCACCTTGCGGGAAGGTATCGAGGTCCGGGATACGCTTGAACGAACCATCCAGATGGTATTCCCAGTGGTGGTATTGGCACTTGAACGATTCAGCGCTGGAAACGCCGGAGGGCCGCAGCCGGTTGCCGCGATGCCGACACACGTTGTAGAAAGCGCGTACCGCGCCATCTTGCTGCTTCACCAGCAGCACCGATTCACGGCCAATCTCGGTGCTGATGTAATCCCCGGCTTCCCGCAGGTCGCTGAGGTGACCACCGAGCAGCCAGACCTTGGTCCACATGCGCTCCCACTCCAGCTGCGCAAACGCGGCCGAGGTATAGCGTTCTTTGGGGATGAGTGCATGCCCGAGCCCTGGGTCGGGCTCTTTGCGGTTGACGGCGCTTTGCTCAGCCGGTACCCGCCGCACGGGCTTGTACACGGGAGTGCGCGAAGCCGCGGCCAGTGCCTCGGGGTCGGGGTGACGGTCGTCAGGCGGGGTGCTCATCAGGACTCCAGCGGCAGGCCAGCAGCCCAGCGCAGACTGCGTCGCAGCAGCACATGGAAGGCGGGTACCTTCCAGCTGCCGCGTTCTTCGTGGGGATAGGTTTCCATCAGCGGGCGCATGTCATGGCGGCCGCGGGTGTGGCCGAGCGTGAAATACAGCACCTCGCCACGACCGACCTGCTTCAGGTACATGACGGGTCGCGGCTGGTCCGCGGTCCAGTCACCGTCGGCAAACAGGCGGCTGGTGCCGGCCCAGTGGGTATGTAGCAACACCTGCAATGGACCGTGCAGTGCCGACAAATACAGCTCATCGTCCGCCATGAAGGGTTCGATGCCGGCGACGAGTGGATGGGTGGGAGCGGTGATCTCGACGCGGTAGGGCTTGATCGGCGGATGCGCCAAGAACTGGCTGCCCAGCGTTTCCATGAACACCGGCGCTTCACGCGGCGCCACCCAGCGTTTGCCTTCTAGTCGCAGCAGCGAGTTGGTGCCATGCAGCGCCAGCCAGCGCTTACCGCTGGCGACAAAGTCGCGCAAACGTGCCGCGCCGGCGTCATCCGGCGCCATATCCACCGTGTAAGTGATAAGGAAGTCAGCCTGCTCTAAACCGTCAAGGTCGCGATAGTCCTCGCGGACCCGCACCCGCAACTGGGGGTGCTCGCCGAGCAGGCGCAGCAATTCAAGCCGTGCGTGGTCTATGTCGTGATAACGGCCGCCGCAAATCAGCCAGACGTCGACTGTTCGCGGCGGGGACGAAGCTGTCATGTCGCGCGCTTAGTAGCGCACACCCTTGGTGTAGCCGTTGTCCGCGACCACATTGGCGCCGGTGATGAGGCTGGCCGCTGGGCTGGCAAGGAAGGCGACCACGCGGGCCACTTCTTCAGGTGAGCCGAAACGACGGTTGGGCATCGCTTTTTCCGTGGCTTCGTAGAATTTCTGGTTGGTGCCTTTGATCATCTCCCAGGCGCCGCCCTCGAAGTAGATGGGGCCCGGGCAGACGGTGTTAACGCGCACGTTGTGGCGGCCGACGAACTGCGACAAGTTCTTGGCGTAGTTGATCAGGCCGGCCTTCATGGCGTTGTAGGCCATCGGCCCGCCGAAAGTTTCGATGGCGTTGGTTGAACTGATGATGACCACAGCGCCCTGGCCGCTCGCCTTGAGGGCCTCCATGAGGGTTTCACAGCCGCGCACGGTGTGCAGCACGTCGACCTCGAACGACCGCCACCAATTCTTTTCCGAATCCATGCCGGCGCCCGCTGAGACGTTGGGGACGAAGATGTCGCAGCCGCCCAGCGCGGCGGTGGTTGCTTCAAGCCAAGTCTTGTAGGCCTCGGCGTCGCGTACGTTCACGCTGCTGCCCACGACATTGACGCCGCGCTGCTTGAGTGCGACCACGGTTTCTGCGACCTCATCCTCGTTGCGCGCACAGAAGCCGATGTCGGCCCCTTCTGCCGCCAGCAGCTCGATGATGGCCCGGCCGATGCCTTTGGTGGCACCAGTGACTATGGCTTTCTTTCCGCGCAGTCCGAGATCCATGACAAGCTCCCGTCGACCCGCAGGGGGCCGTCCGATGTAGGGGTGGCAAACCCTGATTATAGGCGCGATGCCCCCGGAGAAGAAACAGTCATGACTGTTTTTTTTATGGCTGGACCGTTTCCCGGATTGCGCCCGACGGCCCAACGCCGCACACTGCGCGACTTTGTGCTCTTTAACTGCGGCAGAGGTGTGAAATGGCGGAGATTGTGGTGGTCGACCGGGACGGTGCTGAACATCGTGTCGAGGCAAAAGAAGGCGTGTCCCTGATGGAGACGCTGCGCGAGCTGGACTACGGCACTTCGGCCATCTGCGGTGGTATGTGCTCCTGCGCCACCTGCCATGTGTATATCGATGCGGCGTCTGTCGGCCAACTGCCGGCCATGCAGGGCGATGAAAAGGAACTGTTGGTGGAGCTGTCGGGCTATCGCCCCACGTCCCGTCTGTCCTGCCAGGTGCCCTTCGAGGCCAGCCTCGCCGGCCTGCGCGTGACCATCGCCCCCGACGAGTAATCGGGGGCGCTGGGCGCCTACTGAATGCTGATGGCGTTGTCGATGACGTGCGTGGTGCCGTTGATGAAGCGGGACTCCTCCGAGGCGAGGAACACGATCAGGTTGGCGACATCCTCCGGCTTGCCGAGGCCCCACGGGGCTTCGGTATAAGCCGATTTGTCGATCCCAAGCTGCTGGTTGGCGTTGTCCACCATCGCGGTATCAATGGCGCCCGGGTGCACGCTATTGCAGCGAATATTCATCTTGTTCATCTGGCAGTACACGGCAATCGACTTGGTCATGGCCTGCACCGCACCCTTGGCCGCGGAGTACGCAAAAAACACCGGGTAGCCAAGGTGCGTGGCAATCGACGACATATTGATGATGGAGCCGCCACCAGATTCCTTCATTGCCGGAATGGCCGCCTTGCAGCCGAGGAACACGCCCTCGCTCATGACGCCATTGGCGAAGCGGAATTGTTCCAGGGTGGTGGTTTCGGGGGTGGCCACGACCACCACGCCGGCGTTGTTGACCAGCACGTTCAGTTTGCCGAAGGTTTTGACCGTGGTGGCGACGACGGTGGCCCACTGGGCCTCGTCGCGCACGTCGTGCTGCATGGACGCCGCCGAGCCGGGGCGGGAGGCGTTTAAGGCGGCGGCCACCGCGGCGGCGCCGGCAGCGTTGACGTCGGTCACCATCACCTGAGCGCCTTCGCGCACCAGGGCTTCACAGTCGGCTTTGCCCAGCCCCGAAGCCGCGCCCGTCACGATCGCCACTTTGCCTGTTAAACGGCTCATATCGTCCCCTTGCTGAAACTGTAAAGCCGGCCTGATTCCGGCCTGCGGGGTCGACCGGGTGGCCAACCTGAGGCGGACGCTATCAGTCACGGCTGCTTGTTTCAATCATCTTTGACTTTTTCCGACAGCCACCGCATCCTGCAGTCCTTCATGGTCATCAAATCCACCGCACTTGCGCACTCCGCCGCCGCCCCTGCCGCAGATCCGGTGGGCTGGCAGGCGCAAAAAAGCGCCGCTACGCGGAATCTGATTATCGAGGCGGCCATCAAGTGTTTCGTGGAGCTGGGTTACGCCCAGACCACCACCACGGCCATTGCCGACAAGGCGGGCTTGTCGCGCGGCGCCATGCTGCATCACTTTCCCTCCAAGATCGACATCGTCCGCGCTGCCGTAGAGCACTTGCATGCCAAGCGCCTGCGGGCTTTTCGCAAGGCCATGTCGCGTGGGCTGCCAGAGCATGGCGACCGGGTACGTCAGGGCGTGGAAGCCATGTGGAGCCATGTGCGCCATCCCATGTTCGTGGCGTTCTTTGAACTGTCCGTGGCCTCGCGTACCGAACCGGAGCTGGCGGAGATTCTGCGGCCGGCGCAGGAGTCATTCGAGCAGGCCTGGTACCACACGGCACGTGAGCTCTTTCCTGAGTGGGAAGGGCGTGATGAAGCCTTCGACGTGGCGCTTGATCTGTGCCGCTACCTCATGGAAGGCATGGCAACGTCTTATCTCACGCACCGCGAAAGCGAACGTGACCACCGGCTAATGGCATTTTTGGAACGACAACTACACCAGTTGCTCGGCAAGTAAACCCGGAGAACCCCTGTAATGAGCACCGTGACTCTCACGGTGGCGGAGCATGTCGCCACCTTGACGTTGAACCGCCCGGATGTGGCCAACACGATGGATCTGGCTTTCGGTCAGGAGTTTCATGCGGCCGCCCTGCAGCTGGCGGCAGACCCGGCGGTTCGCGCGGTGATCCTCACCGGCGCGGGCAAACAGTTCTGCTTTGGCGGTGATCTGCGCGGCATGATGGCCGGCGGCGATAATATCCAGCAGTACCTGCGGGAACTCACCTCGAATCTCCATGCTGGTTTGTCAATCCTGGCCCGGATGAACGCCCCGGTGATCGCGGCCGTCAATGGCACTGCTGCCGGGGCGGGTGTGGGACTGGTGCTGGCGGCGGATCTAGCCATTGCGGCGCAGTCAGCCAAAGTCTCGTTGGCCTACACCGGCGTGGGTCTGACCCCGGATGGCGCCACCTCCTTCTTGCTGCCGCGTGCGGTGGGCCACAAGCGTGCGATGGAACTGCTGTTGACCAACCGCACCTTGTCGGCGGAGGAATGCTTGCAGTGGGGACTGGTGAACCAGGTGGTGCCCGACGAGCAGCTGCTGGCCGAGGCGCTGAAGCTGGCCACGCGCCTCGCCAATGGTCCGACGCAGGCCTTTGGTGATACCAAACGGCTGCTGTTGGCCTCGGCGGGTGCCCTTGAGACCCAGCTGGCTGCGGAGAGCCAGACCATTGCGCACCGTGGCGCTTCCGCCGAAGCCCGCGAGGGCCTCAGTGCATTTCTTGAGAAGCGCAAGCCGAGTTACCCACGCTAACGGATTCTTTACCATCGGGTGACCAACTTTTGGGCGCGGCGGTGGTACTTTACGTAAGGTCACTGGTAGCGACGCGCTCTGCGTGCGCCTTGAATTGATCTTGGGTTACCGAACAATCAAGGGGAAAGGAAACATGCGCCATAAAATCGGGGTACTCGTCGTCTGCCTAGCGGTGACGGTCGCGGGTTGCTCAAAGACCGATGCGCCTGCTGAGAGTACTGCGGGCACCATGTTGGGCGCACAGCCGGCTGCACCTGCCGTCGTAGTGCGGCATGACTGGGATGCCGCGGCGCAGTCGGCCGCCATTGAGGCGGCTAAGAGCTATGCACCGGCGGACGCCACGGGCGCCAAAATCGTCGGCGAGGCCAATGAAAGCTCGATTAGCATCGATGAGCGAAAAAAATAAGCCGCAGTCACTAGGGCTATGAGGGCCCTACTTGGCAGCCCCCTGCGCTGCCACTGCGGCGGCCGCAGCCGCTACCTTGGCGGGGTCGCCGAGGAATTGGCGGCTGCGCGGCCGTAGTGCGTCGTCTAGCTCATAGACCAGCGGTACGCCGGTGGGAATATTGAACTCGACGATCTCGGCTTCCGTCATGCCTTCCAGCATCATCACCAGTGCGCGCAGGCTGTTGCCATGCGCCACCACCAGCACATGGCGTCCGGCGCGCAAGTCGCGGGCAATATGCTCGTGGAAATACGGGGCGACGCGGGCCAGCGTGTCCTTCAGCGATTCGGTGGACGGGAGGCGGCGCGGGTCCACTCCGGCGTACCGCGGATCGTGCGCCGGGTGTCGTGGGTCTTCCGGTGCCAGCGGGGGTGGCGAGACGTCATAGCTGCGGCGCCAGATTTTCACCTGGGCCTCGCCGTGGGCCGCTACCGTCTGCGCCTTATTCAGTCCCTGCAGCGCGCCGTAGTGACGCTCGTTCAGTTCCCAGGCGTTGGTGACCGGCAGCCACATCAGGTCCATTTCATCCAGCACACCCCAGAGCGTGCGGATGGCTCGTTTGAGTACCGAGGTGTAAGCCACGTCGAAGCGGTAGCCGCCCGCCTTGAGTAGCCGTCCGGCTTCGCGTGCTTCTTCACGCCCCAGATCGGTCAGGTCAACGTCGGTCCAGCCCGTGAATAGGTTCTCAAGATTCCAAAGGCTTTGCCCGTGTCGGGCCAGGATCAATGTGCCGCTCACTATGTGCTGCTCCACAAGCTGTCAGAGGCAGCGTTATACCACGCGCCGAACGGCCTGCAACGCAACGCTGAGGGTGGCGAAGTCGGGGTTGCCGGCGGCGCGCATGGCGGCCAGGGTGCGTTGCAGCTGCAGTAGCCCTGCCGCATGGCGCTGTTGCCAACGGGCGATGCGGCTGCCAGCCTCGCCGCCGGACAGCAACAGTGCCGCAGCGCTGAACTCGCTGAGCAGTTCGTGCAATTGATCGCGCAGGCTGGCACGCGCCAGTGCAGGCCATTCGCCTTCGACATGAAGATTTTCTACCTGCTGCTGTAGCCAGCCGAGCCCCAGTGCCTCCGCCAGCCCCAGATAAACGGCGGCCGCCTCCACCACCGGGGTCTGGGTGGTGGTGGCGAGCGCCACGCTTTGCAGCCATGGCACTACCAGATTCAACGTCGCGAGCCGTCTGGCGAGCGCGGCCGGCACGCCCGCGGTTAGGAGCTCGGTCTCATGCGCCTGGAACGCAGCGCTGGCCTGGGTGGGTAGCAGGCGCGAGCTGGCGGCGGTCAGGGTGGCCAGCCCCGGTCGTAGTGCTCCAATAGCGGCTTCGATGTCGGTCAGGCTGCGTTGGTGCGTCAGCACCCAATGCGTGGCATGGCGTAGTTGACGGGCGGTGGTGGCCAACAGTGGCGTCTGCACCGCCGCCGGGAGTTGCAGATCCAGTGCTTCAATGCTGCTCCAGACTTCACGCATTGCCGTGACCTCGCGCGCCACGGCGTAGGCTCGGGCCACGGCGGCCACGCTCGCGCCAGTGGCTTCGCTGACGCGCCATGCAAACGACGGACCCATGCGGTTCACCAGACTGTTGGTGACGGCGGTAGCGATGATCTCTCGGCGCAGGGGATGGGTTGCTAACAGCGTGCCGAAGCGACGCTGGACAGGCCGTGGAAAGTAACGCGGCAACTCAGTCGCCAGAAATACATCTTCCGGTAGGTCGGAAGTGATGAGCTGGTGATAGAGCCAGATCTTCGAATACGACAGCAGTACCGCCAGCTCCGGGCGCGTCAGGCCACCACCCAACCGCCGTCTGGCCGTAAGTCCGCTGTCGGTAGGCAGAAACTCCAGAGCCCGGTTCAGTGTCTCAGACTGCTCGAGCACCTGAATGAACTGGCCATGCTCCTGGCTACGCATCGCGGCCTCGGACTCCAGCATCGAGAGTGCTTGGCCTTGTAGATAGTTGTTGCGCAAGACAAGGGCGGAGACCTCGTCGGTCATTTGTGCCAGCAAGGGATTGCGTTGGCTGCGCCGCAGGCGATGCTGAGTGACGGCCATGCCCAGCAATACCTTAATGTTGACCTCAACGTCAGAGCAATTAACGCCAGCCGAGTTATCGATGAAATCGGTATTGAGCCGGCCGCCTTGCAGTGCATATTCCACTCGGCCGCGTTGCGTCATGCCAAGATTGCCACCTTCGCCGATGACTTTGGCACGCAGGTTTTGGCCATCAATGCGGACGGCGTCGTTAGCGCGGTCACCAACCTCAAGATGACTTTCATCGCTGGCTTTGATGTAAGTACCGATGCCGCCGTTCCATAACAGGTCGACCGGCAGCTGCAAGATGGCGCGAATGACGCTGTTCGGTGCACTGGCGGCGGGCAGCCCAAGCAGGGCTTGCGCTGCTGCTGACAGCGCCAGTGACTTGGCTGATCGCAGGTAGATACCGCCGCCGGGGCCAAGCGCCTTGCGGTCATAGTCATCCCAGCTCGAGCGTGGCAGCGCGAACAGGCGCTGCCGTTCCTGAAATCCACGCGCCGCCGCGGCCAGCGGATCAAGAAAAATATGCTGATGATTAAAGGCCGCCACGAGGCGTAGTTGGGATGAACGCAGCAGGCCGTTGCCGAACACATCGCCGGCCATGTCGCCAATGCCGACGCAGGTGAAGGATTGCGACTGCAGGTCGCGGCCCAGTTCATGGAAGTGGCGTTTGACACATTCCCAAGCGCCGCGGGCGGTGATGGCCATCCGCTTATGGTCATAGCCGGCCGAGCCACCCGAGGCGAAAGCGTCACCGAGCCAGTAGTCGTACTGTGCTGCGATGCCGTTGGCGATGTCCGAGAAAGTAGCGGTCCCCTTGTCCGCGGCTACCACGAGATAGGGGTCATCGCCGTCATGACGCACCACGCCTGATGGCGTGATGACCCGGCCCGCCACAATATTGTCGGTCAGATCTAGCAAACCACGCACGAACGTACGGTAGCACTCGATGCCTTCTCGTTGCAGCGCCTCACGCTCCACGGGAAGTTGTTTGCAGTAAAAGCCGCCTTTGGCACCGACGGGAACGATCACCGTGTTCTTAACGTTTTGGGCTTTCATTAAACCCAACACCTCAGTGCGGAAATCTTCGCGGCGGTCGGACCAGCGTAGGCCCCCACGGGACACCAGGCCCATGCGCAAATGCACCCCTTCAACCCGCGGTGAGAACACGAACACTTCAAAGCGCGGCCGCGGCAGCGGTAGGTCTGGCAGCTGCGCTGCATCTAGTTTGAATGACAGCCAGGGTTTCGCTGCGCCATCGGTGCCGATTTGAAAATGGTTGGTGCGCAGCGTGTGGCGCACCGCCTCCGTGAACGCACGCAGGATGCGGTCTTCATCCACTCCGTCCACGGCTGTCAGGTTGATGTCGATCGCTGCCAGCTGCGCAGCGCTATCGCGTTCTCGTGCAGTGGGCGGTAACGCTGGGTTAAACCGCGCATGAAACAACGCACTAAGATGCCCAGCCGTCGTGGCATGACGTTCCAGGACCTGCTCCATATAGTGCTGTGAAAACGGGATGCCGGTTTGCAATAACCACCGAGCATAGGCCCGCAGTACCATGACATCGCGCCACGGCAGGTGTGCAGCCAGCACTAGACGGTTGAAGCCATCGTTGTCGGTGCGGCCATCGATGGTGGCCTCAAGGCTGTCTAGCAGCCGTGGTACATCAGCTGCTAAGTCGATGATCAACCGCTGGCGGTGCTGCAGTGAAAATTCTTGGATGTAGGCGGGTACCGCCAGGCCGTGCAGTGAATAAGAGCGCTCACTAAGCAATTTCAGCCCGAGGGCTTCAAACAGCGGGAGTAAATCCGCGACGGCCACTGGCGTAGCGCTGCGGAAGAGTTTTAGACGCAATGCAGTCGATGTGTCGTTCGGTAGCCGGTAAGCTCGCCATTGTTGCCGGGTTGGTGAGGCGAGTAATGCCTCGAGGACTCGCAGATCGTCGACTGCCATGCTTGCCGTAGTCTCTTCCTCATAAGCCAGTGGGAACGCTTGGCGATAACGCTGCCATAGGGCCAGAGCCTGTGCTTCTTCATGGTTGGCGAGTAGCACGCGACGTAGACGGTCACTCCAGGTGCGCAGAATGTCGTGAATGCGCTCCTCCAGGTCGGTCGTGGAGGGTGCGGCTGTGCGCGGGTCCGGGGTTTGGATTCGCAAATGCAAGCGTGCCAGCGTGCTTTCGGTGAGCAATACCTGCGTGTCGACATTCGTGCCGCCGTAAGCCGCGAGTAAGGCCACCTCGATCAGTTCGCGCGCTTGCGTGGTGTAGCGGTCGCGTGGCACATACAGGAGGCAAGACCAGAAACGCCCAAACGGATCACGGCGTGGAAACAAACGCACTTGGCGGCGTTCATAGAGGTTGACGATGCCGCGGATGGTCTCGACTAGCTGCTCGGTGCTGGCCTGGAACAGTTCATCGCGCGGGTAGGTTTCCAGAGCATGTTGCAAGGATTTGCCATCATGGCTTTGGGGCGCTACACCGAACTGCTGCAGGAGGCTAGATGCCTTGCGTCGCAGGACCGGAATGCTGGCCGTGGAATCGTGGTAAGTATCTGCGGTCCACAGTCCAAGGAAACGATGTTCGCCGACCACAACGCCACGCGCATTGCGGGCTTTCACTCCGACATAATCGAGAGGGGTGGCACGGTGGACCGTAGACAGGCGATTGGCCTTGGTGATGATTAAGGGCTGGGTAGAACGTGCGAATTCACGTTGTGAGCCAGTCAGAGGTGTCGCGTGGCTCTCGGCGGCGGCCCTACCTTTGGGGACGGTCACCCGCAAAATACCAAGCCCGGAGGCCAGATCAGTCTCCAGCGAATCTTGCTGTTTTCCCCGCCGCAATCGGTAGTAGCGGTAACCGAGGAAAGTGAAACGGTCTTCGCTCATCCAGCGCAGCAGGTGGCCCGCTTCCTGCCAGTCAGCGTGGTGGCTGGCCTCGCCTGGCTTGGCGCGCGCTGCGGCCAGTGTTGCGGCCAGTGCTGTGGCTAGTGCGGTGGCCTGTGCGCGCATCGCGGCCCAGTCGGCTACGGCCGCCCGGACATCGGTCAGCGCCGTGCGTAAGCGGCGCTCCAAGGCTGTCAGACATTCAGCATCCAATTCCCGGTCAATTTCATACAGTTGCCAGGATTCAATGAGGCCAGTGCGGTCTGTCGTCGCGGCAATGCGGGTCAGTCGTCCGCGTTTGTCACGACGCACGCTGAGTAATGGATGGATGATGAGATGCGTAGCACCGGCATCGCGGAGCACTAGCCCGATTGAATCGACCAGGAAGGGCATATCCTCGGTGATTAGCATAATCCGGGTATGCGGACTGCCGTGAACGCGATCGGTGCTATCTGGGTTCCAAACGCGCAGCAAGGTTTGTCCGGGGCGGCGCACTCGGCCTGCCGCCAGATGCTCTAGCGCCATGCCAGCACGGGCTTTCAGCGGCGCCAGTCGACATTCCTGCTCGTCCACGCCACGCAGGTAGGCGGCGATAAATTGCCGCTGTGGTAGGGTCGTTCCATACCGGGCGATGCGTCGAATGAGTTGCAGGCGCGAGGCGGGGACGATGCCGAGCATTGCGGAACTCCTCTGGGGGCGTCATGGAGGGCCATGAAAACGTGGGTGACCCAGACCGAGAGTGCGCTAGTGCCAGCTTGGGCGCCAGCATCAGCAGTGAAATAGGCCCCTATCTTCACGGTCCCAGGGCGCTGCTCCATCAGGGAAGTCCGCAATCCGCCAGAGATTAAGGGCGGTGAGGCCGTGCCAGATAGTCATGACTTTGCATTTCGATGAGCCGGCTGGCGGTGCGCTGGAATTCGAAGGCAAGACGCTCGCCGGTATACAGCATGGTGGGCGATGCAGTGGCTGAAACCACCAGTTTCACGCCACGGTCGTAGAATTCATCCACCAGACTGACCAGTCGTCGGGCGGCATTGTCGGCGCTGTCGGTCAGCACCGGGATGTTGGTGAGAAACACCGTGCTGAACGAACGCGCCAGTTCGATGTAATCGGTCTGCGCGCGTGGCCCTTCGCACAGGGCCTGAAAGCTGAACCACACGGTGTCGCCTTTGACACCCTGCACGTTGATGTCGCGACCATTGACGGACAGAGCACCAGCACTGACGCTGGTGCCGGTCAGTAACAGGAAACGCTCAGCCAGGCAGACGGCTGTGGCGGCCGCCTGACTATCGAGGTAGAGCGGAGCCCGCTCCAGTTCGCGTAGCCGGTAGTCTTGGCCACCGCTCACGGCCACCAGTTCGCAATGACGTTCCAGTAATGCAATAGCGGGCAGGAACCGGGCCCGTTGCAGACCGTCGCGATAGAGTCCGGAGGGGGGCACGTTGGAGGTAAACACCAGCGTCGTCCCGGCCGCCACCAGCGCGGTGAACAAACCACCGAGCAGCATGGCATCGCCGATGTCGTTGACATGCAGCTCGTCAAAACACAACACGCGAGCTTCCAGAGCGACGTCGTTGGCGACCTGTACTAGGGGGTCTTGGGTATTATCGAGCGCGCGCAGACGAGCATGAATGTTCTGCATGAAGCGGTTGAAGTGTTCACGCCGCGCCGGCAGCTCACCGAGCGAGGCGTGGAACAAGTCCATGAGGAAGGTCTTGCCACGCCCGACCGGGCCGTGCAGATAAAGGCCGCGCGGCGGCTGGGGGTGCGGTGGCCTAGCCCCTCCCAGATGTTCGCGCCAGCGCGCGAGCATTGAGGGGGGCTGCCTTGGCACCTGCAGCAGCCGTTCCCGCAAGGCATCCAGCCGCGCCACAGCCTGCAGTTGCGCGGCCTCCGGTTGTCCACTGGAAGCCGCCAGAGTGGCGGCATAAAGCGCGGCGACCGTTTTGACTTCACCCATGAGGGTGCTTACATGGCCTGATAGTTCGGACCAGATCCACCTTCTGGTGTCACCCAGGTGATCTGGGCATACGGGTCTTTGATGTCGCAGGCCTTGCAATGCACGCAGTTGGCCGCGTTGATTTGCAGACGCTGACCACCGCTGCCGTCGTCCACCATCTCATAGACGCCTGCCGGGCAGAAATACTGGCAAGGGTTGCCATACTCCGTGGCACACCTCGTGGCGCAAAGCGTGGTGTCGGCCACGCGCAGGTGGACTGGTTGGTCCTCCTCATGCTGGTTGCCGGCGTAGAACACGGCCGCCAGACGGTCACGCGGGGCAAGGCTGCGTTCGGTGCGCCAGTCACGATCCAGTTCAGGCGCAGCGTCCAGTCGGTGGAGCGTGGTGTGGTTGGCCTTGTTTTGTAAGGTCCAAGGAGAACGGCCACCCAAGACGGTTTCCAGTGCGCCATTGAGCATGCCGAGCCACAGTCCCTTCTTGAATCCCGGTTTGAAGTTGCGTACTTTGCGCAGCTCTTCGCCGCCTGGCGAGGCGCGCCAGGCCGCATCGAAGCCAGCGGTGCCACCGGTAGCCAGCCAATGCTCAGCCGCCAGCACACCGGAGCGGATCGCCTGATGCACGCCCTTAATGCGCGGCACATTCAGCGTGCCTGCGGTGCAGCCGATGAGTAATGCGCCTGGCATGTCCATCTTGGGCTGTGACTGCCAGCCGCCCGCGGCAATGGTGCGGGCGCCGTACTGCACCAGCTCGCCACCTGCCAGCAGCTTGGCCACGGTGGGGTGGGCCTTGAACTGCTGGAAGGCTTCAAAGGGTTTGAACTTGGGGTCGCGGTAATCCAGCCCGACGACATACCCGACATACACGCGGTCACCGTCCAGGTGGTACAGGAAGCTACCGCCATAGGTGCCACGGTCCAAGGGGTAGCCGAGCGAATGTTGGATCAGACCTGGCTCCACGCGGCCCGGTGGCAGTTGCCACAGTTCCTTGAAGCCAAGGCCAAACGTAGGCGCCGAGCGCCCCTCGTCCAGCGCAAACCGCTGGATGAGCGTTTTGGTGACGTGGCCGCGACTGCCTTCTGCAAATACTGTCAGGCGCGCATGGATGTCTGCCCCCGGCGTAAAGTTCGGGCCAGGTTCACCGGACTTGGTGATGCCCATGTCGCCGATGCGTACGCCTTTCACGGCCCCGGCCTCGTCAAACAAGGCTTCTGCCGCGGCAAAGCCTGGAAACACGTCGACGCCCAGGGCTTCCGCCTGCTGCGCGATCCACGGCGTTAGTTGTCCCAGTGAGACGATGAAATTGCCGTCGTTATGCAGCATGGGCGGCATGGGCAGCTTGAAAGATTTGTTCCGGGTCAGGAACAAGAACTCGTCTCGCTTGGCGGGCACGCAAGTGGCGGGCTGGTGTTCGCGCCAGGCCGGTAGCAGCGCGTCGAGCGGACCTGGATCCATGACGCACCCAGAGAGTGCCTGAGCGCCTACTGCAGAGGCTTTTTCCAGAACGCAGACGCTGAGGTTGGCGTCGAGCTGTTTCAGCCGCACGGCGCAAGCGAGACCCGCCGGGCCACCGCCTACTACCACCACGTCATATTCCATTACGTCACGGTCGCTCATGGTTCATGTCTCCGGCAGTACTTGTACTTGCGGCAGTGCCTTCACAGACTCCCGCACCTTGCTCATATCGCCCACCACCACCAGCGACATGCGCTGCGGGTTGAGGTGGGCTCGAAACACTTCGGTCAACCGCGCCGGCGTGACCGCGCGTACCGCTGATACATAGCTGGCGAGCCAGTGGTCAGACAGGCCGTGGAGATCCAGAAATGACAAGCGACTGATCAGGCCTTGTCGGCTGGAGACGGACAGTGCAAGGCGCCCGATGAGCAGATTCTGGTTGCGCTGTAACTCGTCCTGCGGTGCGGGCTCTGCTTGCAGACGCTCGATTTCGCGATACACCTCGCGCAGCGCATCGGCCGTATCCTCACGCGTGACGTCCGCATCTTCTGACCAATCGGCTGCGCCGAGTTGTGGCGAGAGGCTGCTGGCGGGGGAATAGGCATAACCTTTCGCTTCGCGGATGTTCAGGGTGATGCGTGAGAAGAACGCTCCTCCGAGCAGGCTGTTGGCCACTTGCAATGCGATCCAGTCCGGGTGCGAAGGGGAGACGACCGGCAGACCCAGCGACAGCGTGCTCTGGGGTGCGTCCGCACGCTCGATGAGTTTCACCCCCGCTACGAACGGCGGCAGTGGCGGGATGAGCGTAGCCGGTGTGCCGGCTACCCAGTCCCCGAAGGCTTGGCGCAACGCCGCTTCCATGCGCGTCCGGTCGAATTGCCCGGCCACGTACAGGTGGGTTCGGGCAGCGCCGAGCTGTGTACTGACGAAGTGCTGGATATCCTCGAGCCGGTACCCGGCGATGATCGCGTCACTGGGCAGTCCGCGGCCATAGGGGTGGTTGCCATACAGCAGCAAGGCATAGGCTTCGCTGGCAACGGTCTGCGCCTGTGAACGGGAGATGCTAACGTTGCGCGCCATGTCGCTGCGCAAGCGTTCCAGCTCGGTGGCTGGCAGGCGCGGGTGTCGCAGGACATCCGCGATGACCATGGCTGCGTCCGGGCCGCGTTCAGCCAGCACGTCCAGCGACACGCTAAGTTGTGTGCCGCCGCTGCTAACGCCAAGGCTACCCCCCATGCCAGCGACATACCGGTCCAGGGTGGGGCCGTCACGGTCACCGGCACCTTCTGCCATCAGGTTGGTGGTGAGGTCCGCCAGCCCGGGCTGCACGCCGTCATCGATGTTGCCGGTGCGGACCACGGCTACCAGCGATACTTTCGGCACGCCGCCAAAAGGAATGAAACTGATGCGCAGTCCGTTGGGGAGCTGCACCGTATCGCGCGCAGGCGGGATGAAGTCGCGTGGCGTGCCTACCGCTGGTACCTTGGACAGGTCCACGGCAGCCTGTGCCGGCATAACGAGTGCGGCGACCAGCGCCGCGAGAAAGAGCGCAAGACGCGTGCAGCGCCGGCGTCCGGGCAGGTGGTTGAAGCCGTTCACTGGGCACCTCCGCGGGACTGGTTCGTGCCGGTCTTGGCCGCGCCGGGCGCGGCCTCCTTGGGGGCGGCGCCAGCTTCAAGCGTTAGTACCGTCCGGTTCTCGGGGCGCAGCCAGCGGCGTGCGGCATCCTGCACCTGCGCTGGGGTCACCGAACGCAGTTCGGCTTCCAGTCGATTGATGCGTGCCGGGTCGTCATCGAACAGTGCAAACGCAGCGAGCAGATCCACCAGACCGAAGCGGCTGCTGCTGCCCACCACGTCGTAGAGCCCTGAACGCAGCGTGGTCATTGCGCGGTTCATCTCTTCTGTGGTGGGTGGTCGGGCGGTAAATTCCGCCACCGTAGCATCGATCGCCGCCAACACGGCAGCGCTTGAGGTCTTGGCATCGTGGATCAGATAGACGCTGAACAGCATCGGGCCGTCGTAGTTGTATTCGTTGCCCAGCAGGTTCACGCCACCATCGATGCTGCTGCTGATGCCTTGATCGCGCACGATACGCTGGCGCAATAAGCTGGCATCGCCTTGCAGCAGCAACTGGTCCACGATGGACATGGCACGCCAGTCCTGGGTGTTGCGCTCGGGCATGTGCCAGCCCACGGCGAGAGCCGGGCGCGGCGCGATCTTGTCGAGGTAACTGGCGCGCTTCTCGACGGTTTGTACAGGTTCAGAGATGTCAGGGCGAGCCGGTGTGGCGCGTGCTGGCAGACTGCCGAAGTGCTGATCGATCCAGGCTTTTGTCCGCACTGTGTCGAAGTCACCAGCGACCACAAGCACGGCGTTCGACGGCGCGTAGTAGCTATTGAAGAAGGACTGCACATCTTCGAGTGTGGCGGCGTCCAGTTCGGTCAGGTCACCATAAAAATTGTGGGCGTTGTTCCAGTTGGTGTTGGCGTATTGCGGCAGGCTTAGCCACGGAAATCCGCCATAGGGCCGGTTGAGCACATTCACACGCACCTCGTTCTTCACCACCCCTTGTTGGTTGGCCAGGCTGGCGGCGTTGATATCAAGGCCACGCATGCGGTCGGCCTCAACCCAGAGCACCGACTCCAGCACATGGGCCGGCACTACCTGAAAGTAATTAGTGAAATCGAAGCGGGTACTGCCATTGAGCATGCCGCCATTACCCGAGACGATTTGGTCCAGGCCACCTTTAGGCAGGTTGGGCGTGCCTTGGAACATCAGGTGTTCGAACAGGTGCGCGAAGCCCGTGCGCCCTTGGGGTTCGGTACGAAAGCCGATACGGTAGTACACGCCGACGGTGACTGTCGGCAGGGTGGGGTCACGCGAGAGCACAACGCGCAGCCCATTGGCCAGAGAGTAGTACTCCACTGGCACTTGGAGCGCGGGTGCGGCCAGTGGCGCTGCTGCGCTGCTGGTGGGCTGGCGCGGTGCGGGCGCGGTGACGCAGCCGGCGAGCAGTACCGCATACGTGGCCGTCAGGGCTGCCCAAGACATCATGGCGGACGTGAAGCGCGGCTGGCGCACAGCATGGGCCGGTGGCGGAGGTCGGGGCGGCGAGACGTTCATGGGCGAACTCCTGAGGCGGGGCACAAACCCCGTGGCGAGGCCGGCATGATGCGGCCTCGCCGTCCGGCGCTCAAGCGGGGCGTGGCCCCGCCGCTCCATTCAGAAGCGCAGACCGCCGTCGACGCCGATGCAGCGGCCGCTGAAGAAGTCGTTTTCAGCGATGAAAACCGCGGTGTTGGCAATTTCGGCCGGCTGACCGAGGCGTTTAAGCGGCACTGGAGCGGTTACCTTCGCCAGGGTTTCCGGCGTCATGGCGGAGAGGATTTCCGTGGCGCAGAAACCCGGAGCAATCGCGCCGGCCCGAATGCCATAGCGGGCCAATTCCTTGGCCCAAACCTCGGCCATGGCCACGACACCGGCCTTGGTAGCGCAGTAGTTGGTCTGGCCAACATTCCCGTTTCTCGAGATGGACGAGATGTTGATAATGACCCCGCCATTACCGAGCTTGATCATCCGTTCTGCCACTTCGCGACCGCACAGGAACACCCCGGTCAGGTTGACGTTGATCACTGCGTTCCATTGGTCATAGCCCATTTTGCCGGTGACCACGCCATCCTTGACCTTGATCAGTAGGCCATCCTTGACGATGCCGGCATTGTTGACCAGCACATCCAAACGGCCGGTAGCGGCGAGTACACCATCCATCGTGGCGATGACGCCGGCTTCGTCAGCGACGTTGACCGGGAAGGTATGCACCTGCACGCCGGGAATTTCTGCCTCGAGCGAGGCGCGGGCCGCGTCTAGGTCTGCGGGGTTCAGGTCGAGCAGGGCGAGCTTCGCGCCCTTGGCGCCGAAGCTGGAGGCCATCGCCCGGCCTAGACCGCGCGCACCACCGGTAATGACTACTGTTTTGCCATTCAGATCCATCGCGAGAACCCCCAGTTCAATGGTTTGACGTTCCCCACGGAACGGTGTGGGAGCAGAGCCTAGCAGTTTGTGCGACGCAAAAAAAGACGGGCTGAACGCGTGTACAGCCCGCTGGTTCTCAGGTCTTGGCGCCCTTGGCCTTGGCCGCCTTGGCTTTGGCGGCCTTGGTAGCCTTGCTGGTCTGCTTCCGCCGTTGCTTGCGCGGGGGGCTCGCTGACGCCTCAAGGCGGTCGGCGGGCAAAGTCCCAGCCGGGCAGTTCAGCTGTTCGGTAAACAGTGGGATGGGATCGCCAGCGCGGTACCACGTGACTACCAGTGGAATCTTGGCCAGCGCGAACAGGCCGAGCTGTGGGCAGCGACGGTGGGTTTCGGTAGCCAGTGCGCGGACTTTCTTGGCGCTCTCGTGAGTGTCGAGCACCAGGTCAAAATCCAGTTGTTCGTACTGCGGACGCAAATGCAGATCAAAGAAGAAGCCGCGGATATCGATCAGCGAACGAACCTTGGTGCCAAGGTCTGCCAGCCGAAATTTCTGGTCGCGCGCGACGACGCGCACAGTGATTGAGGTGCAAGCGGCGAGGGCGGCAAGCTGTGCATGGACAGGCGTCCAGCCGCGGGAGCGGCCACTGAGTTTGGTTTTGTCGTTGGGGCCCGCGGTGATGTCAAAGCCTTCCGGCTCATCGAACATCAGGCTGGGCTGGCCATCGAAATAAGACTCCACGCGCATCTGCTCGAACGCACGCGTAGTCACTTCGGAAATCCCGATGTAATCGGGGTACTTGACGCCTTCTTTCACTGTGGCTCTCCCTAGGAATGACTCCTAGGGCAGAGCCTAACCGTAAACGACGTGGTTAGACCAGTTCGATGGCAATGGCGGTGGCTTCACCGCCCCCGATGCACAGTGCCGCCACACCACGCTTGCCACCGCGCGCTTGCAGCGCGGCAATGAGCGTGGCAAGGATGCGTGCGCCGGTGGCGCCGACGGGGTGACCGAGCGCGCAGGCGCCGCCGTTAACATTCACGCGCGCGTGGTCGAGCTGCAGTTCATGCATGGCTGCCATGGCCACGGTGGCAAACGCTTCGTTGATTTCCCACAGGTCCACATCGGCCACCTGCCAGCCAGTCTTGGTCAGAACTTTCTGCAGTGCGCCGATGGGGGCGGTGGTGAACCACTCTGGTGCATGCGCATGGCTGGCATAGGCCACGATGCGGGCGATGGGCTGCAAGCCTTTCGCCGCGGCGGCGGAGGCACGGGCAAGCACAAGAGCTGCAGCACCGTCTGAGATGGAGGAGGAGGAAGCCGCAGTCACCGTGCCGTCCTTCGAGAAGGCGGCCTTGAGTGTGGGAATCTTCGCCAGATCACAGGTGCCGGGGGTTTCATCGGCGGCCACCACGACGTCGCCCTTGCGGCCCTTGATGGTGACTGGCACGGTTTCACCGGCAAAACGACCTTCAGCGAGTGCACTTTGCGCGCGACGCACCGATTCGCTGGCGAAGGCGTCTTGCTGCTCACGGGTGAAACCGTATTTTGCGGCCGCGGCATCGCCGAAGCAGCCCATCAGCTTGCCGTCGAAAGGACTTTGCAAACCGTCGTAGAACATATGGTCTAGCAATTCGCCATGGCCCATACGGTACCCGCCGCGTGCCTTCAGGAGCAGGTAGGGTGCGTTGGTCATCGATTCAAGGCCACCGGCCACGGCAAAGTCACTGTCACCACTGCGCAGGCTGTCAGCAGCCATCATCACGGCCTTCATGCCAGAGCCGCACATCTTGTTGACCGTGGTGGCTGGCACCGAGTCTGGAATGCCGGCCCCAAGTGCCGCCTGCCGGGCAGGAGCCTGACCTTGTCCAGCGGGCAACACACAGCCCATGATGACTTCGTTGACGTCAGCCGGTGACAAGCCGCTGGCGGCGAGTGCGCCACGGATGGCCGCGGCGCCGAGCTGTGGTGCAGTGGCACCACTGAGTACGCCTTGAAAGGCACCGATGGGCGTGCGTTTGGCGGCCAGGATGACGATGTTTTCTGCGGTCATGTCAGCGTCCTTCAGTTCGAGGGGGCGTGGATCGGCCACTGCCTAGAGGGCGACAGCCTATTGTTGCGGTGCAATAAAGACAAGGGGCGGGCGTCCAGCGTCAGGGGGTGGCGCTCAGGCCGTGATCAAACAGGTCGAAGAAACGGTCGGCAATTTCCGCAGGCGTGAGCGCGGCATCTTCACGGTGCCAGTGGGTGATCCAGTTCATGGCACCGGCCAGCGCAAAAGCCACCATCTTCGGGTCGCAAGCGCGGAAGTCACCCGCTTCAATACCCTCGCGGACCAGTCGGCGGATGCCCTGGTCGATCTCTACCTTGGCGGCTTTGATGGCGCCACTCATGGTCTCGCTCAGGTCCTGGTCTTCAGCGCGCACCATGCACCAACCGAACTCGGAAGTAATGGCTTCGATATAACCCACCACCACGGCGTGTAGCCGTTCGCGGGCGGTGCGTGCTGCTGGCGGGGGCGAGCGCAGGCTCAGCAGAATGCGCTCCACTCCCAGACGGAAGCACTCGAAAAGAATTTCCTCTTTGTTTTCCACATACCGGTACAAAGTCGGCTTGGTCACGCTGAGCGCAGTGGCCAGATCGTCGAGAGACGTGTGGTGATAGCCACGCTCGCGGAACAGGCGGGCGGCCGCGCTGATGACGGCATCGCGTTTGACGGCACGGTTCTGCGCGCGGTCGCCGCTGGGCTTCCAAGGAGATTCCGTAGCGGGGTTCGCGGTAGGGTGCATGGGGCCGTTCATTGACCTGTAACGGGGGACAAGTATACTCGCCAGTAATCCCGTTACCAGCGGGTAATGTCTTTATTGTCCGACCAGAGAGCTCGCCATGACCGCGTCCGCTGCCAACACCGCTTCCACTATCGCTGCCGTTCGAGGCGAGCCGACGCCGCTGCGCTTTGTCAGTGCCGCCTCTTTGTTCGACGGCCACGATGCGGCGATCAATATTATCCGTCGCCTGCTGCAGCAGCATGGCGCTGAAGTGGTGCATCTTGGCCACAACCGGTCGGTGGCGGAGATTGTGGGCGCGGCTATTCAAGAAAATGCGGACGGTATTGCCTGTTCTTCCTACCAAGGCGGCCACAACGAGTATTTCAAATACATGGTGGACATGCTGCGCGAGCAGGGTGCAGAGCACATCCGGGTGGTGGTCGGCGGCGGTGGCACCATCGCGCCGGACGAGATCGCCATGCTTGAAGCGCACGGAATCGAAAAGATCTACACGCCTGATGATGGGTTGCGTCTGGGTCTGAATGGCATGGTCGAGGACGTGTTCCGGCGCGTACGCGCGTGGCCTAAGCCGTTGTATGCGAACGAGGCTCTGTCAGCGACGGATTACCGCGCTTTGGCGCGGGCGGTATCCGTGCTGGAGGAAGGGGAAGGGGATGCGGTAGAAGCGCTGCGCGCACAGGCGGCGAAGACACTGAACCGACCACCGGTGGTCGGTATCACCGGTACCGGCGGCGCTGGCAAGAGTTCGCTCACCGATGAACTACTGAACCGTCTGGTGCGCTTCTTCCCGGACCGGCAGATTGCGGTGTTGGCAATGGACCCGACCCGTCGCCGCTCAGGGGGCGCGCTGCTCGGCGATCGCATCCGCATGAATGCGCTGACCAGTCCGCAGATCTTTATGCGTTCGCTGGCAACGCGACGCCAGCATATGGCCACCAGTGCGGTGTTGCAGGACTGCATTCAGCTACTGAAATACGCAGGCTTTGACCTGATTGTGGTGGAAACAGCGGGTATCGGCCAAAGCGACACCGAAATTGTCGACATGGTCGATTTGTCCCTGTATGTCATGACCAGCGAATTCGGTGCGCCGAGTCAGCTGGAGAAGATCGATATGATCGACTTCGCGGATCTGATCGTGCTGAACAAATTCGAAAAGCGTGGTGCGGAGGACGCGCTGCGTGATGTGCGCAAGCAGTGGAAGCGCAATCATCCGGAGCGTTTTGCTTTGCCGGATGAAGAGGTGCCCGTCTTTCCAACCATCGCCAGTCAGTTCAACGACGGTGGCGTGAATCGTTTATTTGCAGCATTGCTGGCGCGAGTCGACGCCAAATGGGGCACGCTCAAACCCTGGAAGGTCGAAGGCCTCGCGCCATTAAGCTTCCCGAAGCGCGCGGCACTGGTGCCGGGCGAACGCGTGCGTTATCTGGCAGAGATTGCTCAGGGTGGACGTCAAGCGGGTAAGACGGCAGAGCAGGCTGCGGCCGCAGCCACGCGCGCCCAGGGCCTGTGGGAAACCTTGGGCTCGCTCGGCGATGAGGCGCGCCCGATGGCCTTGGAGCGCTATGTAGAGGCACAGCTGGTCGTTGCGGGTAGCCATGGCGATGCGACTTTGCTGCGCTTGCGGCAAGCCTACAACACGGCCCTCGAAGAGATCGGCGCCGAGGGTCTGAAGCTGCTGAAGACTTGGCCGGAACGTGCACGCGGCGCTACCGACCCGCAGTACACCTATCTGGTGCGTGGCAAGGAGGTGAAGGGGGATAACTACACCCACACGCTCAGTCACAACGTGGTGCCCAAACTGGCCGTCCCCAAGTTCCGTGGCTGGGGTGACTTGCTGGCGTTCTTGCTGCAGGAAAATCTGCCCGGTACCTATCCGTACACGGCGGGTGTCTATCCTTATCGGCGTGAGGAAGAGGACCCGATACGCATGTTTGCGGGTGAGGGGATGCCAGAACGCACCAACCGGCGGTTCCATCTGCTGGCGGCTGGCTCGCCAGCTAAGCGTCTGTCAACCGCCTTTGACAGCACCACGCTGTATGGCGAAGACCCTGATACCCGCCCAGACATTTACGGCCGTATCGGCAACTCCGGCGTGTCGATCGCCACGCTTGATGATATGAAACGTCTGTATTCGGGCTTTGATCTGTGCGCCCCGCTGACCTCGGTGTCCATGACCATTAATGGGCCGGCACCGATGATCTTGGCGATGTTCATGAATACGGCGATCGACCAGCGTATTGAGCGCCATTTGCGCGAGAGTGGTGGCTGGGCGGCTGCACAAGAACGCATGGCCAGTCTGCTAGGCGTGCGTGCGCCGGAGTATCGTGGCGAGCTCCCTGAGAGTAATGACGGTTACGGTCTCGGTTTGCTGGGCATCAGTGGCGATCGGCTGGTGGATGCGGCGACCTACGCGCGAATTAAAGCAGATACCTTGCGGCAGGTGCGTGGCACGGTGCAGGCGGACATCCTCAAGGAAGATCAGGCGCAGAACACCTGTATTTTCTCCACTGAATTTGCCTTGCGCATGATGGGCGATGTGGCGCACTACTTCACCTTGAACCAAGTGAAGAATTTCTATTCGGTGTCGATCTCCGGCTACCACATTGCTGAAGCTGGTGCGAATCCGGTGTCGCAGTTGGCGTTCACGCTGGCCAATGGTTTCACTATTGTCGAGTACTACCTCGCGCGCGGCATGAAGGTGGATGACTTCGCGCCGAACTTAAGTTTCTTTTTCTCCAACGGCATGGACCCGGAGTACGCGGTCATCGGCCGTGTGGCGCGGCGAATCTGGGCACGCGCCATGCGCGAGCGTTACGGGGCAGACGCCCGTAGCCAAATGCTCAAGTACCACATCCAGACCAGCGGCCGGTCATTGCACGCGCGCGAGATACAGTTCAACGACATTCGCACGACCTTGCAGGCGCTGTATGCGCTGTTTGACAACTGCAACAGTCTGCACACCAATGCCTACGACGAGGCGCTCACCACGCCCACCGAAGAGAGTGTGCGGCGTGCGGTGGCCATCCAGCTCATCATTAATCGCGAGCTGGGTCTGAACAAGAACCAAAATCCCTGGCAGGGCTCCTTTGCCATCGACTACCTCACCGATCTGGTCGAGGAGGCGGTGTACCGTGAGTTCGAGGCGATCAGTGAACGCGGCGGAGTGCTGGGCGCGATGGAAACCATGTACCAGCGTGGCAAGATTCAGGAAGAGAGCCTGCATTACGAACACCAAAAACATGACGGCACTTTGCCGCTCATCGGGGTGAACACGTTCCTCGCCCCGGGTGGCGAAACGGCGACGGTGACCGCTGACCTGATTCGCTCCACGGATGCGGAGAAAGATCTGCAAGTAACGGCGGTGCACGCGTGGCAGGCACGCTATGCGGACCTTGCGCCGGCGGCGCTGGCCCAGTTGCAGCAGGTGGCAGCGGGCGGTGGCAACGTGTTTGAAGAGTTGATAGAGACCGTGAAGGTCGCTTCGCTCGGCCAGATCTCGAATGCGCTGTACGCCGTGGGTGGCCGTTACCGACGCAATATGTAGGCTGGGTCTGGCGTGCTTTGGCGAGCGCTTCAGCGCCCGCCGAGAGACGCTGGCAAGGTGGTGATGATCAGCGTCAGCGCCACCACGGTCATGACCGCCACGGCGGTCCACCCCAGCCAGCGCGTGGGTCGTGGCAGCGTCAGGCTGCCCATGACATCGCGCCGCGCTACCAGCAGCAGCAAGGCGACCATCACGGGTGCAGAGACGAGCCCGTTGATGACGGCGGCCCAGAACAGCATGCGTAGCGGGTCGGTGTCGAGCAGTTGCAGCAGCGCCCCAATGATCACGGCACCAGCGAGCAGGCTGTAGAAACCGGGGGCCGACCCTGCCCGCAGTTCGAGGCTGGCGCGCCAGTGTAGGGCTTCGGCCAAGGCATAAGCGGCGCTGCCAGCCAGTACGGGCACGGCGAGAAGCCCTGCGCCGAGAATGCCCAGCGCGAACAGCAGGAAGGCAGCATCGCCAGCCACCGGACGCAGCGCCAGCGCCGCCTCGCCGGCGGTGGCTACCGGGTGGCCGCCATGACCATACAAGGTGGCGGCAGCCGCGATCATGACGGAGGCGGCTACGCCAACGGAAAAGGTCATGCCAAAGAACGTGTCGAGGCGAATGCCCGCCCACGCCCGCCGCGCTTCCTCCGCTGTTAACTGGGTGGGGTGCCGGTGATGGGCGATATCTTCTGCTTCGTGTGAGGCTTGCCAGAAGAACAGATAAGGGCTGATGGTGGTGCCCAATACGGCGCAGACCATCAACGCCGTGTTGGCGTTCCAGCCGGGCTGCAGCCCGGTGCTGCCGGCCATCGGGCTGGCAAAGGCGCCGTGCACGACCGCTGACCAGGGCACCTGCACGACAGTGAGCACGGCTGCGTAGGACAGCAGCGACAGCGTCAGCAACTTCAGCACCGGCGCGTAGCGGGCGAAGGGCACCAAAATTTCCAGCAGCAGTGAGAGGCCAGCGATGGCCAGTAGCCACAGCAGCGGTGCGCCAACACCCGTGAGTAGCCGTGCCACTTCCACCATCGCCGCCAGGTCGGCACCAATGTTGAACACATTGGCGATGGCCAGCAGCCCCACCAGGCCGAGCACCAGCGGCTGCGGATAGTGTCGGCGCAGACTGGTGGCGATACCGCGGCCGCTCACCCAGCCAAGGCGTGCGCTGGCCAGTTGCAAGGCCATCATGAGCGGCCAGGCCAGAGTCAAAGTCCACAACAGTCCGTAACCGAACTGCGCGCCGGCCTGAGTATAGGTGGCGATGCCACTGGGATCGTCATCGGCGGCGCCGGTGACCAGTCCCGGGCCGAGTGATTGCCACCAGCGAGTCCGGACCGGGAGTTCAGCCATGCAAGGTCACATCCGGTTCGCCAACCCGCGCCAGAATGGCGGCGCGCGCGGCATCACGCGCGGCGTGGATCGCTGGCTTCTGGTTTTCCGGCGGTGGCAGGGGCGTCAGGAGCTCCACTTCGATCCGTCCGGCGGCAGGCCACCATTCGCCGGAACCGAGCGCCTGGCGGGTCCCGCGGATGACGGCAGGCACGATGGGCAGTCCCGCGCGCGCAGCCGCGAGGAAAGCTCCCGACTGGAAGCGGTGTAGTCCTGGCGGGCCGTGGAAGGTGCCCTCGGGGAAAACCCCTAAGGCCTGGCCGCGGGCGGCGCTGTCGAGGATTCGTTGCGCATCCCGCCCACTGCGGTGTCGGTTATGCCGCTCGACAAATTCGCTGCCGATACGCCGCAACAGGAAGCCGGCCAGCGGCACGCGCGCCATTTCGCCCTTGATGACAAACGCGAAATGGGCGGGTAATGCCGCATGTAACAGGGGGCCGTCGAGATAGCTGGCGTGGTTGGCTACCACCACGCAGGTACCGACCGGCAGGTGGCCGAGGCCGCTGACGCTGACCCGCATGCCGGTGCCCGCGAAAAACAGCCGCGCAAAAAACCGCGTGCAATGCCGGCGCCAGCGCATTCGCGGCAGGCAGACCACCCCAACCAGCGCCAGCAGGGCCAGAAATGTGAACCAGGTGTTGCTCCACAAACCGTGGGCAAGGCGCAGAGCCTTGGCGGTTTGTGATGGAGGTCTCTTTATGTCAACCGTCACGGGTGAATGTGATCCCGATCACGCTGAATTGCGCGGTGTTCCCAACATACTCCGGCACATGAGTACTGCGGTCAAATTATCCATGGCTTCCCGGGCTGCGCCACAGCGCCTGGTTGCCCGTTCCGTGCCGGAAGTGGCGCGGCCGGTCAGCGACGAGGCCGGTCCGGCCATCGCCCGTTTTTTGAATGCCGTATGGCTGGAACGCGGCCTGTCGGAGAATACTTTGTCCGCCTACCGCGCGGATCTGTTGGCGCTAAGTCGCTGGCAGCAGTCGCATGCGCGTCGCATTGACGCCACGCTGCGCGAAGATCTGCTGGCGTTCGTGGCTTGGCGGGTGGAACAAGGGGCGCAGCCGCGCTCCACCGCGCGCCAGTTGTCGAGTTTCCGCCGCTTCTTCCGCTATCTCATTGGCGAAGGGCAGCTGGTGGACGATCCCACCCGCCTCATCTCCATGCCCAAGATCGGCCGCGCCTTGCCTAAGTCGCTGGCGGAAGAGCAGGTGGAGTCGCTGCTGAATGCGCCGTCGGTCAATGAGCCGCTCGGTCACCGTGACCGCACCATGCTTGAGGTGCTGTATGCCACTGGGCTGCGCGTTTCGGAGCTGGTCAGTCTCAAGCACTCACAGGTCAATCTGCCGCAGGGCGTGCTGCGCATCGTCGGCAAGGGTAATCGTGAACGTCTTATCCCGCTCGGTGACGAGGCGGTGCACTGGTTGGTGGAATTCCTGCGGGGCCCGCGTGCGGACATTCTGCTCGACCGTACCACGGACTACCTGTTTCCGACCCGCCGCGGCGACCGCATGACCCGTCAGGCGTTTTGGCACATTATCAAACGCTATGCGCTCAAATCCGGTGTGGAAATGACCCTCTCGCCACACACGCTGCGTCATGCCTTTGCTACCCACCTGCTGAATCATGGCGCTGACCTGCGCGTGGTGCAGATGCTGCTTGGCCACAGCGATCTTTCAACCACGCAGATCTACACGCATGTGGCTCGCCGCCGCATGAAAGACCTGCATGCCGAGCACCATCCGCGCGGCTGACCGTTGGCTGCTAAACTAGCGGCTACTGTGTATGGTGAGATGTTCAATCATGGCGAAGGTTACTCATCCCACGATGGCTGTTGCTGCGCGCGCACGTAGGCTGCGTGGTGTGAGTTGGTGCTTGGCGATGGCGCTGCTGCCATGCGCTACGCACGGCGCACTGGCGACAACGGCCACTGCGGTCGCTACACCGGCTACAGCGACCACCACGGCGCCTTTGGCGCCCTCATCGGCCATCGACCCTGCCGACCCGCGGGCCGTGTTGGCACTGAAATTTGGGGCGAGTCCCGCCAATGTGCGCGCCACGGGCCTGCCGGGTATCTACGAGGTGACGGAAAGCACCGAGGTGCTGTATGTCTCGGCTGACGGCAAGTACATGTTGGTCGGCGACCTGTTTGACCTAGCGACCAAGGCCAATCTCACCGAGGCACGGCGTAAAGACATTCGTCGCGGCCTGCTGGCTGGTGTGAAGGATGACGAGGTCATCACCTTCGCGCCTGCAGCGCCCAAATACGAACTTTATGTGTTCACCGATGTCGATTGTGGATTTTGCCGGCGGCTGCATGCGCAGATGCCGGAACTGAATGGTATGGGCATCCGTGTGCGGTATTTGTTCTTTCCACGGACGGGCATGGGTACGGACAGTGCGCGCAAGGCAGAGTCCGTATGGTGCGCTGCCAATCGCCAGGCGGCGCTGACCCAGGCAAAAACCGGTGCAGAGGTGGTGACTCGCCGCTGTAAGAACCCGGTGGAAGCTGGATACAAGCTGGGGCAGGCCATGGGCTTGCAAGGAACGCCGGCGCTGTACACGCCGGCTGGCGATGAAATTCGTAATGGCGAGCCGCAAGACATCTTGCGGCAGTTGGTCGAGGCTGGCCGCTAACTAACGTTCCAGCAGCGGCAGCTTGCCAGTCTTGCCTTTCCACTCGTCGGCATCTGCCGGCGCAGGCTTCTTTTCAGTGATGACCGGCCACAGGCGCGCCAGTTCAGCATTCAAGGCTTTCATGTGCTGCTGGTTGGCCGGCAGATCTTCCTCAGAAACAATCGCATCCACCGGGCATTCAGGTTCGCACAAAGTGCAGTCAATGCACTCGTCTGGGTCGATGGTGAGGAAGTTGGGGCCTTCATGGAAGCAATCCACGGGGCATACTTCCACGCAGTCCATGTATTTGCACTTGATACAATTTTCGGTGACGACGAACGCCATCTAAAGACTCCCGGAGTTGCGTCAGACCCGCCGCCAGCGGCAGCAGGGGGTAGGCAGGGCTAGTAGTTTGCCATACCGGCGGCTCTCGCCGGGCGCCGGTCGAAGGTGGTGTAGTGGTGGTCTTCCACACCCAGCTCGCGGTCGGCCAACCAGCGACGGAGGGTGAACTCCACGCTCGGGAAGGCCAGTTCCCCCCAGGGAATGTCGGCCGGTGCTACCAGCGCGGTTTCCAGACTTTCTATTCCAACCCCGAAAACGGGTTCTGCAAGGCGCGCACGGAAATTGATGTGCACTTGCTGCGCATGTAAGACATGCACCACGGCCAGCAGCGACCCAATGTCGACGCGGGCCAGCGCCTCTTCCCAGCATTCGCGTGCCGCCGCCTGTTGCAAAGTCTCGCCATTTTCCATGAAGCCGGCCGGAAAGGTCCAGAAACCGCGGCGTGGTTCGATGGCGCGTCGGCACAGCAGCAGCTGGCCGTCGTACTCTGGGACGCAGCCAAGAATGAGCTTGGGGTTTTCGTAGTGGATGGTGCTGCAGCCGGTACAGATGTAGCGGGGAAGCGCGTCACCCTCAGGGATACGGACTTCCACGGGCTGGGCACAGGCGCTACAGAACTTCAAACCGGCCTCGATCAGAAAAAAGTGGTGCCGGGAGTGGGAATCGAACCCACACGGTTTTCAGGCCGCCGGATTTTGAGTCCGGTGCGTCTACCAGTTCCGCCATCCCGGCACGGATGAAGCGACGCATGCTATCACAGGGATCGGAGTCAGATCAGGTGGATCTGCCGATGGCGGGTCTCGGGCAGGAACAACGCCATGACGATGGCGGCCAGTGCGCAGAACAACACCGGGTACCACAGACCGAAGAAACTGTCGCCGCTGGCCACGGTCAGCGCGTAGGCGGCGGCCGGCAGCATGCCCCCCACCCAACCGGTGCCGATGTGATACGGCAGTGACAGCGCGGTGTACCGGATGCGGGTCGGGAACAATTCCACGAGGCAAGCTGCCTGCGGACCATAGAGTGCGGTGGCGGCTACCACCAAGACGCTCAGCAGCAAGAACACACGCCACAGATGGATGGCGCTGGGGTCGGCAGTCAACGGGTAACCGGCAGTGTTCAACGTGGCGTCCAACGCAGCGACCGCGACGGCTTGTGCCCCGATGTGGATGACGACAGGTGCGCCGGCCGGTAGCGCTGCACGGGTATAGGGGATGCCACGTTTGGCCAGCAAGGCGCGGGCCGTGTCGCAGGGCGTGGAGGCCTGTTTACTGGCGACCGGGTCAAACTGCGGGTGACAATCCGCTGGGTCTGCCCGCACCACCACTGCTTGCGTGGCCACAGCCGCGGCGAGCGCCGGGTTGGCAGCCGGCCGTAAGGCTTCGAACACTGGAAAAATACCGAAGGTGGCGAGCAGGATGCCGCCGAGCATCACGGGTTTGCGGCCGATCCTATCCGACAGCCAGCCAAAAAACAGGTAGAGCGGCACGGACAAGGTCACCAGCCCCAGCATGAGCGCACTGGCGATGCTGGGCGGGACTTTCAGTACCCGTTCTAAAAACGATTGGGTGTAAAGAAAGGTGGTAAACCAGACCGCCCCTTGCGCGATCATCATGGACAGCAAGGCCACTAGTGCCACCCGAATGCCCGACCACTGGCCGAAGGCTTCCCGCAACGGGGCTGCCGAGCGGCTGCCGGTCTGCAGGAGTTGGGTGAACAGTGGGCTTTCATGCAATTTCAGGCGAATCCACACGGATAAGATGAACAGCACCCCGGACAGCAAGAAAGGCACCCGCCATCCCCAGGCAGCGAATGCCGGTTCGCCGGTGAGTGTGCGCACCGCTAGAGTGACCACCAAGGCCAAACCGAGGCCGAAAGCGGCGGCTGGCCCCATCCAGCTCGTCAGGTAGCCGCGGCGGTCGTGTGGCGCATGCTCAGCAATGTAGATAGCGGCACCGCCCCATTCGCCGCCGAGGGCCAAACCCTGGGCAATGCGCAGTAGCACGAACAGTGTCGGCGCCAGCATGCCGGCGCTGGCCATGGTGGGCAACAGACCGATGGCGAAGGTGGCGCCGCCCATCAGGCTGATGGTCACGAGGAAGGTGGACTTGCGTCCGAGGCGGTCTCCCATGCGCCCGAAGAGGATGGCGCCGAGGGGTCGGAAGGCAAAACCGGCGGCAAAGCTACCGAGCGCGAACAGATAGGCGGTGGCTTCATCGAGGCCGGCGAAAAACAGCTTGGCAATGAGGCTCGCCAGTGGCACGGCTAGAAAGAAGTCGTACCATTCGAAGGTGGTGCCGGCAGCGGAAGCAGCCACCACCAGTCGCAGGCGTTGCGCTGCGGACAGCGTGTTTTTCATCAGTTTTCCCCTGCGGCCAGTACTGGCCGCTCGCTTTCCCGGCGGGGAGGCTACCATAGCCTTCGGTTCTGCCCGAGACCATCCCATGTCGCGACGTTTCACCTTTTATATTCTCCTGGCCATGTTGCTGGGTATTGGCGTCGGGCAGGCCTGCAATACCTGGCTGGCCGACCCGGCGGTAGTGGCGGGGTATTTCTCTCTGCTCACGGACCTGTTCTTACGGCTCATCAAGATGATCATTGCGCCGCTGGTGTTCGCGACGCTGGTCACCGGCATTGCCCACATGGGGGCGACTGGTGCCGTGGGCCGAGTGGGAGCGAAGACCTTGGGCTGGTTCGTCGGCGCCTCACTGTTGTCACTGCTGCTGGGCATGGCCATGGTGACGCTCCTCGCCCCGGGTGCAACGCTGGCGCTGCCGCTGCCCGAGGCAACGGCGCAGCTGGCGGTGCAACCGGCCGCGTTGAACCTCAAAGATTTTATCGCTCACCTGGTGCCAAAGTCGTTTATTGAGGCCATGGCTGGCAACGAGATCCTGCAGATTGTGGTGTTCTCGGTGTTTTTCGGCATGGCGGTGGCAGCCGTCGGGTCGGCAGCGCGGCCGGTGCTGGTGGGCGTTGAGGCGCTGGCGCAGGTGATGCTGAAGCTGACGGGCTATGTGATGCTGTTTGCGCCGGTAGCAGTGTTTGCCGCCTTATCGGCGACGGTGGCGACGCGAGGCCTGAGTATTCTCCTAACCTACGGCCAGTTCATCGGTGGTTTTTATCTGTCGCTGGGTTTGCTGTGGTTGTTGATCGCCGGCGCTGGTTTCCTGTTTATCGGTCCACGCGTGGTGCGTCTGCTGGCGGTGGTGCGAGAGCCGGTGCTGCTGGCTTTTTCAACCGCCAGTTCGGAAGCGGCTTACCCGAAGACGCTTGATCAGTTAATGCGCTTTGGTGTCTCCAAACGCATCGGCAGTTTCGTGTTGCCGCTGGGCTATTCCTTCAACCTCGATGGCTCGATGATGTACTGCACGTTTGCGACGCTGTTCATCGCACAGGCCTACGGCATCGACCTTACCTGGGGTCAGAAGCTCACGATGCTGCTGTTGCTGATGGTGACCAGTAAGGGCATGGCGGGCGTGCCGCGTGCCTCACTGGTGGTGATCGCCGCGACCTTGTCGTTCTTTCACATTCCCGAGGCGGGGTTGCTGCTGATCCTGGCGGTCGATCATTTCCTGGACATGGGGCGCAGTGCCACCAATGTCATCGGTAATTCCGTGGCGGCGGCGGTGGTGGCAAAATGGGAAGGCGAGCTGGGTTTGGAAAGTCCCTCGTTGTTGGGTGATCAAGCTCACTAGGGTTTTCAACAATGCCGCCAGGCGGCTTCAAGGAGCAGAGTCATGAGCAAGTGCTATGCCGTGAATCGATCCGCTGCATGGGTGGCCGGCGCCTTGCTGTTAACCGCTACCTTCATCCTGCCCACGGCGCAGGCCGCTGAGGAACGGGTGATGGTGTTTCGTACCGATGAAGCCGGGATGATGGAGGGGATGCCCGGCGGTATGCCGCCGGAGCTTTGTCGTGAACTGGCCGGAGGTCCATCAGGCCCGGGGCATCACGGCCCTGCCATGGGCCATGGTCCTCACTGGGGTCACGGCATGGACGGTCCAGGCCCGTTGTGGGGAGTGGAGCTCGCGACCCTGACCCCCACGCTGGGACACTATTTTGGGACTGATCAGGGCGTGCTGGTCGTGCATGGCGTCGCGGCATTGAAATTACTCGACGGCGATGTATTGCGGGCGATCGGCGCACGCCCGGTGCAAGACGAGCAGCACGCCCGGCGGATTCTGCACAGCTATGCGCCCGGTGAAAAAATCGCTTTCGAAGTCCTGCGTGACCGCAAAGCGGTGCATCTGGAGGCGGAACTGCCGCCGCTGGCTGAGCCAATGCCACCGCGCGACATTCAGGGGATGGTGAAACCCGAGAGCTGAGGTATCCTCGCGGCCCCATGAACGACTTGCGCCGCGACGATTTCCACTTTGACCTGCCGGAAGCGCTGATCGCTCAGCGCCCGGCACTGGAGCGCACGGGTAGCCGTTTGCTGCGGCTGGACGGTGCTTCAGGTCGGTGCGAAGACCTGCTGTTCACGGCGCTGGAGCAGTTGCTACGCCCCGGCGACCTGCTGGTGCTGAACGATACCCGCGTCATTCCCGCGCGCCTCCACGGCCACAAGGCTACCGGGGGCGTGCTAGAGGTGTTGATAGAACGTATCGTGACGCCCACCAGCGTACTGGCGCACGTGCGTTCGAGTAAGGGCACCCGCCCTGGTATGCAACTGCAGCTGCCGGGTGGGGCGACTGCGGCAGTGACCGGTCGCGAGGGGGATCTGACGCGGTTGTGCTTTGACCGGCCGGTGGCAGCGTACCTCGACGCCCACGGCGAACTGCCGTTACCGCCTTACATCACGCAGAGCGATGCAGAAGAAGACCTAGAGCGCTATCAGACCGTGTTTGCAAGCGAGCCCGGGGCCGTGGCAGCGCCGACGGCCGGTCTGCATTTTGACACCGCACTGCTCGGCCGGCTGGAGGCGGCGGGCATCCGCCAGACCCGGGTGACACTCCATGTGGGTGCCGGCACTTTTCAGCCCGTGCGCGCGGAGCGTCTGGCCGACCATGTGATGCACGCGGAATGGCTGCGGGTGGGTGCCGACACGGTGGCGGCCGTGGCCGCAACACAGGCCGCGGGAGGGCGGGTAGTGGCGGTGGGCACCACCGCCGTGCGCTGCCTGGAGAGTGCCGCTGCCTCGGGTGTGTTGCAGCCGTATGCGGGTGATACGCGCCTGTTCATCCACCCCGGCTACCGCTTCCGCGTCGTGGATGCGCTGGTGACCAACTTTCATCTGCCACAATCCACACTGCTGATGCTGGTCAGTGCGTTTGCTGGGCGCGAGGCGGTGTTGGCTGCCTATGCGCATGCGGTGGCAGCGCAGTACCGTTTCTTCAGTTATGGTGATGCCATGTTTCTGACACCCTGCCCGGAGGCGGCTCGTTGCGCATGATGACCACTGCCCGCCTGCCCACCACCGCTGATCCCACGGTCCACTACGAGCTGCTCGCCACGGACGGTGATGCGCGGCGCGGGCGGCTGCATTTCACGCGCGGCACGGTGGAGACGCCGGCCTTTATGCCAGTGGGGACCTACGGTACCGTCAAGGCGATGACGCCGGAGGAGCTGACCGCTATCGGCGCTGAGATCATTCTCGGCAATACCTTTCACCTCATGCTGCGTCCAGGCACCGAGGTGGTGAAGGCGCATGGCGACTTACATCGATTCATGCACTGGGAAGGCCCTATCCTCACCGACTCCGGCGGCTTTCAGGTGTTCAGCTTGGCCAAACTGCGCAAGCTGACGGAAGCGGGGGTGCGCTTTCGTTCGCCGGTGGACGGCAGCGAAGTGTTTCTCGACCCTGAGAAGTCGATGGAAGTGCAGCGCGATTTGGGCAGTGATATCGCGATGGTGTTTGACGAGTGCACGCCGTACCCCGCCACCGAAGAGGAGGCGCGCCAGAGCATGGAGTTGTCGCTGCGTTGGTCGGCGCGCAGTCATGCCCGTTATTATCAAGATCCGCCGCCTGGCAGCCTGTTTGGCATTGTTCAGGGGGGCATGTATGAGCCGTTACGGGCCGCTTCGGTTGCAGGCTTGCGGCAGCTGGATTTTCCCGGCTATGCCCTGGGAGGGCTGGCGGTGGGTGAGCCGGTAGCCGATCGTGAGCGCATCTTGGCCTACACGCTGCCCTTGTTACCGGCTGACCGCCCACGGTACCTGATGGGCGTGGGGTTCCCTGACGACATCGTCGGCGCTGTGGCGCGCGGGATCGACATGTTTGACTGCGTCATTCCCACCCGGCATGCGCGCAATGGGCACCTGTTTACCGCGCAGGGGGTGATCAATATCCGCAATGCCGCGCATGCCAAAGATCCGCGGCCGGTGGAGGAGGGGTGCGACTGCTACACCTGCCAGCACTATTCCCGAGCCTATCTGCGGCATCTGGATCGGTGTGGCGAGATTCTCGGTAGCCGGCTGAATACCTTGCACAATTTGGCGTACTACCAGCGCCTGATGCGGGAAATCCGCGCCGCCATTGAGGCTGGAACCCTTGCCGAGTACGCTCGTGGCCTGCCGCCACGGGGCGCTATGGCATAATCGTCGTTTATCCACTCCTGCCCCCCGGATGCTCACCATGGATTTCCTTATTTCTGTTGCCAATGCCCAGTCTGCCGGTGCAGGTTCGCAGGGCTCGCCCCTCATGACCTTCGCGCCGCTGGTGCTTATTTTCGTGGTGTTTTATTTCCTGCTCATCCGCCCGCAGGCGAAGAAGGCCAAGGAACATCGGGAAATGGTCGCCAAACTGCAGGCCGGTGAAGAAGTCATCACCGCTGGTGGTCTGGCCGGCAAGGTGACCGAGGCTGGCGAATCCTTCGTTACCCTTGAAATTGCGCCGAATGTCCAGGTCAAGGTACAGCGCTTCCAGGTCGTCCAGGTGCTGCCGAAGGGCAGCCTGAAGGGCTGACCGTCCATGGCTGCTTTCCCGCGCTGGAAAACCATCCTGGTGGTGGTGGTACTGCTGGTGGCGGCGCTCATCGCGCTGCCAAACGTGTACGGTGAGGCCCCCGCCTTGCAGTTGTCGCGTAAGGACCGCGTGGCTTTTACGGAGACCGGCATTGCCGAGTTTCGGACGCTGCTCGAGCAGGCGGGTGCGCCCCCGGAGGCGGCCTATGTCGAGGAAGGGCGCCTGCTGCTGCGCTTAAAGGACGTTCCGGCCCAGTTGCGTGCCAAGGCGGCCGTGGAAACAGCGCGTCCCAATGAATTTGCGCTGGCCACCACCTTCGCGTCCCGTATGCCTGACTGGTTGCGTGGCCTGGGTTTGCGCGCGATGCCGTTAGGTCTCGACCTGCGTGGTGGTATTTATCTGGTCTATGAAGTCGACGTGGATGGCGCTTTAGCGCAGACCCTGCAGCGTTTGCAACGGGATGTCCGCACTGCGCTGCGCGAAAAAGAGCTGCCGTACCTGGCAGTAGACGCGGTCAGTAGCGAAGACACAGCGGCCGCGCCGCACGGCGTGAAGGTCACTTTGCGGCAAGCCGGTGACAGTGCCGCAGCGCTGATTGCGCTCCAGGCCGTTGACCCAGATCTGGCGTGGACCGAAGGCACACAGCCGGGTGTTGCGGGCGGGGCAGCGGAAACCGTGCTCACAGCGGTGCTCACTGCTGCGCAGATTAAGCAGCGCCAGGACTTCGCTATCCAGCAAAATATTACGGCGCTCAACAATCGCGTCAATGGCCTTGGGGTGTCCGAGGCCGTGGTGCAACGACAAGGTCTCAACCGCATTGCGGTGCAGTTGCCCGGCGTGCAGGACGCCTCCGAGGTGATCCGTATTCTCGGTAAGGTGGCGACCCTTGAGTTCCGTCTGGCCGATACACTGAATAACCCGGTTGAAGCCGAACGCAGTGGCCATGCCCCCCTCGGTACCAAGCTTTACCATCAGCGGACGGGCGCGCCTGTCCTGTTGCGGCGCGACTTAATCATCACCGGCGATCAGTTAACCGATGCCAGTTCGGCCACGCAGGACGGCGAGCCGTCGGTGTCGGTCAGGCTCGACAGCCGTGGTGGTGAGGAAATGTTGCGCACGACGCGCGAAAATCTCGGCAAGCCGATGGCGGTAGTGTTCATTGAGCGCGAGCGCGTGCAAGAAGACCATGCCGGCCAAAAGGTAGTCGTCGATCGGGTGAAGGAAGAGGTCATCTCTCTCGCCACCATCAAAGGCGTGTTTTCCAACCAGTTCAATATCACCGGTTTGACCGTTGCGGAAGGTCAGGAGCTGGCCAAGCTGCTGCGGGCTGGTGCATTGGCTGCCCCGATATTTATTGTTGAACAGCGTCTGGTCGGTCCGAGCCTAGGGCAGGACAATATCGACCGCGGCGTCCGTGCGCTCATCCTCGGCTTGGCCGTGGTGTTTGTGTTCATCGCCTTCTATTACCGCGGCTTTGGTCTGGTGGGATGCGCGGTGCTCCTGGCCAACGTGGTGCTGCTCACAGCGCTGCTGACGATCACGCGTGCTGCCCTGTCGTTGCCTGGCATTGCCGGTATTGTGCTGACCGTCGGTATGGCAGTGGATGCGAATATCCTCATTTATGAGCGAATTCGTGAAGAGCTGCGCAATGGCACCACGCCGCTGGCGGCGATTCATGCCGGCTTTGAAGGCGCCTTCAGCTCCATTTTTGACGGTAATATCACCACCCTCATCGCTGGCGTGGTGCTGTTCACCTTCGGCTCGGGGCCAGTGAAGGGCTTCGCGGTCGTGTTGTGCCTTGGCATTGTCACTTCGATGTTCACGGCGCTCACTGGCAGCCGTGCGCTAATCGAGGCGGTCTGGGGCCGGCGCAAGAAACTCACTGGCTTGTCGATCTGAGACGCGCGGAGCGACCTCCATGGAATTTTTCAAGAAAGTCACCCAGATCCCGTTCATGGCGCAGCGCAAGCTGTGGTACGCCATTTCTGCGGTGCTGGTGGTGGGGTCACTGGTGCTGGTGCCTCTCAAGGGGTTGAACTTTGGCATCGAGTTTACCGGTGGTGTGGTGGCGGAATACGCCTACCAAGGCCCGGCTAATCTCGAGCTAACCCGCGAGGCCTTGCACGCTGCAGGCTTCGCCGACGTGGCGGTGCAGAATTTCGGTACCGCACGCGACGTCTTGGTGCGCTTGCCGCCAGTTCCGGCAGGCGTGAAGCCCGACACGGTGACCACGCGAGTGACAGCCGCCGTACATTCGGTTGATGCCGGCGCGGAACTGCGGCGGACCGAAGTGATTGGTGCGCAGGTGGGTAAGGAACTGGTGGAGAAAGGGCTGACCGCGCTGGGTATCACCTTGCTGCTGATCATGCTGTACGTGTGGCTACGCTTCGAGTGGAAGTTCGGTGTCGGTGCCGTGCTGGCAGCGCTCCATGACCCCATCGTGGTGGTTGGCGTGTTCGCCCTCACTGGGCTAACCTTTGACTTGTCAGTGCTGGCCGCTATTTTGGCGGTCATCGGATATTCGCTTAACGACACGGTGGTGGTCTTCGATCGTGTTCGTGAGCGGTTCTTGTCATTGCGCAAAGCAACGCCATCGCAGGTGATGGACATCTCCATCAACGAAACGCTGTCACGTACCGTGATTACCTCCGGCACGACGTTGTTGACGGTGCTGGCATTGTTTGCCTTCGGCGGCGAAACGCTGCGTGGCTTTTCGACGGCGCTGATCGTTGGTATTGTGGTGGGCACTTATTCGTCTATTTTCGTCGCGGCGGGTGTTTCGCTGGATCTGGGTCTGACCCAGCAGGACCTGCTGCCGTCGGAATCGAAGAAAGCGATTGACGACCTGCCCTGACTCCGGAAAGAACACTGCATGGAACTTCTTGCTGATCCGCAGGCCTGGCTGAGCTTTATCACCCTGGCGATTCTCGAAATCGTCCTTGGTATCGATAACATCATTTTTCTGTCGATACTGGTCGGCAAGTTGCCGCCCGAGCAACAACACCGTGCCCGCATCATGGGTCTTGGTCTTGCCATGCTGACGCGCATTGGTCTGTTGTTTAGCATTACTTGGCTGATGACGCTGACCGAAAACCTCTTTGTGCTGCCAACCCAGCTCTCGGGTCAGGGAATATCTGGCCGCGATCTCATTCTTTCCATCGGCGGTCTGTTTCTGCTGGTGAAGAGCGTGATGGAGATCGATGCCAGTCTTGAAGGCCCAGAGGGTGGGCCAATGTCAATCCGTACGGCGCGCGCCATGCTGCTAGTGGTGGTGCAGATTGCTGTCATTGATATCGTTTTTTCACTCGATTCGGTGTTCACGGCGGTGGGCTTGGCGCAGCACCTGTCGGTGATGGTGGCGGCCATCGTGTTGGCTGTGATCGTCATGATGTTTATGGCCCGTCCGATCAGCGACTTCATCGATCGTCACCCGACGGTCAAGATTCTCGCGCTCGCATTTCTGATCCTGGTGGGTGTGGCGCTGATCGCTGAGGGCTTCGAAGTCCATCTGCCAAAGGGCTACTTGTATTTTGCAATGGCTTTCTCCTTCGGCGTGGAAATGCTCAACATCCGGATGCGCGCCAAGGGCGTGCCGCCGGTAGACCTGCGCGGACCGGAGTTGCCCTGAGGACGGGTGAAAGCTGGCGCCCGCCGCCTATTCCCTGTCCCCGGCACTGGTCATGGTAGAGTTTCTCGTCCTCGCGCTGCTGCTGGTAATCAACGCATTTTTTGCGCTGGCCGAGTTGGCCTTAGTGTCTGCAAAACGCTCCAGGCTCGAGATGATGGCGCGACGTGGCAGTCTTGGTGCCCGCGTGGCGCTTGCGCTGCAAGCGGATCCGAGTACCTTGCTGTCGGCGGGGCAGGCCGGTATTACCTTGACCAGCATCCTCACGGGTCTGTATTCCGGTGCGGCCTTTGCCGACCATTTGGCCGCGCATTTGGCCGCCATTCCTTGGTTGGCGCGCTATGCGCCGCAGGTAGCGGCAGGGCTGGTGGTGCTGCCGGTGTCTTATCTGTCGCTGGTGTTGGGTGAGTTGGTGCCAAAGCGCATCGCCTTATCGAATGCTGAACGTTTGGCCATTCTCACCGCGCCGTTCATGGCCGGTTTCGCGCGTAGTGCGGCCCCTTTGGTCTGGTTGCTGCGCCGTAGTACGGACCTCATCTTGCGCTTGCTGCCGGTGAGCGCCGCGCGCAGCGATTCCGTCACGGAAGATGAAGTACGTGCCTTGTTGGCCGAGGGCGCACGGCAAGGCGTCTTTGAAGCAGGCGAGCAGCGGCTGGTCGAAGGTGTGCTCTCCGTCGCCGATTCTCGCGTGGCCTCCATCATGGTGCCCCGTCCGGATATTATCTGGCTCGACCTTGATGAACCGGTGGAGCGTCTCTGGGAGGAAGCGCGGGGCAGTGGGCACGCTCGTTTTCTGGTGGCCCACGAGTCACTGGACAGTACGCTGGGCGTCATTACGCTGGCCAATCTCAGTGAAGCGGCACGGCGCGGTAGCGTCGATGAAAATACGGATCTCGTACAACCGCTGATGGTGCCGGAATCGGTCTCCGTCTTACGTCTGCTCGATGCGTTCCAACGCTCGTCGGTCCATCTGGCGGTGGTGACTGACGAATATGGTGATGTCCGCGGCATTGTGACACCCATCGATATCCTCCGTGCCATTGCAGGCGGCCTGCCGGACATCGGCAGTCGCGAACGTGCCGAGATGCGTGTGCGCGAGGATGGCAGTTGGTTGGTGGATGGGCACTTGCCTGCCCGTGAATTGGCGGCTGCGCTCGAGGTACCAGATCTGGCTGGGGAGGACTACCATACCGCCGCTGGGTTTGTGCTCCACCGGCTCGGGAGAATCCCCCGCGCTGGAGACCGGCTGACTTGGCGCAACCTCGAAGTTGAGATCGTGGATATGGATGGCACGCGCATCGACAAGCTCATCGTCAAAAGGCGTCCGTAGATGGAAAGTAGTCATTCGCGCGAACCCATGCCTAAGCTGGCCTTGGCTGCGCTCGGCGTGGTGTTTGGGGACATCGGCACCAGCCCGCTTTATGCCCTGCGTGCCTGTCTCACGGCAGGCGGCGATACGGTGGCCTCCTCGCAGTCGGTGCTTGGTGTTTTGTCGCTGATCTTCTGGGCGATTGCACTGACGATTACGCTCAAGTACGTCGTAATCGTCTTGCGCAACGATAACCGCGGTGAAGGTGGCGTATTGGCGTTGACCGCTTTGCTGGCTTCCGAGCGTTCGGCATTGTCGCCGGCGGTGATCGTGGCTCTGGGGCTGGCGGGAACGGCGCTTTTTTTTGGTGATGGTTCACTGACACCGGCGGTGACGGTGCTGTCGGCCGTGGAGGGCTTGACGCTCGCGGACCCGGCTTTTGGTCAGTTCGTGGTGCCGCTGACTGTGGTGGTGCTGGTGTTCTTGTTTCGGGCGCAGCATCAGGGCACGGGGGTTATCGGCGTGGTGTTCGGGCCGATTATGTTGCTTTGGTTTGTGGTGCTCGGCGTGCTGGGTATGGTGAACATTGTCGGCAACACGGGAGTGCTCGCCGCGATCAACCCAGCTTATGCGATTGGGTTTATCGCCCACCATGGTGGCGCGTCACTGGCAGTGCTGGCGGGAGCCTTCCTCGCGGTGACCGGGGGTGAGGCGCTCTACGCCGATCTAGGTCATTTCGGGCGTCGCCCCATCCAGCTGGCTTGGCTGTATGTGGTGTGGCCAGGTTTGTTGCTGAACTACTTCGGGCAGGGAGCGCTATTGCTCGAACACCCCGAGGCGCTGCGCAATCCGTTTTATCTCATGGCGCCGCTGTCGCTGATTGTGCCGTTGGTGGTGCTGGCCGCTGCCGCCTCGGTTATCGCCTCGCAGGCAGTCATCTCTGGCGTGTTTTCCATTGCCCAGCAGGCGCAACAATTGGGCTTCCTGCCGCGCATGCAGATCAAGCAGACCTCTGATGATTCCTTTGGGCAGGTGTATGTACCGGCCGTGAACTGGGTGCTGTGTTGCGCGGCGATCAGTATTGTTATCGTCTTTAAGTCCTCGGAGGCGCTGGCTAATGCCTACGGCATTGCCGTCTCCAGCACGATGGTGATCGAGACCACTTTATTGGTCGCGTTGTTGTACGCACGCCATGTTGGGGCGTTTCAAAGTGACGCACTGGCGTATACCGGCGCTGCCGATGCGGGCTCCCTCGGGGTGACCCAGACGGCGACTGGCAGTGCGTGGATGCTCTGGCTGTTGCTGCCGCTGGGTGTGCTCGATGTGGTGTTTTTCGTGGCTAACGTGCAGAAAATTCCTGCGGGCGGCTGGTTTCCACTCGTGTTCGGCGGTGGGGTGTACCTGGTGATGCGCACCTGGCAGATTGGCCGCATCAGCGTTTCTTCCTTATTGCAGCGGCAGGAGCGTTCAGTGGCCAGCTTCCTGGCACAGTGTGCCGCAACGCCGCCCATTCTTATCTCCGGCGCAGCCGTCTTTCTCACCAGCAATACCGAGGGTGTGCCGCGCACGCTGGTGCGTAATTTGCGCTTCAATGGCGTGATGCACGAGACCACGGTGGTCATGTCCATGACCACAGAACGCATTCCGCGCGTGCCGCTGGGGACGAGGGTGCAGGTGATTCAGTTGGCGCCGCGCTTATGGCGAGTCAATGCCAAGGTGGGCTTCAAGGAAGATGCCGACGTGCCGGAGTTGCTACGCGCGGCAGAACGCTTAGGGTTGACGGTCCGCACGGATCAGGCGACCTATTTTCTGGGACGCGATCAGGTGGTGATTGGCCCTGGGACGCATGGCATGAGCGGCATTCGTAAGCGCTTGTTCTTGTTTATGGCGCGCAACGCGCTGTTCGCCGGCGCGGCATTCAAGCTGCCACCGGAGCGTATCGTCGAGGTGGGCGGACGCGTGGTGATCTAGGCGCAGCGCAGCGCCGTGTGCGCGGCGCGCCTGTTGCTACACGGTTCTCAGATCCGGCCAACCACCGCATGGCGGCGCGAGTAGCTGAAGTAAATGACCAAACCGATCGCCATCCAGATGGCGAAGTATTTCCAGGTCTTGATTTCCAGCTGGGTCATCAGGAAGAGACAGAACACCACCCCGAGAATGGGCACTACTGGCATGAACGGCGTCTTGAAAGGACGTGGCAGTTCCGGCCGCGTCTTGCGCAATACCAGCACGCCGATGCAGACCACCACGAAGGCGAGCAGGGTGCCCATGTTGGTCAGCGAGGCGACCTCGTCGATCTTCGCGAACCCGGCGACGGCGGCCAGCAGGATGCCAACGGTGATGATGACCGTGATCGGTGTCTGGGTCTTCGGATTGACCTGGCTGAAGATGGCGGGCAGTAGCCCGTCACGGGACATGGCAAACAGCACGCGAGTCTGGCCGTAGTAGCACACCAGCATCACGGTGGTCAGGCCGGCAACCGCGCCGATGGAAGTCAGCAAGGCCGGTGTGCGCAGGCCCAGACTGAGCAACGCGGTGGACACGGGCGATGGGTTGTTGAGGGTGGTGTACGGCGCAATGCCGGTGAGCAGGCCGGCCACCAGCATGTAGAGCAAGGTGCAGACCACCAGCGAGGCGATAATGCCGATGGGCAGATCGCGCTGGGGATTCTTCGCTTCCTCGGCGGCAGTAGAGACGGCGTCAAAGCCGACATAGGCGAAGAAAATGAGCCCCGCGCCGCCGAACACACCTTGCAGGCCGAAGGGCATGAAGGGGTGATAGTTGGCGGTATTCACATGGCCCAGTGCCACGAAGATGAAGACCAGAATGGAACACAGCTTAACGATGACGCCGAAGGCATTCAGCTTGGCGCTGCCGCTGATGCCGGCACAGAGCAGGCCACCGAGGGCGAGGATGATGGCCATCGCCGGTAAATTCACGAGGCCTCCTGCATGGGGTGGCGTGACCAATTCTTGTGGCAACACCACACCCAAGGCTTGCAAGCCGTTGTTCACATAGCCAGACCAGCCGATGGCAACTGCCGAAACCGCCAGACCGTACTCCAGCACCAGCGCCCAGCCGACAACCCACGCAACGATTTCGCCGAGCCCGGCGTAGGCATAGCCGTAGGCGCTGCCGCTGCCACCCACCGCGGAGGAGAGCTCTGCGTAGGCCAAGGCCGCAAAGCCGCAGGCCGTGCCGGCGACGATGTAGGAGAGGATGACCGCCGGGCCAGCCTTGGTGGCGGCCGCAATGCCCGTCAGCACGAAAATGCCGGCACCGATGATGGCGCCGATACCGAGGAAGGTCAGATCCCAGGGGCCCAGGGTGCGTTTCAGGCCCGTGTCCGAATGGGCGTGGGTGTTGACCTGCTTGAGGCGGAACAAACTCATTCTGTGACTCCCGGGAACCTGTGGATGGCAGGCACATGTGCTACGCGCCGAACTCGACTGTAGCAGGGACGGCGTGTCGGGAGCAGGGGAACCGCGGCGGCTCACGGTTCGGGGTGAAAACGCCTCAGGTGTTGGCAGAGGCATCCGGGAGGTGCGGTCGCAGCGCCTCGATCAGCGCCGTATAGGCCTTGGGTGACCCTGCCACGAGCTGCCCTTCATCCTCGTACTGCTCGCCACTGAAGGTTCCGACCTGACCGCCGGCCTCCTGCACCATCAGCAGGCCTGCGGCGGTATCCCAGGGCTGGAGGCCAAATTCGAAGAGGCAGTCAAACCGACCCGCAGCCACGTAGGCGAGGTCCAGCGAGGGGCAGCCGGTGCGGCGGACCCCTGAGCTTAGGTCCATGACGGTGCCGAGCATGTTCAGGTAGGCGGTGCGCCACTGCGCATTGGCATGGGGTGGGAAGCCGGTACCCACCAGCGCTCCTTCCAAGTTCTTCGCCGTGCTAACGCGTAGCCGGCGGCTCTCCAGCATGGCGCCGCCACCACGGGTGGTGGTGAAGAGTTCTTGCCGGTTGGGGTCGTAGATAACCCCGTGTTCCAGACGGCCGCGCACGCGAATGCCGATAGAAACAGCGAATTGTGGCAATCCGTGCATGAAGTTGGTGGTGCCGTCGAGCGGGTCGACGATCCAGTCCACCTCGTCTTCCGACTCATAACGGTTGCGCGGCGGCTCGCCGGCCAGCGCACCACCCTCTTCACCCAGGATGTGGTGATGGGGGTAGGCTTTGCGGATCGTTTCGATGATGTCGCGTTCGGCGGCACGGTCGATGTCGGTGACGAAGTCGTTGCGCCCCTTGGAGAACACCTCCACACGGTCCAGTCGCCCGAGGTTGCGGGCGGCGAAATCTCCAGCGCGGCGCGCAGCACGCACGGCGATATTGAGCAGGGGATGCATGAGGCAGTCCTCGTCCGTTGGGGTGAGCAGGAGCGGTAAAGAGCGCGGGCGGGCGACGCAGGCCAACCGGGGCGGGCAGCATAGCAGACTACAATAGCCCGTTATGACTCCTCACCACCCCGTTCGCATCGTTCTCGTCGAACCGAGCCACCCTGGCAATATCGGCGCCGTGGCGCGCGCCATGAAGAATATGGGGCTGACAGAACTGTGGCTGGTCGCGCCGCGGCAATTCCCGCACGCCGAGGCCACGGCGCTCGCCGCGGGTGCTGCCGACCTGTTGGTCGGCGCCCGGGTAGTGGATACCGTGGAGCAGGCACTGACCGGCTGTGGGTGGGTGCTCGGGACGACCGCCCGTGTGCGCACACAGTATCCCTGGCCGATTCTGGCGGCGCGGGAGGCGGCGTTGCGTGCCACGGGTGAGGCTGCTGTGGCGCCGGTGGCGCTGTTGTTTGGCCCCGAGCGGACCGGGCTCACCAACGACCATCTGGCGCTGTGCCACGCGCTGGTCCAAATCCCCTGCAACCCGGATTACAGTTCGTTGAATCTCGCGCAGGCGGTGTTGTTGCTCGCGTATGAGCTGCGGATGGCGGCGGGAGCGACGCTGCTGCTGCCGGAACGTGAGTCGCCGCTGCCGGCGGTCGAGTCCGTCGAGCACCTCTACACCCACCTGGAACGGGTGATGCAGCGCGCCGCCTTTGATACCCACGGCCAACCCGAACACGTGTCACGCCGCCTGCGTCGCTTATTGCATCGCGCGGTGCCTGACACCCAGGAGCTGAATCTGCTGCGTGGCTTTCTCGGCGCCGTGGAAACCGCGTTGCCGGCAACGCCGTCACTCGCGGCACCATCGCCGGAGGCTGCGGGCTACTTCGACCACGCGGCAACCACGCCGCTACGGTCGGTGGCGCGGACGGCCTTGCTCGCGGCACTGGACGGTACGCGGCGTGACGATGACCCGGTGGCCGAGGGTGTGACCGGCAACCCGACCACGCCGGCCCATCTGCCCGGTCGCCGCGCGGCGGCTCGTCTGCTGGCGGCGCGGACCCAACTGGCTGCCTGTGTCGGCGCCGTGCCTGAGGCGCTGGTGTTCACTTCGGGGGCCACGGAAGCCGACAATCTGGCGATTCTCGGTGCCGCTCGGGGAGCGAAAACGCGGGGACGACATGTGCTCACTGCCAAGACCGAACATCGCGCAGTGCTCGATGCCTGCGCGCAGTTGTCGCGTGAGGGTTTTGAGGTGCAATACCTCGAGCCCGACGCCAGTGGTCGGGTGGCAGCGGCGGTGGTGGCCAGCGCACTGCGAGCAGACACGGTACTGGTGTCATTGATGCTGGTGAACAACGAAACCGGTGTGGTACAGGACCTGGCCGGTATTGCCAGCGTTTGCCGCCCACGTGGCGTGCTGTTGCATACCGATGCGGCGCAGGCCCTCGGCAAAGTGCCCGTGGACGTCATTCAGCTCGGCGTCGACTTGCTCAGTTTGTCGGCGCATAAGTGCGGCGGTCCGGTCGGCGTGGGCGCCTTGTATGTGCGGCGTCTGCCGCGGCCAGTGCTTGAGCCGCTGCTGTACGGTGGTGGGCAGGAAGCCGGTTTGCGACCGGGAACACCACCGGTGGCGCTGGCGGCGGCCTTCGCCGCGGCAGCGGTAGAGGCGGTGGCGCAGTTGCTGGCCGCCGGCGCGCACTTTGCGGCGCTAGGCGAACAGCTACAGGCTGCCCTGGCCGGCGTGTCTGGCTGGCAGTTGAACGCCGCCGCTGCGCCGCGGTCGCCCGCCATTCTCAGCTTCACGTTTGACGATATTGATGGCGAGAGTCTGTTGCTGGCCATGGAACCCTTTGCGGTGGCCAGTGGCGCGGCCTGCAGTAGCGTGTCGCGCGAGCCCTCGGCAGTGCTGCGCGCCCTCGGCCATGACGATGCGCGTGCCGAGGCAACGTTGCGAGTGAGCTTGGGCTGGACCACGACCGCCGCGCAGGTGGCGGCGCTTGGTGAGCATCTGTGCCGTGTGGTCCTGCGGCTGCGCGGGCTCGACCACCCGGAGCCGGGGGCCCCCCGTGACCCACTGCTGGCTCGGGCGGTGCTGGCCGAGGCCGCGGCGGCCCCGCCAGGGGCCTATTCCAGGCGCCTACGCCATTGGGTGGCGATGCCGTTAAGGGCCTGGCTGGATTCGCCGCTCCCAGGCCCCTGCTGCGAGGCGGGTGCTACCGACGCCGGGTCGCGTACTGCGGTCACGTTCCGCGCTGGGAGCGATGGGCATGGTGGGACCCGCGTACGTTGGCGCGCCCGCGGTTGCCCGCATGTGCTGGGGGCCTGCGAAGTCATGGCGGAAACCCTCGAGCGGGAGCTGGTGGCCCGTGCCCGAGACCCCATGCTGGGTAGCACGGCCACCGATTTACGGTTGTTTGCCGCCGCTGTCGACGCGCCGCCCGAAAAATTGTCGAAACTTTTGGTGGTGATCGAGGCCGCAGCGGCCCTGCGAAGCCGTTACACTGCCCCCTGACCTTCAGGAATATTGCCATGGCCATCCACCTCACCGCTGCCGCTGCCGACCGCGTCAAGCATTTCCTCGCCTCACGTGGCAAGGGGGAGGGTTTGCGTCTGGGGGTGAAGAAAACCGGCTGTTCCGGATGGGCCTGGGTGGTCGACTACGCCGACACGGTGGACCCGGCCGACCTGATATTCGAGGCGGAAGGCGTGAAAGTGTTCGTGGACCCCGCGAGCCTGCCGCTGATTGACGGCACCACTGTCGATTTCCGTAAGCAAGGCCTGAATGAGTCATTCGCCTTCTCCAACCCCCTGGCGAAAGGGGAATGCGGGTGCGGAGAGAGCTTTAACGTCTGAAATCGAGGCTGGGCCCCTGTTTCACCGACGAGAAAAATCCTTTTTCTTTTAAGCACTTGGCGCATTGGCAGATGCCGGATACACTTGGCGGCTCGGTTTTTAGCCCACCATCCTTGAGGTTTCCATGGCCATCGAACGCACCATCTCCATTATCAAGCCAGACGGCGTCCAGAAGAACGTCATCGGTGAGGTCTATCGCCGCTTCGAGCAGGCTGGTCTGCGGATCGTCGCCGCGCGTATGGCGCAGCTCAGCCCAGCCCAAGCCGGGGCATTCTATGCGGTGCACGCTGCGCGGCCGTTCTACGCCGACCTGTGCGCCTACATGACCTCCGGTCCGGTCATGATCCAGGTACTGGAAGGTGAGAATGCCGTCGCTGTTCACCGCGATCTCATGGGCGCCACGGACCCGAAGAAGGCAGCTGCCGGCACCATCCGCGCGGATCTGGCCGACAGCATCGAGGAAAATGTGGTGCACGGCTCGGACAGTGCTGAGAACGCAGCGCGCGAGCTGGCTTTCTTTTTCAGCGAGACGGAGCTTTGTCCGCGCACGCGCTGAGCGCGTGACGCCGGGCCCTTCAACATGGACGCGCCTGTCACCAAGGTGAACCTGCTCGGGCTGACTCGCCTTGAGCTGGACGCCTTCGTGGCGGGCCTCGGCGAAAAGCCGTTTCGGGCGCGTCAACTGATGAAGTGGCTCTATAAGGCGGGCGTCGCCGACTTCGACGCCATGACCGACTTGGCCAAAGGGTTTCGCGCCAAGCTCGCGGTCGCCGCTGAGGTGCGTCTGCCAGAAGTACTGCTGGAGCAGGCGTCAGCCGACGGCACCCGTAAATGGCTGCTGCGCGCGGCCAGTCGCGATGCGCCTGCGCAAGCCATCGAGATGGTGTTTATCCCGGAGCCCGGCCGCGGCACCTTGTGCATTTCCTCTCAGGTTGGCTGTGCCCTGGACTGCCAGTTTTGTAGCACGGGGCAGCAAGGATTCAACCGTAATCTAGAAGCGGGCGAGATCGTCGGTCAGGTGTTCCTGGCGAATCAGTTGCTCGGTCGCGGACCCGCTGGGGAACGTGCCGTTACCAATGTGGTGCTGATGGGCATGGGAGAGCCGCTGGCCAACTACAAGGCGGTGGTGCCGGCGTTGCAGGTCATGCTGGACGATCTGGGCTACGACCTGTCGCGTCGCCGCGTGACGCTGTCGACCTCCGGGCTGGTACCGCAGTTGTACAAGCTGGCCGAAGAGTGCAGCGTGGCACTGGCGGTGTCGCTGCATGCGCCGAATGACGCACTGCGCGATCAACTGGTGCCCATCAATCGCAAGCACCGGATTGCCGAATTACTTGAAGCCTGCTGGCACTATCTGGAAAAGCAGAACGGCCGCAATATTACTTTCGAGTACGTGATGCTCGATGGCGTCAATGACCAGCCCGAACATGCGCGCGAACTGACCCAGCTGCTGCGCGGCCGCGAGGCCAAGGTCAACCTGATTCCCTTCAATCCCTATCCTGGCACGCGCTACCGGCGTTCTCCGGCGCCGGTGATCAGTGCTTTCCGCGAATATCTGAATACCCATGGCGTCACCTGTACGGTGCGGCGCACGCGTGGCGATGACATCGATGCTGCCTGCGGTCAGTTGGTCGGTCGGGTAGCGGACCGCACCACGGTCCGGCTTGGACAGAAAACATTTCGACTTGATGTTCAGACAGGTGCGGCATGAGCCTCGCGCCAGGGCTAAGGCGCTGCGCGGCCGGTCTTTTGTGCACGCTGCTGGTCAATGGTTGGGCGGTGGCAGAGAACGCCTCCACCGAGAACGCGGCCCACGCGAATGTACAGCTGGGCGTGGGCTATTTGCGCCAGAACAATCTGGCGGTGGCGCAGCAGGTGCTGGAGCGCGCACTCGCGCAAAACCCGAAAGACCCCGCGGTGCATACGGCGCTGGGTTTGCTGTACGAGCGCTTGGGGCAATCGGCACGCGCTGATACTCATTATGGCCGCGCACTGCGCATGGCCCCACAAGACCCGGAAGTACTGAACAACTACGCGGTGTTCTTGTGCCGTCGTGGTGAGGCGCCGCGTGGAGAGAAACTGTTTCTGCAGGCCGCTGCCAACCCGCTCTACCGGACGCCGGAGGTGGCGCTGACCAATGCGGGTGTCTGTGCCCGTGCGGCCGGACGTCCGGAACCGGCTGAGCAGTACCTGCGCCGTGCCATCAAGCTGAAAGCGGATTTCGCCGACGCGCTGTTGCCGCTGGCGGAACTGTCCCTGGAGAAAGGCAACACGCTCAGCGCACGCGGTTTTTTGCAGCGTCTGCTGGCGATTGGCCCGGCCACCGCTGAAACGCTCTGGCTGGGGCTGCGTATTGAGCAAGCTGCTGGCGATGCCGCCGCGGTGCAGGACTACCAGCAACGGCTGGAACGTGAATTTCCACAATTCGAACCGGTGCGGGCTTTGCGCAATGCCGCTCCGCCAGGCAAGGGGTAAACCAAATGCAAGCCGACAACGAGTCGACCCTCGAGGGCTTTGCGGGACCTGCAGGTGGCGCCCTGTCGCCAGGCGCCATGTTACAGGCAGCGCGTGTAGCGAAAGGCTTGTCGGTAGCGCAACTGAGCGAGTCGCTACATCTCGATACGCACATGCTGGAGGCGCTGGAGGCCGACCGTTTCGACGCCTTCGACGCTCCCGTCTATGCGCGGGGCTTCCTGCGTAAAGCGGCTGGCTTTCTGGGATTGGAACCAGAGCTCCTGCTGGAAGGTTACGACCGTGTGCGGCGCAGCCCGGTCACGCCGACCCTCATTCCAGCCGCGTCAGCGCGCATTGTGCCGCGCGACCTGAAAATCTGGTACCTCCCGCTGGGTGGAATTGCCGTGGCGGTGGTGATTGCGGTCTCTATTTGGTGGCTGATTGCCGGCTTGCCGGGAGTGAGCGCGGTGTCCTCTTTTGTGGGGCGCGTCAGTGCCACCGCACCCGTTGCGGCCCCGGCCAGTGGTACCACCAGCGTGCCACTGGATGACACCAGCACTAGCGCAGGTCCGCCAGAGCCACAGCCCGAATTGGGCGGCGCCGCGGCGGAGCCGATGGAGGCGCAGGGAGGCGCTGACCTCGCCACCCCACCGGCCGTGCGCGGGGAACTTGCGCTGCAGTTGAGTGGTCCGTCTTGGGTCGATGTCACCGGCCCCGATGGGCGTCACCTGCAGGTCGGTATGGTTGATCGGGGTACGCTGCGGTTCAGCGGCACCGGCCCGTGGCGAGTGCTGCTCGGCGACCAGCGGCAGGTCAAAGTGTTTGTCGGCGGCAGCGAAATTCGCTTGCCGCCATCGCTCTCGGGCGAGGATTTCGTATCACGCTTCGCGATTGGCGCTGATGGCGTGATGCGCTGAATTCCGGAGTAGGCTGTCTTGAACCCGACGATCCAGCCGCTGCGCGGCATGAACGATGTGCTGCCGGCGGACATGCCGTGGTGGCATTTTTTGGAAAGCACGGCGCACGGCCTGCTTGACGCCTATGGCTATCAGGAAATCCGCCTGCCACTGCTGGAGCAGACGACGCTGTTCAAGCGTGCTATCGGTGAATACACCGACATTGTGGAAAAGGAGATGTTCTCCTTCGACGATCGTGACGGTGATTCGCTCACCCTGCGCCCGGAGGCCACGGCCAGTCTGGTGCGTGCCGCCATTTCCAATGGGCTGCTGCACAATCAACGCCATCGCCTGTGGACCGCCGGCCCCATGTTTCGCGGTGAACGCCCACAAAAGGGTCGCTATCGCCAGTTTCACCAGATCGACGTCGAGGCTTTCGGCTTCGTCGGGCCCGATATCGACGCTGAGCTTATTTCACTGTCGGCGCGTTTGTGGCAACGGCTCGGTCTCTCGAAGGTGCGATTGGAGCTGAACTCCCTGGGAACGCCGGAGAGCCGGTTGGTCTACCGTGAGCGGCTGGTGGAGTATTTCACGCGGCACCATGCGCTGCTGGATGAGGACAGCCGCCGGCGCTTGCAGGGCAATCCGCTGCGGATTCTCGACAGCAAAAATCCCGAACTGGCCGAGATGATCGCGGCGGCGCCGGCGCTGGAGGCCTCGCTGGGGGATGCCTGCCGCGCACATTTTGACGGCTTGCAGCAGGCGTTGACCGATGCGGGCATTGCCTACACGGTGAACCCGCGGTTGGTGCGCGGGCTCGACTACTACTCCCGCACCGTGTTCGAATGGGTGACCGACGCGCTGGGCTCGCAGAATGCGGTGTGTTCTGGCGGCCGCTATGACGGGCTCATTCCCCTGCTGGGCGGAGAGCCCACCCCTGCCATTGGTTGGGCGCTGGGCGAAGAGCGTATCGTGCTGCTGATGCAAGAGCTCGGCATCAGCCCGCCGGGGGTGCAGCCGGACGTGTTCGTGGTCATCGTGGGCGAACGCGCTTCGCGTGCGGGGCTCGCCATGGCGGAAAAGCTCCGCGACGCGCATCCAGGGCTTAAGGTGCATGCGGGCCTCGGTGGTGGTGGGTTCAAGGCGCAGTTCAAGCGCGCCGACAAAAGTGGAGCCACGGTGGCGGTCATCATCGGTGATGATGAAGCCGACCGGGGTGTGGCGCAGGTCAAACACCTGCGAATGGAAACCGCGCAGACAACCTGCGCTTTTGCCGAAGTGCCGCTGCAAGTTGCCGCGCTCCTCGGTGCTACGGACGGGAGATAGGCCGTGGACGAATACCTGTCGGAAAGAGAGCAGCTCGAGGGCTTGAAGCAGAAGGTCCGTGAATACGGCCCTTATGCCTTGGCCGGGGTGCTGGTGGCGCTCGGCGGGCTCTATGGCTGGAAGTACTACCAGTCTATGCAGCAGAGCCGGGGTCTGGAGGCTGCCGCCAAAATAGAAACCCTCGCGGCCGAGCTGGGGACTACGCAGCGTGATGCAGGCGCCAAGACCGCTGATGCGGTGCGCAAGACGTATGCGGGCACGCCGTATGCGGACCAGGCCGATCTGCTGATGGCGCGTTCGCTGGTCGACGCAGGCGATTTCGTCGGTGCTCTGGCGCGAGTGGAAACGGTCATCCGCACCACGGACGACAACGAATTAAAGGCCGTGGCACTGCTGCGTAAGGCGCGTCTGCAACGGGCGATGGGCAAACCGGACGACGGCTTGAAGACGCTGGCGACGGCACTCGAGGCGCGTCAGGCTGGCGAGCTCGGCGCCTTTGCGGCGCGTTTTCTCGAAGTGAAGGGCGATCTGCTCGGTGACAAGGGTGACACGCAAGGCGCTGCGGCGGCCTGGCGTGAGGCACTCGAGAAAGACAAGGACGGTGTGCTGGTGCGCGAGATAGTTGAACTGAAACTCAACCAGGCCGGCGGCACGGTACCTGCAGCAGCGTCTGGAGCCGGACAGTGAGCCGCGGGTCGCCCCGGATGGCGGGTGCTGCGGTTCGTCCGCTCATGCGTCTGGCAGTGGGTCTGCTCGTGCTCGCGGCGGTGGTGGGTTGCGGCAAGAAAGACAAGGACATCGACCCGCCAGCGGAGCTCGTGCCCTTTAAGGCCAAGCTGGAGGTGCAGCGTGCCTGGTCGGTCAATGCAGGCGGGGGTGAGCCAGTCATGCGGCTGGCGCTCGTGCCGGCGGTGGCAGCGGACCGGGTTTACGTGGCCGGGCATAACGGCGATGTCCAGAGTCTCCTCGTGGCTTCCGGCAAGCCATTGTGGCGCACCGACACCAAGGTCGACCTCGCAGCAGGTCCCGGAGTGGGAGCTGGGCTCGTGGCGGTGGGCACGGCCGATGGCGATGTCATCGGGCTGGACGCTACCAGTGGCAAACTTCGTTGGCGGGTACGCATTCCCGGTGAAGTGCTGGCCGCGCCAGTGATCGCCGAGTCTGGTGTGCACGTGCGCACCGTCGATGGACGTATCTACACACTCGCACTGGCGGACGGTAAACGGGTCTGGGATGACGAGCAGGGGGTGCCTCGCTTGTCGTTGCGTGGCACGGCCACGCCAACCCTCGCTGGCGATATCTTGTTGGTGCCTTATGACAACGGCAGGGTGCTGGCCTATTCACCGCACCAGGGCGATATTCTCTGGGACGCCTCCGTCAATCCGCCCAGCGGCAAGACGGAACTGGCACGCTTGAATGACATCGATGGCCCGGTGACGGTGGATGGCAAGGAAGTGTTCGTTGCCGGTTTCCAGGGCCGTGTGGCCATGTTGGCCATCGACAGTGGACAGGTGTGGTGGTCTCGGGATTTCTCCGCCAGTGGTGGCCCGGCCGTAGACGCGGAGCAACTTTATGCGACCAATGCCGCCGGTGGCGTGGTGGCTTTGCGTCGTCGCGATGGCGCGCCGGTCTGGGAGCAAACGGCCTTCGCGCACCGTCAGGTGACGGGTCCTGCCGTAGTCGGTGCCGCCGTGGTGGTAGCTGACTTTGAAGGCTATGTTCACTGGTTGGATGCCGCCACCGGCGCTGTCATCGGCCGTGGCGAAGCGGGTGACCGTATCCGGCATGCGCCGGTCGTCGCCGGTGGTGTCGTCATGGTGCAGGACGATGGTGGCACCGTCACCGCGTTTCGCAGTCGCGGGAGTCGCTGACCATCGTGCTGCCCGTCATCGCTCTCGTCGGCCGACCCAATGTCGGCAAATCGACGCTGTTCAATGTGGTGACGGGCACGCGTGACGCGTTGGTGGCCGACCTGCCTGGTTTGACGCGTGACCGCAAATACGGCTATGGCCGGGTCGGTCCCTGTCCAAGTATCGTGATCGACACGGGAGGGCTCGTCGAGAGCCCGGCCGGCATCGAACAGCCGATGGTCGAACAAACGGTCCGTGCCATCGAAGAAGCCGACCGGATTGTGCTGGTGGTGGATGGGCGCTCTGGCATCACAGCGACGGATCGCTGGGTGGTGGATCTGCTGCGCCGCACCAAGAAACCCGTCTTTGTCGCCGTCAATAAGGCCGAAGGCATCGACGACGATGTGTTTACCGCCGAGTTCCATGCGTTCGGTCTCGGCGAGCCGTCGGCCATCTCCGCCGCCCATGGTCAGGGCGTGCATGACCTTATGGAGCGCGTGCTCGAGGGTCTGGTGCCACCAGTCGGCGAGGAAGAGCCTACGCCAGAACGCGAGAAACGCGTGCGGGTATGTGTCGTCGGTCGACCGAACGTTGGTAAGTCCACGCTCATCAATCGCTGGCTCGGCGAGGAACGTTTGGTGTCTTTCGATCAGCCCGGCACCACTCGCGACACCGTGCACGTGCCATTTGAACGCGATGGCAACCTCTACGATCTGATCGACACCGCTGGCGTGCGCCGCAAGGCGCGCGTGGAGGGTGCGGTTGAGAAGTTCAGCGTGGTCAAGACGCTGCAGGCGATTGAAGAAGCGCATGTGGTGGTGTGTGTGCTGGATGCCAGCGAAACGGTCAGCGACCAGGACGCGAGCCTCATCGGCTTTATCGCCAATCGTGGTCGCGCGCTGGTGATCGCGGTGAACAAATGGGACCACATCGAGCAGCATCAGCGGGACCACATCAAAAACCAGATCGCTCTGCGGTTACCGTTCGTGGACTATGCGCCGCTGCATTTCATCTCGGCGCGTCATGGCACTGGGGTGGGTGAATTGCTGCGTTCTGTGGATGCGGCTTATGCCTCGGCCATGGCGGACCTGCCGACCAAAGAGCTCACGCGTCTGCTGGAGTCGGCGATGGTGGCCCACCAGCCACCGCTGGTGCGGGGCCGGCGTATCAAACTGCGGTATGCGCACCAAGGCGGACGCAACCCGCCACTGATCATCATTCACGGCAACCAGACCGAGAGCGTGCCGGATACCTATCGGCGTTATCTGGTGAACATGTACCGCGCCGCCTACAAGCTGGTGGGCACGCCAGTGAAGGTGGAGTTTCGCGGCGAGGACAATCCTTATGCCGGCAAGCGCAACACCATGACCCCCAGCCAAGTGCGTAAGCGCCGCCGCGTCATTAAGCGCGACAAACGCTAAGCACGCGATGCAACGGTCACCTGCCGCGCCGGCTGTTGTCCCGTTTCTCAACCCTGCGCTGTCGCTGTACCTTGACCTGGTACGGTGTTTGGCGGCGCTGGCGGTGCTGGTTGGTCACTTTGTGCAACGCGGCTATGGCGGCGACAGCCTGCTGATTGGCGCCTGGTCCCACGAGGCGGTGGTGTTTTTCTTTGTGCTGTCCGGCTTGGTGATCGCGCATTCCACCCACGGCAAGCCGCTTTCATGGCGTGAGTACGGCCTGGCGCGGGCCACACGCCTCTACTCGGTCGTGGTGCCGGCTTTCCTATTGGGTGTGGCGGCACAGGCCGTAGCACTGTGGCAGATGCCGACCCTGGCCGTGCCGCTCGCCGCCGATCTGGCGCCGGCCAATGTACTGGGAAGCTTGTTGTTCCTAGGTGAATCCTGGGGCCTGCACGCCAGCTTGCCTTGGAACGGCGCTTTCTGGTCTTTGTGCTACGAGGTCTGGTACTACGTCTTGTTCGGCGTGTTCCTGTTCGTGCATAACTGGCGCTGGTGGTGGTTCGCAGCGGCGGCCTGTCTGGCCGGTCCCGCTATCTTGTTGATGGCCCCACTCTGGTGGGGCGGCGCATGGCTAGCGCGGCGTGGTGGGCGGCTGGTGCAGGGTCCCGCGGCCAGTGCGCTGCTGTGGGTGGTGACCCTAGTACTCATGGCAGCGCTTAAAGCCACGGCCGTGGATGTCACCGTGCGCGATTGGTTCGATCAAACCATTCCCGGGTACTGGCATGTTTCCGGAGCCAAACGCTGGCTGACCGACTATCTCTGGGCGTTATTGATCATGACCCACTTTGTGGCGTTCCGCGGATTGGACGCGTGGCTGCCGCGGGACTTTGGCCGCGCGGGTCGTGCCATGGTCTTCGTGGCCGGCTATACCTTCAGCTTGTACCTTTACCACCTGCCGCTACTGCATCTGCTCCAGGCACTGGCGCCACCCACTCACTTGTCGCATGCGGGCGCCACGCTGGCCATGCTGGGGACTATCGGCGCCTGCGTGCTGCTCGGTCATTTCACGGAAAAGCGCAAAGAGATCTTTCGCCGCGCGTTGCGGCCACTGTTTGGTGTGCCCGCACGGCGCGCCTAATGTTTCTCGTCGCGATGGGCGGCGAACGCTATGCGGTCCATCACCCCCATGAGCACGGCTGAGACCACGAAGGTCATGTGAACCACGACATACCACAGGATTTTGTCATTCGGGATGTCGCCGGCTTCCATAAAGATGCGCAGTAGATGGATGGAAGAAATGGCGACGATGCTGGTCGCTACTTTCAGTTTCAGCGCACCTGCATCCAGTTTGCCTAGCCATCCCAAGCTGTCGGCGCCGGTGGCATCGATGCGCGAGACGAAGTTTTCGTACCCCGAGAACATCACCATGACAATCAGGCTACCAACGAGCGACAAGTCCACCATCGCCAACACCGTTAGCACGAGGTCGGATTCACCCATGGTCAGTACATGGGTCACCACATGGAACGCTTCTTGAAAGAATTTTGCCGCCAATGCCAGGAGGGCGGCCGAAAGGCCGAGGTAGATGGGGGCGAGTATCCAGCGCGCGGCAAACAGCGTCTGCTCGAAGAATTTTTCTAACATCGCGGTAGACCTCAAGTGAAAACAGGGGAGCTGAGGCTATTTTTGCACGGCGCGGACTTCTGCGAGCACGCTGCCGACCGATAAACGTATGTGCAGCGTATCGCCGGCGCGCAAAGCGGCCGCATCGGTCACCACGGCGCCCGCTGGGGTAGTCACCAGGGCATAACCGCGGGCCAGCGTTGCCAGTGGGCTGACGGCGTCCAGCGTACGCGCCGCCAGCGCCAGACGCTGCCGTGCGCGCTGCACCACGCGGGGCCCGGCGCTGGCGAGGCGGCCGGCCAGGACGGCTTGTCGTTGGCGCAACAGCGCCAGTCGGCGTTCTGGCGAGGCGGCGCTCAGCCGTTGCTGTAGGTGGGTCAGTCGGCGCGCTTGGGTGGTGCGCTGTGTGTGCAGTGCGGTCCGTAACCGGCGCTCCAGTTCATCCAGCCGTTGGGCCAGTCGCTCTAAGTGCGGGGCGGGTCCGGCTTGTTGCAGTCGGCCGGTCAGCCAGCGCCAGCGGTCGCGGGCTTGGGTTAGGCATTGTTGTTCTGCGCGCACCAACCGCTGTGCCGCCTGCAGCACCCGCCGACGCCAGACGGTGGCATCGGGCACGGCCATTTCAGCGGCGGCCGATGGTGTCGGTGCGCGTGCGTCAGCCACAAAATCGGCAATGGTGAAGTCGGTTTCATGGCCGACGCCACTGATGATGGGGATCGGGCAGCGGGCCATGGCACGGGCCAGTGGTTCTGCGTTGAAACTCCACAGGTCTTCAAGGGAACCGCCGCCACGCGCCAAGATGAGTACCTCGACTTCCGCCCGGCGCCCAGCAGCTTCGATGGCCGCCACCAACTGCTGGACGCTGCCGGCGCCTTGCACCTGCGCCGGGTAGATGACCACCGGCACGGCGGGGAAGCGGCGCGCCAGCACGTGGAGGATATCGCGCACGGCCGCCCCGGTCGGCGAAGTGACAACGCCAATAGCGCGCGGCAGGGTGGGCAGGCCGCGCCTGCGGGCGGGGTCAAACAGTCCCTCTGCTTCCAGGGTGGCCTTCAGTGCCTCGAACTGGCGCCGCAATAAACCCTCACCCGTGTCCTCGAGGCTGTCCACGTTCAGTTGGAATTCACCGCGCGCTTCATAGAGCGTCACGCGGGCGCGCAGCAGGACTTGCTGGCCATCGCGGGGCGCTGCGCGCACCAGCAGGGCGCGCTGGCGGAACATGGCGCAACGCACCTGGGACTGGCCGTCCTTCAGGGTGAAATACCAGTGGCCACTTGCCGGGCGGGAGAGGTTGGAGATCTCCCCCTCGACCCACAGCACCCCCAGGCTGCGCTCCAGCGTGAGGCGGGCACTGCCGACCAACCGCGAGACGCTGAAGATCTCCCGGCTGCCATGGGCGCTCTCCGGCGACGTGGCCGCCGCCGCCCGGGGGAAGGGGCGGGCCGCCGTGGGTTCTTCGAAGGCATTGTCTGCAGGGGCCATGCCGCTACTTTACGGGGAAGGATCGAAGTTGTCCCGCCGCAGCCCAGACTGTAGAATGACCCGCTTTACTCTAGGCTCCCTTCGGCGGAGTCCAGACGCCCCGAAAGTCCTTCGGGGCCCCCGCCGCAGGGGCGCCACACCGCCCGGGGCTCATCATGCGCATCATCCAGGAAGCACTCACCTTCGACGACGTCCTGCTCGTGCCGGCGTACTCGGAAGTGCTGCCACGCGACGTCGATCTGTCCACCCAGCTGACACGCGGCATTCGGCTGAATCTGCCGTTTGTATCCGCCGCCATGGACACGGTCACTGAAGCCCGTCTGGCCATCACCCTGGCGCAGGAAGGCGGGCTGGGCATTATCCACAAGAACATGTCCGCCGAGGCGCAGGCACGTGAAGTGCTCCGCGTTAAGAAATACGAAACGGGCATCATCTCCGACCCCATCACGGTCACCCCCGATCAGACCGTCGGTGCGGTCATTGAGCTCACCCGCGCGAAGGGCATCTCTGGCATGCCGGTGGTGGGGGCCAATGGTGAAGTGGTGGGGATTGTCACTGCGCGCGACCTGCGCTTTGAAACCCGTTTCGACGCCAAGGTGGCGGACGTGATGACGCCCAAGGAACGCCTCATTACCGTGCGCGAGAACGCGCCCAAGGCGGAAGTGCTGGGTCTGCTGCATAAGCATCGCATCGAGAAAGTGCTGGTGGTGGACGCCAGCGGACATCTGACCGGCATGATCACCGTCAAAGATTTCCAGAAGGCGCAGGAATTCCCGCGAGCTTGCAAAGACGGCAGTGGTCGGCTGCGCGTCGGTGCGGCGGTGGGCACCAGCCCCGACACACTGGATCGCGTGGCGCAGCTGGTCGAAGCCGGCGTGGATCTGGTGGTGGTCGATACCTCACACGGTCACTCGCGCGGCGTGCTGCAGATGGTGAAACTGGTGAAGGCGCGCTTCGGCGACCTACAGGTGGTCGGCGGCAACATCGTCACTGGCGAGGCTGCGCTCGCGCTGGTCGATCATGGGGCCGATGGCGTGAAGGTTGGTATTGGTCCGGGGTCCATCTGCACCACACGCATCATTGCCGGCGTCGGCGTGCCGCAAATTACCGCGGTGTCGAATGTCACGGCCGCGCTGGCCGGCACCGGGGTGCCCCTCATTGCCGATGGTGGCATCCGTTTCTCGGGCGATGTGGCCAAGGCCATCGCCGCAGGCGCCAACTGCGTGATGATCGGTGGCATGTTCGCCGGCACCGAGGAAAGCCCGGGTGAAGTCGAGCTCTACCAAGGGGGCTCCTACAAGAGCTACCGCGGCATGGGGTCACTCGGGGCGATGGCGCAGCGCCACGGGTCGTCGGACCGCTACTTTCAAGACACCACCAGCGAGCTGGAAAAACTGGTGCCTGAAGGCATTGAAGGCCGCGTGCCGTACAAGGGCAGTTTGGTGAAGATTGTGCACCAGCTGGCCGGCGGGCTGAAGGCTGCGATGGGCTATACCGGCAGCGAAAATATCGAGGCGCTGCGCACGCGGCCCCAGTTTGTACGCATCACCAATGCCGGCGTTCGCGAAAGCCATGTGCACGATGTCACCATCACCAAAGAAGCGCCGAACTACCGCGTCGGCTGAAGCTGTTTCAGTTTTGAAGGGATCCCGAGTGACCGACATCCATGCCGACCGCCTGCTGATCCTCGACTTTGGTTCGCAGTACACCCAGCTGATTGCGCGCCGTGTGCGCGAGCTGGGGGTGTATTGCGAACTGCATCCTTGGGACATGGACGAAGCCGCACTGCGCGCCTTCGCCCCCAAGGGCATTATTCTCTCGGGTGGCCCGGAGACGGTCACCGTGGAAGGAACGCCACGCGCGCCCGCAGCCGTGTGGGAGCTCGGTGTCCCGGTGCTTGGTATCTGCTACGGCCTGCAGACGATGGCCTACCAGCTGGGTGGCCGCGTCGAAGCCCACGATTCGAAAGAGTTCGGTTATGCCGAAATTCGCGCTCGCGGCCATTCCACGCTACTGCGCGACATTGAAGACCGTGTGAACGCTGAAGGCCATGGCCTGCTTGATGTGTGGATGAGCCACGGGGACCGCGTCGTGGCGGTGCCGCCGGGCTTCAAAGTAATGGCGTCTACGCCGGAGGTGCCTATCGCCGGCATTGCCGATGAAAGCCGCCATTACTACGGGCTGCAGTTCCACCCCGAAGTCACCCACACCACCCAGGGTGAACGTATCTACTCGCGCTTTGTGCACGAGATCTGCGGCTGCGGGAATTCCTGGAGCCCCGGCAACATCATCACCGACGCCATCGACCGCGTGCGGGCGCAGGTGGGCAAGGGCCGGGTGCTGCTCGGCCTGTCGGGTGGTGTGGACTCCAGCGTGGTGGCCGCGCTGCTGCACAAGGCCATCGGCGACCAGCTCACTTGTGTGTTCGTAGACCACGGCCTGCTGCGCCACCAGGAAGGCGATCAGGTCATGGCGATCTTCGCCGAGAACCTGGGCGTTAAGGTCATTCGTGTGGATGCCGAAGAGCGCTTCCTGCGCGAACTCGCAGGCGTCGCGGACCCGGAAGCCAAGCGCAAGATCATTGGCCGTCTGTTCGTCGAAGTGTTCGACGAAGAGTCGAACAAGCTGGCGGGCGAGGGCGCTGGAGCGGAAGACCGCGTGGGGTTCCTAGCGCAGGGCACCATTTACCCGGACGTCATCGAATCCGCGGGCGCCAAGACGGGCAAGGCCCATCTCATCAAGAGCCACCACAATGTGGGCGGCTTGCCGGCGCACATGAAGCTGAAGCTGGTGGAGCCGCTGCGCGAGCTGTTCAAGGACGAGGTGCGCCGCATTGGCGTGGAGCTCGGCCTGCCGCGCGAGATGGTCTACCGCCACCCCTTCCCAGGCCCAGGCCTTGGCGTGCGTATCCTCGGCGAAGTGACCAAGGCGGCGGCGGACACGCTGCGCTTGGCGGACCACATCTTCATCGAAGAGCTGCGCAAAGCCGGCTGGTACGACCAGACGAGTCAGGCCTTTGCGGTGTTTTTGCCGGTGAAGTCCGTGGGCGTTACCGGCGACGGCCGCCGCTACGCGCCGGTCATTGCCATTCGTGCAGTCGAGACCATCGACTTCATGACAGCGCGTTGGGCGCGCCTGCCATATGACTTGCTGGAAAAGGTGAGCCTGCGCATCGTCAATGAGATTGCCGGCGTGAGCCGCGTGGTCTACGACATCAGCGGCAAGCCACCGGCGACCATCGAGTGGGAGTGAGGGGCGGCGCTTCACTATGCGCGGAAGCGCGGATCGATGCAGCCCGGGGATTCCGGGAAGAAGCAGTCGAAACTCGCGCTACGCGCGCCATCGCCCGGAAGCCACGCTGCTGTATCAGCTGGTGGAGCGGCATTATCCGGCGTTTCGAGAGCTTCGATCTGAAGCAGGCCGACCACTGCCAGAGTACGTCGAGCAGGAGTTCGACTCGTAGCCAATCGTCGACCGAGGAACCTGAAGCCGCGCGCACGCCCTGCGCAGCACAGACCCCGGCGCTGAATGAACGCCATCTGCTCTTCCGTAAACCGCGCCTGCTGCATGACTCCCTCCTGTCCCGGGAGCTATCTTGCCAAACTTCATGCGGTCCGAAGAAAAACCATCAGGTCAGCCCGGCATACCGTCGGCAAGAGGGTGGCCACCTTAAGCAGGAGGGGCTTGGGCAGGAGTAATTCATGAGCAAAAACCCAAAAAGCGGCTTCGATAAAATGGTCGATTAACACTAGCAAAACGCGCATTATCGGCACAGACAATAAAAACGCCGGGTCGTTCGGCTACAATAGGCGGAAATGAGCATCTCTTTTACAGAAAGCTTCGTGCTGCTCACCGTCAGCAACGGCAGTTCCCGCCCCGTTATTTCCGACTCCCATCTCGCCTGTGGGTTGGCTGGCGCCATCCTGCTGGAACTGGAGTTGCTAGGACGCCTCGACTCGGACGCGAACGCGTTATGGGTAGTCGACTCGGCCCCGACTGGCGACACGGTGCTGGATGCGGCACTGACCGTGCTGACGGCCGATGCCCGTCGGTGCAGTCCGCGGTACTGGGTCCATCGTTTAGCGGCTTCCAGCGAAACGTTCCACTCGGAGTTGCTGCGACGCCTATGCCAACGGCAAGTGCTGAAATTTTCCGTTGGTAACGGTTTAGCGCGTCGAATAATCGGAGAGGAAGTCTATTGGTTGAACGACAATAGCGCGTCGTCCAATCCTGGCCAGCGGCTATTGGCGCTGCTGCAAAGTGACGAGATTCCGAGCGTCGAAGACGCCGGATTGCTTGCTTTGGCAGACGCGTGTTTTGTCTTCCCCCAAATACTCACGAAAACTCAGTTATCCGCCTGCAAAGAGCGGATCGAACGATTGACCCATCTGGATATGATGTCCAGCGAGATGAGTGCAGCGGCCAAGAAGATCAACACCGAAACGCGGCAGCGCGATCGTAACGCCATGGCGTCGAGCTTCCTGATCAACATACTGGTTTGGGCCGACTTCATGGCCTACGGTTTGCTCGCCAACGAAATGGCCAAAGTCTTCTTTCCGTCGCAACAATCCGGCAGCGCATTGCTGCTGTCATTTGCTGTTATGGGCGCCGGCTTGCTGGCGCGGCCGCTAGGCGGCTATTTGTTCGGCGAACTGGCGAACCGGCGAGGCGCCAGTGCCTCCGTCATGTGGGCCATTTATTTGATGATTTTTTCCACCATGATGCTGGGTTTGCTTCCCACCTACGAGCAGGTTGGTGTGCTTGCGCCGCTGCTGCTGCTGGCTGTCCGTATCATGCAAGGGCTTGGAGCTGGAGGAAGTTACTCAGGTTCGATGGCAAATGCTTGCGAGATGGCCCAGCCGCGTCGCCGAGCTCTGGTGACGAGCTTTGCCTTTGTTGGTGCCACGGTAGGTGAGTTTGTAGCCGCTCTTTTTGTCCTGCTCTACTACTCCGCCGTCGGCAGCGGACTATTGCCGCCGAGCGTCTCTTGGCGGGCACCATTTCTGGTGATGCTGTCGTTGTTGCTTCTCGTGCCGTTGATCAGGCGCCTCGAAAAGGCCGCTGCGCCGAAAGATGATGCAGTGACGTTGCTGGCGCCGAGCGACGCGGCAAGTAAAGAGCGCTCTGGCCAGTCGTCGACTATCCGGCATCATGCCAAGCTGGTCTTTCAGGTCATCCTCAGCTCGGCTTACCAGCCAACTGTCTATTTCATCAGTATTTACTACGTCATCAGTTGGTTGCAGGCAGGCGGGCGTTTTGACCCATCCACGGCAATGTCGCTTGGTTCTTTTCAGTTGGTACTCACTGCGGTGTTGGTGCCTGTCTGTGCGCTAGTGGTCGACCGTATTGGTGCCAAGGCTGTCGCGTTACTGGCATGCTTTGCTGCTGTGGTATTCACTCTGCCATTGTTCTTCTTGATGTCGTCTACCAGCCTCGGCTGGATACTCGTCGGGCAGGCCGGCATGGGGTTGTTGGCCGCAGCAACCGGCGCGTCCTTGCCTATTTTTGCCATGGACGCCTTTCCTAAACATTTGCGTCGCCAGGGTCTCGGGCTGACTTCAGAAGGTGCCTCCGCGTTCTTCGGTGGAATCGGGCCTGTGATTGCCATTTGGCTGCTGGAAACCACTCATGACGGACGCGCGCCATCGATTTATTTGATGGCGATTGCTGCCCTTTCGGCGCTTAGCGTGCTGACCTTGGGGCGCAAGCCAACGCATGGTTGAATACCGCTGGATTTGAGCCCTCCTTCGAGGGCTGGCGGTGCTGCTGTTGGTCGCGGGCGCACAGGCGCCAAACCTCGCTATGGCTAACGGCGAGGGTAGCTTTACCCGTCAATGCTTATGCTTTAGCGGCCTGACTTGAGCAGAAACCGATGGGTCATTACAATTGCCTGCCTTTGCAAATTCATGCTCAGAAAACGCAGCGCCTGACGCTGCTCTAGAACGTTCTAAGACGAGACGGCACCATGTACATCAGCTTGCTGGAAGAGTTTCTGCTGCTAACGCTGGAAGATGAGGGCGGACAGTTCGACACCGTCCCGGAGATTTTCCTAACATGCGGCGTCGCAGGGGCCATCCTGATGGATTTATCCCTGCGCGGCCGCATCGATTCCGACCTGACGTCGGTGTGGGTGGTGGACAGTACTCCGACCGGCGATGCCGTGCTGGACCGGGTGCTATCCCACGTCGCTGCCGAACCAAACAGACTAAGCGCTGCTGCGTGGTTGCGGAAGTTGTCATTGACCGCGCCTGACGATCGTCAGGTCGCCATCGGGCGGTTGTGCGAACGCGGCATCTTGCACCAGAACGAAGACGGGTTCATGTGGGTAATGAAAGCGCGGCGCTACCCTGTCCTGCAAAGCGGTGAACTGGTCGAAGTCAAGAACCGCCTGCTGAACCTGCTCATCACCACCGACATTCCGACACCACACGACAGCGCCCTCATGTCCTTGGCAGCATCCTGCCGTGTGTTTCAGCGGCTATTGACCGCCAGCGCGCTAAAGGAAGCACAGCCTCGTATCGACCAAGTAGCGCGCTTCGACTTGATCGGTGGCAGGATCACCGTAGAAGCCCGCCAATTCACGAATGAGCTCAAACAGACGGAACGTCGCGCCATTCTGGCCGGAATGGCGGGCAACATTGTTGAGTGGTACGACTTCAGCATCTACGGTTATTTCTCGTTGGTACTGGGGTCGCTGTTTTTTTCCGTCCCATGACCCTACCACCACCTTGATGGCCACTTTTGGCGTGTTCGCCTTGGGCCTCATCGGACGCCCCATCGGAACGGTACTGCTCGGCCACATTGCCGACCGCATCAATCGTCGTCAAGCTTTGCTACTGACGGTTTCGCTGATGATGATTCATAGTTTGGTGGTGGCGGTTCTGCCTAGCTATGCGCAGGTGGGAATACTCGCTCCATTGGCGCTGTTGTTCATGCGCGTCCTGCAGGGCGTAGCGGTCGGTGGTGAATACGCTACATCGTCGGTCATGCTTGTGGAAGCCGCCCTGCCCGGTCGGCGCGGCTTCATCAGCAGCCTTTCCAAGATGAGTGCTGGCTTCGGCATGCTGCTTGGCTCGGCGGTAGGTGCCATTATCATGGCCACTCTGCCAACCGCTTGGGGCTGGCGTGTGGCCTTCCTGTTCGGACTGTTCCTCGGCCTTGTCGCCTTGGTTCTTCGCCGGAAATTGCCTCATGGCGAAACCTTGGCGGTCGCGGCAAAAGCGCGCTCGGTACCCATCGTCGAGATATTTCGCCACCACTGGAAGACGGTCCTGAGGTTGAGCGGCCTCGTTGCCAGCGGCTTCGTTAGTGCCTATCTATGCTCTATCTACCTTGTCACGTGGTTGGCGGAAAACACCAGCCTAGGCACCCCGATAATCTTGCTTATCAACATGCTCGTGTTGGCTTCCTCGCTCCTGTTAACGCCGTTTTTCAGCGCTCTCTCGGACCGGGTTGGACGCAAGCCACTGCTGATGATTGGTAGCTTGCTGGCAGCGATTCTCACGGTCCCCTTGTTCATGCTCATGCAGGGAGCCACTGCCGCCGTAGTGCTCGCCGCACAGTTGGTGCTGGCTGCCGTCAGGGCCTGCATGAATGGTGGGTCGACCGTGTATTTGGTCGAAGCCTTCCCGCCCCAGCTGCGGACGTCGGGTCTGGCCGTCAGCTTGACCGTGGCCGCGGTGCTATTCGGCGGGACGCTGCCGGTGGTGGCGGTGTGGCTGACGACGCTGACCGGTAGTGCATTGGCACCCGCTTGGTATTTTGCCGTAGTCGCCCTGCTGACGGCCGTATTGGCGGCGCCGATGCGTAGCTTGGATAACCGCAAGACTTAGAGCACGGCCTTGTGCGCATACTCCACGGGACATCCAAACGGCGCATTTCGCCAAGAGCCGATTTGTACCGTTCAGCGGTCATAAAATAAGGTTAACGCTATACTGGCCGCCTGGGTGACGACGGCCCGAGCGGCTACACGGACCGATGCAGTGACCAATTTGCCCACACCGGCCGCACTACGGTGCAATGCTGTTCAATCCCGCATTGGTTTAACTCCCGCTCTATGAAGATACCGAAGCAGTCTCTGGGCCTGACCGATGAAAACGCGCGCGCTGATCGCCTGGTCTGACGCCGACGTGGCGCTTGCCGGCGCAGTATTAATGGATCTTGCATTCGCGGGAAAAGTGGATAGTGATCAGGATAATCTGTTCATTCTCCAGCGATCATCCGAGGCACCGGAAGAGCAACCGCTCGCCCTGCGGTTGCTGGGCCACTGGGGGGGGTGCGTGCGTCTAGATATTGCACTTGACGAGCTCGTCAGTCGTATCGGCGATCTACGGTCAGCCACGGTTTCCTCGCTCGCTAGCCGCGACATTAACCTCTCCTTCTGTAGCCGCGTTTCCGGGGACTTCCGCCACGTGGCCTGGAATGGCTCACAGGTGCGCGAAGCGCTGGCCTTGCAAGAAGAGCTGAAGGGGTTGGTCGAATCGGAGGAACTGCCTAAACCAGCGCATGCTTCCCTCATTTCGCTCCTTGGCGCCTGCGAGATTGCCGGCCCTTTTCTTGGTGGCCGTGCTCACGAAAAATGGACGACCCAGCACCGGGAAAGGCTAGATTCCATTCGTCGCATGGATCTGGTTGGGCGGGCGGTAGCGGAGACGGTCAGTCGCCTGCGTTGCCGCTTGCGTGCCTATTTGCTGGACGCGGACCAGAGCGATTCGGCTACAGCCGAATCTAGAAAAACCCACGGTCCGCGAGTCAGCTATACCCGAAGCAGAGTGACTTGGGAGTGGCGTGTCTTTTGGCCAGAGGGAGAGGCGGTTGAATTACCGCCCTCGTGGGATGGTTTCGGAATTGACTCTGACAGCGAAGCGGAGCTGCTGGAAGATAACTATCTTCTGGTCCATGGCAAGAATGACAATATTAAACTCAGAGGGAGCGGTCTAAAGATAAAGCGGATGGTCGAAGCTTGCCATGGCTTTATTGCCTACGGTTCAAGTGTGAAATTCCAGTTTCCGGAAAAAACCGCTACGTTAGCAAAAATATTTCCGCGCCTTATTGAAGTGACAGCAGACTTGCACAGCAGCGACGATTTGATTGAAATAATGTCGGCAACCGGTTACCAGCCGAGAGTGCTCATGGTGTCTAAGGCCAGACGCGTTCAGAGCATGATTTTTGGCGTGCAGATAGAATTTTCTCGAGTAAGCGTTAACGGTAGGGCATTTAATTCAATTAGCCTAGAGAGTCGGTACCTGACGGCGCTACGAATTCTTGCGCGCAATCTCCCTATTGGCGCGGGGCAGGTGGCCGGCTATAGCGAATTTCTAGATTGCATCGTCCGCATGAACTAGTCGGTCAGAGTAGGGCTGGGTAAACTTGGTGTAATGCTACGCCAAGTCCTCCGAGGCCGAGCACCACGTAAACCGGGTTGACTCGCGACGATATGACGATCAGGCATGCGGCCAACGCTAGGCTGGCACTGATGGGCCCACCAATGGCGGACTTCGCCACTGCGTAGACGCCGGAGCACATGAATCCGATAGAAATAGGTTCCAGTGCATCCTGCGCCGCACGACGCCAAGGAGTCTCGCCAATCCTGTTCCAACAGCGCCCCGTCCAGACGCACAGTACGCTTGAAGGCAGAAAAAAAGAGATGCCAACGACCAGTGCGCCGATGCCCCCGGCGATCTGCATGCCGAGTACGACGACCATGGTCATGTTCGGGCCAGGCGCGAGTTGACCTAGGCTATACGCTTGCAGGAACGTCTCTGGACTGATGTTGAATTGGTCTAACAGGACTGCCTGCATTTCTGTCAGGACAGCGGTTCCTCCGCCAACGGCAAGCAGCGAAATAACCGCAAAAGTCAGCGCAAGATGAAAAATTACTAAAATCATGGCCTAGCGCGCCGGTCGATACATAAAGATCGCGATTGGCGACATGATGAGTAATACGATGGGCAGCGCAAGATGCAGAATGCTCATTAAAAAAAATGAGGCGACCACGACTGAAACAGATTTGATATTTTTAAACTGATTTTTTCCGAGGCGATAAGTGATCGCAGAGAGCAAGCCTGTTGCCGCTGCTGCAACTCCGGCAAGCAATAGGTTGGCGAAATGTTTGTCTCCCTGTTTCAAATAGAACATTCCGGCAAGTAGTACGAGGGTGCAGCCTGGCAGGAGTAGCCCGATGGCGGCGGCGATCGCTCCTCGTGTGCGTCGCACACGGTCGCCGAACAATACCGCGATATTTACCGCGTTAAGGCCTGGCAGGGTTTGCCCGATCCCCAGCAACACCATGAATTCATCGGCGCTAAGCCATTGTTTGTGGTCGACAATTAAGATTTTTTGGTAAGCGACGGTTCCACCGCCGAAGCTGGTGGCGCCAACTACTAGAAACGCAAAAAATATTTCGGAAAGTCGGGGACGGGCATTGGGAAATGAGTCTGGTACTGAACGGTTTTTTTCGATTTCGTTCACAATTTTTCCCTAATGCGGGGCTGGGGCAGTGGCAGGGCGGTGGTGCGCTTGATTCTCTCTAGCACCACGCTCGAACGTACGCTGGCGATGTCGCCGTGACCGAGCAATTCCTGGTTGATGAGGGCGGAGAAGCTGCGTAAGTCTTGCGCCACGACACGCAGTAAGTAGTCGGCGTCACCCGTGGTGGAACAGCAGTCCACCACTTGGTCGAGGGCCGACATCCTATCGTGGAATCCTGCAACGGCCTCGGGTGCGTATGAGCTCAGTGCGACGGCGACGAAGGCCTCGACTTGTAGGCCTAGGCGTTCCTCATCCAGCAGAGCCACATGTTGGCGGATAATTCCGTCCTGCTCCAACTTGGCGATGCGTCGGGACACCTGCGATGAAGATAGGTGGATTGCGTCAGCCAGCTCGGCATGAGAGCGCGACGAGTCTGTCTGGAGTTGCGCCAGGATACGCAGGTCAGTTTTATCCATGCGTCAAACATGCGCCATTTGAACATATTACGCAATAGTAGCGTGCATTGTCGGGAAAATAGGCCGCTCTATGCGCCAATAAGGCAAATGACCTCCAGTATCATGCATTTTATTGCGCCATGCTGCGGCGCGCAGTAGGGAGTAACGCTGTGAACGTCCACGCCGCCAGGATCGACCTTTTCCATAATCTCCTAGGTCTCGACGGGTTCGAGTTCATCGAATTCACCGCGCAGCAACCGGAGATTCTCGAGCCCGTGTTCGCGGCTATGGGCTTCACACACATCGCCAATCATCGCTCCAAGCGAGTCCATCTGTGGCGGCAGGGTCACATCAACCTGATTGCCAATTATGAGCCCGCCAGTCCAGCCGCTTATTTCGAAGCCGAACACGGTCCGTCGGCATGCGGCATGGGCTGGCGGGTGCGCGATGCCGCGAAGGCCTATGCGGTAGCGATCGAGCGCGGCGCCGAGCCGGTCGATGTAGGGACGGGGCCGATGGAACTGCGCCTGCCGGCAATCCGCGGCATCGGTGGCTCGATCATCTATCTGGTCGATCGCTACGTCGGTCATGCCGGCGATAACGAGCTGTCGATTTACGACGTCGATTTCGTCTATCTGCCAGGCGTCGACAAGAATCCCACGGGCGCCGGCCTTAAAATCATCGATCATCTAACCCACAACGTCTATGGGGGCCGGATGGCCCATTGGGCGGGCTTCTACGAACGCGTCTTTGGTTTCCGCGAAATCCGCTATTTCGATATCAAGGGCGAATATACCGGTTTGACCAGCAAAGCGATGATCGCACCCGATGGCAAGATCCGCATTCCGCTAAACGAGGAAGGCAAAGCCGGTGGAGGGCAGATCCAGGAATTTCTGCGCGCCTACAACGGCGAGGGTATCCAGCATATCGCCTTTGCCTGCGACGATCTGATCGCCGTCTGGGACACGCTGCAGGCCACCGGCACACCGTTCATGACACCGCCGCCGGCCACCTATTACGAAATGCTGGAAGAAAGGATCCCTGGCCATGGCGAACCGGTCGCCGAGTTGCAGGTGCGCGGTATCTTATTGGATGGGGCCACTGCAGATGGCGATCGGCGCCTGCTGCTGCAGATATTTTCCGAAACCCAGATCGGCCCAGTGTTCTTCGAATTCATTCAGAGGAAACGCGACGAGGGTTTCGGCGAGGGCAATTTCACGGCCTTGTTCCAAAGTATGGAACGCGACCAGATTCGCCGAGGTGTCTTGATGGTGGAAGGAGGGGAGTAATGACAACACCCACACTTCAGCGAATTCATCACGTCGCCTATCGCTGCCGCGACGCGGCCGAGACGGTGGCTTGGTATGAACGGGTTCTCGGCATGACCTACACCATGGCGTTCGCAGAGGACCGCGTGCCGTCGACGGGGGCTAATGATCCCTACATGCATGTTTTTCTCGATTGCGGCGGAGGCAACGTGCTCGCCTTTTTCGAGTTGTCCAATCAGCCCGAGATGGGTCGCGACCTCAATACGCCCTCCTGGGTGCAGCATCTGGCATTCGAGGTTGCCGATGAGGCTGCACTATTGGCAGCTAAGGCGCATGTTGAGGCTCAAGCTGTCGAGGTATTGGGGCCAACCTATCACGGCATCTTCAAATCGATCTATTTCTTCGACCCCAATGGCCATCGACTCGAACTAGCCTGCAATATTGGCAGGCCTGAACAATATGCCGAGTTGCAGGCTCTGGCGCCGATCATGCTGGAAGAATGGAGCCGGACGAAGCGGGCACCGCGCCATGCTGAATGGCTACACCGAGAGCCGGGCAAGGCATGACGATCGACCACACACATGACGCCAAAGCACGAAGCTGGGTAACGTCGGCCGACGATCATACCGATTTTCCGGTACAGAACCTTCCGTTTGGCGTGTTTTCACTGGGGGGCACTGCGCGCCGTATCGGGACGATCATTGGCGATTGGATTCTGGACTTGCATGCGCTGGCGTTGGCCGACGCGCTACCCGTGGAGGTCCGCGCGGCGTTGCGTTGCGAAACGCTCAATGAACTGTTCGCTCGCCCATCAGCGGACCGTAGGGCTTTGCGTCATGCGTTGTTCGCGCTGCTGACCGCGGAAGATCATCGTTCGACGGTTGAGCCGTGTCTGTATAGGGTGGTTGATGCTAATTTGCATCTACCCTTTGCTATCGGTGATTACACCGACTTCTATGTGAGCATCCATCACGCCACCAACATCGGCAAGCTGGTTCGTCCCGACAACCCACTGCTGCCGAACTATAAGCACACCCCGATCGGCTATCACGGCCGAGCCAGTTCGGTTCGGGTATCGGGCACGCCTGTCGTGCGTCCGGTTGGTCAGGTTAAGGCCGCCGACGCGGAGGCGCCCCTATTCGTACCTTGCGGCCGTCTTGATTACGAACTGGAGCTCGGTGTGTGGATCGCCGGGCACAATGATCTTGGCCAGTCGGTGCCGATCGCCGACGCATGGGAACGAGTGGGTGGCGTGGCCTTGCTGAACGACTGGTCGGCCCGTGACTTGCAGGCGTGGGAATATCAGCCGCTGGGGCCATTCCTGGCGAAGAACTTTCTGACGACGGTATCGCCTTGGGTCGTCACAGTGGAGGCATTGGCGCCCTTCCGTGTGGAGCCGACGCGCCGGCCGCATGGCGATCCGGCACCCTTACCCTATCTAACTGACGCAATCGATCAAATCGCTGGTGCGTTGTCGATTGATCTGGAGGTGACGCTGTCCAGCGCCGCCATGCGCTCGTCCGGTATGCCTCCATTGCGGCTCAGCCACGGCAACGCCGCGGGGGCGATGTATTGGACCGTCGCGCAGATGGTGACGCATCACGCTAGCAACGGTTGCGATCTACATTCGGGCGACCTGCTCGGTACCGGTACCTTGTCCGGCCCAACGCCGGAGAGCGTCGGCAGTCTGATGGAGCGGTCGCAAGGGGGAAAGGCGCCGATTACCTTGCCGAGCGGTGAAACCCGTGCCTTTCTCGCCGATGGTGACCAGTTGGTACTCTCCGCCCGCGCCGTCCGAGCCGGCTTTCGTACCATCGGGTTCGGTTCGTGCTCAGGAATGGTGGAACCGGTGCGGCGCCCCTAACACCGCAATTCTCCATGCGCTCGAGAACAGTTTTTACGAGTTCCCGGAGATACTCGGACGGTGGGAGATGGCGAGCTTCCCAGGCGTTCAAGCGCATACCACCCCTAACATTTCCCATCCCATGGGCAATCTAGTCGGCGTATCCACCCTCACCGAAGACAATGCCGACGCCATCTATCGCGCGTTTCTGGAGGGGGTCGAAGCGCCGGTGTCGGTCTCCAGCATGTATTCCCTGCGAGGCAGCTCCATCGTGGTGCTGCAAGGCGACCGCCAGACGTCGGCGCCAACGATGTCGCGGCCTCCAAGAAATTTGACGATGCTATTCTCGGTGCTCTGGGCCATAAACCCGGTGTTATCGACGACAAAGACCGTTGCTACTTGCCACCGAATCTTACGTCTAAAAGTTACAAAAAAACTGTTTATACTTAATCATTCTCTGGGACCAGGTAATGTCTCGTTAACAAAAAAAAGGTAAAAAGTCCTATGAAAAAATTAATTCGGTATCTGTTTGGGCCGTTATTGTTACTGTGCTTTATTGAGGCTCGCGCCGACATGAACATGCCGGGTAATCCTGCAGTAATCGTTCTGCATGCTAGCTCGGCTACCGTAATGGCCACAGACAAACACCAAAAAGTATTGACTCTCTCGGTTGTTGATAAGCTCGTGTCAACTGCTTCTAATCTCGGCAAACACAGAAGATTTTACGCCTTCCATATCTCGGATTTCGCTGAAAGCTGGAATAACTGCAATATCATGAAAGAAGCCAAAGACTGGTTCAATGTTGATGGCACCAATGCGCTAGTAGGATTTACGCTTGGCCCTGACAACGGCGAATCCTATCGACGGTACTCACCGCTCGCAACATCTGCGCACAAGGGAGATGAAAGCCGTATCGATGACCGTGCGGGGACTTTACGTTTGATGTTACGAGACGCTGTGTATGATGTAACGCAGGGAACACTGTCATTTAAGATAAAAAATGGGCGGGCAACTGTTGGGAAATATGAATCTGTCTCTATGCTGACCGAGTGCATTGAGTGATCCTTAACCCCGCTTCTGTATTGGCCTACCGGTTTCTGCTCAGTTCAGGCCGCTAAAGCACACACCTTGGCCGGGGTATTCATACCGGGGGCCTGACGGGGCCGCCGGTTGGCACTGGAGGGCGACCCGAACACCGCTGCCCCTGCAGCGGGCGCTATTTCCGATAATTTTTTTAGTCAACTCCGCCAATTTTGAATGTTATCTTTTCGCTAAGGTGCGCCCGGACTGCACTTTCCTTGATTTGGTTTTCATAGGTGTTTTCATGAAACGTATTCTCGCCATCACCCTTTGCTTGTTGGCGCTGCCGGTCTTTGCCAGTGACGCGGCTTCGGGTTTTCTTAGCGACTATGGCCGTCTGACCAAGGAAGGGTCTATTCGCGCACGCTATCTTGGCTACACGGCGCCGGGGGCAGCGGACCTCAAACGTCCGGTGGTCTATGTGATGCCGCTGGGCCGTTTTCCGCTGGCTGCAAAGTTTGGTGAGCTGGATGACAGCTTGGTGAGTGCTGTATTGACTTACACCGAGCAGCAGTTGCGCTCGCAACTGGCAGCTCGTACCCGCGTGGTCGATGCTAAGGCGATGGCTGATGTCATGCTTGAGGTGGCGCTGACCGCGCTGGCCGCGCAGCCCGAGGGTAAGACGGTCCTAGATTTAGTGCCTTTGCGCCTCGTCACCGGAACGGCCAAAAACGCCGCGCTGGGCAAGGTTATGCAGGCCACGGCCGTGGTTGAAATGCGGCTGAGCCAGCCGTCGTCGTCAATGATCCTGCGCGAATCCAAGCATGAGTTGCTAGGCGGCAGCATTGGCCGCGCAGATAGTGAAAAAACGCGCATGAGCCTTGACGCGCTTAAACCCGCGTTGGACAAATGGGTGGCGCTGGTGGTCGATCAAGTGGCCCCTAAGCCGTAAGCGGGTTTCATTTTTTTAAACCACGCAGTAAGGGGGGTGTTCTGTGCGGGCAAGCGGGCGCTGGGTCGGGCGTTCATTATCGGATATGATCAAGCTGGTCTGCTTCCAAAAATCAATAATTTCGTCGTCAGGGGTGTTTATGAAATTGCTTCGAAACTTGCTGTTCATGTGCTTTGTGTTCTTCGGCGCCGCCGGCATGAGTGCCGCGGCAGAGGTCGGCAAGGGAACGCTGGTCCCGGTGGAGGCTCCGCCTGCCACTGCACAGATAGTGAAAGTCGGTTTCTACCCGGTTTCCGTGTATCAGCTGGACCTTGGCAGCAACACCTACTACGTGGATACGTATTTTTGGATGCGCTGGAAAGGCGACATTGACCCGACGGCGTCGTTCGAATTCGTCAACATGGTGGACGAGTGGGGCAAGCTGCGCGAGAATCTGAACGAAGAGCCGAAGGTGCTGGCTGACGGCTCTAAGTATCAGATCATGCGCGTGGAAGGGCGCTTCGTGCAGCCGTTCTCGCTGGCGGACTACCCGTTGGATCAGCAGAAGCTGTCCATCTTCGTTGAAGACACCAATAACGGTGCTGATAAGATTTCTTATGTCGTCGATACGGAAGGCAGTGGGCTCGGCAATAGCCTGCGCATTCCTGGCTGGCAGATCAATGGCTGGTCTTCGCAGGCCTATGCGCATGACTACGGCAGCAATTTCGGCGAGGAAGCGGCGGCTTCCACTTATTCCACGGCGTCTTTTGCCATCGAGATCGGTCGTCCGGCCAGTTTCTTCTACTGGAAGTTGCTCATGCCGTTGTTCATGGTGCTGTTGGCCGGCTTTGCGGCGTTGTTCCTCAGCCCGCAGAACATCGACTCGCGGACGGCGTTGCCTGCTGGTGCGCTGCTGACGGCGATCTTCCTGCAGAAGAGCTATTCCGACAACCTGCCAGATGTCGGCTACCTCATTCTCATGGACAAGATCTACCTAGTGGCCTACGCCCTGATCGTGGTCACGCTGGTGCGCGTCATCATGGTGTTCCGTTCGACGCACAATGCCAGTGAGGCTGCCATTGGCAAGCTCGCTTCGGCGGACGCGCGTTTCATGGTCATCCTGACGGCTATCTTCATGGCGACCACGGCGGCTGTCGTCCAGCTGCGTTAATGCAGTTCCTGTTCGCGGTAAGTCCGGGAACGGCCCACGAGGCGAATACGACATTGGGAGTCGTTTCGTTCTCGTGGTGCTGGATTACAGCCGTCAGCAGGCGAGCCTGCCCCATGGGCAGCTTGGAAGCTGGTGTTTCGCCTGTCACTTCCACTGCAGACATGACTCAGCGTAGGCGGTGTTGCACACGCGGTGGAACGGGCGCGGCCAGCAGCGACCATACCGCCAGTCGTCGTCGTCGTCGGCTGCGGGTGCTACTATCGCCCACCTAGAGACCAGCTGCACCGTCGCCGGTTTTGGCTTTCTGTTTGCACCATCAAAAAAAAGAGGGCTGTCGCATGTTCGAACAAATAGATAGGGCCGCGCTCAAACTCATTTCTGAAAAAGGCAAGGCTGCTGGAAATATTGTTGGCACGGTCAGGTGCAAAACCGTTGCTGAAGGGAAGAGATTTCGGCACCTGAACTATATTCGCGATCTTGACCAATATATCGTTGACGAGCCGAAGGGCGCGCTGGGAGACGACACTGCTCCTAATCCGGTTGAGGTGGTACTGGCCGCGCTAGGCAGCTGCCTTGCGGTTGGTATTCAGGCGAATGCCGTTTCTCGCGGTTGGCAGATACGCGCGATTGAGATTGAACTCGAGGGAGATTGTATTACCAGCGGGGTGTGGGGTACCGGCGATCTTTCACCCAAGCCGCTGGGCATCCATGCGGTGCGCGTCAAGGTTCATGTGGAGGCCGATGGCCCCACTGCGGCCGAGCTCGACGAACTGGTGGCGCATGCCACGAAATGGTCGCCCGTGGTCAATACGGTGCAAAACCCCGTGCCTATCGCGGTGCAGAGGATTTAATTTTCGGCTTGGATCGGCTCGGCTCCTGGCCGAGCCTTTCTTTGATGCCCGCGTTGTAACAGCTGGTCCTTGGCCAGCAGCTCCCCGGGCGCCAGCTCGCTCAGGGTGGCGATGTGGGCGTAGAGCGGCGCGAAATCGATAGCGGTCAACTCCAGTAGTTGCGGCAAGTCGCGCAGGACGAAATAAGTTTCCTGAAAATCGTCGATGCGGTAACGCGTGCGCAGGACGCGCTCCAGCTCGAACGCCACCCGATGGGGTGAATCGCTGTCCAAGCAGAACTGCGATTCCGTGAAGCTGGAGGCAATGCCTGCGCCGAACAGGCGTAGTCCGTTGGGTTGCTGTACCAGGCCGAACTCGATGGTGTACCAGTACAGTCGCGCCAGCTGCGGCAAATACCCCAGACGCTGCGCCCGCAGGCCACCTTCGCCATAGGCCTGAATGAAGTCGGCGATGATGGGGTGCATGAGCAGCGGCACGTGGCCGAAGACATCGTGGAAGACATCGGGCTCTTCGAGGTAGTCCAGTTGCTCGGGTCGGCGAATGAACCGGCCGGCGGGGAAGCGGCGATGGGCGAGGTGGTCGAAGAAAACCTCGTCGGGAACCAGTCCGGGGACCGCGACCACCTGCCAACCCGTGCGCTGCTTCAGCGTGCGGTTCAGTGGTGCGAAATCTGGGATCGTTGCGGCGCTCATCGGCAAGTGCTGCAGTCCCGCCAGAAACTCGTCACAGGCGCGTCCGGCCAGCAGGCGCATTTGTCGTTCGTAAAGTGTTTTCCAAACCGCATGTTCCGCGGCGGTGTAGCGTTCCCAGTGTTGGTCACAGGTCCAGTCGGCGCGCTCTGGTGCCGCGGCCTCGTCGGCAGCCAGTCCATGCTTTGGGTAATTCATGCTGCGGTCCCCCTCGCGATGGGCAGTCATAGAGGCTGCGGTGATTGAACCTTAGCGCGCTTAAAGGGAAATAGGCTTGCGTTTTTTCTCGGTAAAGGACTATATCGAGAATATTATTTCTATAAGAGCGGCTATATGGATATTAAATTGCATGAAGATGCGCTGGATGCGGCTGATCTGCGCATCCTCCACCGTTTGCAGCAAGACGGACGTGTATCCAATCTGGACCTAGCGGTGGCGGTGGGCCTCTCTGCGGCGCAATCTCACCGACGCCATCGGCGGTTGGAAGAGCGGGGCTATATCCGCCGCTATGAAGCCCGGCTGGACCCGGTTCGCCTCGGGCTGGGCGTCATGGCGTATGTGCATGTCACCATGGAACGTGGGCATATCCGCGACGTGGAAAAGTTCCGCGAACTGGTGCGTGCCATGGAGCAGGTGCAGGAGTGCTACGCCGTCACTGGCGACTTCGATTACGTGTTGAAAGTCGTCGCTCAGGACCTGCGCGCGCTGTCAGATTTCCTGCTGCGGGCGTTGGGGCAGCTGCCAGGGGTGAATGGCGTACGCTCCAGTGTGTGTCTGGATGAAGTGAAGCACACCGGCGCTTTGCCGCTCGGCGCCTGAGCCTTTGCCGGGTGGCAAAGACTGCTACTCTGCTTTCCTCCACCGTATTGGCAAGGTTCGCGCATGGTTAATCGACACCTGTTAACGGCCATTTTTGCCGCTGGGTGGCTGCTCGGCGTTCCAGCGGCGGCACGCAGCACACCGCTGGCACTGGCCGCGGTGGAACGTGCGGTGGCCGCCGAGCTGCCCAAGGTTGTGGCCTGGCGACGGGATCTGCATGCCCACCCGGAGCTCGGCTTTGCCGAAACCCGTACTGCCGCGCTGGTCGCGGCACATTTGCAGACGCTCGGGTTCGAGGTGCGCACGGGCGTTGCGCGGACGGGGGTCATTGGAATTTTGCGCGGTGGCCGGCCGGGCCGGGTGGTGGCGTTGCGGGCGGACATGGACGCGTTGCCGGTGCTGGAAGCCACTGGCTTGCCGTTCGCTTCGACGGCGACAGGCACTTATATGGGCAACACCGTCCCGGTGGCCCATGCCTGTGGTCATGATGCCCATGTCGCCATGCTGATGGGTGCGGCAGAAGTGTTGGCCGGAATGAAAAACCGGCTTCGCGGTACCGTGGTGTTTATTTTTCAACCGGCAGAAGAAGGTGCCCCGCCGGGAGAGCCGAAGGGGGGAGCGGCACTGATGATCGAACAAGGGGCGCTACGCGACCCGCGGCCCGATGCAGTCTTTGGGTTGCATGTGGTGCCGGGGCGACCGGGCACGTTGTTCTATCGGCCACGCGGTTTTATGGCGGCCTCAGACCGGGTCGACATTGTGTTGCAAGGTCGTCAGACCCACGCTGCCTGGCCATGGAAGGGTGTGGATGTCATCTCGGCGGCGGCGGATGTGGTGCAGACGATCAACAGTCTCACGGCGCGGACGGTGGACCCGACAACGACGCCCACGGTGTTCACCATCGCTACTCTGCAGGCCGGCGTGCGCTACAACATCATTCCCGACCGGGCCGTGCTCTCGGGAACACTGCGCACATTCGACATTGCCGAACGCGATGATCTGGTGCGCCGGGTGGGCCTGGCGGTGGACAACGTGGCCGCCAACTACGGTGCAACAGCGGAGTTTTCGGTGCATCAGAATGCTGCCTTGGTGTTCAATGACGAGGCTCTCTCGGCTTGGTTAGCACCGGTGCTGGTGGAAGCTGCGGGTGCCGGTGCGGTGCGTGCTGATGCTTCGCCAACGACCATTGCGGAAGACTTCAGCTATCTGTCACGGGAGATTCCCGGGGTTTTTTATCACCTCGGTGCTTCGCAGGCAGGCGTGGACCCGGCCACTGCGCCGTCCAACCATTCGCCTGGCTTCGATGTGAATGAAGCCGTCTTGCCCGTGGGGGTGAAGGCGCATGTGCTGACGGCGCTGCGGTTTCTCGAACGCTGAGCGAGGGCCGCCATGAATTTCTCCATGACGGCACTGCCCGCCGGTTACCAGATCGCAGCCATGACCCGCGATGAAGCAGAAGTGCTGGTTAGCTGGGCTGCGGCAGAAGGCTGGAACCCAGGCCATGCCGACCTTGAGGTGGCCTGGGGATACGACCCCGCCGCCTTCATCGCACTGCGTTTTCACCACGAGGGTACTGACCGGCCGGGTGAATTGGTGGGTGGCGGCGCCATTCTTGCTTACGGCGACCTGGCTGGATTCATGGGGTTGTTTATTATGCGGCCCGACCACCGCGGCCGCGGCCTAGGCCGGGTGTTGTGGCATGAGCGCTTGCGTCGCTTGCGCTTGCGCTTACAACCCAGCGCCTGGATTGGTATGGATGGTGTGTTTGAGATGGCGCCGTTCTATGCGGCCGGTGGGTTTCAATATCTCTACCGCGATCTGCGTTATCAGGGCCTGGCACCCAGCAGGGCGAGCAGCACTGCCGACGCAGCGACACCACTCATGGGCGCTGTCGCGCACGACATGCCGGACCCGTCCGGGCTGCGCTTGGTGCCGCTGGGCCAGCTGCCTTTTGATGAGCTGCAGCGCTATGACCAAGCGGTGGTGGGTGTGGCACGTGGTGAATTCCTGCGCCGCTGGGTGGCGGTGAGCGGCGCGACGGGATGCGCCGCGCTACGCTCAGCCAACGCGGGCGCTGCAACGTTGGTGGGGTATGGGGTGCTGCGCCCCTGTCTGGTGGGCTACAAGCTCGGCCCAGTGTTTGCCGACGACCCAGCCACGGCTCACGCCATCATTCACGCGCTCATCGCTACTTGCCCGGGCGAACAAGTGCAGCTGGATGTACCCGAGCCGAATACCGCGGCGGTGGACATGGCTGCAGCCTTGGGCTGGACGCAGACCTTTGGTTGCGCCCGTATGGTGTATGGCGCGGCACCGCCCGCTACCCATGCGCAGATCTTTGGCGTGACCTCCTTCGAGTTCGGCTGAGTACTGGGACGGCAGCGCCGCCCCAGACGGCTAGGCGGCAGCGCTGCCGCCCAGCATTAGGCGACGGCGGTAGCGCTCCCGCTCTCCAGCGTCATTGCTGTGGCCAGGGGTGAGCGGATCAGGTGGTCGAAAGCCCCCAGCGCCGCCTTGGAGCCATCGCCCATCGCAATAACGATTTGCTTGAACGGGGTGGTGGTGGCATCACCCGCGGCAAACACACCCGGTAGGGATGTTTGTCCACGCACATCCACTTCAATCTCGCCGCGTGCAGACAGCGCCAACGTGCCCTTCAACCAGTCGGTGTTGGGCAGTAACCCGATCTGGACGAAGATGCCTTCTAGCTCCACCCGTTGCTCGGTGTCGCTGAAACGGTCCTGATAGATCAGCCCAGTGACCTGCGTGCCGTCACCGGTCACCGCGAGTGTTTTGGCGCGGGTGATGACGCGTACGTTCGGCAGGCTGCGCAGCCGCGTTTGCAACACGGCATCGGCGCGCAGCTGCTGGTCAAATTCCAGCAAGGTCACTTCCTGGGCAATGCCTGCCAGATCGATGGCGGCTTCCACTCCAGAGTTGCCACCGCCAATCACCGCCACCCGTTTGCCTTTGAACAGCGGCCCATCACAATGCGGGCAGTAGGCCACACCACGGCCACGGTATTCTTGTTCGCCGGGCACGTTCATCTCGCGCCAGCGGGCACCGGTGGCGAGAATGACGGACTTGGCAGCAAGCGTGGCGCCATTTTCGAGCAGCACGCGGGTGAGCCCATCGGTGCCGGCAGGCGTTAGCGTGCGGACGCGCTGCAGGTTCATGAGGTCCACGGCGTAGGCAGTGACCTGGGCTTCCATTGCCCGCGCCAGTTTCGGGCCTTCAGTCTCAGGCACAGAGATGAGATTTTCGATGCTCAAGGTGTCGAGCACCTGGCCACCGAAGCGTTCTGCCACCATCCCGGTGCGGATGCCCTTGCGTGCTGCGTAGATGGCAGCGGCGGCGCCGGCGGGCCCACCACCGATCACCAAGACATCGAAGGGTGCTTTGGCGTCGAGGGTGTCTACTTGCCGTGCGCTGGCGCTGTGGTCCACTTTGGCGAGAATTTCCTCGAGCGTCATGCGGCCCTGGCCGAAGGCTTGACCGTTCAACAGGATGGTGGGCACGGCCATGATCTTGCGCGCCGTGACTTCCTCCTGAAACAGCGCGCCGTCAATCATGGTGCTGGTAATGCGCGGGTTCAGCACGGCCAGCAGGTTCAACGCCTGCACCACGTCCGGGCAGTTGTGGCAGGCAAGTGAAATGCATACTTCGAAGTTCAGTTCACCTTCTAGCCCACGAATCTGCGCGATGACCGCATCGTCCACTTTGGGCGGGTGACCGCCGGTCTGCAGTAAGGCCAGCACCAGCGAGGTGAATTCATGGCCCATCGGCAGACCGGCAAAGCTGATGCGTGCCGGCGCGCCCGGCGTGCCAACGGTGAACGAGGGGCGACGTGCGGCGGTACCATCGAAGCGCGCAGTGACGAGGGGCGAGAGGCTGGTGATGTCCGTCAGCAGCGCGGCGAGGTCCGTAGTGGCGTCGTTCGTGGCGAGTGAAGCCACCAGTTCCACCGGTTGGGTCAGACGGGCCAGATAGCCTTGCAACTGAGTTTTGAGAGTCTGGTTCAGCATGATGGTGGCCTCAAGTGTTGTCGCGGGGTGCCCCGGCCGAGTGGCTCGGGGCAGGGTCGAAGTCGGCTTCAGATCTTCCCGACCAGGTCGAGCGAAGGCGCCAAGGTCGTGGCACCTGGCGTCCACTTCGCCGGGCAGACCTCGCCGGGGTGGGCCGCCACGTATTGCGCGGCCTGTACCTTGCGCAGCAGTTCAGTGGCGTCGCGACCGATGCCGTTGTCGTGAATCTCGCACAGCTTGATGATGCCTTCAGGGTTGATGACAAAAGTGCCGCGCAGCGCCAGCCCTTCTTCTTCGATCATGACTTCGAAATTGCGGGCGAGGCGGCCGGTCGGATCGCCGACGAGCGGATAGGTGACCTTGCCGATGGTGTCTGAAGTGTCGTGCCAGGCCTTGTGGGCGAAGTGCGTGTCGGTGCTAACCCCGTAGACCTCGACGCCCAGGGCGCGGAAGGTGGCGTAGTGGTCGGCCAGATCGCCAAGCTCGGTCGGGCAGACAAAGGTGAAGTCAGCGGGGTAGAACATCACCACCGACCACTGGCCTTGCAGGTTGGCCTCGGTGAGGGGAATAAACTTGCCGTTCTGGTACGCGGTGGCCTTGAACGGTTTGACGGGGGTGTTGATCAGCGACATGGTCGGGTTCCTCAAATTGGGCAGGGGGGTCAGCAAGTGATGCTGGATTCGACGGGTTTGATATTGGATATTTCTATCAAAAACATCTAATCGATTGTTTTCATGTATCCGATAGCCGCTTCCTATCGCCCGCCAAACCGCGACAATGGCGCTATGCACACGGCCGATACCCCTGACCAGCATTGGATGCGCCACGCGCTCGCTGCCGCTCGTGAGGCGGCGGCGGCGGGTGAAGTGCCGGTGGGTGCGGTGCTGGTACGCCAGGGCGAGCTGCTGGCGGTGGCGGGCAATGCGCCCATCACGCTGCACGACCCGACGGCGCACGCCGAAGTGCGTGTGTTGCGCGCGGCGGCGCAGCGCTTGCAGAACTATCGGCTGGGTGGCACCACGCTCTACGTGACGCTGGAGCCGTGCGCCATGTGCGCGGCGGCACTGCTGCATGCGCGGGTGGAACGGGTGGTGTTTGGGGCCTGGGACCCGCGGGCCGGAGCGGTGGGCAGCCGACTGAACTTGTTCCAGCTACCGGGCCAGCATCACCCCATCGATTTCATCGGTGGCGTGTTGGCTGACGATTGTGGCGCCATGCTCAACGCGTTTTTTGCCGCCCGGCGGAACGTTCCGAACGCCTGATGGCGCCACTGGTATCGATTGCTGGCGAAGCCTCTGCCAGCGCCTGGGGGTCGGGCGCAACCCACTCCAAGATATCCAGATAAGCACGCACGTTGTCGACAAAGCGGACCGTCTCGTAGCCGCGTGCGTAACCATACTTGGTGTTCAGGAAACTGCTTTCAGTGGCGAGCAAAGGCAGTGCCGCGCGCACGTCTAGCCAGCGGTCTGCACTGCGACCATGCTGTTGCGCCAGCACGCGGGCATCCTCAAGGTGCCCAAAACCAATGTTGTACGCCGCCAGTGCGAACCAGGTGCGATCCGGCTCTGGAATGCGCGCGGGGATCATCGAACGCACCTCGAGGAAATAGCGCGCGCCCCCCAAGATGCTTTGTTGCGCATCACCGCGGTCCTTCACGCCCATGCGGCTGGCGGTATCTTCCTGCAGCATCATCATGCCGCGCACGCCTGTCTTAGAGACGGCCGCCGGGTCCCACTTCGATTCCTGATAACCGATGGCGGCGATGAGCCGCCAATCCAGGCCTGTGGCCGTGCCTGCCTGTTGAAAAATTACGCGATAAAGCGGCAGGCGCTCGTCAACATGGCCAATAAAATTGCGCGCACCGACATAGTCCAGTCGTTCCGGGTCGGCGTAATGCGGCGCCAGCCACTGCGGGAGCTCGGGCGCCAAAGCCTTGAAGAACGCCTCGACGCGCGCAATGAGTGCCGGTTCATACCGCGGCAGCCACCAGGCGAGATGCGCTTTTTCGCGCAGTTCAAACGCAATGGTCAGTTCCGGGTGGAAATTTCGCGCCAGCTGGTATTCGTGTTCGTTGGCCACTGTGGCGTCGATCTTGCCGGTGGAGACACGGTCCAGCAAATCCAGTACATACACATCCGTGCTTTCTTTCCACCGCGCCGGACGGGCACCTTGCAGCGCTATGCCGACGGCTTTACGCAGCGCGGCGGCCTGAGCGCTGCCTGCCACGACTTCAACGCGCAGTGTGCGCAGGCCGCTGATACGGCGTGGACGCGGTCCCTGCGGGCGCACGATGACGTATTGCCGCGCATCCATGTAGGAAGGGCCCCACACCAGCTGTTTTTCGGGACGCGGACTGATGGCCAGGCCAGCCGCTGCCAGATGGGCGCGGTTGCTCTTCACTTCGGCGGCAAGCTTGTCCGGTGTGTTGAGCACGGTGAGTTTCAGGCGCACTCCCAATGCGCGTGCAAACCGCTCTGCCAAGGCATATTCCGGGCCATCGGGTCCGTTAACCCCCTGCCAGTAAGCGATGGGGCTGTTGCGCGTGGCCACGCGCAGCTCCCCTTGCAGCTGGATCTGCTCGAGCACGGGTGGCGTTTCACTGCAGGTGCCGAGCAAGAACGTGGCTAGCAGCCCGGCCAGCACCCGCATCACCGACAGTACGACGTGGCGCCAAGGGGCAGTAGCAGTGGGCAACAGGGGGCACTCCTACCCGGGCAGACGGTGTTAGAATACCCGTTCCCCGCCGCTAGGCGTGGGCCACTCGGCGGAGAGGTGGCAGAGTGGTCGAATGTACCTGACTCGAAATCAGGCGTGGGTTTACGCCCACCGTGGGTTCGAATCCCACCCTCTCCGCCACTCCCTTGCTGGGGGGCTTGCTACCGCGGTATTGCTGGCGTCTTCAGCTACCGCTCTAGCCGCCGTGGCATCCTCTCCAGAAGCGCTGCAGGGCTACCCCGTCTGGTGGTGCTAGCATCGCGGGCAGCATGAACGCCCACTCCCCTGCACCTCGCCAGCCCACCTGGTTCATCCCCCACGGCGGTGGGCCCTGTTTCTTCATGGACTGGGATCCGCCCATGATTTGGGACCGCATGGCGGCCTTTCTCAAGGGCATTGCGGCCACCTTGCCGGAGCGACCACGCGCGCTGCTGTTAGTGTCGGCGCACTGGTTGGAGCCCAGCTGTCAGGTCACGGGCGGCGCGCAGCCGCCGCTCATCTACGACTACCAGGGCTTTCCGCCGCACACCTATCAGCTGCAGTATCCAGCGCCGGGTAATCCGGCACTGGCCCAGCGCGTGGCAGGGTTGCTCGAGGCGGCAGGCATTCCCGCGCACATGGCTTTGGAGCGTGGCTTCGACCACGGAGTGTTCATTCCGTTGCTGCTGATGTTTCCCGCGGCGGACATTCCGGTAGTGCAGCTGTCGCTGCTCAACAGCCTAGACCCGGGGGCGCATTTAGCCATGGGGAAAGCCCTGGCGCCGCTGCGCGATGAAGGCGTGTTGATCATCGGCAGTGGCATGAGCTTTCACAACATGCGCGCCTATGGGGATGCGCGCTTTGGCCCGGTGTCGGAGCAGTTTGATGCTTGGCTGACGGCGACCGTGGAGTCAGTCCCTAACCTGCGTGAAGTGGCGTTGACGCACTGGGCACAGGCCCCGGCGGCGCGCCTGTCGCACCCTCCGCGGGCTGAAGAACATTTGCTGCCGTTGATGGTGGCAGTCGGTGCTGCTGGCGACGCTGCCGGACAGCGGGTCTATGCGGACCAGGTGATGACCGCTGCCTTGTCGGGGTTTCGTTTCGGATGAACGGGGACAGAGCGCTATGAATCCACTGTCTGTTCGTCGTGGTGGTTTGGCGGTGGGCGCCGCGGCTTTTTGCGTGACGCTGGTCGGTCTGCCACCCGCAGGGCTGAGCCTCGCGGCCTGGCACACTGCTGGCATCGCGGTGCTCATGTCGGTGTGGTGGGCGACCGAGGCTACCGACATCGCGGTCACCTCCTTGCTACCTATCGTGCTGTTTCCGGTGTTGGGTATTGCCGAGATCGAAGTGGCCACGCGCCCGTATGGCGGCGCCTTGGTGTTTCTGTTTCTCGGTGGATTTCTCATCGCGCTGGCCATGGAGCGCTGCGGTCTGCATCGACGGCTAGCGCTGGCAGTCATTCAGCGCGCAGGCGCTGGTCCGCAGCGGCTGGTACTGGGCTTCATGCTGGCCACGGGTCTGGTGAGTATGTGGATCAGCAACAGCGCCACCACCATGATGATGTTGCCGATCGCCACCTCGGTGGCGGGTTTGTTGCTGGGTGATGCCGGTGTTGTGGGTTCCGAACGCGACCGGCGGCATTTTGCCAGCTGTCTCATGCTGGGCGTGGCCTATGCGGCGAGTATTGGTGGTGTTGGCACCCTCATTGGGACCGCCACGAATGTGGTGATGGCTAACTTGCTGCGCGGCGCGCCGTTCTTTGTCGAGGTGGGTTTCGCGCAGTGGATGCTGGTGGGTGTGCCCTTCGTGGTGGTGATGTTGCCGCTGTCATGGTGGGTGCTCACCCGCATTGCTTATCCCTTCGCATTGCAAGATGCAGGCGCGGGTGCCGCGCAGGTGCGGCGTGCGCGAGCTGAGCTCGGGCCGGTCACGGCAGCCGAGCAGCGCGTGGCGCTGGTGGCGGTGCTGGTGGCTCTGGCCTGGGTGCTGCGTGGCTTTTTCAAGGACGCGGTGCCGGGCGCTTCGGATGCCGGGATCGCCATGACCGGTGCGTTGGCGCTGTTCCTGCTGCCGGCCGGTGGCGCGGCACGGGGAACCTTGATGGATTGGCAGGGCGCTAGCAAATTACCCTGGGGCATTGCGATGCTGCTCGGCGGCGGATTGGCTTTGGCCGATGCCATGGGCACCAGTGGCTTGGCCGCGTGGATTAGTGCGCAGCTAGCGGGTTTTGGTAGCTGGCCGCTGTGGATGCTGTTGGCGCTGATCGTGTCGGTCATCATTGCGGTGACTGAACTGACCACCAATGCGGCGGTGGTCTCGGCGTTTGGTCCGGTGGTGGGGGCCTTGGCGGTGGGGCTGGGCATGAACCCGGTGTGGCTGGTGGCGCCGGTGGGTATTGCCGCCAGCTGCGCCTTCATGCTGCCGGTGTCCACTCCACCGAATGCGATTGTGTTTGGTACCGGCTATGTCACCGTGCCGCAGCTGATGCGCGCAGGCCTGTGGCTGAACCTGATTGCGGTGCCCTTGGTGACTTTGCTCGGGCTGTTTTGGGTGCCGCGCGTCTTCCCTTGAACGGCTGCAGCTGCCGCCTTCAGGTCACCAAACAGCTGGCGTCAAGATCGCTGATCCGTGTGGTGCCCGTGAGCGCCATGGCCACGCGCAATTCCGCTTCGATGAGCTGTAGCAGGTGCGCGACACCCGCCTGACCACCACCGGCCAGTGCGTAGACCCAAGCGCGGCCGAGTAAAACGCCTTTGGCACCGAGCGCCAGCATACGCAGCACATCGAGTCCCGAGCGCACCCCGCCATCGGCCAGCACCGTCAGCTGATCGCCCACGGCGGCGGCAATGGCAGGCAGTGCACGCGCCACGGACGGCACGCCGTCGAGCTGTCGTCCGCCGTGGTTGGAGACCACGATGCCCTCGATGCCGAGCGCCGCCGCATGACGCGCATCTTCCACATCGAGGATGCCTTTGAGCACGATGGGACCTGGCCACTGGCTGCGCAGAAAGGCGAGGTCGTCCCAAGTGACGCTGGGGTCAAAATTGTCACCGAGCCACGCAAAAAAATCGTCCAGCCCCGCGGTGCGCCCGAGCATGGCGGCGATATTGCCCAGCTGTAGTGGCTGGCCGCGGATGGCCACGTCCCAAGCCCAGCGTGGCCGGGCCAGCACCTGCACCGCCCGACGCAGTCGGCGCTGGGTGGCCGTGCCCCCGGTGGAGCCGGCGCGGACATCGCGGTAGCGCGTGCCGGTCACCGGTAGGTCGACGGTCACGAACAGCACCGGGGACCCGGCCGCGGTGGCGTGGTCGAGCAGGTGTCGCAGGCAGGCGCGGTCGCGTGGCACGTAGAGCTGAAACCACGGTGGGCTGCGCACGGCGTTGGCGACCTCGGCGAGGCTGCACAGGGATACAGTCGACAGGCACAGCGGGACACCGGCGGCAGCGGCGGCCTGCGCGGCCTGCACTTCGCCGCGGCGCGCGGTCATCCCGGCCAGACCAACCGGCCCTAAAATCACTGGCAGAGACAGCGGCTGACCGAACAGTGTGGTGGTGGTGTCGAGCTTGGAAACATCGCGCAGCACGCGTTGGCGCAAGGCCACTTGCTGCAGGTCAGCGGTGTTGGCGCGCAGCGTCTGTTCGGTGTAGGCGCCGCCGTCGATATATTCGAACAGAAAATGCGGCAGGCGGCGTTGCGCCAAGGCGCGGTAGTCGGAGGCAGCGGCCGGTTTCATGCCGCGAGTCTAGCGCGCCGTTCAGGCGCGACGCCATTCCACGGTGGCCAGGTGGTCGGTCGGCGTGGGCAGGGTGGTCTCTACGGCGGCAGTCGCTGCCGGGCGCGCGGCCACATAGGCTTCGGTGAAGGCATACGGGAGGCCGTCGACGCGGCGCTGGGTCACGGCGCGGTGCAAGTCGGGGTACAGCGCCCAGTACTGCGCCGGGTTACCGGCATGGCCTTGCGGACCGAGGATGCGGTCAAAGCGTGCGCTCAGTGCCGTGGGGGCGAGTTGCTCGAGCAGGTGGTTGATGCCCGCACAGAGCGCCTGTTCGTGGGCGGTGGTGGCCGCGGACAGGTCTTTAAAGGCGTCGCGGACGGCATCTACCGGCGCCATGAAACGTTGTCCGGGCGTGACCAGCAAACGGGTGAGGGCTTCATCGGTGCTCTCCAACGCTTCCAGCGGGTTGGGGTTACGCGCCGCCGAGCCGGGGGACAGATCGAGCCGCTCGCTGCGCACACGTTCTTCGCGGAGCTGTTCCATGACGCCAAGGGTGTATTCACGCAGTAACTGGCCGGCAGCCGCGAGCACCGCAGTTTGGCGCTCCGCTGGAATGCTGGACAAGTCGAGGCCGAGGCCACGTCCGAGTGCCGTCAGGGCGGTGGTCGGCACGGTTGGGCCGGCCGGAGCAACCGCTGCGGTGCCCTGCAGCAGGGCTGCTGCCTGCAACGCCTGTTGTTCGCGGGTGGGCGGGGGCGCGGCATTGGCTGGCGGTAGGCGAAAGCCGCTGCTGTCCTCACGGCGCATGGCCCGGCCCGGGTTGAGGGTGGTGGACACGGTGGCTCGCGGCGTGCGGCCAGCGTCGCTGGCCGGTGGCAGGGCCGCCTCCAGCAGGGTTTGCAGATCCAGCAGTGCGCCGAGATCGTCGTCGGTAGCCTGCGGCAGTGCATTAATGAGGTGATCGGTGTCCGCGCCGACCAAGTCCGCATCGAGCGAAAAGTTGTTGTCGGCCACCAAGCTGACCAAAGCCACATAGTTGCCAAAGCGCAGGCGGTCGCCGTGGTGCAGCTTGCGGCTGTTGCCGCGACCAATGGGCTGGGGTTCGCGGTTGATCCAGGTGCCGTTGGAACTGGTATCCATCACCCGCCATTCACCCGCCAAGTGGGTGAAGGCCGCATGGTAGGCGCTGAGGTAGCGGTGCTCATCCGGCAGCGGCCAGTCGTTGTCAAAGGCACGGCCGAGCCGGCCCCCGTGGACCCCCAGCACCAAGGTGGCGGCCTCGCCCAGGTCCGCCGCCTGCGCGCTGACCAACTGTAAGCGCAAGGCCATCAACTGCTCCCGTCGCGCAACGTCACCCCGGACAGGGGTGGAGGCGTGTAAACTTCGTCTTCCCAAATTACCCTTCCGGCACCGATAAAAGATGGCTGAACGTCACATTTTCAAGGTCATGTTCGTCCACCAGGGCAAGGTCTACGAGATCTACGCCCGGAAGGTGGGTCAGGGCAGCCTGTTTGGCTTCATAGAAGTCGAACAACTCGTGTTCGGTGAACGCACCACCCTCGTGGTCGACCCGGGCGAAGAACGGATTAAAGCGGAGTTTGAGGGGGTGAAACGCACCTACCTGCCGCTGCAGAGCATTTTGCGCATCGACGAGGTCACAGCGCGTGCTGCTGCCTTGGGGGTGAGCAAAATCTCCTCGCTGGAAGGCGGCAATGTGGCCGCGTTCCCGATGCCCTTCATGCCGCCGGGCAGCCCGCCTGGCGACCGGAAAAACTGAATGCTGCTTAAGACCGGCGCCACTGCGCTCTCCCGGTTCCGCCTTGAGAAACTCCGCGAACGCTTGCAGGCGCGGGTTTCAGCCGTGGTGGCCGTGGAAGCGCGGTTCATTCATCTGGCGGATCTGACCGGCCCGCTGACGACGGCGGATGAAGCGGTGCTGGACCGGCTGCTCACCTACGGACCGCGCGAAGCGGCGGCCACGGCCGCAGTGGCGGCGCACTCCGTGGCCTTGTGGGTGGTGCCACGCTTTGGCACCCTCTCGCCGTGGGCGAGCAAGGCCACCGACATCGTGCGGGGCTGCGGTCTGTCGCAGGTGCGCCGGATTGAACGCGGCGTGCGCTACACCCTGCTGGCATCGCAGGCACTGTCCGAGGGGGAGCTGGAACAGCTCACCGCACTGCTGCACGACCGCATGACCGAGACGGTGCTGACCGACCCGGCAGCCGCGGCGGGACTGTTCCGCCAGACGGCGCCGCGTGAACTGGCAACCGTGCCGGTGTTGGCGGAGGGCCGTGCCGCGCTGGTGGCCGCCAATTCGCGTCTGGGGCTGGCGCTGGCCGACGACGAACTGGACTACCTGCTGGCGGCTTACGCGCAGCTGGCGCGCGACCCGCATGATGTGGAGCTGATGATGTTCGCGCAGGCGAACAGCGAGCACTGTCGCCACAAGATCTTCAATGCCGATTGGACCGTGGATGGCGTGGCGCAGCCGAAGTCGCTGTTTGGCATGATTCGCAACACCTATGCGCACAGCCCGGACGGCGTGCTGTCTGCTTACCGCGATAACGCAGCGGTGATGGCCGGCACCACGGCGGAGCGCTTCTGGCCGGACCCGGCGACGCGCGGCTACGGCTTTCATGTCGAGCCCATCGACATCCTGATGAAAGTCGAGACGCACAATCATCCAACCGCCATTTCGCCGTTCCCTGGGGCTTCTACCGGCAGTGGTGGTGAGATTCGCGATGAAGGGGCCACGGGTCGTGGCGCCAAGCCGAAAGCCGGCCTGACGGGTTTTTCCGTGTCGAACCTGCGCATTCCGGGTTTTGAACAGCCGTGGGAAACGGCGGCTTCGAGTCCCTCCCGCATTGCCTCAGCGTTGGAGATCATGACGGAGGGCCCGTTGGGCGCTGCTGCCTTCAACAACGAATTTGGCCGCCCCGGCATTCTCGGTTACTTCCGGACCTACGAGCTCGCGGTACCCGGCGACCCCGCGGGCGTCACCCGCGGTTACCACAAGCCCATCATGCTGGCCGGTGGTCTGGGTAACGTGCGTCGCGCTGACGTGAACAAAAGCGACGTGCCGCCCGGTGCGGCGCTGATCGTGCTGGGCGGACCGGCCATGCTCATTGGGCTGGGCGGTGGTGCGGCTTCCTCGGTCAACAGTGGCGCGAGCAGCGCGGCTCTCGACTTCGCTTCCGTGCAGCGTGGCAACCCAGAGATGCAGCGTCGCGCGCAGGAAGTCATCGACGCCTGCTGGGCGTTAGGGGCGGCGAATCCGATTCTGCTCATTCACGACGTGGGTGCTGGGGGTTTGTCGAACGCGGTTCCCGAAGCGGTGGCGCACAGTGACCGTGGTGGCCACATTGACCTGCGCGCGGTGCCCAACGACGAGCCGGGCATGTCGCCGCTGGAGCTGTGGTGCAACGAATCGCAAGAGCGCTACGTGGTGGTGTTGCCGCCGGAGCGTGTGCCGGAATTCGCCGCCTTATGCGAACGCGAACGCTGCCCGTTTGCGGTCATTGGGCAACTCACGGCGGATGGCGTGCTCCGGGTAGACGACCCGCATTTTGGAACCCGTCCGGTAGACATGCCGATCGATGTGTTGCTGGGCAAGCCACCAAAAATGTCGCGTCGTGCGGAGCGCGTGCAGCGCCAGTCACCACCGGTGGCAACGGCGGGTATCGATGTGCGCGAGGCCTTGTATCGCCTGCTGCATCTACCAACCATTGCGGACAAAAGCTTTCTGATCACCATTGGCGACCGCAGCGTGGGCGGGCTGATCCATCGCGACCCGTTGGTGGGCCCGTGGCAGGTGCCGGTGGCGGACGTGGCAGTCACGGCTGCTGGCTTTCGCACGACCGCCGGCGAGGCGATGTCCATGGGTGAACGCGCGCCACTGGCGTTGCTGTCTGGCCCGGCTTCGGCGCGCATGGCGGTGGCCGAAGCGTTGACCAACCTGGTGGCCGCCGATGTGCGCGCCATTGGCGAGGTGAAGTTGTCGGCTAACTGGATGGCGGCCTGCGGCGATTTGGCAGAAGACGCTACTTTGTTCGACGCGGTGTATGCCGTGGGCGAAGAGCTCTGCCCGGTGCTCGGCATTGCCATTCCGGTTGGCAAAGATTCGCTGTCCATGCGCACGCGCTGGAGTGAGTTGGGGGCCGATGGTCTGTCGGCGGAGAAGGCCGTATGGTCGCCGGTGTCGCTGGTGGTGACCGCGTTTGCGCCAGTGGGCGATGTGCGCCGTACGCTCACGCCGTGCATTGCCGCTGCCGCCGGCGCCACGCAGCTGTTTCTGCTGGACCTGGGGGCCGGCCGGCAGCGCCTTGGCGGTTCTTGCCTCGCGCAGGTCTATGGTCAGTTGGGCGACGTGCCGCCGGACCTTGACGAGGCGCTACTGCTGCAACGCTTCTTCGGCGCCGTGCGGGCTGCGGTAGAGGCAGAGCTGGTCGTGGCTTATCACGATCGCTCCGACGGGGGTCTGGCGGTGACGCTGGTGGAGATGGCCTTCGCCTCTCGCTGCTCGTTGGAGATCGACCTCGCACCTTTGCCGTCGATGCCAGGGGCGGTGTCGCCAAGTGCTGCAGAGCGCAACGCGCAGGCGGTGGCAACCTTGTTCAACGAAGAGCTGGGAGCGGTGTGCGCGGTGCGTGCGGCTGACAGCGCCGCCTTTGTGGCCTTGATGACGCAGCATGGGCTGGGTGGCGTGGTGCATGCCATTGGCACAGCGGTGCAGGGCGGCGATGCCGTCGTGGTGCGGCAGGATGCCGCGGTGCTGCTCGACGAATCGCGTACTGCATTGCATCGTGCCTGGTCTTCCACCAGTCACCAGATCCAACGTCTGCGCGACGACCCGGCTTGTGCCGATGAAGCGTTTGCGGCACTGCTCGACACGGCGGACCCCGGCCTGTTCCAGCGTCTGCCCTACGACCCGGCGGATGATATTGCCGCGCCGTTCATTCATTCAGGCGCCCGCCCGCGGGTGGCTATCCTGCGCGAGCAGGGGGTGAACAGTCAGATGGAAATGGCGGCAGCCTTCCATCGTGCCGGCTTTGAGCCGGTCGATGTGCACATGTCCGAACTGCTGGCAGGAACGGTGCAGCTCAGTGGCTTCGCCGGACTGGCCGCCTGCGGTGGCTTCTCTTACGGTGACGTGCTGGGTGCCGGTGAGGGCTGGGCCAAGTCGATTCTGTTCCATGCGCGAACACGCGATGCGTTTAGCGCGCACTTCGCGCGGACGGATGCGTTTACGCTGGGCATCTGTAATGGCTGCCAAATGGTTTCGGCACTACGGGAGCTGATCCCCGGCACCGAATTATGGCCGCGTTTCGTGCGCAACCGTTCGGAGCAGTTCGAAGGCCGTACGGCGCTCGTCGAAGTGCTGCCCACGCCGTCGCTGTTCCTGCAGGGGATGGCGGGGGCGGTCATGCCCATCGCCGTGGCGCACGGGGAAGGCCGCGCCGAGTTCGTCGAGGCGGCAGGCGCTGAGCGTTTGCTCGGCGCTGGTTTGGTGGGTCTGCGCTGGGTGGACCACCACGGGCAGCCCACACAGCGCTATCCGCTCAACCCCAATGGCTCGCCGCTGGGCATTGCCGGCGTGGCCAGCGACGACGGTCGCGTCACCCTCATCATGCCCCACCCCGAGCGCGTACACCGCAGCGTGCAGTACTCCTGGCGCCCGCCGGGGCTTGGCGAGGACTCCGGCTGGATGCGCCTGTTCCGCAATGCACGCAAGGCCCTGGGCTAGCCAGTCGCGGCAACGGGTTGCCGGTAGGAGCGAGCTTGCTCGCGACCTTGCGACTGGCGTCAGCCGTTGAGTGGCTTGTAGCGGATGCGGTGTGGCTGGTCGGCGTCGTCACCCTTGCGCTTGCGCAGGTCCGCCACATAGTCCTGATAGTTGCCCTCGAACCACACGACTTCCGAATTGCTTTCGAAGGCGAGGATGTGGGTGGCGATACGGTCGAGGAACCAGCGATCATGCGAAATGACCACCGCGCAACCCGGGAAGGCGAGCAGGGCTTCTTCCAGCGCGCGGAGCGTTTCCACGTCCAGATCGTTGGTGGGTTCGTCCAGCAGCAGCACATTGCCACCCGACTTCAGCACCTTGGCCAGATGGACGCGGTTGCGTTCCCCTCCTGACAGTTCGCCGATGAGTTGCTGCTGTTGCGCACCCTTGAAGTTGAAACGGCCGACGTAGCCTCTGGATGGGGTTTCATAGTTACCGACGCGGATCATGTCGAGCCCGTCAGAGATTTCCGTCCATACAGATTTTTTCGCATCGAGCGTGTCGCGCGACTGGTCAACATAGGCGATCTTGACCGAAGGGCCAATGCGCACTTCGCCGCTATCGGGTTGTTCATGGCCGGTGAGCATGCGGAACAGCGTGGTCTTGCCGGCGCCGTTCGGGCCGATGATGCCGACAATACCGCCCTTGGGCAGGTTGAACGACAGATGTTCAAACAACAGACGATCGCCGAAAGCCTTGCGTAAATCCTGCGCCTCGATGACGAGGTCGCCGAGGCGTTCGCCCGGCGGGATGTAGATTTCGTTGGTCTCGTTACGGCGCTGGAATTCCTGCGATTGCAATTCTTCGAAGCGTTGTAGACGGGCTTTGCTCTTGGCCTGACGGGCCTTGGGGTTTTGGCGCACCCATTCCAGTTCTTGCTGCAGCGTCTTGCGCAGCCCTTCTTGTTGTTTGTCTTCCGTAGCCAGCCGCTTTTCCTTTTGCTCAAGCCAAGAGGAATAGTTACCTTGCCACGGGATGCCTTCACCCCGGTCCAGTTCGAGAATCCAGCCGGCCACGTTGTCGAGGAAGTAGCGGTCATGGGTGACCGCAATGACCGTGCCTGGGTAGGTCTCGAGAAATTTCTCGAGCCAGGCGATGGATTCGGCGTCGAGGTGGTTGGTGGGCTCGTCGAGCAGCAGCATGTCGGGCTTCGACAGCAGCAGACGGCACAGCGCGATGCGGCGTTTTTCACCGCCCGAGAGGTTCGCAACATTCGCGTCCCACGGCGGCAGGCGCAGGGCGTCGGCAGCCACATCCAGCGTGCGGTCCAGGTTGTGGCCGTCGGTGGTGGCCAGGATGGACTCCAGTTCCGCCTGGCGCGCGGCCAGTTTGTCGAAGTCTGCGTCTTCTTCGCTGTAGGCCGCGTAGACCTGGTCCAGCTCCGCGAGCGCGTCTTTGATGGGCTTGACCGCCTCTTCGACGATCTCGCGCACGCTCTTCGCCGGGTCGAGCTGTGGCTCCTGCTGTAAGTAGCCAATCTTGGTGCCGGGTAAGGCGCGGGCCTCGCCGTCGAATTCGGTGTCCACACCGGCCATGATGCGCAGCAGCGTGGATTTGCCCGAGCCATTCAGACCCAGTACGCCGATCTTGGCGCCGGGGAAAAAGCTGAGCGAGATGTTCTTCAGGATGAAGCGCTTGGGCGGCACCACCTTGGCAACACGGTGCATGGTGTAGATGAACTGGGCCATGAGAATCCTGCAATAAGCTTGAATGGAGGCGGCTAGCCGTGAATTATCGGGCAAACCGGCGTCTTCTGCACGGCTGCGCAGGGCCGCTGTGACCTGTTAGGCTCCGAACCATGGCAAATACCGCTCTGGTGACCAGTGAAGCGCTCGCCCGCTATGGCTTTCCCAATGGCCATCCGTGGGGGCCAGACCGGCAGTCGGCGTTTCTACGCGAGTTCGAACACAGCGTCGCGCTGGACCGGGTCATTCGCCTGGCACCCCGTGAAGCGAGCCGCGAAGAACTGGAGTTGTTCCACACCCCGGCGCATATCGACTTTGTCGTCGCTTGCTCCGACGGCTTTGAGGGCTTTTTGGACGAGAGCGACACCCCGGCTTTTCGCGGCGTGCACACCGCTGCCGCGACGGTCGTCGGGGCAACGCTGGAGGCGTGTGCTGCGGTCATGGAAGGTCGGGTCAGGCATGCGTTTGTGCCCATCGCCGGCTTGCACCATGCCACTCGGCAGAAGGCCGCCGGGTTTTGCGTCTACAACGATCTGGGCGTGGCGGTGGAGTGGCTACGCCGCTACCACGGGCTGCGGCGCATTGCGTATGTGGATATTGACGCGCACCACGGCGATGGCATGTTCTACAGCTTCGAGGACGACCCGGAGCTTATCTTCGCTGATCTTCACGAGGATGCCTCTACCCTCTATCCGCACACGGGTCGGGCGGAGGAAACGGGCACGGGCGTAGCCGCTGGCACCAAGCTGAACCTGCCCCTGGCGGCTGGGGATGGCGATGCGGCTTTTCATGCGGCCTGGGTGCAGGTGGAGGCGCACCTGGCGGCTTACCCGCCGGAGTTCATTCTGCTGCAGGCCGGGGCGGATAGCCTTGGCGGCGACCCCATCACCCATTTGGCGCTGACCGAGGAGGCCCATGCCTACGCGGCCGCCCGCTTGTGTGTGCTGGCAGAACAGTACTGCGGCGGTCGGCTGGTCGGAACCGGCGGCGGTGGCTACAACCGCCACAACCTCGGGCGCGCCTGGACGCGGGTGGTTGAGGCCATGGTAGCTACCTGAACGTCGCTTTTGGTGCGGTCCCGGGCGACGCACTGGGGTAAAATCACCGTCTCTGTTTCGATCGCGCTGGAGCGCCTGCCCCCATGTTCGATGCCCGCATGACCATCGCTGGATTCGACCCCACGCTTGCTGCCGCCATGGCGGCAGAGCGGGCGCGTCAAGAACACCACATCGAACTCATCGCCTCGGAGAACTACGCCAGTCCGCGCGTGCTGGAAGCGCAGGGCAGTGTGCTGACCAACAAATACGCCGAAGGCTACCCGGGCAAACGCTACTACGGTGGTTGCGAGCACGTGGATGTGGCGGAGGCGTTGGCCATCGAACGCGCTAAGCAACTGTTTGGCGCCACCTTCGCCAATGTGCAGCCACATTCCGGTTCGCAGGCCAATGCCGCGGTGTATCTGGCGCTGCTGCAGCCGGGGGACACCATCTTGGGCATGAGCCTCGATCATGGCGGCCATCTCACCCATGGCGCCAAGGTGAATTTTTCCGGCAAGTTGTTCAACGCCGTGCAATACGGGCTGACGCCGGACGGCAACAGCATTGACTACGCACAGGTGGAGCGGCTGGCCCACGAACACCGTCCAAAATTGATTATCGCCGGCTTTTCGGCGTATTCGCGCGTGGTTGACTGGGCGTTCTTCCGTCGCGTAGCCGATGCTGTCGGGGCCTATTTTTGGGTCGACATGGCCCACGTAGCTGGCCTGGTGGCGGTAGGCCTTTACCCCAACCCACTGCCGTTCGCGGATGTGGTCACCACCACCACGCACAAGACGCTGCGCGGTCCGCGCGGTGGACTGATCCTCTCGTGCAAGGGTGAGGAGCTCACCAAGAAGTTCAATTCGCTGGTGTTCCCCGGCACACAAGGGGGACCGCTCATGCATGTCATTGCCGCCAAGGCAGTGGCCTTCCTCGAGGCGCTACAACCAGAATTCGCCCTCTACCAACAACAGGTGCTGCTGAATGCACGCACCATGGCCGCAGCGCTGCAGGCGCGTGGTTACGGCGTGGTCTCGGGTGGTACGGACAACCATCTGTTCTTGTTGGACCTCTCGCCAAAGGGTGTGACCGGCAAAGACGCCGACGCGGCGTTGGGCCGTGCCAATATCACGGTGAACAAGAACGCGGTGCCGAACGACCCGCGTCCCCCCATGGTCACTTCGGGGTTACGGATTGGGACGCCCGCCATCACCACGCGCGGCTTTGGCGTGGCGGAATGTGAACAAGTGGTGACCTGGATCGCCGATGTGGTCGATTCACTCGCTACCCACGGTACCACCGGCGACCCCGCGGTCATTGCCCGTGTGCAGGCGGAGGTGGTTGCGTTGTGCAATCGCTTCCCTGTCTACGGCGCCTGACGGTCGCGCGTTGCAGATCGGGCGCGTCTGATGCACTGCCCGTTCTGTAATCACGAGGAAACCAAGGTGACGGACTCGCGGCTGGCCGGCGAAGGCCGGCAGGTGCGCCGTCGCCGTGAATGCCTGCGCTGCGGCGAGCGTTACACCACCTTTGAAACCGCCGAGCTGGTGCTGCCGCAGGTGGTCAAGCGCGACGGCAGTCGCGTGCCCTTCGACGAGAAAAAAATGCGCGGCGGCATGCTGCGGTCGCTGGAGAAGCGTCCCGTCGGGCCCGATGCGCTTGACGCTGCGGTGGAACGCATCACGCACCGCTTGCGCGGACTGGGTGAGCGGGAAGTGCCGGCGCGGTTGCTGGGCGAATATGTCATGGACGAGTTGCATCATCTGGATGAAGTGGCTTACGTGCGTTTCGCTTCGGTCTACCGCAGCTTTCAGGACGTGGAGGCCTTCCGGGATGAAATCGAGCGGCTGCGGGTGCGCACCGGTGCCGATGTCGCTACCGGCCAGTTGCCGCTCATTACGCCGGTTTCACGCAAGTGACGCCTTCCAGCTCTGGCGCAGTGGAGGCCGTCGTGGATGAGACAGTCGCGGGCCTCGAGGCCGGATGGATGCGCGAGGCCCTGCGGTTGGCGGCCGAGGGCCGCTGTTCCACCGCGCCGAACCCGCGGGTGGGGTGTGTGTTGGTCCGGAACGGTCTGGTGGTCGGTCGGGGGTTTCATGCCCGTGCCGGCGAGCCCCATGCCGAAGTATTGGCGCTGCGCGAAGCAGGTGCATCCGCGCGCGGCGCCACCGCGTATGTGACGCTGGAGCCGTGCAGCCATCACGGCCGCACGCCGCCTTGCGCCGCGGCGCTGGTGGCGGCAGGGGTGGCGCGGGTGGTGTATGCCGTGGGCGACCCCAACCCGCAGGTGGATGGACGCGGCGCAGCCTGGTTGTGCGCTGCTGGCATCGAGGTCTTGGCGGGTGTTGAAGCGGCCGCGGCCACGGAACTCAATCGCGGCTTTTTGCGGCGTGTGGCGGGTGGTCGGCCCTGGGTACGGGCCAAGGTAGCCGCCAGCCTTGATGGCCGCACGGCTCTCGCCGATGGCACCTCGCAGTGGATTACCGGCCCGGCGGCTCGTGCCGACGTGCAACGGCTGCGTGCGGAAGCCTGCGTGGTGGTGACCGGGATCGGCACGGCGCTGGCGGATGACCCGCAGCTGACGGTGCGCGACCCGCGGTGGTTGGCAGCGCTGCGCGGTCGACCGGTGCGGCGGGCCGTGGTGGACCCAGCAGGCCGACTGCCCGCTGGGGCCCGGTTGCGTGACGGTGCGGCGCCGACCTGGTGGCTGGTGGGGGAGCGCGCGCCAGCCGTCGATGCGGTTCCCGCTGCCGGCGCGAGCGCGCGGGCTGTGGCCAGCAGTGGCCAGACCGCGAACCCGTGCGTGCCGCTCGAGCGGCGGGTGGTGGCCGGCGCGGGCCGCCCAACCCCCGAGGCCGTGTTGGCGCTACTCGCTGCCGCCGGCATGAACGAGGTGCTGCTGGAGGCCGGTGCCACCCTCACCGGGGCCTGGCTCGAGGCGGGCGTGGTGGACGAACTGGTGGTCTACTACGCGCCGCGGGTGCTGGGTGATGCCGCCAGGCCGCTGGCGCACAGTGCCCCGACGCCGGGGGGGCTCAGCCTGCCCCCGGTCTGGCAGCTGGCAGAGGCGGTGGCGGTCGGCGCCGATCTGCGGGTCACTTGGCGACGTGTAACCGCTTGAATTCAATCTCTTATCCGGCGCTGATGCGCCGTGGGGGCTCGACGGATGTTTACCGGAATCGTGCAGGCGGTGGGCCGAGTGGTGGCGTTGACACCGCGCGGCGGGGACGTTGAGCTTGTGGTGGACACGGCCGACCTGGGCCTGGCCCAGGCGCAGATTGGCGATAGCATCGCGGTGGCGGGGGCCTGCCTCACCGCCACCCGCTTTGAGGGCCGTTGTTTCGCCGCCGATGTCTCCAACGAAACGCTGGCTTGCACCACGCTGGGGCAGTTAGCCGTGGGGAGCCCGGTCAACCTGGAAAAGGCGCTCTGTGCGGGCCAGCCGCTGGGGGGGCACTACGTCACCGGGCATGTGGACGGGGTCGGCGAGGTGTTGTCCACGGTCGATGATGGCCGCTCTTGGCGGGTCACTTTCCGCGTACCTCCTGCCTTGGCCCGCTACATCGCCTCCAAGGGGAGTGTCACGGTGGAGGGGGTCAGTTTGACGGTCAATGAGGTCGCGGGGGACACCTTTGGGGTGAATCTGGTGCCCCATACCCGGGCAGTGACCACCCTCGGTGAGCTGGTGCCGGGCCGCCCCGTCAACCTCGAGGCTGATATCATCGCCCGCTACCTGGAACGACTGGTGGGGGACAGGTCCCTGCCACAGCAGGACGGACACCGCTAATATGCCCACGCTCAACTCCATCGCCGAAATTCTGGCCGACCTGCAGGCCGGCAAGATGGTCGTCATCATGGATGACGAGGACCGTGAGAATGAAGGCGACCTGCTGATGGCCGCGGAGTGCGTGACTGCGGCCGACATCAACTTTATGGCGCGCTATGGGCGCGGCCTGATCTGCCTGACGCTGACCCGTGAGCGCTGCCGTGAACTGCGCCTGCCGCTGATGGTGTCCAGTACCGACGGCGAGCAACGTACCAACTTCACGGTGTCCATTGAAGCCGCTGAAGGGGTGACCACTGGCATCTCGGCCTACGACCGGGCGCTCACCGTGCGCACCGCTATCAAGCCCGAGGCCCGCGCAGAAGATCTGCGTCAGCCCGGGCATATCTTTCCACTCATGGCCCAGCCGGGTGGTGTGCTGACGCGTGCCGGCCATACCGAGGCCGGGTGTGATTTCGCGCGCCTGGCAGGTTTTCAGCCGGCCGCGGTCATCGTCGAGATCATGAACGATGACGGCACCATGGCGCGCCGGCCCGATCTGGAAGTGTTTGCCCGCCAACACGGGCTGAAGATCGGCACCATCGCCGATCTCATTCGCCACCGTCTCGACGTGGAGCCTTCCGTGGAACGGCTCGTCGAGCGGCCCATCACCACCGCCCATGGCGATTTCCGGTTGGTGGTGTACGAAGACCAGATGCAGCACAACGTGCACTTGGCGCTGGTGAAAGGCGACTTGTCCGGGCCGACACCGCCCTTGGTGCGTGTGCACCTACTGGATACGCTGCGCGATATTGTCGGGGCCCAGTTGCAGTTTGGCGGCTGGGAGCTGGACCAGGTGCTGGCGCGAGTGGCCGCCGATGGCAACGGGGCAGTGGTGTTGCTGCGCGGAGCGGAAACCTCGCGTGATCTGCTCGATGCGGTGGCCAGTCTCTCACCGGCCGGTCGGCGTACGCCCCGCGTGGTTACCAGCGGCAGCCCCAGTTCGGTGCTGCGTACTTATGGCGTCGGTGCGCGCATCCTGCGCGATCTGGGCGTGACGCGCATGCGGGTGCTGTCGGCACCGAAACAGATGCATGGGCTTTCGGCCTTTGGCCTGGAAGTCACCGAATATGTCGACAGCGCGCTCTCCCCCCGGGTGCAGCGTATTGGAGAACGTTGATGGCCAATGTCAAAGTGATTGAAGGTGAACTGGTGGCGCGCGGACAGCGTTTTGCGCTGGTGGCGGCCCGGTTTAATAGCCTAGTGGTGGATCGCCTCGTGGACGGTGCAGTGGATGCGCTGGTGCGCCACGGAGTGGCGCTGGCCGACATCGACCTGATCCGCGTCCCCGGCGCCTTTGAACTGCCGCTGGCTTTGCGGCGCGTGGCCTTGAGCAAACGCTACGACGCCGTGGTAGCGCTGGGAGCGGTCATTAAAGGCGATACCAGTCATTTCGATTTCGTGGCCGGTGAATGTGCCAGCGGTGTGTCGCGGGCCATGCAGGACAGCGGCGTGCCGGTAGCGTTTGCGGTCCTCACCACCGACACGTTGGAACAGGCGCTCGATCGCGCGGGCGGCAAGGCTGGCAACAAGGGCGCAGACTGCGCGCTGGCGGCGTTGGAGATGGCCAACCTGCTCAAACGACTGGAAGGCTGAACCCGACATGAGCGACACTCCCGACACTCCCCCCCCGGCACCGGCACCGGCACCGGCCCCCGCCAGCGGCACTGCGCCGCGTAAGGCTTCGGGCCGCGGCCCGGGTGCGCAGCGGCGCAGCAATGCCCGCAAGCTGGCCATGCAGGCGCTCTACCAGATGCAGCTGAATCCTCAGCCGTGGCAAGACCTCCACTTGCAGTTCACCAAAGACGAAGAATTTGCGGGTGCCGACCCGGAGTACTTTCGGGTGCTGCTGAAAGACATTGCCGAATCATACGAGTCACTCGAGGCGTTGCTCTCCAGCCTGTCGCAAATCCCGTTGGTGCAGCTGGACCCGGTGGAACACGCCATCTTGCTGGTGTCGTTGTTGGAGCTGCGTGACCGCGCCGAATTGCCGTACCGGGTGGTAATCAATGAGGGCATCGAACTGGCCAAGCGCTTCGGGGCGACGGACGGCCACAAGTTTGTGAACGGCGTGCTGGACCGTGCCGCCCGCACCCTCCGCCCGCATGAGCAGGGCAGCCGCCGCTAGCGCTGCGGCGGCCAGCGAGGTCCCCTGCCATGGGTGAATTCGAGGCCATCGACCGGTTCTTCGCACGCCTCGGGGCGCTACGTCCCGACGTGTTGCTCGGGGTGGGCGATGACGCCGCCCTCGTGGTGCCACCGCCCGGTGAACTGCTGGCGCTGTGCGCGGACACACTGGTGGAGGGCGTGCATTTTCCGGCGGACCTTGACCCGGCGGATATCGGCTGGCGGTCGCTGGCAGTCAATCTGAGCGATCTGGCCGCCATGGGCGCCAAGCCTGCCTGGGCGCTGCTGGCGCTCACCCTGCCCCGGCTTGACGAGGCGATGGAAGACTGGCTCGAGGCGTTCGCGCGCGGGTTTGGGGCGCTGGCGCAGTTGCATGGTGTGGCCTTGGTCGGTGGCGACACCACGCGTGGTCCGCTGGCTATCACGGTGCAGTTGGGTGGCCACGTGCCGCCTGGGCAAGCACTGCTGCGCAGTGGTGCGCGGGTGGGCGATCTGGTCTATGTGACCGGCTGGCCTGGCGATGCGGCCGCTGGGCTGGCCTTGCTGCAGGGCCGCCGCGAATGCGCCTCGCGCGCCGATCGGGCGGCCCTCGAGACGCGGTTTCGGCGTCCCGACCCGCGGGTGGCGGTCGGTTTGAAGCTGCGCGGGCTGGCCACTGCCTGCATCGATATCTCAGACGGTCTAGCCCAGGATCTCGGTCGTTTGGTGGCGGCCAGTGGCGTTGGCGCGCGGCTGCGCACGGCTGAATTGCCCCGCTCCCGCGCCTTGCATGCGCTGGCGGACGAGCTGGCGGCGGTCCGCTTCACGCTGGGGGGTGGCGACGACTACGAACTGTTATTCACGGTGCCCGCGGTCCGCACGCCACTGCTGCGCGCGACCCTGGCCGGGATGGTGCCCTGCCATTGCATTGGTGAAGTGGTGGCAGCGCCCGGGGTGCGCTGTCTGGACGCTGCCGGACAGGAAATTCAGGTGGCCGGGTGGGATCATTTCCGCCAGGCTTGAGTCCTTGAACCACATCGCAGTTCGAGGCTTAGAACGGCGTTACAGTGCAAGAACTTTTCGGAGTGAGCCTCATTCGTAATTCCTTGCAATCGCATCCAGCTGCCAGTGCCTCCGTAACGCCTACGCCGGGGCGTATCGGTAAATACGAGATCATCAAGGAAGTGGCGCGCGGCAGCACGGGCGCGGTTTACCTGTCCCACGATCCTTACTACGGCCGCGACGTAGCGATTAAGGTCTATCGGGTGGAGGCGACAGACGACCCGACACGCGCCCAGCTGGCGCGCAAGATGTTCCTCTCCGAAGCGCACATGGTCGGCATGTTGCAGCATCCGCACATCCTGCCGATCTATGACGCTGGCGAGGAAGCTGGACGTTACTATGTGGTCACCGAATTCGTGCATGGCGCGCGCACCTTGTCGGCTTACTGCAAACCCGACAACTTACTGCGTCCAGACGATGTGGTGGAGCTGGTGTTCAAATGCGCCAAGGCGTTGCACTACGCCCACAGCCGTGGCGTGATCCACCGCGACATCAAACCCTCCAACATCATGCTCACCACCGACAACGAGGTGCGCATCATCGATTTTGGCATTGCCATTGTGCCGGGCGCGGAGGTGTCGCGCATAGAAGGGATCGCTGGCAGTCCGTCCTATATGTCACCCGAGCAGGTGCAGGGGTTGGAGCTTTCTTCGCGCAGTGACCTGTATTCACTGGGCGCCGTGATGTATGAATTGCTCACCGGTTTCCGGCCATTTCGTGCCGCTACGCTGGCACGTCTGCTGCACCAGGTGGTCTACGCCACCGCACCACCCATCCATACGCTGCGTAAGGAAGTGCCTGAAGATATTGAAAATGTGGTGGTCACAGCGATGCTGAAGGACCCGGAGCGCCGGTTCCAGAGCGGGCAGGCCTTTGCAGCGGATCTAACGCGCGTCCACCAGCGGTTGCGCGCGCAGGACGATCGGGTGGATCGGCAAGAGCGCTTTGTTCAGCTACGACGGCTAAAATTCTTCCACGAGTTTTCACATGCTGAAATACAAGAGGTGCTGCGCGCCAGTCGCTGGCAGGACTATGCGCCGAATGAGTCCATTGTCGAGGAAGGCGAGATCGACGACCGCTTCTATGTCATCGTCGAAGGCGATGCGGGTGTTGAACGCGCCGGCCGCGTGGTGGGGCAGTTGAGTCCGGGCGAATGCTTCGGCGAAACCAGTTATCTGAGTGGCGCCAAGCGTGCCGCCACCATTCGTGCCGGCGCCGGGGGCACCACGGTCATGAAAGTCAGCTCTACGCTGCTGGAGCAGGCTTCTGCCAGCTGCCAGCTGCGCTTCAATAAAGTCTTTCTGCGTTCATTAGTGGCGCGCCTGCAAGGTAGCAAGTAAGAGCGCGCCGTCGCGAGCTTGCTCGCGATGCTGTGTGAGCCGGCCGCGCAGTTACTCCACGTCCTTGTTGCGCTCGATGAGCGCATACGCGGAGTGGTTGTGGATGCTCTCGAAGTTTTCGCTTTCCACCACGTATTCACGCACGCGCGGATCATTGTTCAGTCGCACGGCCACGTCGCGGACCATGTCCTCAACGAATTTTGGGTTGTCATAGGCGCGCTCAGTCACCCATTTCTCGTCAGGGCGTTTAAGAATGCCAAACAGTTCGCAAGAGGCTTCTTGCTCCGCGTAGTCGATCAGTTCTTCGAGCCACACATGCCCGTCGATCCGTGCCTGGATGGTGACGTGTGAACGCTGATTGTGCGCACCATAGGCGGAGATTTTCTTCGAGCAGGGGCAGAGGCTGGTGACCGGCACGACCACTTTGATCCACAGCTGCGTGCTGCCGCCGCGTTTCACTTCGCCGATGATCGAGGCTTGGTAGTCCATCAGGCTCTTCACGCCCGAGACCGGCGCGGTCTTGTTCACGAAGTAGGGGAATACCATTTCGATGCGACCGGCTTCGGATTCGAGGCGGCGCGTCATCTGGCGCATGATGTCCATGAAGCCCTCGACCGAAATCTCGCGCTCGTGCTCGTGCAGAATCTCGAGAAACCGCGACATGTGTGTGCCCTTGAAGTCTTGGGGCAGGAACACGTACATGTTGAAATTGGCGACGGTGTGTTGTTCGCCACCCGAACGGTCCTTGACCCGCACGGGATGGAAAATATTTTTCACACCCACCCGGTTGATGGGAATCTGGCGGGTATCGGCGCGGCTCTGGACGTCTTCGATGGGCTGCGCTGCAGTGGCCGGGGCGTCGATTACGGTGGTCATGGCAGGATCCTCGGGGAAGGGGCGTGGAGCCCCTAGGCAGTGCTTCGGCTGATGTTTCCAGATCAGCTTCGAGTTTAGACTAATTCCAACGGGCAGGGGAAAGTACGTATAGATCTTGTCCTGTACAAATGCTCTACAGCTGTTGACTTCGGGTTAGGGCACGACGCGCAAGGCGGCCTCGCCCGCGGGTCGTTCGCGGGTGAGGTGGGACCACCACTGGCTGATGCGCTGCTGCAGGGTGGCCCGGTCCAGTCCGGCATCCAACAGGGCCTCCGCCGGGGAGGCATGGTCGATATTGCGGTCTGGCAGTCCCAGACACAGCGTTGGGCGCACGAAGCCGGCGGCCTGCAGGCATTCCAGAACGGCTGAACCGGCGCCGCCAGCCAGCGCGTTCTCTTCGAGGGTGACGATGCCCGTGTGACGCTGCGCCAGTCGCAGGACCAGTTCTTCATCCAGCGGTTTCACCCAGCGCATGTTCACCACTGTGGCATCCAGTGCCTCGGCGATCGCTTCGGCGGGCGCCAGCAGCGTGCCAAAGGCCAGCAGTACCAAACCCGAATGGCCTTCGCGTCGGAGTTGGGCTTTACCGGTGGGCAGCACGGTCATGGCGGATTGCACGGCCACACCGGGGCCGCGCCCGCGCGGGTAGCGCACGGCGGTCGGGCGTCCGAGGGCCACGGCGGTGTGCAGCATTTGGCGGCACTCGTCTTCATCGGCGGGCGCCAGAATATGCAGGTTCGGGATGCAGCGCATGAAGCTGAGGTCGAAGGCCCCCTGATGGGTGGCGCCATCGCTGCCGACCAGTCCGGCGCGGTCGATGGCGAAGGTCACCGGCAGGTTTTGCACGGCGACGTCGTGGATCAGTTGGTCATAGCCGCGCTGCAGAAAGGTGCTGTAGATAGCGACCACCGGCCGTAAGCCCTCGCAGGCCATGCCGGCCGCCAGCGTCACGGCATGTTGTTCGGCAATGCCGACATCGAAATAGCGGTCGGGAAAACGCCGCGAGTAATCGACCAGCCCCGAACCTTCACGCATGGCCGGTGTGATGCACACCACGCGTGCATCGTGCGTGGCCTCATCGCAGATCCATTCGCCGAAGACCTGGGTGTAGGTGGGGCCGCCCGACTTTTCTTTAAAAATAGTGCCGGTTTCGGGGTCGAAAGGCCCGGGGCCATGCCATTTGATGGGGTCGGCCTCCGCCGGCGCATAGCCTTTGCCCTTGCGGGTGACGACGTGCAGAAACTGCGGGCCTTGGGTGTTACGCAGCGCTTTTAGGGTGGCGACCAGCGTGGGCAGGTCATGGCCGTCGATGGGCCCGACATAGTTGAAACCCATTTCCTCGAACAAGGTGCCCGGCAGCACCATGCCCTTGATATGTTTCTCCGAGCGGCGCGCCAGTTCCCAGACGGTGGGCATGCGCTTTAAGACTTTCTTGCCAGCCCCTTTGAGCGTGGCATAGAAACGCCCCGTCAGCAGTCGCGCCAGATAGTTCGACAGCGCCCCCACATTTTCGCTGATCGACATGTCGTTGTCGTTGAGCACCACGAGCAGGTTCACATCGAGACTACCAGCATGGTTCAAGGCTTCAAAAGCCAGCCCCGCTGTCATCGCGCCGTCACCGATGACGGCCACACAGCGCCGCGCTTCGCCTGCTCGATGCGCCGCGAGCGCCATGCCGAGCGCAGCGCTAATGCTGGTGCTGGAGTGACCGACGCCAAACGTGTCGTATTCGCTTTCGCTGCGCAGTGGAAACGGCGCCAGCCCGTCCTTGAGCTTGATGGTGTGGAGCGAATCGCGCCGGCCCGTGAGCACTTTGTGCGGATAGGCCTGATGGCCTACATCCCAGACCAAGCGGTCGTAGGGAGTATTGAACACATGATGCAAGGCGAGCGTCAGCTCCACCGTGCCAAGGCCAGCCGAGAAGTGCCCGCCGCGCTGGCTGACGGTGTCGATGAGATGACCGCGCAGCTCGGTGGCCACCAGCGGCAAGTCTTCTGCAGGGAGTTTTCGCAGGTCCGCCGGGTTGGCTATCTGGGCCAGCCGGGGGTAGCGGTCACGCATGTCCATGGGGGTCAGTCTACACCGGGCGCTGTTAGCGGGCGCGCTGCACGACATAGCGCGCCAAGTCAGCCAGTTCCGCCGCGGCCGGGCCGAAGGGGGCTAGTGCCGCCAGTGCGGCGGCGGTCAGTGACTCCGCTCGCGCATGCGCTGCTGGCACACCGACGGCACCGGGGTAGGTGGGTTTGTTGCGCGCCGCATCGGCACCGGTGGCCTTACCCAGCAGCGCTGGGTCGCCTTCCACGTCCAACAGGTCATCGACGATCTGGAACGCCAATCCGAGATGCTCGCCGAAAGTACGTAGCGCTTGTGCGGCGCCAGCGTCGAGGGTGGGCGCGGCGTGTCCGGCCAGTTCAATGGCACAGCGCAGCAAGGCTCCGGTTTTCAGCCGGTGCATCTGTTCGACGTCGTCCGCCGACAGGTGTCGACCCACGGCGGCTAAATCGATGGCCTGACCGCCTGCCATGCCCGCGGTGCCTGCGGCCAGCGCCAGGCTGCGCACCATGCCAAAACGCATCGCTGCCGAGAGGGTGGCCGGACCGCGTACGGCGAGTACCTCGAAGGCCAGCACTTGCAGCGCATCCCCGGCCAACATGGCGGTCGCCTCATCAAAGGCCTTGTGGCAGGTGGGCCGGCCACGTCGCAGGTCGTCGTTATCCATGGCCGGAAGATCGTCGTGCACCAGTGAATAGACGTGCATCAATTCGATCGCCGCTGCCGGCACATCCAGGCAGGCCGCGTCGATGCCGAGCATCTGTCCCGTGGCGTACACCAGTGCCGGGCGGAGTCGTTTACCCCCACCCAGCGTGCTATAGCGCATGGCGGTGTGTAGCCGTTGCGGGACGTTGGCTGCCGGCGGCAGCCAGTCGTTTAAGACGGTTTCGATACGCGCCTGTGCGCGTAGCAAGGCGGGATGATCGTGTGCCGAGGCAGCTCCGGTCACCGTTCCGGCTCCTCGGCGTCGAAGGCGACGCGTTCTTCGCTGCCATCGGGGCGCTTCAACAGCAGCTCCACACGTTGCTCTGCTACCGCCAGTGCGGCCTGACAGCGCCGGGAGAGTTCCACGCCGCGCTGGAATTCGCCGAGTGAGGCCTCTAACGGCAGTTCGCCCTGTTCGAGTTTCTCCACCAGTGCCTCGAGGTCGTCGAGGGCGTGTTCGAAATCGAAGGCGAGCGGGGTGTCAGTCGGGGGGGCGGGAGGGCGCTTGGCTGGCATGAGGTTCTCGTGAGGGGGCCCGCGGAAAAGGTGACCAGTGTATGCCACGCCGTCCGCCGGTGGGACACGCGCTGACGCTTTGAGTTGACGCCTAGGGGTCAGGGCGGCTATCTTGCGTCTCCCCGGGTTAGACTCGGTCTAATTTTTCTAGGAGTCAGGTATGGAACTGAAAGGCAGCAAGACCGAAGAGAACCTGAAGGCCGCTTTTGCCGGCGAGTCTCAGGCCAACCGTCGTTACCTCTACTTCGCCAACAAGGCGGACATCGAAGGCTATAACGACGTGTCGACCGTGTTTCGTTCGACCGCCGAAGGTGAAACCGGCCATGCTCACGGCCATCTCGAGTATCTCGAGGCGGTAGGTGACCCGGCGACTGGCTTGCCCATTGGCGGCACCGCGGACAACCTGAAAGCGTCGATCGCCGGTGAAACCCACGAGTACACCGATATGTACCCGGGCATGGCGAAGAGCGCGCGTGACGAAGGCTTCGACGAGATTGCGGACTGGTTTGAGACGCTGGCCAAGGCCGAGCGTTCGCATGCCAACCGCTTCCAGAAGGCCTTGGATTCGCTGTAACAGGCGACCGGCACTGCAGGTCCGTCGCGGACCTGCAGAGCCCTACCGAGCAAGGGCAGTGCCGGCGCCGTAGGTGCCAGTGGCTGCCCTTTTTTTGTTGCAGTGGATGGCGCTGGCTGTCCTCTTTATTGGCTGGAGACCCGCATGAGCGGTGCAAACACTGGTTCCGGTTCGCGTGAGGGCAGTCTCGAAGCGCCCACTCGTCATCCCATTGACTGGCAAAACCCCGAGTTCTACGACGAAGCAAAACTGTTCACTGAACTTGAGCGTGTGTTTGATATCTGCCATGGCTGCCGTCGCTGCTTTAGCCTGTGCAATTCCTTTCCCACCTTGTTCGACGCCGTGGATGCCGCGCCGAGCGGTGAAGTCGACACCATGCCCAAGCCCGTGTACTGGGAAGTGGTGGACCACTGCTACCTGTGCGACATGTGCTACATGACCAAATGCCCTTATGTGCCGCCACACCCGTGGAACTTAGATTTTCCCCATCTGATGTTGCGCGCCAAGGCGGTTGAATTCGCCAAGAATGGCGCACCGTTGCGCAACAAGGTCCTGTCCAACACCGACCTCGTGGGTCGCCTGGCCGGCATTCCGGTGGTGGCCGAAGTGGTCAATGCGGTAAACCATTCGAGCCTGGGTCGTAAGGTCCTGGCTAAAGTGCTCGGGGTGCACGAGCAAGCGCCGGTGCCGAACTACTACAGCGATACTTTCCGCAAGCAAGAGGCACGACGCCCGAAGCCGGTGTTGACGGCCGTGCCGGCTGCCGGCACCACCGGCAAGGTGGCGCTGTTTGCCACCTGCTACTGCAACCGCAACGAGCCGGACATCAACACCGACCTCGTGCAGGTGTTTGAGCACAACGGCATTCCCCTAACGCTGGCACCGCAGGAAAAGTGCTGCGGTATGCCGAAGCTTGAGCTGGGTGATATCAAGAGCGTTGAGGCGCTGATGCAGGTGAACATACCGCAACTGGCCGCGTTGGTGGACCAGGGCTACGACCTGGTCGCTCCGGTGCCCTCGTGTGTGCTGATGTTCAAGCAGGAGCTGCCGCTGCTGTTCCCCAACGACCCGCAAGTCGCGAAGGTGAAAGCGGCGATGTTCGATCCCTTCGAATACCTCATGCTGCGCCACAAGGCGGGCCTGTTGCAGACCGACTTCAAACAGGAACTGGGCAAGGTGTCTTATCACGTGCCTTGCCACCTGCGAGTACAGAATATTGGTCTGAAGACGCGCGATGTCCTGAAGCTGGTGCCCAACACCACGCTCGAGGTGATTGAACGCTGCTCCGGCCACAACGGCACCTATGCGGTGAAGCAGGAATTTCACGACATCTCCATGAAGATCGGCAAGCCGGTGTTCGCCAAGGTGGATGCTGGCAAGGCGGACTACCACTCCAGCGACTGCCCGATGGCGGGTCATCAGATCGAAAATGGCCTGAAGGCCCCTAAACCTTCCACCCATCCCATGACATTGCTGCGGACCGCTTACGGGCTGTGACGCCGGTGTTGACCGCTACTGCAAGGAACCTTTATGCCGCTGCACCCTGCTGATTTGATGACGCTCGAAACTTATTCGCGTGAACGCCCGGCGTTCCGCGAGCGGGTCATTGCTCACAAGCGCCTGCGCAAGGTGGCGGTGGGGCCGAACCTGACCTGGTTGTTTGAAGATCGTCTGACGGTGCAATATCAGGTGCAGGAGATGCTGCGGACCGAAAGGATTTTCGAGTCCGAAGGCATCGCCGATGAACTCGGGGCCTACAACCCGCTGATCCCCGATGGCACCAATTTCAAGGTGACACTGCTGATCGAGTTCGCCGATCCCGCTGAGCGGGCCGTGGCCTTGCGCTCCCTGAAGGGGGTGGAAGCCCGCTGTTATGCCGAGGTGGCGGGGGCAACGCGCGTTTACGCCATTGCTGATGAAGATCTGGAGCGCGAGAACGCGGAGAAGACCTCCGCGGTGCATTTCCTGCGCTTCGAATTTGACGCGGCAAGCTTGGCAGCAGCCCGTGGTGGCGCGGCGCTGACCTTTGGTGCGGACCACCCCGCCTATACTTTCGCTACTACCGTTGCCGAACCGACCCGCGCGGCCCTCGCGGCAGACTTCGGCGCTTAACCGGAACGTTCGGCGCTGACTGGGCGCGCTACAATGCGGCCCTTCTTGTCTACCTGGCGTGGGTCCCTCGGCCAAAGCCGGGTGGAGCCTCCGTCTTTTGCCGCCTGCCCGCCCCCGGATATGCCCACCCGTGAGTTATAACGCCGCCGATATCGAAGTCCTCTCCGGACTGGACCCGGTCCGGCGCCGTCCGGGCATGTATACGGACACCAGTCGGCCCAACCATCTGGTACATGAGGTCATCGACAACTCCGTCGACGAGGCCCTGGCGGGTCACGCCAAGCTGCTGGAGGTGACGCTGCATACCGACCAGTCGGTGGAGGTGGTGGACGATGGCCGTGGCATGCCGGTGGACCTGCATCCCGTGGAAAAGCTGTCGGGCGTCGAACTGATCCTCACGCGGCTCCATGCGGGTGGCAAGTTCAGTGGCAAGAACTATGAGTTCTCCGGCGGTCTGCACGGTGTGGGCGTGTCGGTGGTCAACGCCTTGTCGAAACGGCTGGAGTGTCGGGTCAAGCGCGGGGGTGAAGAGTTTCTCATTACTTTCCGCGATGGCCATATCGACGAACACTTGAAGGTGGTGGGTAAGGCGCCGCGCGGCGTCACCGGCACCAGCGTGCGCTTCTGGCCGGATGGCAGCTACTTCGATACCGACAAGTTGTCGGTGCCGCGTCTGCGTCACGTGTTGCGCGCCAAGGCGGTGCTGTGCCCTGGGCTCCGCGTGCGTCTGCTGCAAGCCGGCACGGGCGAACGCGAAGAATGGTTTTATGCCGGCGGTCTGGGGGACTACCTCACCGACCAGCTCGGCCCACGCCCTTACTTGCCAGAAGAGCCATTCGCAGGCGCGCTGAAAAGTGGCGCTGAGATGGCTGACTGGGCAGTGGTCTGGGTGCCGGATGGCGAGCCGGGCATCGGCGAAAGTTACGTCAACCTCATCCCCACCGCCGAGGGTGGCACGCATGTGAACGGCCTGCGCAGCGGGTTGACTGATGCGGTGCGTGAGTTCTGCGAGTTTCGCAACCTGCTGCCGCGCGGCGTCAAGCTGGCGCCGGAAGATGTCTGGGACCGCGTCAGTTACGTGTTGTCAGTGAAGCTGCAAAACCCGCAGTTTGCTGGCCAGACCAAAGAGCGGCTGTCATCCCGTGAATGCGCCGGCTTTGTCGGTGGGCTGGTGAAGGATGCGTTGGCGGTGTGGTTGAACCAACACCCGGATGCCGGCGAGGGCATTGCGCAGCTGGCCATCAACGCCGCACAAGACCGCCTCAAGGCAGCGCAGAAAGTGGTGCGCAAGCGCATCACGTCCGGCCCGGCGTTGCCTGGGAAACTGGCAGATTGCACCAGCCAAGATCCGGCTCGCGGCGAACTGTTTTTGGTCGAAGGCGATTCCGCCGGCGGCTCTGCCAAGCAGGCCCGCGACCGGGAAACACAGGCCGTTATGCCGTTGCGTGGCAAGATTCTCAATACCTGGGAAGTGGAATCGGGCAGCGTGTTGCAGAGCCAGGAAGTACACGATATTTCCGTGGCGCTGGGGGTGGACCCGGGCATGCACGAGGCCGACCTGAAGAATTTGCGCTACCACAAAGTCTGCATCCTCGCCGACGCCGACTCTGACGGGCAGCACATCGCTACCTTGTTGTGCGCGTTGTTCCTGCGACACTTTCGGCCGCTGGTCTTGGCCGGTCATGTGTTCGTGGCCATGCCGCCGCTGTACCGCATCGACCTTGGCAAGCAGGTGTACTACGCGCTCGATGATGGTGAACGGCAGGCACTGCTCGCGCGACTGCAGGCCGATGGGGTGCGGGGCAAACCGGTAATCACCCGCTTTAAAGGCCTGGGTGAGATGAGCCCGCTGCAGTTGCGAGAGACCACCATGGCCACCCAGACGCGCCGCCTCGTGCGGCTGACGGTGGAAGGCGAGGATGGTGCTGACCAGCTCCTCGATATGCTCTTGGCCAAAAAACGCGCGGCCGACCGCCGTGACTGGCTGGAGAGCAAGGGTAATCTGGCGGAGATCTGAGCATGGGTACCCTGGACATGAATTTCGAAGGCATTGAACAGCAGTCGCTGCGTACCTTCACCGAAAAAGCCTACCTCGACTATTCGATGTACGTCATTCTCGATCGTGCATTGCCGATGCTGGCGGACGGGCTGAAGCCGGTACAACGTCGCATCATTTATGCCATGAGCGAACTGGGGCTAGCGGCGGGCGCCAAGCACAAGAAGAGCGCGCGTACCGTGGGCGATGTCATTGGTAAGTTCCATCCGCACGGTGACAGCGCCTGCTACGAAGCGATGGTGCACATGGCGCAGCCCTTCAGCTACCGCTATCCCATCGTCGACGGGCAGGGCAACTGGGGTTCACCCGACGATCCGAAATCTTTTGCCGCCATGCGCTACACGGAAAGCCGTCTGCGTAGCTACGCTGACACGCTGTTGGACGAGCTGGAGCATGGCACGGTCGACTGGACGCCGAATTTTGACGGCACCATGGATGAACCCTGTCTGCTGCCGGCGCGCTTACCGAACGTCCTGTTGAACGGCACGCAGGGCATTGCGGTGGGTATGGCGACGGATATTCCGCCGCACAATCTGCGCGAAGTGGTGGCAGCAGTACTGCATCTGCTGGACCATCCAGACGCCACTGGGCGTGACCTGGCCAAGTTTGTGCCCGGGCCGGACTTCCCGACCGGAGCAGAGATCATCACGCCGAAGGCGGACCTGCGCGCGCTCTATGAAACCGGCAATGGCACCTTCCGCGCGCGCGCGACCTGGGTGGAAGAAGATGGCGACATCGTCATTACCACACTGCCTTATCAGGTGAGCGGTTCGAAAGTGCAGGAGCAGGTGGCCGCGCAGATGCGTGCCAAGAAACTGCCGATGCTGGAAGATCTGCGTGACGAGTCCGACCACGAAAACCCGACGCGATTGGTGCTAGTGCCACGTTCAAATCGCGTGGACGTGGCGCAGTTGATGGCGCATTTGTTTGCCACCACGGATCTTGAACGCTCCTATCGCGTCAATCTGAATGTCATCGCCATGGACGGGCGTCCGCGCGTCATGAGCTTGCGTGACATGCTCAGCGAGTGGATTGGCTTCCGTTTGGCAACGGTGCGTCGTCGCCTGCAGCACCGGCTGGACAAAGTGCTACGCCGGTTGCACATCCTCGACGGCCTGCTCATCGCGTTTCTGAACCTCGACGAAGTGATTCGCATCGTTCGCACGGAAGACGAGCCGAAAGTGGTGCTGATGGCCCGCTTCGCGCTGTCCAATGAACAGGCTGAAGCGATTCTCGAAACGAAGCTGCGCCACCTGGCGCGTCTCGAGGAAATGAAAATCCGCGGCGAGCAGGCCGAACTGGCGGCGGAGCGTGACACCCTGCAAGGGATTTTGGGCGATGACGGCCGCTTGCGTGCGCTGGTCCGTAGTGAGTTGGAGGCGGACGCTGCAAAGCACGGTGACAAGCGCCGCAGCAAACTGGTGGAGCGGGCAGCAGCACAGGCCATCGACGAAACTGAACTGGTGACCACGGAGCCGGTCACGGTGGTGATGTCGAAGCTTGGCTGGGTGCGACAGGCCAAGGGCCATGAAATCGACCCCAATACGCTGGCGTACAAGGCCGGCGATGAATTCCAGTGCGCGGCGCGCGGTAAAAGCACGCAGCAGGCGGTTTTTTTCGACTCTACCGGGCGCACCTACAGCCTGTTGGCGCATACCTTGCCGTCGTCCCGCGGCCAAGGTGAACCCATTTCGGGCCGCCTAGATCCGCCAGACGGCGCACGCTTTGTGGGTGTGCTGATGGGCGATGGCCCGGAAAAATTCCTGCTGTCGAGCGACGCGGGTTATGGCTTTATTGCACCGCTTGAGGCCATGTTTGCCGGCAAGCGTGCCGGCAAGGCGGTGCTCACGGTGCCTGAAGGCGCGAAGGTGTTGCCGCCGTGTCCGGTGCCGGCGGCGGGTGCGGCGGTGGTGGCGGTGGCCAGCAGTGAAGGTCGTCTGCTGGTGTTCCCCGTGTCCGAGCTGCCGGAGCTCGACAAGGGCCGTGGCAACAAGCTGTTCGGACTGCCACCGGCACGCGGCGGGCTCGCCGACGAAACATTGGTTGGCGTAGTGGTGGTGCCTGAGGGCGGTAAACTTTACGTGCAATGTGGCGAACGCCGCATGACGCTGAGTTTTAACGAGCTGCGTGAGTACCGTGGGGAGCGCGGTCAGCGCGGCGGACTGTTGCCCCGCGGCTGGCGTGGGGTGAGTGCTCTCGAGATATAGCAGGCGGCGAGCAGGGTGCGAGCCTCTCGGCGGCCATTGGGCGCGCTTTCACCCCGTCTGCTGCGCCTTCAGCCGAGGATCACTTCCTCGGGCTTGTGCAGCAGGTACCCTTGAATAAACTGAATGCCAAGCTGCCACAGGACGGCCATGGTATTGGCGTCACCGACTCGTTCAGCGATGGTGGCGGCCTGGTTAATGCGCGCTGCTTGCACTAGCGCCTGCACCTTGTCCTGTTGCTCAACGCTACTCGCCAAGCCCTGCATCAAGGTGCCGTCGATCTTCACGAAATCGGCGCCCAGATGGTTCAGTATCTGGATGGCCGCCGGAGTGGTCCCGAAATGCTCGAGTGCAAAGCGGAACCCGTGGGTGCGCAGCGTGTCGGCCAGTGCCTTGGTGGCATCCAGATATTGGCCGGCCACGGCCTCGGTGATCTGAAAGCATAGCTGCGCAGGATTGATGCCGTGTAGCGTCAATTGCTGTTGCAGCCAGGCAGGCAAAGTGGCGTCGTTCACGCTGTCGAGCGACAAGCGGACGAACACGGTTTGTGGGCTGCGCTTGACGCAAAATGCCATGGAGGCACCGATCACCCAACGGTCGATGCTTTTCATTAGGTCGTTTCTTTCGGCAGCCGGCATGAACTCAGACGGCAGTACTTCATGGCCTTGTTCGTCGAGCATGCGCATCAGCACGTCGAACATGCCTTTGTCTTCACCCAGCAAGCTGGCCACGGGCTGCTGCACTAACCGAAAGCGGTTATCCACCAGCGCGGCCTTGATGTGCTGCACCCAGACCTGGTCATAAGATTGCACCCGCGTTTCGCTGTCGCTGCGATCGATGAGCAGGACGCGATTGCCGCCCGCCGTACGTGCTTGGCGATTGGCTTCCACGGCATCTGCGGCGGGCCCTGCCGGGTCGTGGTTACCGCCATGCACCACGCCGAGGCCGGCACTGGCTGTGAGCGACACACTGCGCTCTCCGGCATGAAAGATCCGCGCTGCGATTTGGCTCAGTAGTTGCTCGGCCCAAATTTCAACATCGCGTGCCGTGCCACGCTCCAGTAGCACCATAAAGCCGGTGCCGCTGAGACGCCCACAGAGATCGCCGGGTGCCAGCGTCTCGCGGATAAGACTGCCCAGCGGACCGATGAGTTCTTCGGCCACCAGCGGTCCGACTACCGCCACCGCTTCACCGAAGCGGTCGGGGCGCACGAAGGCCAGATAGCGAACCCCACCGGGAGGCGAGGTGAGGAGGCGGTGACGCAGCCGTTCGACGAACGGCTGCCGCAACAGGACGCCGGTGCTCGGGTCGGTTTCCAGTGCCAGTTGTAGTCGTTGTTCGAGTTCGTTGGCATCCTGGCGTGGCGCTGTGACACTCAGCCGCACCGCCGGTGCATCTTCAAACCGGGTTGATGCCAGTTCGAGGTCCATCGGCAAGGTTCGGTCGGTGCCCACGCGCGCTACTGTTTTGAGCGTGTGCCCTTCCCAACGGCCTTGTTCGCAGGCGACGAGTGCGCCGCGCATGGCAGCGTGGCAGGCATGGTCGAACCAGTCCATCACCGGGGCGCTGACGATCGCTGCTGCCGTGGTGTTAAACAACGCCAGCCAAGCGGCGTTGGCCTCGACGACGATGCCTTCCTGCACCAAGGCGATGGCGTCGGCGGACCCTTGTACCAGCACCTGCAGTTGTCGTTGCGATTCACGGGCGGAGGTGACGGTGGACGCCAGCGCCCGCTGCAGCCGGAAGGCTTTCAGCTCACGCGCGCAGACCTGTTGCAGACGGCCTCGCGCGGTGTAGCTCAGCGTATCTTGGGCGCCGGCAGTGAGATCTTCGAGTAGCAGTGCCTCGGTCAAGGTGTGGCGTACGCACACCACTGGAACGCCCGGCGCCTGCTCGTCACGCGCCGCGATGATGGCAGTGATCTCGGCGAGGCCTTCCTCGGCAAAGAACAGCAGCAGCTCGGGCTGCACTTGCCGCAGTGCTGCTGCAAGTTCGCTGCTGCTGTGAATCCAATGGCAGTGCACCGCCAGCCCAACATCTCGCAGAGCACTGTTTACACCCGCCACTGCTTCTTCATGGCGCGTGAGCATGAGGACGGAAATGGCAGGGAAGTCGGTCATCAAGGCGATGGTTACCCGTAATTTTCCAACAAAGTTCAGTCTACCACTGCCTCTGCCAAGCGGTGCAGGGGCTGCTTCGCCGTTGTACCTGGCACATCGCGGACCAGTTTGGGGACCAAATAGCCGGGAAGCCGTTCCACCAAAGCGGCATGCAGCTGCAGCGCACTGGCATCGCTGACCGCAAAATGCGCCGCACCGCGTACCGGGTCCAGTTGATTCAAGTAGTAGGGCACGACGCCCGCCGCAAAGCCGGTTTCAGCCAGGGCCGCTTGTGCGTCGACCGTGTCATTGATGCCACGTAACAAGACCGCCTGGTTGAACAGCACCGCGCCAGTGCTCCGCAGGCGCGCACAGGCCGCCACCACGGCCGGCGAGAACTCCCGCGCGTGGTTGGCGTGCAGCACCACCGTCTTGGCGCGCGGAAAGGCGCTCAGCCAGGCGCACAAGGCGTCGTCTACCCGTTCTGGTAACACGATGGGCGTACGTGTGTGCAGACGCAGTCTGGCCACGTGTGGAATGGCGGCAAGCCCTGCAACGAGTTGGGCCAGCTTGCGGTCACTGAGCGACAGAGGATCGCCGCCGCTGAGCAGCACTTCGTTGGCGTCGTGGTCGGCCCGCAGTTTGGCCAGGGTGTGAGCCCAACCACCGGCGGCCGCATTGGCTTCGCTGTAAGGGAACTCGCGACGAAAACAGTAGCGGCAATGCACTGCGCAGGCGCCGGTGGTGATCAGCAAGCGCCGGCCGCGGTACTTATGCAGCAGCCCCGGGGCGCTCAGCACCGCCAGATCGCCGACCGGGTCTGCGACGTAACCCGGCACCTCGAGGAGTTCACGGCCTTGAGGCAGCACCTGCAGCAGCAACGGGTCAGTGGGGTCGCCTGGGGTCATGCGGGCGACAAAACCACGCGGTACGCGCAGCCCGAAGCGCACGGCGGCTGCGCGCAGCTGCGCCAGCTCCGCGGGGGGCGGCAGTGGCAGTGAGAGTGCTTCGAGCAGCGCCGCCGGGTCGCTATAAGCCTCGCTCAGTAAGCGCTGCCAGAGCGTGGGGTGGTGAGAGGGTGCACTCAGGGGTATCATAAGCGGCTAAGTATCCCACGGGTGGCTCATGTCCTCTTACAGCACGAACGAATTTAAAGTCGGCCTCAAGATTCTCCTCGAGGGTGAACCGTTCGCCATCGTGGAAAACGAGATGGTTAAACCGGGTAAGGGGCAGGCCTTCAGCCGCGTCAAAGTACGCAATCTGAAGTCGGGCCGGGTGACTGAACGCACCTGGAAGAGTGGCGACAGCGTCGATGGCGCAGATGTGGTCGACGTCGACATGCAGTTTCTCTATCGCGAAGGCGATTTCTGGACCTTCATGGTGCCGGACAACTACGAGCAGTACACCGCTGGCAAGGCTGCCATGGGCGAAGCTTCGCAGTGGCTGAAGGACGGCGTGGAATGTCAGGTCACCCTGTGGAATGGTGAGCCGCTGACGGTGCAGGCCCCCGCCCACGTGGACCTGAAAATTGTCGAGACGGATCCGGGCGTGCGTGGCGACACCGCCACGGGTGGCCAGAAGCCGGCCAAGCTGGAAACCGGCGCGATGATCCGCGTGCCGCTGTTCATCAGTGAAGGCGAGATGGTTCGCGTCGATACTCGCTCAGGCGAATATATCTCCCGCGCGAAGTAAGCACTCGCTGCCTGAAGGGTGCTCCTACTCGTCACCGCGTAGGAGCGCGCTCCAGTCGGTGGCCGCGACGAAGACGGCCGCCAGTTGCTCCAGCCCCGCGGCATCAGCGGCGTTGAAGCGACCGAGCCTTGGGCTGTCGAGGTCGAATACCCCCACCACGCGCCCCGCGTGCAATAAGGGCACCACCAGTTCAGAGCGCGAAGCGGCGTCGCAAGCGATATGCCCGGGAAAGGCGTGCACATCGGCCACGATCTGCGTGGTCGCGGTGGCCGCGGCGGTGCCGCACACCCCACGCCCCATGGCAATGCGCACGCAAGCGGGTTTGCCCTGAAACGGGCCGACGAGCAGCGCTTCATCCCGCAGAAAATAGAACCCCGCCCAGTTCAGTTCGGGCAGCGAGTGCCACACCAGCGCGGCGGTATTGGCCGCATTGGCCACCCAGTCACGCTCGCCCTCTAGCAAACTGGCCAGTTGTTGCGACAGCGAGGCATAGTGCAAGGCCGGGTCGCTGGCGTGCGCGGCAGGCATGGGTCAGGCCAGCTCGGCTGGGAAGGCCAGCACGTCACGGATATCTTGGCTGCCGGCGGCGAGCATGACCACGCGGTCGAAGCCAACGGCGACGCCGCTGCAAGGCGGCAGACCGTGCGCCAGCGCCGCGAGAAAGCGTTCGTCCACGGGTGGCACGGGTCGGCCGGCGGCTTGTCGCCGCGCGGCGTCGGTGGCAAAGCGTGCGCGCTGCTCGCCGGCGTCGGTCAGTTCCTCGAAGCCGTTGCACAGTTCGAGCCCGTGGACATAGGCCTCCACGCGGGCCGCCACCGGCACCCCATCGGCTGCCGGATACAGGCGGGCGAGGGCGGCTTGCGAGGCAGGCCACTCGGTCAGGTACAGCACTTCACCAAAGCCCAATCGGGGGCCAACGACGGCGCCTAAGAGTAAATCGAGGATCGCATCGCGATCGTTAGCGAGAGCGGCGGGCAGTTCGCCCAGCTGCTGTTGCGCCGCCCGCAGCAGCTCGGCCGTGGTAGCTGACTGTGGATCCACGCCCGCGTGCAGGCGAAAGGCAGCGCGATGGGTCAGCAGGCGCGCCGGACCAAGTGGCTGCCCGCACAGCGCCAAGGGGGTTGCCAGACAGCGCCGCAGCAGTCGGTCAATGTCGGCGATGAGTGCCTCGAGAGAGAAACCGATGCGGTACCACTCGATGAGCGTGAACTCGCTGTTGTGGCGGCTCGACTGCTCTTCGCCGCGGAACACGCGCGCCGCCTGCCAGATATCGCCGCTGCCGGCGGCGAGCAGGCGCTTCATGGCGTATTCGGGCGAGGTGTGCAGGTAGCGGGGAGGCGTGGGACGGTTCGCGGTGGTGCCGCCCATGGCATGCACCTCCAGCGAAGCCAGATGTAGGTCGGTGACTGCTGCGGCAGACAGGGCGGGTGTTTCCACCTCCAGCACTTGCTGCTCGCAGAAATAGCGGCGCACCACCTCCAGTAGCGAGGCGCGCAGGCGCAGCCGCTCCAGCGTGGCAGTCGGGCGCCACGCGGTCATGCAAGCGTGCCGATGCGTTCACCGAGGCGTAGCGTCTGGCCGGCGGTCAGCGTGGGGTTCCACGCCGCCATTCCCGGTGGCAGCAACAGCACCACGGTGGAGCCCATATTGAAACGACCCATTTCTTCACCCTTGGCCAACAGCGGCGCGGGCACCGGCACGGGCAGCGGCGTGGGGTAGTGCCGACGCGGCCGCGTGGGAGTGACCTCACCCGACCAGACCAGCGACACGCTGCCCACAAACAGGGCGCCGACCAGCACCATCGCCAGTGGCCCAAACGCGGTATCAAACAGACAGACCACGCGTTCATTACGGGCGAACAGGCCAGGCACGTTTTCGGCAGTCACCTGGTTCACGCTGTATAGCGCGCCGGGTATATGCACCACTTCACGCAACGTGCCGGCCAGTGGCATATGGATGCGGTGGTAGTTGTACGGTGCGAGGTAGAGAGTGGCGAAATGCCCGCCGCGAAAGGGTGCGGCACGGGCAGCAGCACCGCCGAGCAGCGCTTCGGCCGAATACCAGTGACCTTTGGCCTGCAACAGGCGTTCGTCCTCGATGACACCACACTGACTAACGGTGCCATCCACCGGGCTGACCAGCGCGTCGCTGGCCGCGTCTATCGGTCTGGCGCCGGGTTGCAGCGCGCGGGTGAAGAAGTCGTTGAAAGAGTGGTACTGCGCTGGTTGCGTGCGCTCGGCTTCACTTAGCGTCACTTGTGGGTACAGCGACAGGAAGCCGTTGATGAGCGCACGGCGCAGCAAGGGGTTCTGCACGCGTGCCAGCCAGTGAATGGCGGCGGTGGCCGTATGTTGCGGCAGCACTTGTTGCAAGGCGATGAAGAGACGATCCGCCACGCTGGGTGGCGTGGCAAGTTCGGGGAGCTTCGGTGGCGTCATGGCTGCACTCCGGCAATGAGACGGTAGTCGTGGATCAGGTTCGCCAGCTCATGTGGCGTGGTGAGAATGCCGCGTACGCGGGCACGGTCGTCCAACACGAACAACGCGGCGGTGTGATCAACCATATAGTCCCCGCCGGCATCGGCGGGCTGGCGTTGTACGGCCACACCCACGTATTGCGCGAGGGCGTCGGTGTCGGTCTCAGCGCCCGTGAAGCCCTCGAGCTGCGGTCCGAACTGGCGCAAATACGGACCGATGATGGCCCCCGTGTCGCGTTTGGGGTCGACGCTGATGAAGGTCATGAGTGGACGCTGCGCCGCCGGCAGGGTCGCCAACGCCTGCTCGAGGCGCACCATTAACGCGAGCGTTCCCGGACAGACGCCGGGGCAGTGCGTGAAGCCGAAAAACACCACGCGCCAGTGGCCTTGCAGCAGCGTGGTGGCCGCGCCGGTCGCCCCCGTGGTGGTTTGCAGGGTAACCGGCGGCAGGGCGCGCGGCGTGTCATAGACCGCGGCTGAGCGGAGCTCTGCAGCGACGGGCGGGGTGGGCGTGAGCCAGTGGCTTGCGGCAAACGCACCGAGCCCTAAAGCGGCGAGCGTGACGATGACCAGCATCGCTGTGGAGGGCGTGGAGGAGGTAGGTGGCTTCATGGCCGCATTATCCCATGCACTGGCAGGCCTCTGGCCTGTAAAATCGCGCCATGTCATCGTTATTGCTGCCGCCCGTCAGTTCGTTGGTGATCCATTCATGACGTCGTCGTTGCTCCCGCCAACGCCCTCCGTGGCGCCGATCGTGATGCCGGCCGCGGTGCGGACGGTACAGCAGGCCGTGGCGTGGGCGGCGGACTGTCTGGCCGCCCAGCCGCTGGTGTATGGCCATGGCACCGACAACGCCTACGATGAAGCGGCGGCGCTGGTGTTCCACGCCGCAGGTCATGCGCATGCCGATGCCGCTCGCGTGTATCCGTTGGTGTTTCCAACCACCGCGGCGGTGATCTTGGTCGGCTTGCTCGAGCGGCGCATTCGCGAACGTTTGCCTTCCGCCTACCTCACCGGCCGCACCTGGTTTGCCGGACTGGAAATGCGCGTTGGCCAAGGGGTGCTGGTGCCGCGTTCACCGCTGGCCGAACTCATCGTCGAGCAGTTCGTACCGTTTCTGGAGCCAGAACAGGTGCGCCGGGTGGTGGATATCGGCACGGGCTCAGGGTGCATTGCCATCGCCTGCGCGTATTACCTGCCGTTGGCGCAGGTGGATGCCGTGGATATCTCGCCGGTGGCGCTCGAACGCGCTCGCGAGAACATTGCCTTGCACGGCTTAGCGTCGCGGGTGCGCCCGGTGTTGTCGGACCATTACGCGGGGCTGGGTGGCGCACACTACGACCTCATTATCGCCAACCCGCCCTATGTGCCCGCGGCGGAAGTGGCGGCGTTGCCGGCGGAATACCAGCACGAGCCGGCGCTGGGCTTGGCTGCTGGCGCCGATGGCCTGGATTCGGTGCGGGCCTTGCTGCAAGGGGCGCTCGAGCACCTCAACCCCGGCGGCGTGTTGTTGGTGGAGGTGGGGGACACGGAAGCGGCGGTGGCAGCCACCTGGCCACAGTTGCCGTTCCTGTGGCTGGAATTTGCGCACGGCGGTGGTGGTGTGTTTCTTATTACCCGCGAGCAATTACTCGCCGCGGCAGAACGGAAGGTTTCATGAGCGGTAATACTTTCGGGCATCTCTTCACGGTCACCACCTTTGGTGAAAGTCACGGGCCGGCGCTGGGAGCCATCATCGATGGCTGCCCGCCAGGCCTTGAGCTGTCCGTGGCCGATCTCATGCCAGACATTGAACGGCGCCGTTCGGGGACGTCGCATTTCACCAGTCAGCGTAAAGAGCCGGATGTGGTGGAGATTCTCTCGGGCGTTTTCGACGGGCGAACCACGGGCTCCTCCATCGGTTTGCTGGTGCAGAACACCGACCAGCGCTCGCGTGACTACGAGAAGATCAAAGACCGCTTCCGGCCTGGCCATGCCGACTACACCTACCAGCAGAAGTATGGCTTTCGCGACTACCGCGGTGGCGGGCGTTCCTCCGCACGAGAAACGGTCATGCGGGTGGCGGCGGGCGGGATTGCGCGTAAATACCTGCGTGAGCGTCTGGGTATTGAAATCTTTGGCTATCTGTCAGCCATCGGCTCACTGGACCTGGCGCCGGTCGATCCACCCAGTGCTTACGACAATCCCTTCTTCTGCCCGGACCCGTCACGCATCGCCGAACTGGAACAGCTGTTGTGGAGCGTGCGTCAGTCCGGCGATTCGCTCGGTGCGCGGGTGACGGTGATCGCTCGCGGCGTGCCGCCGGGCCTGGGCGAGCCGGTGTTCGATCGGCTCGATGCCGATCTGGCACACGCCATGATGGGCATCAATGCGGTGAAGGGCGTGGAACTTGGCGATGGCTTCGCCAGCATCCGGCAGCTGGGCAGCGAGCATCGCGACGAATTAACGCCGCAGGGTTTCACCAGCAACCACGCCGGCGGCGTGCTTGGGGGTATCAGCAGCGGTCAGGACATTGTGGTGCATCTGGCGTTGAAGCCCACTTCCAGCATTCGCGTGCCGGGTATGACGGTGGACCTTGGCGGTGAACCGGTAGAGGTGGTGACCACCGGGCGCCATGATCCTTGTGTGGGTTTGCGAGCGACGCCGATCGCCGAAGCCATGCTGGCGCTGGTGTTGATGGACCACTGGCTACGGCATCGCGGACAGAATGCCGATGTGCACAGCGACACGCCCGTGTTACCAGGCCGGGCCGCTGGCACCGCGACGGATACTGGAACGCCTTGATCCCAGCGGCGCCGCCGAGTTTGCCACGCGCCGCCTATCAGCACTCCCTCGCGGCCGGCTATTTCGCCTATTTCACGGTGTTGGGTGTCTTTACGCCCTATGTCAGCCTGTGGCTGTCAGCGCAAGGCTATACGGCGCTCGCCATTGGGCAGTTGATGGCGTTGGTGGCGCTGGTGCGCGTGGTGGGCCCGTTCGTGGTGGCGTCGCTGTTCGATCATGCGCGTTCGCGTCGATGGTGGTTCGTGGGCATGGCGGTGGTGGCACTCGGCGTGTGGGGGCTGGTGGCTGCACAAGTGTCCGGCTGGCTGCCCGGCGCGTCGGCGGCCACGCTGCCATTGGCAGCGCTGGCGTTGTTGCTGACGGTGTACAGCCTTGCGTTCAATTCACTGGTGCCGCTGTTTGATGCTTATGTGCTCGACTGTCTCGGGCAGGCGCGAGACGACTACGGACGTTTGCGGTGGTGGGGTTCGGCCGGGTTCATTGTCAGCAGCACGCTGCTCGGGCAGTGGCTGGCGCGTGCGGACACGGCGGTCATTCTGGAGGCCTTGCTGCTCACCCTGCTGCTGACGGTGATCTGCTTTCTCACCCTGCCGGCGGACCCGCCGCGCCGTGCGCCGCCGGCGCCGACGGGGGTCTTTTTACGCGCGCTGCGGCAGCGCGCGGTGGTGGTGTTTCTGGCCGTGCAGGTGTTGCAACTTACTGGCTTTGGGGCTTACTACACCTTCTTTTCGCTCTACTTGCAGCGCCACGGCTACGGGTCGGCGCAGATTGGTCTACTGTGGGCTTGGGGCGTGGTGGCAGAAATCGCGGTGTTTCTGGCCGCTCCTTGGTTGGTGCAGCGCTGGCGTCTGCGTACCTTGCTGCAGTGGGCCTTGCTCGGTACCGCGCTCCGTTGGGTACTGCTGGCGACGCTGGTTGAGCATCCTGCGGTAGTGTGGGCGGCGCAGGCCTTGCACCTGGCGGGCTTTGGCTTGTTTCATACTGTCACGGTGTTGCTGCTGCCGCGCCTGTTACCGGCCGGCGCAGCGGCCCGGGCGCAGGCACTGTCGGGCAGTTTAGGCTGGGGTCTAGGGGGTATTGCCGGTAGTCTGTTGTCGGCGTGGTTGTGGACCACGGCGGGACCCGCGGTGGCTTTTTGGGGCAGCGCGCTGCTCGCTCTCGCGGCGGCGCTACTGGCGGCGGTCGGGTTGCGTGGCGCTGCTGTTGATCGTGTCGATCCCTTACCGGCCCTGTTGATTAATCAAGGAAAGTTTCATGGATGACCCAACCGCTTCCGCTCTCGCACCTATTCGTCTGGCCCTGTTGGGGGCGGCGGGATTGGCGGGTGAGGCCGTGGTTCGTCTGCTCGACGAACGCAAGTTTCCGGCCGCCACCCTCACCTTGTTGGGGGGTGGTAAAGCCTTAGGTCGTCATCTGGAGTTTCGTGGCGAGGAGCTGGGCCTGACCGATCTGGCCAGTGTCGACTTCAGCCAGATCGATCTGCTCATCAGCGTGGCCAGCAGCAAGGTGGCTGCCGAGTGGCTGCCGCGCGCGCGCGCCGCTGGTTGTGCCGTGGTGGACAGCAGTGCGGCCTTTCGCGGGCGGGCCGATGTGCCGTTGGTGATGCCGGGCGTGAATGATGGGGCGTTGCAGCTGGCCTCCGGCCGCGCTGCGCCTTGGGCCGCGGTCCCCGGGGCCTTTGTCGGTCCCTTAGCGCGGGTACTGGCGCCACTGCATGCCCTGGGTGGGTTACGCACCTTAGAGATCACCGGGTTGGCGGCGGTGTCCGGGGCTGGGCGCGGGGCGGTGGAAGAGTTGGCCGGACAGACGGTGCGCATGCTCAACGGCATGGATGCCGGTGAGCCACGGCTGTTGCAGCGACGAATGGCCTTCAATGTCATTCCAACCGTGGACGATCTGGATGACCTGGGTTCCGGGACGGGTCAGGGCACCCAAGAGGCGGAACTGGAGCCGGAGTTGCAACGCCTGCTGGGCGTGCCAGCTTTGGCGGTGAATGCCACCTTGGTCCGCGTACCGGTGTTTTTCGGACACAGTTGGGTGGTGGCGGCGCGTTTTCGCGCGCCCGTCACGCCGGCGGCGGCGGCGGCGGCACTCGCCGACCTGCCGGGGGTGTTTTTGTCGCCCGATCCGTCTCTCGGATATCCGACGCCGGTCACGGAGGCGGCCGACCAGAATGGGTTATATGTCGGGCGGATTCGTGCCGACACGACGTCGGTGAACGGGCTGAATTTCTGGCTCGTGGCGGATAACATACGCGCTGGCGTAGCGTTACCCTGTGTACAACTGGCCGAGGCGATGCTGGCCCATCGGTGGTAGTCTTATGCGCATGATGCTATCCGTTCCGCGTCGACTCTGGTTGGCGTTAGCACTCTTTCCGGGGTCAGCGTTCGCGCTGGGCCTGGGCGAGGCACGCCTGTCTTCAGGCCTCAATCAGCCGTTAAACGCTGAGATCCCATTGATTGCTGCGGCGCCGGATGAGATCGCCTCGCTGCATGCGGGGCTGGCTTCGCGCGATGCCTTTGCACGGTACGGTATCGACCGGCCGGCATTCCTGTCATCCGTCTCGCTCAAAGTGACCAAGGGCGCCGATGGCCGTCCGGTGCTGTTGCTGCGCTCCAGCGAAGTGATCACCGAACCGTTTGTCACCCTGTTGGTCGAGGCGGGCTGGAACCACGGGCATCTGCTGCGTGAATACACCCTGCTGCTGGATCCGCCTGTGTTTCGCGATCTGCCTGGAACGCGGGCGGCAGCGGACATGCCCGTGATGGCGCCGATGGTGGCTCCGGCGGCGCCCTCTGTTGGGACGTCTCGCGCTACACCGGAGGCCGCCAGTGCCACGAGCGTCGTGGCGGCTCCTACGGTGCCGACCAGCGCCGGGACCGACACCTTCACCCCGGGCGTGAACTATCGCGTCCGTCATAGCGATTCGGCCTTGCGCATTGCGCATGCGCTGGGCGTAACCTCGCGCGCGCAGCTGGACCAGACCGTGGTGGCCTTGTTCCGCGGCAATCCGGCGGCATTTGCTGGCAATATCAATCGTCTGCGCGCGGGCTCAACCGTGCGTTTGCCTACCAGCGACGAAGTCGCGGCGGTTGGGCAGGCAGAGGCCCATCGCGAGCTGGTCGAGCAAGGCGCCGCGTGGCGTGCCGACCGTCTCGCCCGAGCCACTGGCGAATCCGCTCCCGAGCCCGTCGCCGCACCGGCGTCAGCGGCTGCGCCGGCGCCCGGGCGCTTGCGTCTGGTGACGCCCAACAGCTCATCCAACGGCGCCAGTCAGCGCCCCGATTCGGCTAAGGCCGCCGCTGCGGCCGTCACTGCGGCCGCCGCTGCGGGTTCCTTGCGCGAGCAGCAGCTGCAGGCGGAACTCGCAGACACCCGCCGTTTGCTGCAAGTGCAGAGCGAACAGCTCGCGCGTTTGCAACAGTCCGCAGCCTCCACGGCAACGCCCGCGGTGGTAGCGCCCGCTACAGCCGCGGCACCACCGCCGGCGACACCGCCGGTGGCGCCACCGGTGGCCATGCCGCCCGCGGTGGTTCCTGCTGCTGCGGAAACCTCCATCCTCGATGCCTTCGGTGGGCTGTCGACGGTGTTGTTGGCCGGCGCTGGCTTGTTGCTGGCAGGGGGCCTTGGCTACGGCTACCTGCGCCGCCGCCGTGAACAGGCGGAAGACGAATTCGAAGTAGATGCAGATACGCGTGAAGTATCGACCGATTTTGGCACCACCGGCACCTTTCCTTCGCCAGTGCGGCAGAAGCCGGCACACATGGAGGTCAGCGAGGCCCCCATTCGCGCGTATGCGCCGCCGGTGGTCATGCCGCGTCCGCCGACCCGCAATGCGGAAGACACGCTCAGCGGTGAATCTGCGCTGGATCTGGATAAATCGGATGCGCTCACGGAGGCCAACTGGCACGTTGCCTATGGGCTTTACGATCAGGCCGCCGACACGCTGCGGCTGGCGCTGACCAAAGAACCCACCCGACGCGATTTAAAACTCAAACTCCTTGAGGTCTATTTCGTCTGGGGCAAGCCGGAGCTGTTCGTGGAGCTCGCGCGTGAGCTCGACCGTTCGCGCCCGCCAGGCGCTACGGATGAATGGGCCAATGTGGTCATCATGGGTCAGCAGATCGCTCCCCAAGATCCGCTCTTTGTCGGCGCTTCGGTAAAGTCGGCAGCACGCACGGTAGACCACGACCTAGAGGGTGGGCAGGGCCAAGTCGATGTCGAACTGTTCCATTCGAGCTTGCCGGCTAGCAGCGACGCCTTTGATGGCGGTGGTGTGGATTTCGATCTAGACGGCGCCTTTCCGTCGCTGGATTTTGACACCGGTGCCGATACTGGCAAGACCGGGCAGCATTGGCAGGGCGATAGCCCCACGCTCGAGCAGCCGGCCTTGCGTTTGGCCGATGCCACCTTGCGGCAGAAGCTCGACATGGCGGGGGCCGCCTCCACGCGCCCCTTGAATGCTGGGCAGGATAACGAGGGCACTGACCGGACGGTAGAAGTGTCGCTGGCGGACCTGGATTTCGATCTCGGCGATGCCGATCAGCTAGATGAAAGTGGCGTGCACCTTTCGCCGCTGGAAGTGACTGCCCAACCCGGTAGTCGCTGGTCGGCGCCGGCGGGTAAGCCTGGCGCGGCCCCCACCGGGCAGACCGGCGGCATGGGGCTTGAGGACGAACTGAACCGTCTGGCATTGGATCTGGATGGCTTCCCGGAGCTGGATGAAGACAGTGCTCCGGTCCGTGCGGGCCTAAGCCTGGCGACGGGCGACACCGGCGAGCTGCGGTTCGACGAAGATCGGTTCGGCGGCGGTACGACCACCTCCCACTACCTGCCCGCGGCTACCCGCGACTCCATGAGTGGCACCGACCGGATGAACAAGCTCGACCCGGAAACCTTGAGCTTGGAACCGGTGACTCTCAGCGAAGTGGGCACCAAACTCGATTTGGCACGGGCTTACATGGACATGGGTGATCCGGAAGGCGCGCGCAGCATCCTCGATGAGGTGGTGGCCGAAGGCAGCGCCTCACAGCAGCAGGAAGCCAAACGTCTGCTGGGTACGCTGCCAGGCTGAGTCCTTGCGTTACGCCCTGGGGATTGAATACGACGGTACGGCCTATTCGGGCTGGCAGGCGTTGGCGGAGGCGCCTAACGTGCAGGGCCAGCTCGAGCGTGCGCTGTCGCTGGTGGCTGCCCATCCGGTGGAAGTGGTTTGCGCGGGCCGCACGGACGCCGGGGTGCATGCGCTCGCGCAAGTAGTGCATTTCGACACCACGGCTACCCGACCTGACCGTGGCTGGGTGCTAGGTGCTAACACCCACCTACCGCCGGATATTGCCGTGCTCTGGGCGTGCGCGGTGCCGCGCGAATTCCATGCGCGTTTTTCCGCTACGGCGCGCCGCTATCGTTACCTGCTGTTCGACCGCCGCACGCGTTCGGCCGTGTGGGCAAGACGCACCGTGTGGAGTGCGCAGTCCCTAGACGTGGCCGCGATGCAGCAGGCCGCGGCAATGTTGGTGGGGACGCATGACTTCAGCAGTTTTCGTGCGGCGGAATGTCAGGCGCGCAATGCGGTACGTACCATTGAGTCGCTGCAGGTGAAGCGCGAGGGCGCGCTCATCAGTGTTGAGGTGCAGGCGAATGCTTTTTTGCACCACATGGTGCGTAACTTGGTCGGTACCTTGCAGTGGGTGGGGCGGGGCGAGCGTGAACCTGGCTGGGTGGCTCAGGTGCTGCAGGCGCGCGACCGGCGGCAGGCCGGAGTGACGGCGCCGCCGCACGGGCTGTATTTCACCGGGGTACGTTATCCGCCACAGTTCGCCGTACCGCCGGCGCGTGAATGGACCGAATCGGTAGCGCCAGCACTCGATGACGCCGGGAGTGCCGGTCCGGTGGCGGCATCCGCTATCATGGCAGCTCCAGCGGCGTTGGGCCGTCTCGCAGATCGTCAAGAAGGGTAGGGCGCTATGTCCTGGTTTGAAAAGATCATGCCCTCGCGCATTAAGACTGAGCGCGAGGGACGCACGCGGTCGGTGCCGGAAGGCCTGTGGATTAAGTGCGAAGCCTGCGACGCGGTGCTGTACCGTCCGGAGCTAGAGCGCCATCTGCATGTTTGCCCCAAGTGCAGCCACCATATGCGCATCCATGGGCGAGAACGCCTCAAGCGTTTTCTGGACCCGGGCAGTGGCAGTGAGCTGGCGGCCAATATCACGCCGGAAGACCCCTTGCGGTTCCGTGATTCCAAACGCTATCGCGACCGGCTACTGGCGACGCAGAAGGCGACGGGTGAAACCGATGCGCTAGTGGTCATGGCGGGCACCTTGCTGGAATTGGAAGTGGTAGCGGCGGCGTTCGAATTTCGTTTCATGGGTGGTTCGATGGGGTCCGTGGTGGGCGAACGCTTTGTACGCGGCGTCAATCATTGCGTTGAGTTCCACATGCCCTTGGTGTGCTTCTCTGCCAGTGGCGGTGCGCGCATGCAGGAGGGCTTGTTGTCACTCATGCAAATGGCCAAGACCAGTGCCGCGCTCGGACGACTGGCCCGCGCCCAGTTGCCGTTTATCTCGGTGTTGACCGACCCGACCACCGGTGGTGTGTCAGCCAGTCTGGCCATGCTCGGCGATGTCAATATCGGTGAGCCCAGGGCGCTGATCGGTTTTGCCGGGCCGCGCGTGATCGAGCAGACGGTGCGCGAAACGCTGCCGGAAGGCTTTCAACGTAGCGAGTTCCTGCTCGAGAAAGGTGCCATCGACATGATCGTGGACCGTCGCGACCAGCGCGAGCGAATAGGGTCCCTGCTGCGGCTGATGATGCGGCAGCCAGCGGCTGTGGCCTCTGTCGCCTAAGGCGCTGCCGCCGATGCCATTGCCGGACACGGTGGAAGACTGGCTCAACCTTCACCAGCAGTCCCACCCCTGGGTCATGGATTTTACCCTGGAGCGCCTGCGCGAGGTGCTCCAACGGCTGGGGTGCGCGTCCCCGGACTGCCCTGTGTATACCGTCGGTGGCACCAATGGCAAAGGCTCGGTCACCGCCTTTGCGGCGGCTATTTTGCAGGCCGATGGTCGTCGGGTGGGGGTGTTTACGTCGCCCCACCTGCTGCACTACGCCGAACGCATTCAGATCGACGGCCGGCCGGTGGCGGACGACGAGCTGCGCGCCGCCTTCCGCGCGGTGTGGGAGGCTTGCGGTGCGATCACGCTGACCTACTTTGAGCATTCGCTGGCGGCTGCTGTCTGGCTGTTTCGTCGCGCGCGGCTCGACGCCTGGGTGCTGGAAGTCGGTCTGGGTGGACGGCTCGACGCGGTGAATGTGTTCGACGCAGCGGCGGCGGCGGTGGTGTCGGTAGCGCTCGACCACGAAGCGGTGCTGGGACACACGGTGGAACTGATCGCCGCCGAGAAGGCCGGTATCTTCCGCCGCGGACGTCCAGCCGTGTGTGGGGCGGGCATCACCCCGGTGCTGTGCGAACAGGCGCGGCAGGTAGGGGCACTCCTGCGGGTGGCCGGGGAGGATTTTTCCGGGCAGGCGGTCAACGGTGCGTGGACCTACACCGAACACGCCACGCAGGGCGTGACGGTGTGGAGCGGCTTGCCACTGCCGGGGCTGGAAGGTCCGCACCAAATCGGGAATGCGGCGGTGGCCCTGGCCCTGCTGCGGTGGGGGCCGCCTGCGCTGTTGCCCAGTCGCGAGGCGGTGGAGTGCGGACTGCGCACCGCCCGGGTCGCGGGGCGCTTTGAACGCTTCCGGCTGGCCGGTCGCGAATGGGTTGTTGATGTCGCCCATAACCCCGCGGCCGCCACGGTGCTGGCCGCAGCACTGGCGACGCTGCCACCGGCTCCGACGCGGTGGTTGCTGGGGGTGTTAGCGGATAAAAACCTGACCGGGGTGTTGGATGGCCTGGTGGCGACGGGCGCGTCGTTGACGGGATGGGCGGTCACCCTGAGCGGTGAGCGCGGCCGCTTAGGCAGCGAGCTGGCAGCACAGGCCACCGCTCACGGGCACGCGGGGTTGGAGCCTGGCGCAGACCTGACGGTGGCCTGCGAGCGTCTGCAAGCCACTAGCTTGCCGGGTGAACGCATCGTGGCTTGCGGCTCGTTCGCCTTGGTGGCACCGGTTCTGATTTGGTTGCGACAGCAGGCCGCTCAGCCTGCGTGACGGCGAGGTGGGATCCCGGGGTGTAACGTTGGTCGTGACGTGACCGGTGGCACGGCTATACTGGGCCGCATGGAAAGAGCGCTGAAAGAACGCCTGGTGGGTGCCGCGGTGCTGGTGGCTGTGGTGGTCCTGGTGTTGCCGGAAATGCTGACCGGACAGGTGGGAACTGCGCCTCCGCGCTCCACCCGGGATGCCGATGGGCTGCCGTTGCATACCCATGAATTCACGCTGGGTGAAGTCCCCACTGCCGATGAACTGGCCGTGGCGCAAGATGCGCTACAGCCTGAGCCCGCGCCGGTGATTGCCCCGGTGATTACCCCAGTGATTACCCCGGTGACTACCCCAGTGACTACCCCAGTGACTACCCCCGAGCCGCTGCCGCAGTCGGCCCCGCCGACGTCCGCGCCTTCGTTGGCAGCCTCATTGGCGGTCGTGACGGTGGCCCCCGCCGCGCCAGCCGCCAAGACGGTGGTGACCCGACCGGCGGCCGTGACCCGCCAGCCGGCGGCCGTGACCAGCCAGCCGGCGGCAGGCGCACTCGGCGGCTGGGTAGTGCAGATCGGCAGTTTCTCTACCCAGCAGAAGGCGGAGCAGTTTGTTGCCGCGCTGCGGGGTAAGGGATACCGTGCCTTCACGCTGCCCTATACCGCCAATGGTCGTACCTTGCATCGAGTGCGAGTGGGGCCGGAGCAAGAACGGACGGCGGTTGACGAACTGGCCCGGCGCTTACGCGCGGACGGCTACCAAGGCAGCGTCGCGCCACAGTAAGCGGCTTTTTGGCTGGTAACGGGGTAGAATCTTTCAATGCATGGCGCAGACTTTCTCTTTATCGGCGTGATCGCCCTGTCGGTGATCATCGGCATCGTTCGTGGTTTCGTCCGTGAGGCCGTGTCGCTGTTTTCATGGCTGCTGGCCGTCTGGCTGGCTTGGCGCCATTCCGAATTCCTCTACCCTTGGCTCGGCGGTCATCTGGATACGCCAGAACTCAAAGCCTGGGCGGCGCGCACCATTGTGTTTACGGCCGTCATCCTCATCGGGGGCGTCGTGGGTTTTGTCGCCTCAAGAATCGCCCACCGTGCGGCTGGCTTGAGTGTGGTGGATCGGTTTCTCGGTTTCCTGTTCGGCTTGGTACGCGGCATGGTGTTGCTGGGGCTGGCGGGCTTGCTCGCTATCACGCTCCGACTCGACCATGAGCCTTGGTGGCAGCAGGCACAGTTACACCCCTACGTGGAATATGTCGCCGAATGGGTCGAGACCTTTGCCGGTCAGCACCATGCAGCGGCTAACGACGCACTCGATGAACTGGACGCTGCGGCCGAGCAACAGCAGGTCCGGCTGCAGCGGTAATGGTGTCGCGTGCCACGCGGCACGGGCAGGAGTGAAACGTATCCATGTGTGGCATCGTCGGTATTGCAGGCACCGGCCCGGTCAATCAGCGCATCTATGACGCGTTGACCGTGCTCCAACATCGCGGGCAGGATGCCGCGGGCATCATGACCGCCCACGGACATCAAATCTTCCTACGCAAGGAAGCAGGGCTGGTACGCGACGTCTTCCAGCAGCGGCACATGCTGGAATTGCACGGCAACATGGGCATTGGCCATGTGCGTTACCCCACCGCCGGCAACGAAGGGGCCGCTGAAGCCCAGCCGTTCTATGTGAACGCGCCGTACGGCATCGGGCTGGCGCACAACGGCAATCTGACTAACGCGGGTGAACAGGCAGAGGCGCTGTGGCGTGAAGACCGGCGTCATCTGAATACCGCTTCCGACTCGGAAGTGCTGCTGAATGTTTTCGCTAGCGAGTTGCAGCGGCTTGGCACCGCCCAGCGACTGTCCGCCTCGGCGGTGTTTGCCGCTCTGCAATCGCTGTTCCGCCGCTGTCGCGGTGGCTATGCGGTAGTCGCGCTGTTGTACGGTCATGGCGTGGTCGGTTTTCGCGATGCCCATGGCATTCGCCCGCTGGTTATCGGTCGCCGCGATACGCCGCGCGGGACGGAATGGATGATGGCTTCGGAAAGTGTGGCCCTGGACCTGGCCGGTTTCTCGCGGGTGCGCGACGTGGAGCCAGGTGAGGCGGTGTACATCGAAGCGGATGGCACTTTCAATGCGCAGCGGGTGGCGGCGGAACTGCCCATCACGCCGTGCATCTTCGAGTACGTCTACTTCGCCCGTCCCGACAGCATCATCGACAACATTTCCGTGCACAAAGCGCGCATGCGCATGGGCGAGAAGCTGGCGGACAAGATCCGTCGCCTGCGTCCGGTGAACGACATTGACGTGGTGATCCCCGTGCCCGATACCAGCCGGACCAGCGCGATGCAGCTGGCCGACTCGCTCGGTCTGTTGTACCGCGAAGGCTTCGTCAAGAACCGCTATATCGGTCGCACCTTCATCATGCCCGGGCAGGAACAACGTGAAAAGTCGGTGCGTACCAAACTCAACGCCATCGAATTGGAATTCCGTAACCGCAACGTGCTGATCGTCGACGACTCCATTGTGCGTGGCACTACCTCGGCACAAATCATCGACCTGGCGCGCGAGGCGGGGGCGCGCAAAGTCTATTTCGCCTCGGCCGCACCGCCGGTGCGCTATCCCAATGTCTATGGCATCGACATGCCGGCGGCCGCTGAACTGGTCGCCAGCGGGCGTACCGACGAGGAAGTGGCGGCGTTCATTGGTGCGGACTGGTTGATCTACCAAGATCTGGTCGATCTCGAGGCGGCAGTGCGTCACGATAAGGCGCGGGTGTCGGCCTTCGATACCTCCTGCTTCTCCGGTGAATACGTCACGGGCGACATCACGCCGGAATACTTGGTGCGGCTGCAGAACCAGCGCTCCGACTCGGCTAAAGCCGCACGGCGGATCGAAGAAGTGGCTGGTGCTGGTGGTCCTGCAGGCGGCCCGAAGGCCCTGCGCGTCGTCTAGCATGCGTGGGCATCCGCTGCTGCGCTGGTTTCAGGCCGGCGTGGCCGCCGTGGATGGCCGGCGACGGGTACAGGCGGCGCTGGGAACACGCGCTGCCCCCTCACGTTGGCACTTAATGGCGGTTGGCAAGGCGGCCGTGCCCATGGCGCGCGGGGCGCTCGATGTGTGGGGCGCCACCTTCGGTAGCGGCTGTGTGGTCGCGCCCACGCAGCCGACGGAGCCTTTGCCGGCACGGTGCCAGCTCTACCTCGGCGCCCACCCGCTTCCCGACGCCCGCAGCCTGCAGGCCGGCGCTGCGCTGTGGGCATTTGCCGCAGCGCTGCCGCCGCAAGAGCCGGTGCTGTTGCTCGTCTCTGGGGGGGCCTCGGCCCTGGCCGAGGTGTTGGCCCCCGGTGCGACCTTGCAGCAGTTGCAGGCCCTGACCGCGGCAGGCCTGAGCGGTGGTTGGGATATTGCCACGTTGAATGCACAGCGCCGTGCGGTGTCGCTGCTCAAGGGCGGTGGACTGGTGGCGCGCTTGGGTGCTGCGCGCGTGGAGGCGCTGGTGTTGTCGGATGTGGCGGGTGACGATCTGACGGTGGTTGCTTCGGGTTTGGCTTCGGGAGGCGCGGCGGCGCCTGCGGCGCAACTCCCGTCGCGTCTGACCTGCGTGGGGACGTTAGACGATGCACTCAACGCCGTACAGCAAGCCGCTGCGGCTGCCGGCGTGCGGCTGCAGCGGCTGCCGGGGCGGTACACCGGCGACGTCGAGGCCGTGGCGGTGGCTTGCCTAGCAGCATGGCGCACGCTGCCCGGCGATGGCCTGCTGTGGGGCGGCGAACCCACTGTGCAGCTACCGCCAATGCCGGGGCGCGGTGGACGCAACCAGCATTTAGCGCTGCGCGCGGCGCTGGCAATGGCCGGTGATACGCGGGCCAGTTGGCTGGTGGCGGGGACCGACGGCGTGGATGGCAATACCCCCGATGCTGGCGCTCTCGTGGATGGCCAGACGGTGCGCCGTGGTGAGTTGGGTCTTGGCGTTACCGCGGCGCAAGCCTTGGCCGCCGCCGACAGTGGTACGTTTCTGGAGGCCGCCGGCGCTCTGGTGCACACCGGCCCCACAGACACCAACGTTGGCGATATCCTGATAGCACTGCGCCTACCTGCCGGGCCAGAGGGCTCCCGATGAGCGCACGCTTTTTGCTGATCGATTCCGATGCACAGCACCGCGAGCGCTGGCGCGAGTACATCCTGCGCGCCTTTCGTGACGCGGTGGTGGATGAGTACGACCCGCTGCTGGAAGGCCCCATGTCCCCTGAATTCAGTGCCGCTGCGTTCGACGCGGTGCTGCTCGGCGATGTGATGGGCGCAGACGAGCCCCCAATGGAGAGCAGCGTGGAGGACGCCACGGCCGCCGGTCTGCCACCACACGATCCAGATTTTGGTGAAACCACGGTGGTTCTCGGTGAAGACCTGTGGCGCACGGCGAATGCTCTGGCGCGCACCTCAGCGCATAACGCTTGGCTCGACGATCTAACACGACGCCCGGCGTTTGCACCGGTCATCTCGCTGGATGAGCCGGACGATGAGGGTCACTGGCCACTGGCAGGAGAGGTGCCGCATATACCGCTGGCGCGCATCTGCCGCAGCCAGTCTACGCAGAAGGAACTGGCACGGGCCTTGCGGCATGCCGTCGATTTGCGCATGGAGATGCGGCATCACGCGCGGCAGCAACCGGGGGCCGCCGACGTCTACCGCTTCGGCAATGTCCTGATTCGTGGCGAACGCTGCCTGCGGCCCATTGCGGCCAGTCCGCTCTCGGCGGTGTATCTGGCGGAGAGTGAACGCGTTGGTCGGGTGGTGGCACTGAAGGTGCTGCGTCAGGTACCCGATGTGTCCGAGGGTAATGCCTTCGATCGGTTTGTGCGTGAATACCAGATTATCGCCGCCATCCAGCATCCGAACGTGGTGCGGATCCACGATCTTGGCGTGGCTGATGACCACGCGTACATTGCGATGGAATATTTTCCGCTCGGCGATCTACGTCGGCGTGTCAAACAAGGCATGTCCCCGGATGCTGCGCTCACGGTGCTGCATCAGGTGGCCGGTGCGCTCTGCGCGGTGCATGCCCAGGGCGTGCTGCACCGCGATATCAAGCCGGGCAACATCATGTTGCGTACCGATGGCAGCGTGGCGCTCATCGACTTTGGTTTGGCCAAACAGATCGCGGTGGACGCGGAGATTACCGGCCAGGGAGAGATTTTCGGAACGCCGTTCTATATGAGCCCCGAGCAAGGCCATGGACGGGTGGTGGACGCGCGCGCCGATCTGTACAGCCTCGGGGTTATCTTTTACGAGATGCTGGTGGGTAAGAAGCCGTTTCAGGCGAGTACGCCAATGGGCGTCATCTACAAGCACACCCATGCCCCCATTCCTTCGCTGCCGCTGCAGTTTCTCGAACTGCAGCCGCTGGTGGACCGCTTGTTAGCCAAATTACCCGAGCAGCGCTTCCAAACCGCCGTGGCGTTGGTGGAAGCAACGGCACATCTGGCAGCCAGTTGGCAGATGCAGCCGACCCTCAACGATCGACGCCGCGACCTGTGAGCCGGGCGCTTTCGATCTTGCAGGTGCCAACGCCGGCGGCGTGGCTGGAAGAAGCGGTACGGCAGCGTGAGTTGCTGCTGATCGACCATGCCAACTGCGAAAAAAAAGCCGCGTCCACGGCGCTGGCGCTCATGTTCACCTACGCCGAAGACGAACGCCTAACGCTGGCACTGTCACGTCTGGCGCGTGAAGAATTGCGTCATTACGAACAGGTACGAAAGCTCGCGCGTGAACTCGGGGTGCGCTTCATACGGCTGGGGCCGGGCCGCTATGCGGAACGGTTACGCAAGGCCGTGCGTCCCGACGAGCCGCAGCGCCAGCTGGATGTGCTGCTGGTGGCGGCGCTGATCGAAGCGCGTTCTTGCGAGCGGTTTCACGCGCTGGTGCCGGTGATCGGTGAGCCGCTGGCCAGTTTTTACGCTGGGCTTGAAGCCGCTGAAGCGCGCCATCAGTCGCTTTACCTTGAACTGGCGAAGGCGCAAGCCCTGCGCTGTGGCGAGGCGTGGGCGCCACGGTTGGCGCAGTTGCAGACGCTGGAAGCAACGCTGGTGACGACACCCGACCCGCTGTTCCGGTTTCATTCCGGGGTGCCCGCCTGACCTGCCCGCTTGCTCGCGATTCGCGGCCGCCTCGCCTTATACGAAACGCGGCCCTGTGGCATCCCATGCCAACACGCTGGCCTGCGTGTACCAGTCTCCCAGCACGAGGCGCTGACAGGCGCGTCCGTCCACGCTAAGCGCATGCTGGCCTGGGCGGTGGGTGTGCCCGTGCAGCAACACGGAGCAATCCGAGGTGCGCAATACCTGCTGCACCGCGGCGGCGTTCACGTCCATCAGCATCGCCTGCTGCCGCGCGGTGTGCTGCTTGCTGCCGGCGCGGGCTGCCGTGGCGAAGGCCTGCCGGGTCGCTAGTGGCAGTGCTAGCGCCGCGGCCTGCCAACGGGGGTCGCGCACGGTGGCGCGCAGCGTTTGGTAGGGCACATCGTCGGTACACAGCGCGTCGCCATGCGTCACCAGAATGCGCGTGCCGTGCAGCACCAGCTCGAACGGGTCGACCAAGGCTTCGCCGCCCGCGCGGCGCGCAAACGCGGTGCCGAGCAGGAAGTCGCGGTTGCCCGGCAAGAAATACAGCGCGGTGCCGCTGGCGGCCAAGCTGCGGAAGGCTGCAAGTAGCGGCTCGCGCCAGGCGGGCTGCTCGTCATCGCCAAGGTAGGCCTCGAACAGATCGCCCAGCACGTACAGGGCGTCGGCCTGCCGCGCCGGACCCTGCAAAAAAGTCAGGCAACGGGCGGTAATCTCCGGCGCCGCGGCCTCCAGATGCAAGTCAGAGATAAACAGCACGCTCAAGCGGACACGGTCCTGTTCAAAGCTTCGGTGGCGCACTTTCTGCGGGCGCCACCACGGCCGGTGTCACTGGGGTCGCCGGGGTCGCCGGGGTCGCCGTCGCCGGAGCGGTGGCCGGTGTCGCCGGGGCGCTGACGCTGGGCAGCACAAAGGCGCGACGGATGACAATCTGGGTCACCGGGGCCGTGCCTTTGAATGTCCCGGCGTCGCCCGTAGGCTGCTGCCCGATGCGGTCAATCACCTCGAGGCCTTCCACGACTTTGCCAAACACCGCGTAGCCCCAGCGCGCTGGGTTTGGGTTCAGGACCTCGTTGTCGCTGATATTCACGTAGAACTGGGAGGTGCCCGAATGCGGGTTGCCGGCACGCGCCAAGCCGACGCTAAAGCGTGTGTTAGACAAGCCATTGCCCGATTCGTTGGACACAGCCGGCCGGGTGGTTTTTGCCTTGTAGTTGACGTCGTAACCGCCGCCTTGCAGCACGAAGTTATTCTCTACGCGGTGCACGATGGTGCCGTTATAAAAGCCATCTTTCACGTATTGCAGAAAGTTGGCGCAGGTCAGTGGCGCGCGCTCGGGGTCCACTTCGATGACGAAATCGCCGAGGGTGGTTTCCAGCATCACCCGGGGCGATTCAGCGCCGGCCGGGGCCGCGAACGGCAGGGTGAGCAAGGCCGACAACAGCCAGCGGGCGGGGAGGGGAAGGGTCAAGGACATCGTAGGCGCTCCAGTCAGACAGACGGTGAGTTTGCCGTACACTTGCTACCCATGTCGACGCCACTTGTCATTACCCGCTTCGCGCCGAGCCCTACCGGCCACTTGCACCTGGGCAATGCCCGCACCGCCCTGTTCAACTGGCTGCTCGCGCGCCAGACGGGGGGGCGTTTTGTGCTGCGCATGGAAGACACCGATACGCTGCGTTCGCGGCCCGAATTCGCCACTGCCTGTCGCGACGATTTGCGCTGGCTCGGGCTCGACTGGGACGCGGGTCCCGACCGGGAGGACGAGCGGGGCCCCTATGCGCAATCGGCCCGTGGCGGGCTGTATGCACGGCTGCTGGGGCAACTGCAGGCCAGTGGTCAGGCCTATGCGTGCTTCTGCTCACCGGTGGAGCTGGAAGTGAGCCGCCGGGTCCAGCTGGCCGCCGGTCGGCCACCGCGCTATGCCGGCACCTGCCGCCATCTCAGCGAGCCCGCGCAGGCAGAGCGCCGCGCCGCGGGCCGCGAGCCCACGCTGCGCTTCCGCGTGCCGGACGGCGTGGGGGTGGCGTTTACAGATCTGGTGCGCGGCCTGCAGCAGGCGGGCGCTGAGGAAGTGGGCGACTTCGTGCTCGCGCGAGCCGATGGCAGCGCCGCGTTCTTCTTTGCCAATGCCGTGGACGATGCCCTCATGGGCATTACCCACGTGCTGCGCGGGGAAGACCACCTCACCAATACGCACCGTCAGTTGCTGGTGCTGCAGGCGCTCGCGCTGCCGGCCCCGCAGTACGGGCATCTGGCGCTGCTGAACGGGCCGGGGGGCGCGCCGCTGTCGAAGCGCGAAGGCGCGCAGTCGCTGGCCGACCTGCGGGCCGCGGGGCTGCTGCCGGCGGCCTTGCGCAACTTCATGGCGCGGCTGGGGCACACCTACGCGGAACCGGGTTGGATGGACGACGCGACGCTCGCGGCGGCGTTTGACACCCGCCATCTCGGGCGGGCACCCGCACAGTTTGATGCGGCGCAATTGCGCCACTGGCAACAAGAGGCGGTGCAACGCGCGACGGTGGAGGAACTGCGTCCCTGGTTCGTCGGGCAGGTGCCGCCGGACCTCGCGGAACGGTTTTTGAGTGTGGTGCGCGGCAACATCGTTTCGCCTACCGACGCCCAACATTGGGCGCAAGTGCTCTTCGGCACGCCCGCCACGATCGATGGGCAAGCCTTGGCTGGCGTCAATGCCGTGCCCTGTGGCAGCGAGCTGGCGCGTGAATGTTTCACCGACAGCGCGACGCATGCGGCTTTCTTCGCGGCGCTCGCCGCGGCGTACGCGGTGCACGGTGCCGACGTCAAAGCCCTCGGTGCGGCGGTGGCGGCGGCCACTGGCGCCAAGGGCCGCGGTTTCTTCCTGCCCTTGCGGCTGGCCCTCACCGGCTCCCATGCCGGACCCGAATTACAGCCGTTGTTGTCGCTGATGCCCGCCGCACTGGTGCGTCAGCGGCTGGCGGTTTGACTTGTATTACCAGGTGTTAGCACGATGATCCAGTTGCACAATTCCCTCACCGGCCGCAAAGAAAAGCTGAGCATGCTGATCCCCGGTGAGGTGCGCATGTATGTGTGCGGCATCACAGTCTATGACTACTGCCACGTGGGACACGCGCGCATGCTGGTGGTATTCGACACCATCCGCCGTCACCTGCTGTGGCGCGGACTGAAGGTGACCTTCGTGCGCAACATCACCGACATCGATGACAAGATCATCGAGCGCGCGGCGGCCAATGGCGAGACCATGGAGGCGCTGACGGAACGTTTCATCACGGCCATGGAGGAAGACTGCGCCGCATTGGGCATCCTCAAGCCCGACCATGAACCGCGCGCCACGCAATACGTGCCCCAGATCATCGCCATGGTCGAGACACTGATCACGCGCGGTCACGCTTACGTGGCTGCGGATGGCGATGTCATGTATTCCGTTTCCAGCTTCGACGGCTACGGCCAGTTGTCGGGCAAGAAGCTCGAAGACCTGCGCGCCGGCTCCCGCGTGGAAGTAAATCTCGGCAAGCGCGACCCGCTCGACTTTGTGCTGTGGAAACACGCCAAGCCCGGCGAGCCGGCATGGGCCTCGCCCTGGGGCCAGGGACGCCCTGGATGGCATATTGAATGCTCGGCCATGAGTACCGCGCTGCTCGGCACCCATTTCGATCTGCATGGCGGCGGGTTGGACCTGAAGTTCCCGCACCACGAAAACGAAATTGCGCAGAGCTGCGGTGCTTGCGACACGCGTTTTGTGGAGCAGTGGCTACACAACGGCTTCGTCAGTATCAACGACGAAAAGATGTCCAAGAGCCTGAATAATTTTTTCACCGTTCGCGACGTGCTGCCGCGACTGCGCCCGGAGGTGCTGCGTGCTTTCGTGTTGGCCAGCCATTACCGGGGCCCGGTGAACTACGCGGAAGACAACCTGCAGCAGGCAGACCGTTCGCTCGAGCGCCTGTATCTGGCGCTGCGCGATGTAGAACCAGCGGCGGTGGTGGTGCCTTCGGCGGCCACGATCGAGTTTAGCCGGGTGATGGACGATGACTTCAACACGCCCGAGGCTATGGCGGTGTTGCAGGGTCTGGCGGGCGAGCTGAATAAAGCCACCAAGGGCAAGAGCAAGGCCAGCGCGCCGCAGCTGGCGGCAGAACTGAAACAGCTCGGGAGTGTGCTTGGCTTGCTGCAAACCCCGCCCGAAACCTGGCTGCAAACGCCCGGCAGCCTGGTGGACGCACCGCCGCTGCCGGTAGAGATCGAGGCGGGTTTGGTGGCACGCGTGCAAGCCCGTGCCGCCCGCGATTTCGCCACGGCCGATGCCGTGCGCAATACGCTGGCTGAACGTGGGGCCTTGCTCGAGGACGGAGTGCAAGGCACCCGCTGGCGCTACACCATTCCCCAGTAGGCTCCGCCTGTAGGAGCGAGCTTGCTCGCGACCGATCCGCTGTAGGAGCGAGCTTGCTCGCGACTCTTGGGTCGGAGCCAGCTCCCTCCTACAAGATTAGCTGCGGCGGCGCAGCGCGCTTTCCAGTGTGTTCTGCATCAGCGCCGCGACAGTCATGGGGCCTACGCCACCCGGCACCGGCGTGATCCACGCCGCACGTGCTGCGGCCGCGTCGTATTCCACGTCGCCCACCAGCTTGCCGTTGTCGAGGCGGTTGATGCCCACGTCAATGACGATGGCGCCGGGTTTAATCCACTCGCCCTTAACGAAACCGGGCTTGCCAACGGCGGCGACCACGACGTCCGCACGGCGCACATGGTGTTCCAGATCGCGCGTGCGGCTGTGACACACGGTGGCCGTGGCGCCGAGCAACATCATTTCCAGCGCCATCGGCCGACCCACGATATTCGAGGCGCCCACCATCACCGCATCCAGACCCACGACACTCAGTTGGTAGGCCTCCAGCAGTTTGACGATGCCATACGGCGTGCAGGGACGCACCAGTGGCAGTTTCAGCGCCAGACGGCCGATGTTGTACGGGTGAAAACCGTCGACGTCTTTCTCCGGCAGGATGCGCTCGGTAATCAGGGCCGAGTCGATGTGCTTCGGCAGCGGCAACTGCACCAAGATGCCGTCGATGATCGGGTCGGCATTTAGCGCGTCGATCAGCGCCACCAACGCTTCTTGCGAGGTGTCCGCCGGTAGATCATGGGCCACCGAAATGATGCCCGCTTGTTCGCAGGACAAGCGCTTGTTGCGCACATAGACCGCTGACGCAGGGTCTTCGCCCACCTTGACCACGGCCAGTCCGGGGCGCGCTTTGCCCCGTGCCGCCAGCGCGTCGGTGGCGACACGGACCTGGGTTTTCAGGGTGCTGGCAATGGCTTTGCCGTCGATAATCTGGGCGGACATAAAGAGGTTCCTGGGCCGATGCAACGAGGCGCGATGCGCGTGGGGCGCAAAGTATCCCACACGTCGATTTGACGAGCCACTGACTAGTCTTTAATGTCCCGTTTCTTGCGCGGGGTCACTCTTACGGGGCATCCGCGGGCCGAGCCGGAGATGCCTTGCCTGTGCAGCACTGGTCTCGGCGGCCTGGCGGGCCAAGATCCTAGTCAGCGTAAAGTTCGCGTAGCGCGAATTTTTGTACCTTGCCTGCCGCGTTGGTGGGCAATGACGCCACCAGTTCCAGCTGGCGCGGAACTTTGTAGTTGGCCATGTTGACGCGGCACCATGCCATGATTTCAGCAATCTCCGGTAGGGCACCAGGCTGCGCCACCACAAACGCCTTTCCGACCTCTCCCAGTCGTTCGTCCGGAATGCCGATCACCGCCACTTGCGCAATGGCGGGATGGTTGCTCATGATCCTTTCGATTTCAGCGGGGTAGCAGTTGAAGCCACCCGCAATGTACATGTCTTTCTTCCGATCAGTGATTCGCAAGAAGCCATTTTCATCAAGAACGCCCACATCTCCCGTGTGCAGCCACCCACCGGAATCGATGGTCTGCCGGGTCGCAGCATCATCCTCGAAGTAGCCTTGCATGATGTTGTACCCGCGCACCACGACTTCACCCTCGGCGCCTACCTGAACGGGCGTGCCTGCCTCGTCCCAGCATTGCACTTCGACGCCCGGGATCGGCCGTCCGCAGCGGTTGGCCACGATCTCATCAGAAGTGCCCAAAGGGCAAATCGTCACCGTTCCCGCAGATTCGGTCAGGCCATAAGCCGTGAGTACATCGCGGAATCCAAGTTGCTCGCGCATTTGCCTGATCAAGATCGGCGGTACGCTCGCGGCGCCAGTCACCGCGAGTCGAAGTGAAGTGAAGTTCACGGTGCTAGTCAGGGTAAATGCGAGCAAGCTTTGGAAGATTGTCGGTGGCCCTGGCAGCACCGTGATTGACTCACTGGAGATGAGTTCAGACATGAGTGCCACATCGAATGTCTCCATCGGGTACATCGTGGCGCCAGCGATCAGACAGGCCAGCAGGCCGGCCTTAAATCCAAAGCTATGGAAAAGTGGATTGACGATGAGATATCGGTCCCCAGCGCGCAGTCCGACTGCTTTGCCCCACGCGCTGTAAACACGTATATTTTGTTGATGCGAGCAGACGACTCCTTTCGGCTGCCCGGTCGTTCCCGACGTGTACAAAATGTCGCAAACGTCGTTGGGCAAAATTTCTGAAAAATCAAAATCGGCTGCTGGAGGCGCGATGGGCCTTACATCGATAAACGCCTGCCAGCCAATAAACTGGCACTGCGCTGATGAACTCCCACTCAACAAGAGGACGTTTTCGAGGTCTGGGATTAACTCATCTTGTAGCATGGACAGATAGTCCGTTCCCAAGAAATTCCCAACCGTAACAAGCATCCGCGCGCGACAACGGCGCAGGATGTCCGCAGCCTCCTTGCCCTTCAGGCGCGTGTTAAGCGGCACGATGATGGCGCCCATGCAGGCGGCGGCCAACGATACAACTATCCAGTTGACCGAGTTGGGGGCCCAGATGGCAAGACGGTCTCCCTTGCGTAACCCGCTGGCGCGAAATGAGCCTGCAATAGCCGCGGCATCCTCTTTTAGTCTACGGAAACTGATTCGCAGTCCGTTCATTACAACAGCGTCGCGGTCACCAAATCGATGTGCTGCGGCAACCAGCGCTTCGGGAATGGTTTGTGGTAATTCCATTGAGGCAACGCTTCCTTAAGAGACGTTCAAACTATCTCGGGCCAGAGATTCCGGACAGGATGCGCGTCGAAAATAGCAAATAGAACTTTCGGATGTGAGGATAACTTGGTTCGTGAGATAGGTGGCATCTGCGTGATTTATCCACGAAGGTTGATTGGCTGCGCAAGAATCCATCAACTGGGGGTTAGATGCGACAGTCCGACGATCGTCTGCAAGTAGCTGTGGTAACTGGCGCCAGCCGCGGTGTTAGCAAGGGGATCGCCCTGGCTTTGGGGGCCGCAGGCATGACTGTGTACGTGACCTGCGCATGGTTCCTCACCGCCGTTATTGACCACTAGGCATTTTTCACAGCGATTAAAAAGCTTCACGTGTCGAGCCAATGCGTTCGGCGTCTATGTTGTCGGCGACAGTGTCATTGCTTGAGGGTGACGAGTCGACGGCAAAATTTATCGAATTCATCGGGACCGCGGCAGTACATCACGGCGTGTAATTCAATCGTTGTTACTCCGGCAGCGACCAATGCAGGAACCCGCGCCAGCGTTGCTTCGAGGTCAGGCTGTCCATCGGCAGTAAAAGCCGCTTCGGGAACTGCGCGGACTTTGAGTTCTCGGGGGTCACGCGCTCGCGCGCGAAAAGCATCATGCATCAGTGCGACACCAGCACCAATCGCCACCGGATCCTGAACAATCGGCAGCCAGCCATCGCCATATTCGGCAATTCTTGCGATGTTTTTTGACAGCGGCGCTAACCCGAAGAGCAATGGCAGGCGCTTTTGAGCAGGGAACGGCCTGCAATAAATGTCCTCGAAATCGATATATTTCCCGTGAAAGCTTGCTGGTGACTGAGTCCACAGGCGACGAGCGGCCTGCATCTGCTCATCCAGAATCTGGTAGCGGTCCTCGAATGGCACGCCACAGGCGCGATACTCTTCGGGCTGCCAGCCAACGCCGATTCCCAGGTCCAGCCGCCCGCTCGAGAGCAGGTCGAGAGTGGCGGCCTGCTTCGCGAGCAGGGCAGCTGGCCGCAGTGGTGCTATCACGACGCCGGTGGCGAGCCGGATGTGTTGCGTCGCCCCCGCGACAGCGGCGAGATACACGAGGGGTTCAAACCATGGATAGTCGGGTGGAGTCATGAACTTGCCATAGGGGTAACGGTCAGTTCTATTGCCCATCACAACGTGGTCCGTGATGTTGATCTGATCGACTCCCGCACGCTCCGCTGCAACAGCCAGCGCCACGACGGGCGCAATTTCTCCGCCGAACCAGTCCTGCAGTCCATAGACACCGATACATACCGATACCATTGTTAGACTCCCTGTTATTGGCGGTGGGCGCGTTATCCGGACATCCCGGCTTTGGAGCATAAATCCTGCGAAAATATCGTCCTCAGTATGCGCTCGTAAGAACACTCGCACTTCGTCGCAGCGACAAATTAAGTCGTTAGCTCTCATTCCCCTATCGATCTTGCCTTACTCTGGAACACGTGCTAATTTAAGTATAGGCGACCGCGGGAGCGAAATTTACATGCGCAATGAAGCTACTGGTTCGTCGGAGACAGCTGACGTCATCGTGGTTGGCGCGGGCGTTGCTGGTCTGTGTGCCGCCATTGCTGCTCATGATGCCGGCGCCCGGACGTTACTGTTAGAAGCCAGCCCATTGGTGGGTGGCACGGCCAGCGGGTCAGGCGGCGCCGCGTGGATACCGCTCAACCGTTTTCTACAACAGACGGGAGCAGATTCCCGCGACGCTGCACTGCAATATATGCGGCATTGTGCGGACGGTCATGCCGACGAGAGGGTATTCGAGGCGTATGTCGACGCGGCCGCGGACATTGCCAGCTATCTTGAGCAGGCCACGCCGCTTAAGCTTGAAATGGGCACCATGCCTGATTATCAGGGAGCAGCTCCAGGGGGGTTCTATGCCCCTAACGCAAGCCGTTCCGTGGCTCCCGAAGTGTTTGACCTGAATCGGCTCGGCGCCCGCGGTGCGCAGTTCCGGCGGTCACCTTACGGCACGGTTCCGTTCAGTTTTTCAGAATTCGGCAAATTTGACGCGGCGGTTCATCCGGAGCGCATCGACTTTGTCGAACTCAACGAGCGGCTGAAAAAAGGACTCGTCGGTTGGGGTGAAGCGTTGACGGCGGCGCTGTTTGCTGGAGTTATCGATCGAGGCATCGAGGTGCGTGTGGACACGCGCGCCGTTCGCCTTATTTTTGACGACCGTACACGCGGCGTAGTCGCGGTCAGTGGCGATCGCGTCTTGAATTTGCAAGCACGGCGCGGAGTGGTGCTCTGCGCTGGTGGCTTCGAATGGGATGCGGGATTGATGGCCGCCCATTTTCCCGGCGTCGACATGGTGCCCTCTACCGTTCCGACGAATCGGGGCGATGGCTGGCGCATGGCGGAGCAGGCTGGCGCAGAGATGGGAAATGCCAATTCATGCTGGGGGTGGCCGAGTTATTTGATTCCCGGTGAAATGCAGCCAGAGGGCGTGCCACTCGTGCGTACCTCGCTGGTGGAGCGAGGACTGCCGCATCTGATCATGGTCAATGCGCGCGGCGAACGCTTTGTCGATGAGTCGCTGCCGTATCACCGCATACAGAAAGTCATGCTGGAGCGTGGGGCAGACGGAACCTTCCAGAATCTGCCGGCATTCCATATTTTCGATCAGCAGTTTCGGGACAAGTATGCTTTCGGGCCGGTGATGCCTGGGCAACCAACGCCTGATTGGCTGCGATGTTTTGACACGCTGGGAGCGCTGGCGGACGCCGTCGGGCTGCCGGCGGCAGCGCTGTATGCCACCGTCGAAAAATTCAATGCAGATGTTGCCCAGGGAGTGGATGCCGCGTTCCATCGTGGAACTGCGCCATATGCAGAGTTTTGGGGTGATCGTGTGAACCAACCCACACCCAATCTCGGCAATCTCGTCAAGGCTCCGTTCTACGTCGTCGAAGCGATTGCTTCGACCTTGGGCACCTGCAGTGGACCGCGGACTGACGCCAACGGGCGCGTGATGCGGGTCAACGGAGATCCGGTTCCTGGGCTTTACGCGGCCGGTAATGTGGCTGCAGCGTTCAGCGGACCCTCGTACTTTGGTCCGGGCGGCACGATCGGGCCGGCCATGGTGTTTGGCGTGCTGGGCGGTCGTGCTGCTGCGGCAAAGTCGACTTAAAGCGCTACTAGTGGTTGAGCACTCTGGCTCCTCAGGAACATCACAAAGGCAATGACATGAGCGATGCAGATAAGGTCGACTATGATGTGATCGTCATTGGCGGCGGCGGCGCTGGAATGGCCGCAGCCATTCAGGCGGCGGATGCCGGCGCTCGCGTTGCTTTGCTCGAAGCCGCCAACAAGCTGGGAGGCGCAACGGCGCTGGCTGGTGGCTTGTTTTATGCGTCCGGGACTGCCGCGCAGCATGAACTCGGCATCCTCGATACGCCGGAGGCCATGTACCAGGATATCCTGGCGCTCAACGGCGACTCGGTGCCACACACGTTGGTCCGGCGGTTCTGCGATGATGCCCCGAATGTGATGCGCTGGCTCATGGAACTGGGTGTTGAATTCCCCCCAGAGCGCCTGAGTGCACCGAGTGCGCGGTTCGTACCGCGCGCACATGAACCGGTCGGTTTTGGTGCCAAGATTGCTGAGCAGCTCGACCTCGCGGTTAGCAAACGCCCCATCGACGTGGCGCGCATGAGCCGCGTAGATACGTTACTGACGGACGCACAGGGCGCAATCATCGGAGTTCGGGTAGGTGATGATGAGATCTTTGCTCGATCCGTAGTACTGGCGTGCGGCGGCTTTGGTGCCAGTGAGGAGTTCGTTGCTCGCCTATTGCCCAAGGCGCGGCGCGTGGGTGACTGGGTCTGGAACGTTGGCTGTAGCACGAACCGGGGCGACGGATTGCGGATGGCCGAGTCCGTCGGCGCACCGCTGGTCGGCGAAAACAGTGCGCTGCTCCTGCAAACTCCCAACTTCCAGCGGGATCTAGAGGTCATTGGCCCCGACTGGGCGCTGATGGTGAACTCGCTCGGGAAACGCTTCGTTCGTGAAGACGGCGCGTACTATGAAATTTCTGAGGGCATCGAGGCACAGCCAGACTCCAAGGCCTTTTTTATCTTCGATCGGCCATTGTTCGAGACTGCCAAGCCCCATCCGCGGGTACTCGAAGCCGTGAAGTTGGGCATAGCAACCGTCAGTTGGGTGACACGTGTGCTGCAGGAACAACTGGAGAAGGGGCGCGTGATCGAAAGCCCGACGATCGCGGGCTTAGCGCAAAAGATTGGTGTTGATGTGGCGTCGCTCACGGCTACGCTTGCTCGGTACAATGAACTTGCCGCCATTGGTGTCGATGCTGATTTTGAGAAATCGCCGGCCAGTCTCAAGCCTGTGGCGACGCCTGCGTTCTATGCTGTGGAGGTGCGTCCGGCCGCGCTGATCGTCACCGGCAGTGGGATGCCCATCGACGTCGAGGCGCGGGTCCTCAACGCCAGCGGTGCGGCTTTACCTGGCTTGTATGCTGCCGGCGAAACGGTCGGCAACTTGTATGGGCGGCATTACGTCAGCAGCGGATATGCTATTGCGAGCAGCATTACATTTGGCTGTATTGCCGGCCGTTCGGCAGCGGCATACGCCAGAGCGCAGGCAGCGGCGTGACGCGCCAGCGTGGATAAAACCGCGGACGGCCCCTTGACGGCGGCAGCCGAGAACGCGATCCGCGCCTCATTGAGGACCACACAGCACCGGGATCCGCAGGCATTGCGACGGAAGTTGAGCGACTGGGCGGCATCACGGTGGCCAGGGGCTAGCGTGAGCTCGATTGCCGTGCCGGAGACGAGTGGGGCATCAAGCGAGCTATTTTTTGTCGAGATGACCGGTGTTCCTTTTGGGAACGGTCCACCCGTCGATGCCGTCGTGCGACTGTCGCCTGCCTATCCGGTCTATCCTTTTGTCGACCTGACGCTACAGTTTCATTGCATGGAGGCGGCGTCCAATGATTCGCGCGTTCCGGCGCCGCGTCCTTACGCTTTGGAGATGGATGCGGCGATCATCGGCGCGCCGTTTCTCCTGATGGAGCGAAAAACGGGGCGTGGAGCACCGGACTGGCCTTCTTATGTACGCGAAGGCTGGATCCGCGATTTGCCATCACGGGACCAGCGACAACTGTGGCTCAATGGCGTGGCTGCCGTGGCCGGCGTTCACGGTTGTAAGCTGTCGGCTGCCATGTCCGCGGATTGCACCTTGCCAACACCCGGCGCGACGCTGCTGGATCAGTCCCTGGCCTATTGGCGGCGCTACCTCGAATTCGTGTCCGCGGGTGGTGAGTACCCCTTGCTGGAAATGGCAGTCAGCTATCTCGAAACGGAACGACCGCAGGGATTGGTTTTACCACCTACGCTCGTATGGGGAGATGCCAGCCTGCGCAACATGCTGTTCGAGGGTGTGACCCCCACTGGGCTGATGGATTTTGAATTCGCCCATGTTGGGCTGTATCCCTTCGACATCGCCTTCTATGCGCTGATGGACTACGTGATGGCGGAGGGGTTCGGCGAAGGGACGCCGCGTCTGCCTGGTTTTCCAGGGATTATGGAAACGCTGGATTACTATGAACAGCTGACCGGGATGCCGGTGCCGGCACGCGGATACTTCCTGCGCATGGCAGTGACCTACATGTCACTGGCGACCACCCGCGTCTTTCAACGTCTAGCAGCGGAGGGTCGCATTCCGGAATCTGCCGTGGCACGACCTCCGCCCGCCAGAATTCTGGAAGATATTTTCATGAATGACCGGCTGCCGGCATAGGCAGCCGGTTCGCTTTGTGACGATCTAGGGACTTTTCTCCTGCTCGAGCAGCCCGGCGACGATGCGCCGCATGCGCATGACGGCGGCATCTGACTGCACACTGAGTTCAGTCGATTTTTCAGCTCCGAGGCGCGCGAATAACTGCTGTATGTCCTCCATGGCCACGACGTCCTCCATCAGCAGGTTACGTACGTCTTCTTCCCGGTTTGGATTTTCGAAAGGGAATGATTGCGCGACTGCCGTGAATTCGTAGGTCGTGGTCAGCGTTTCGGGAGTGATGCCGACGATCAACTGGTTGATGCGGGGCACGGAAGTCGGGTCGTCGGGCGACGTCACTTCGACACGAATTCCGCACAGGCTTGGCACAACCGCATCTGCAATGATGCTGCGATTTAGCCGATCACCGCGGAACCCAAAGGTCTTGGCGGTGAGTGGGCTCATCTGTTCGTTTTCGATGGTCCGCGTCACCCGTAAACTGGCTCCATTTTCTTGCATCACGAAGGGTAATAGCGCGACATTGCCGCTGTCGATAAGTCCGTGGTGGAGGAACGAGATATGCGAGGCGTCGAGCAGATTCTCGAACGGCAGCAGCCAGTTCGCCTTTAATGGGAGCAGACCACTGGGCTCGTCGTGCCAACCCTTGGCCCCAAACCCGAAGACTCCCACGTCTGGTACCAGAGAGGGGTCAGCCAGCGCAGCATCACCGGTCCAGATCCAGATGAACCGCCAGCTCTCCACGGCCGGGTAACTGTCGATGCGCATCCGCGGCGAGATGGGCCCGCCGGACGGTATGGCGGTGCATCTGCCATCTGTCCCAAACCGCAGGCCGTGATAAGTACACTGAATTTCATTTCCCACCAGCGAACCGGCTGACAAACGCAAACCCCGGTGCGGACAGCGATCGAAAAGGGCCACCGGCTCGCCACTCTCGGTGCGATACAGGACTACCGGTTTACCAAGCAACCAGCGGTGGAGTGGTTTACGCGAGACCTCATGCGAGTAAGCGGCCACGTACCATTGATTGACCGGCCAGGCGGCATTGCCGGCCTTTAGAGTCATGTCGGTTTCGCTCATTGCCAATCTCCTGGAATCGAGGGCGCTCAGGTGGCCCGGCTGTCTGGTTCGGGCAGCTCGCGCAGTGCCGGCATCACTTCTGCGGAAAACAGTCTTACAGAGCGAGTTATTTCCGCCAGACTGAGATCCCCGAAGGCAAAGCGGCACACGATGTAGTTCACCCCTGCGTCTCTGGCCTGCTCTGCAAGCACTCGTCGCACCGTGGCAGGGGAGCCTGCCAATGCCTCCCCGTGGCGTTCTACGTCGCCAAAATCCTCCGGCAGTAACTTCTCGGCAAGTGGATCGCCATGATGCTTCCAAAGCCACGTGAAGTTGTCGCGAAAAACGCGGAAGCTGCGCCGCGCAATTTGCTGGGCTTCCGCATCGGTTTCCGCGATGACCAGCTGGCGCTGCATGCCAAGCAAGGGCTCACCAGTCACTGAGGTGAGATGCGCTCGGTGAACGCTCCGATAGTGATCGGTGACGGCTCGAATTTCCGTTGACGGTCCGTTGCCACAGACCAGGTTCATGCCACGCCGCGCCGTCCAGTCAGCCGTATCTGGTGTCAGCGCGCCGTACCAAATGGGCGGGTGGGGCGTCTGCACAGGCTTGAGATGCAACGGCACGTTCTTGAACTTGAAATATTTGCCTTCGTAGGAAAGCGTATCGCTGCGGAACGCCTCCATGAGTATTTCGAGCGTCTCACGGAAGCGGTCTGGCGCTTCCTGTGGATCCAGGCCGTACAGTCGCAGTTCATGGGGGGAGATGCCGCGTCCAATGCCAAGGTCTAGCCGCCCCCCGCTGAGCTGGTCGAGCATACAAATTTCCTCGTAGAGGCGAAGCGGGTGATACAGCGGCAGCAGGTACACCAGCGGACCGAAACGGAGCGTTGACGTGCGTTGCGCGATCGCTGAAAGCATGATGCCCGGTGAGGGCGCAAGCCCAAAGGGCGTGCCATGATGTTCCGCGACATGGTAAGCGTAAAACCCGGCACGCTCGTATTCCTCGGCAAGCGCCAGTCGGCCATTGAGTTGCTCGCCGATCGCGAGCCCCGAACGATCGATGTGGTCCCAGATTCCAAATTTCATTGGTAGCAGTCCTAATCTTGAAGGCCGGACAGGGCCTGCACTGCAGGTTTCATGCTGAGGCCGCGCCGTTAACCATTAGATGGTGCCCGGACACCCAGCGAGCATCCTCTCCGCACAGGAAAGCCACGACGGCAGCGATTTCATCTGCGGCACCGAGACGTCCGAACGGTGAGGCGAGCATGATGGCCTGTCTGACCTCGGGCGGAGCGAGGTCCGCCATGCCAGGACTGGTGGGTCCAGGCATGACTGAATTGACGTTGATTCCGCGACTTCCCAGTTCTCGCGCCCACACTTCGGTGAAGGTCCGAACGGCGCTCTTGGTCGCCGTGTACACCGATACGCCAGGAATGGGGAATTCGGTGGTACTCGAGGAGATGTTGACGATCCGCCCACCAGCCGACATTCGTGGCAGGGCCGCCTGGGTGCAGAACACCAGTCCGTAGACATTGACGCCGAACATGAAATCCAGCATCGGCCTGGTAATCTGGCCGACCATGGCCGGCACGCCGACCCCGGCGTTGTTAATGAGGAGGTCAATTTGTGGGATGTCCCGCAGCATTTCTTCGACCTGCTGCTCGCTTGACACGTCGCCGTGCAAGGCGCGGGCTCGTCCGCCGACAACGCGGATCTCCTCGACTACCCCATTGGCAGCCGTAGGGTCAGTGGGGTAATTAACCAATACTTCTGCGCCGTCTTCCGCTAGCCGAAGGGCGATGGCACGGCCGATACCGCGTTCAGCACCGGTGATCAGTGCAATTTTTCCGCTAAGCGTTCCCATATCGTCCGACCCCTTTCCCTGTTGATTCCCGCCACCACGCCCCCCGTGCAGCGCCGACTTCGCCGTCCATATTTGTAACATGTTACAAAGTGACGTGGCTATTCTTTCCTTACTGCAGAACAGGGCTTTTCACCAATAACCGCAAAGCGAAATCAGCTATTTTCTGATGTTCAAAAATCACCGCGTTGCAATGCTTGTCTTGATTTAGAACACGTGCTAGTTTAGTTTGCAACAAATTTGTGGCTGTGACCGCCGAATGAAGGCGGGTCAAGAGCTGTATCGGGGGGGACGCCGTAGATTTCCACTCCGGATGACCGGATTCGGAGTCACGGCTTAGGGTTAGAGACTCTTGCGCTTTCATAGGGGGGGGGTAGACGTGCTAAAAATATCATCTGGCTCATTTGGGCTTCGGGCCGCTGTGATTTTGTTGCTGGCACCGCCAGCGGTCGGAGTAGCGCCACTTGCGTGGGCCGCCGATTCCTCCGTTCAGTTAGAGGAAATTACGGTCACGGCGCGTAAACGCGATGAGACGCTCCAGGATGCCCCGGTTGCGATCACGGCCATCAGTGCCCGTCAGCTGGAGCAGTACAACATCACGCAGATGGAAGATATTGCAAGCCTCGCCGGTGGAGGCGTCTTGATCAGCAAGAATGGCGTCTCGCCGACGCTTTCGATACGAGGTGTGAGCTCAGATTCCACCAACGCAGGCTTTGATCAAGCAGTGGGCATCATCATCGACGGCGTGTTCTATGACCGTAGCCGATGGACGCAGATGGGCTTCTTCGACACCGCGCAGGTCGAGGTGCTTAAGGGGCCTCAGGCCTTGTATTTCGGAAAGAGCACGGTAGCCGGCGCCATTGCACTGACGACTGCAAACCCTGGTAAAAACTTCGAATCTAAGGTAAGCCTCGGCTATGAGGCTGCGGGCCATCAGAGCTTCGGTGAGGCCTATATCTCTGGTCCCGTCAGCGAAAATGTCGGTATGCGATTGGCCGTCAGCGCTTCAACGATGTCCGGATGGCTCAAGAACGACGCTCCGGTGATCGGCACCAATCGTTTCGGTGGTGCAGATGAATACACTGGCCGCTTCACGTTGGCCGCGACTCCTTCTGACACAGTAAAGCTGCTGTGGAAAGTGCAGGCGAACCGTACCACGGACGATGGCCCAGCCACTCGGGCGCAGCTATACAACTGCCGCGGTCCTTCACCATTCGGCCAGCTCATCACTGGCGTTCAGGCAGATACGACGCCAGTTTATGGAGCCTTCTATCCTGCGGTCGACAATTGTAAACTCGATAATCACACCACCGTCTATGCTGCTCCGCCGGGCCTGGGGTACGGAGAAAAGCCGTTCACCGTCAATAACTCTGTCCTGAGTTCTTTGAAGGTCGACTGGAAGCTCGGTAGTTTTGACCTGACCTCCGTCACCGGCGTTAACCACTATAGTCTGAATGAAGAGACCGGCTACATCGCTTCGCAGGGGCTGATTACGGCAGCCGAATCCGAGCGCAATACAGGGTATTCCGAAGAACTGCGCGCCTTGTCGAATTTTGAGGGACCTGTGAACGTGTTAGTGGGAGTCAACTATGCGCATACAGACTTCCGGTTCTACAATACCTCGCAAATCATCCTTGCCATCCCAGACCCGCGCAACGGAAACGCCTCCAGTCAGGGCCACGTCGCAACGCAGACCGGGAAGAGCACCTCAGTATTCGCGGAACTGATGTGGCAGATATCACCGCAGTTGCAATTGTCCGGTGGTGCTCGTTACACCGACGAGCAGAAGGATGCTGCTTACAATGTAGATTTCGTAAACGAGAACTTCCTTACCGTTTTCGGCTTTCCTTTTTGGCTGCCGGAGGGCACTAAGCTCTCCAATAAATTCAAGGATACCAACGTCTCGCCGCAGGCGACGCTCGAGTGGAAGCCCGACGAAGGCACGAATGTCTTTATCTCTTACAAGACGGGATTCCTCCCGGGTGGCTTTTCGCTTGGTGCTACACCGCAGGCGGGTCTTGCAATTAACGACTTCCTGTTCGATAGCGAGAAGGTCAAAGGCTATGAAATCGGGATCAAGAAGCAGCTATTCGATCGGCGCTTGAGTCTCGACGTGGTTGCCTACAGCTATAAGTTCACTAACCTCCAGGTCAATCTCTATGTGCCGGCGACGGCATCGTTTGTCGTGGGTAATGCTGGTGAAGCCAAGACCAGAGGTGTGGAGTTTGGTGCGCGTTGGCGCGCGACGGATGCATTCGCGCTACACGCGCTCGCTACGTATAACAAAGGCACATTCGGAGACTACATTACTTCTTGTTATACCCTGCAAACCGCTGCAGAAGGTTGTAGTGCTGGGACGCAGGATGTCTCCGGCAAGCCACTGCCACGAGCGCCGAAGATAACTGCGTCGGTCGGCGGAACGTACCAGCAGCCTATTACCGCGCAGTGGGGCGTGAACTTGGCGCTCGATGGGTTTTATTCAGGCAAGTACCAGCTGGAGCAGTCCGAAAATCCCTATCTTGCTCAGGGTTCGTATGTGAGGCTCGATGCGTCAGTGGCACTTGAGACAGCAGATAACAAATGGCGCGTCGCTCTCTTTGGTCGCAATCTAACCAATAAGGCGATTGCCACGTTTGGCGCTACTCGCGGTTTCACGAATGACGGGTTGGCTGAAATTCAGCGCTTACGCACGGTAACTTTGCAAGCTACCCATCGATTCTAAGGAATGGGGCGAACGAGACGCGGCGCCAAGGATGGCGCCTGATCTGGTGCATGATTTCTTAGCGCTGAGACGCCACCAGCTTCTCGAATTCCGCTCGAGTTGACCCGCGCGTAATGCCGATGAAGCATGCGCCGATCGCACGGATGGACCGCGGCCGTAGATCGCGGTCCTTGATATGACCTTGCGCCCACTTCATGACGAGCGAGTAATTCTGTGTGATCACGTCATCAGCAAAGTTGTGCGGGTTAACCCACGGTTGCAGGTCTCCACGCTTCTGAATTTCCTCAACGATGTGAGTGAAATCCGTTACCGCATAGTCGTGTATAGCGGCCCGCAATTTCGGACTCACGGCATGATGGAAATAAAAGTACATGACTGATCGGGTGTAGTCGCGGAGGTCGCCAAGGATGGCCCGCGTTGCGGTTGTTATGCGTTCATCAAGTTTTTCGCTAGGGGTAAGGTCCCGAGTGTGCTCAGACAGCGGCTCGAATCGGCCGCGAAAGTCGGCCTCCAGTGCCGCACCGATGACGCCCTCAAGACTGCCGAACTGATTATAGAGTGTGGCGACGGCGACCGAACACTGCTCCGCGAGATCGCGGATGGTTACCCCTTCGATGCCCTTGGTGGCGACGAGTTCGCGCGCTGTTTCAATGATGCGACCACGGCGTTCCGTTACTTTCGGGCTGGTGCTGCGCTTGCGTGCGGTTTTCGACTTTACTGGCATGGACTCAGGCTCGTCAGTATCCGCTCAGGGGTGCGTAGCATAACTGCAATAGCCAGTGCAGGGAAAGCTGACGGGAGGTTGGAAATACGTACGCTATGCAAAAACTGGAACATGTGACAGAATAAGGATCGGATGTAAACACTGGAGTGCATCGACCCGCCATGGATCTCCCGATTAATAGCGAGGAATCGGTCAAGCAAATGCAGGCGCAGCTGCTGCATTCCATACGCAGTGACCTTGATCTCATCATCGCACCTAATCTGACCTCTCCCGAGGCGCGTACCGCTGCGCTGCTGGCGAGTGAGATGCTGTCATTTTTGGCTGTGGGCCTGCATGGAATTGACGCGACACTGGTTGATCTGAAGCAGCGCTTGGAATTCTTGGCGCAGAAAGCAGAAGCGCTGGCGGATGAATGTGGGGCGTCCCCTCAGGAGCTCGTTGCGACGCCGGTAGTTGCCTCCGAGCTAACGCTCGATGCCGAATTTTCACGCGGCAAGGTACGTCTTTCCAGCGCGATGGCGCGATTATTTTCAGTGCGTGAGAATCTCTCAGATAAAAAGTTCATAGAGCGACTGTCAGCTCTGACACGTGATGCAGTGCGACTAGAGCAGCAGGAGCAGCTCGATATCCAGCGCCTGGTCGGCGCGGAAATGTCAGATCAGAATAGTCCACTCGCGTTCGTAGAAGTGGAGCTCACTGCCGAGAGGCTCGGTGCGTTTATAGATACCCGATTAGCTCACTTGCAACCAGGACACCTGGAGCGCCTTGAACGAATTCCCGGTGGGTATTCGAAGGACACATGGCGGTTTTCACTGTCGGGGGGAATCGACGGCCAGCATGATTTGATCCTGCGGCGCGACCTGCCGTTTGGGCCAGGCGAGAACTGCGTGCTAGAGGAATTTGAACTACTGACCCATTTAGCGAACGCCGGGTTGCAGGTGCCGCGGCCGTTATGGTGCGAACCCGATCAGTCTTATGTCGGCCGACCCTTCCTGGTTTTCCCGCAATATTCCGGCGCAGCGGTCTTCGGAGACTGGACCGCGACGGTAGAGGTGAAGCAAGCTGTTTGCTTTGATATTGCTCGCCTTATGGCGAAGCTTCACTCGCTCGACCCCGGCGATCTTAATCTGCCTCAAGCAGAGGCGACCAGGTCCCCGGTTGAGACGGTACGTTCCTACGTTCGCCTATGGAGAGATAAATGGTTGCGACGTCGTTCGCACCCGTCCTTGGTCTTGATGACCGCATTTGACTGGCTTGAACGTAACGCACCTAGTGACTTGCAGCGGGTGAGTTTTATCCATGGCGATATTAACTTCCGCAACACGCTCGTCGATCAAGGTCGTCTCAGTGCGCTGCTCGACTGGGAGTTCTGGCACCTCGGCGATCCGATGGAAGATCTTAGCTATTTTCGTCTCGTAGCCGAGCCTTATGTCGAATGGAATTCGATCATGCAGGTCTACCGCGAAGCTGGTGGAATTGACTACGACCCGAAACGTGCAGCCTTTTACGAGGTATGGCGTTCGGTGCGTAACGGCACGACCACCACTACCGCATGGTATGGCTTTTTAAACGGCCAGTATCCTGCCTCTAAAGCGGCATACCAGGGAGTGTCGCTCTACCGGTTGTTTTTGCGGGATGTCGCTGCAAAACTCGAGGCAGTTCAACTATGAGTAAGGACGTTCCGTCGCCAGTCGCGACAGTGACTAATCCAGGTTGGACGACCTCGGGCCTTGCGGGATCGCCCATTTCGAGTTTGCAACCACAGGACGAGTATCTGCACCCCGTACCGGCTACTGCGGGCTACGCATGGACCGAGACCTCTTACTGGGGGTTCTGTGTCCCAGAACACGATCTCATGGCCGAAATCTATCTTTGGTTCCATCCCGCGCTGGGTACCATGAGCGCTGGCGTCCTGTTATGGCGCGGAATGCAGCCGACGTCCCTCGCGTGTGACTACGTGCATCACCATCATTTTCTTCCTATGCCCGAAGATATCTCGCATTACTTCATAGAAGCGTTAGGACTAGAAATTCAAATACTCGATCCTTTGAAAAGTGCACGAATCGCGTTGCAAGATCCTGAGCGGAACGTAAGCTTTGAGGTCACCTTCACCGGCGCGCTGCCGCCACTTGGACGACCGAACGGAAATCACCTCGTTCAGCCTATGCATGCTTGCGGCAGTCTCAACCTGTACGGCGAAAAAATTACCATAGACGGCTATTTCATGCGTGATCGTTCCTGGGGCGCCGAGCGACACGAGACGCCACGGGATCTGCCGCCGATCACCTGGATGACGGGGATCATTGATCAGTCATGGTCGTTCCATCTGGTGGCGTTTGATGATCCCGCGCTGGGCCCAGAGTGGGCTGGCCGGTTTTCCAACCCGAAGGCGGGAGAAAACCTGATATGGGGTTATCTGCACGAGGCTGGGCGCACCACATCGATCCGCGCAGCGCGAAAACGCACGCTACGAGAGTCTGATGGCGTGACCCCGCGAGGTTTTGAACTGGAGATTGAGGACGAGTACGGCCGGGTGCTGCCTCTGCGAGGGATCATCACCGCGCGGGCGCCGTGGGCCACCTGGCAGAACGTCGTCGTGTACTACTCTCTGACACGCTGGGAGATTGATGGTCGGGTTGCCTGGGGCGATTGCCAGGACATTCATTACAACCGATTTGTGCATGAATCTACCAATCGGAGGCAGACATGAATCGGGTCGACGGGAAGGTCGCTATTGTTACAGGCGCTGCGCGTGGGATCGGTCGTGCGGATGCATTGCTACTGGTGCAGGAGGGGGCCAGAGTCGTTATCACTGACTTGGATGAAGCCGGGGGAAATGCTTTGGCGGCATCTACGCCAGGCATTGAGTTTTTTAAACAGGATGTGCGTGATGAGGCTCGCTGGGAGACTCTCGTGAAGGACACGATGGAGCGATATGGACGCCTCGACATTCTGGTTAATAACGCTGGGGTTATTCATGTCGGTGATCCGTTGACTTCAGATCGCGACGAGTGGCGGCACATGTTCGAGGTTAACGTCGAGGGTACTATGCTTGGCTGTAAGCATGCGATACCGGCCATGATTACCTCCGGCGGCGGCTCCATCATCAACATGTCCTCCATCGCGGCAAAGTCTGGGCTGTACTTTTTTACGGGCTATTGCGCGAGCAAAGGAGCGATAGCGTCCTACACCAAGGCTGTTGCGGTGTACTGTGCTCAGAATCGTTTAAATATTCGCTGCAACTCCATACATCCTGGTGGCATTGATACGCCGATGAATGCGGGAATAGAGCAGGAGTTTTCCTCGCGAATATCGGGCATGCGGCTGCCGGCGCAGAGTCCGGTCGCTGCGGACGCGCCTAAAATGCGCTACGGTGAGCCAAACGATATCGCTTATGCAGTGGTCTATCTCGCCTCTGATGAATCAAAATTCATGAGTGGATCGGAACTTTATATTGAGAATACGTCGACCATCACTGCCGCCGTGGTTGCATGATCAGCCTGCTTGATGACTATTGCGTCCACCAGGCGCCTAGTTACCTACGAGTGCCGGGTACCACAGACCGAAATTTCTACGATCGCTATTTTTTCAGCGGCTATTCGACTGACGGCGAACTTATTTTTGGCATTAGCTTTGGCCGTTATCCCAACCGGTATGTTCAGGATGCTCATTTCACGGTCGCCTACCAGGGCACGCAGTGGAGCCTGCACGCCAGTGACCTCCTCAGTTCCAGCCCCGATCAATCCTACGTAGGGCCGCTGCAGATCGACGTAGTTTCTCCGATGCGGGTGCTGCGCTGCCATGCACCAGCCAACGAGCATGGCATTTCCTACGACCTGACTTTCCGCGGCGCGACGGGCACTATTGACGAGGGGCGGCTCCGGGTGGAACGTGAGGGCCTCGCGTACATCGATCAGACGCGCTTCATGCAATACGGTACCTGGGAAGGTTGGATTGAGATTGACGGGCAGCGCATTAATGTTGACCCGAAACGCACGTATGGCTTGCGGGACAAGTCCTGGGGTGTGCGGGTGATCGGTGAGCAGCAGGTGACCCCGCAGCGCGGTGGCCAGATTTTTTGGATGAATGTTGTTATGCACCTCGGGAACGAATACTCCGTCATTCGTACGCTCGACCGGGCCGATGGCAGCTCGAAGGAGCGCGAGGGGTACTTCGCGCCACTGTATGCCACCTCGGACCTCGTGCCGATCGGTGAGCAACACCTGCGGCCTATCGATACGTGGGAGTTCGACCTTGATTTCGTCCCCGGCACGCGCCGCATTGCCGCTGGGCGCTATCGCATACGGTGGCCTGATGGATCGCAGACGGTGGTCTGCGGCCGGGCTCTTGGGACGCTCTGGTACGCAGGTTTGGGTTATAACCATGACCGTTGGCACCATGGCCTCGATCATGGCGGAAAACTCGTTGTCGAGCGCGAGTCGTGGTCGACCAGCCAGGTGGACCTGTCGCGCTATGACCGGCAATTCCTGGCCTCGGTCATGGAATTTTCATCTGAGGACGGTCGCGTCGTCGGATTTGGACACACCGAGCAACTGCTGATGGGGGCCTACCAGCCGTTTGGCTGGAGTGAGCAGGACCTTATGGCAGACGTGACTGACCGGGAAGGACATCCCTCATGAGCGACGCCTTTACGTACGAGAATACCAGTCGCATCTTTGAGCGTGCGGCGGGCCAGTTGCACTATCACGTGGCCGGAGAGGGTCCACCTTTACTGCTGTTGCACGGCTCCGGGCCCGGGGTGTATGGATGGGCAAATTTCCAAGGTAATTTGCCGTTTTTTGCGCAATATTTTCGTTGCTACATCGTGGATCTCCCCGGCTATGGCGAGAGTCGAGCTGTTCCCGGTCACCCGATCGACATGGCGGTGGCGTCAACCATCGAATTCATGGATGCACTTGGCATTGATCAGGCCGGACTTCTGGGGAACTCCCTCGGAGGAATCATCGCTTCGCGCGTGGCTGCCGAGCATCCACAACGCGTCACTCGGTTGTGCATGATCGGCGGGATAGGCCTGAATCTGTTCACGAGTTTCCCGAATGAGGGGATCAACTTGCTCGTCGAATTTGTCGAGCAGCCCACGCGCGAACGGTTGGTCTCCTGGCTGCATTCGATGGTATTTGATCCTACACTTATCACCGAGGAACTCATCGAAGATCGCTGGCGTCGCGCGACAGAACCGGAGGCGCTGGCAGTGAGTCGTATGCTCTACTCGCGTGCGGCGCTACAGGCGTTCTCCGCCAATCAATTTCAGACCCAGCCCCTGCAGTACCTGCCCCGCATTCAGTGTCCGACATTGCTGACGTGGGGCCGTGATGATCGAGTGAGTTCGCTCGATCGGGCGATTTTGCCGATGCGCATCATTCCAAAGTGCGAGTTGCACACGTTCCATGACTGTGGTCATTGGGCAATGATCGAGCGAAAAGCGGAATTTGAAAGTGTGGTCGGAGCGTTTTTCCGGCGCGCCTGAGTGCGCGGCAATCGGGAAGAGGAGAAATCTGATGGGCAAACTAGAGGGTAAGGTTGCGCTGGTGACCGGCGCAGGCCAGGGCGTCGGACGAGGTATCGCCCTCGCGTTGGCGGATGAAGGTGCGGCGGTCGCGGTGCTGGGGCGGACCTTAGCGAAGCTCGAAGAGACCTGCGCACTCATTCGTGATCGCGGAAGTCGGGCGATGCCTATCGCTTGCGACGTCAAGGACGCGTCGGCGCTCGAGCTGGCAGTGGCTCAGGTCGTCGACGGGTTCGGCGGCCTGCAGATCCTCGTTAACAATGCCCAGGAGGTTGCTTTAGGGCCGCTGATGTCGGTGAGCGATGAAGCTTTCAATGATGGCTGGGCGTCCGGTCCGATGGCCACGTTCAGGCTGATGAAGTTGTGCTACCCGCATCTCAAAGGAGATGGCTCGATCATCAACCTCGGCAGTACTGCCGCGATGCGTTGGGACTACGCGTATTACGGTGCCTACGGCTGCGTAAAAGAAGCGATCCGGTCGCTGAGTCGGGCGGCCGCCTGCGAGTGGGCGCGCGACGGCATTCGTGTTAACACGATTCTGCCTTGCGGAGATTCACCGGCTCTCATGAATTGGATGGGCACGAGCATAGCCGGGGATCGCGAGGCCTTCCTGAAATCCATACCGATGGGACGCGTGGGGCGATGTGAGGAAGATGTGGGGCGGTTCGCGGTTCTACTGTGTACTGCCGAGGCGGGATATGTCACCGGTCAGAGCATTGCGGTGGACGGTGGCCAGGCTTACCTATAGACGCAGTACGGCAGTCAGATCACGAGGGACTCTTTATGACCGAGAAAATTTTTCCAGACGGAGCAGTTCTGGTAGTTGGGGGCAGTGGCGGCGTGGGCCAGGCGGTGTGTCTGGAGTTTGCGCGAGCCGGTACGGATGTTGCGCTGACGTATCACCGTAAGAAGGACAACGCTGACGCCGTGGCGACCCAGATTCGGGCGCTGGGGCGCAAGGCGACCGTTCACCAGCTGACTATGGGCGACGCGGCGCGCGTCGAGGCGGTGGTCGAGGAGGCCGCTGCTGCTCATCAGCGATTGCATACCATCGTGGTTGGGGCCGGTACGCTGGCGGAGCAAGTGCTAATTTCTGAAATGACGGTCGAACAGTGGCAGACCGTGGTCAACCAGGATCTGAACGGCTTCTACAACGTCGTGCGCTCTACGCTAGCGCGATTGAAAGCATGGGGCGGTGGATCTTATGTGCATCTCGGTTCTGGCGGTCACCTGCGCTGGCCCGAGCGGGATGTCATGTCGGTAGCGCCCAAGGCAGCCATAGAGGCGTTGATGACTGGCATTGCCCGAGAGGAGGGCCGTCATCGAATCCGTGCCAACACAGTACTGCTCGGCGTCATCGAAGCTGGCATGTTCCTCGAACTGACCAAGCAGGGGAAGTTCGATGCGCATTGGGTGGCGGAGGTACAGAAGAACCTGGCGCTAAAACGCTGGGGGAAACCAGAGGAAATAGGCCATGCGTGCGTATTTCTTGCCTCCGATCGCGCTGCTTATGTGACCGGCCAGCGGATCGCCGTCGCCGGCGGCTATGGCATCTAGCATCTGCCAACTGCGCGGGAGCTTACTGTGAGTGTCAAGGTAGGACTCAATTTCATGGGGTCCGATGTCCGCCTCGGCCCGCGGTTCGAGCGCGTGCTGGAATTAGCCCGCGAGGCGGACCTGCGTGGGATCGATATGCTGAGCTTCCCGGATCACCTAGCGATCGGGCGCAAGGCCTTCGATGAGCCCCTACACTTTGGCGAACCGTTTCCGTTTCCCCGTCAGATGGCGTGGTACGAACCCATCACGGCGCTCGCAGCGATTGCCGCGGTCACCCGCCGCGCGCGGCTGTCGGTGAATATTCTGATCGCGCCGCTTCGCTCGGCCTTGCTTCTAGCGAAGCAACTCGCAACGCTCGACGTCATTTCGGGGGGACGCGTTTCCGTGGGGATGGCCGGCGGCTGGCATGACGCAGAATTCGCGGCATCGGGCATACCGCTGAAGGGGAGGTTCGGTCTCTTGGAGGAGCAGATTTCCGCCTGCCGTGCATTGTGGTCTGGGGGCGCTGCAACGTTTCACGGCGAACGCATCTCGTTCGATGAACTGTACGCCATGCCGTTACCGGTCCAAGGCGCGCGGCTTCCCATTTATCTAGGGCTGCCGGCGACAGGTCGGCACGTCGATCGCATAGCGCGGCTAGCCGATGGCTGGTCATGGGGCTATGTGGATGATCCCCCGCAGATCGCCGCGGGTGTTGGCGCAATTCGGGAGGCAATGGCGGTTCATGGTCGGGTAGTCGAGCATTTCGAGGTGAAGGCGTTTCCGCGACCTATCCGTGGCGTAGATGGCAAAATTGACCTAGAGGCCACATTTGGACGCGTGCCGGCGCTTTTGGCGGCCGGCGTGACAATCATCGAGCCGAATCTCTACGACTACTGCGACACGGAAGACGATATCCCCCGTCTGATCGAGCAGCTGTTAGCGTTGAAGGCTGCCTACGGCGCCGCCGCGACATGATTCCCCGGAGTTCCCACTGCGCTCTTCGCATGAGTTCAGGCGGCCAGCCGCAAGGTGGTTCGGTCGTTCTGCGCCGGCTTGTGAGTAGCGCGGGGTCGACGACCTGGCACCGCTTCTCTGGAGCTTCTAAATAAGGATTTTCGTCGCATTCTATGGCCTTTTGTTGCATCCTGTAGCGAACCTGTTAGCATGGCGGCCCGCGTGTCGGCAACGGGCTGGGAACGGGGGCGTGGCGCAGTCTGGTAGTGAATCTGCTTTCGGAGCAGAGGGTGGAGGTTCGAACGCCTCTGCCCAGGCCACTTGCTAAAGGTCATCTGCGCCCGTAGCTCAACCGGATAGAGCACCGGCCTTCTAAGCCGGCGGTTGCAGGTTCGATTCCTGCCGGGCGCGCCAATCTCGACGCTGGGTCGGGTGGAAAGCTCGGTGGATGGTAGACAGTTGATGATGACCGCACGATGGTGGACGTAGCTCAGCTGGTAGAGCCCCGGATTGTGATTCCGGCCGTCGCGGGTTCGAGTCCCGTCGTCCACCCCACTTCTTTTTGGTGGTGGGTGCGGGTGAAGGTTTTTGTAGTTTCGGGCCGTTAGCTCAGCTGGTAGAGCAGTTGACTCTTAATCAATTGGTCGTAGGTTCGATCCCTACACGGCCCACCAATTTTACAAAATCATTCACCAATCACGCGGGGAAATGCCCCGCCAGCAGCTCCAGAGCTTGGCTTACCCACGGGTTTCTACTCCGCTTAGGCCGCTAAAGCCTGCGATCAGCTCGTCTCGTATGGAGGGTCAATTGCAGATGTGGTTTGACGGAGTGCGGTGGGGGCCGTAAGATCGCGCTGCCTGTACGATACGGACTGGCGGGGCGTGGCGCAGTCTGGTAGCGCATCTGCTTTGGGAGCAGAGGGTCGTAGGTTCAAATCCTATCGCCCCGACCACCGTCGTAGCAGGGCCTTTAGAACACTGGATGGTGTTTCCAGTCGTCGTCGGTTCGGGCCGCGTCGTTCACCCCCACTCCAACTTCAGTAGCGCTGGTTTAAATCAGGATCTGGTCTGCGCCGGATTCAGGTGAATGAGGCGCATCGACAGTCGATATTTGTTTTATAGTTTCGAGTCGTTTATTTGGGCCGTTAGCTCAGCTGGTAGAGCAGTTGACTCTTAATCAATTGGTCGTAGGTTCGACCCCTACACGGCCCACCAACTCCGCAAAAGGGGACTGTCGCAAGGCAGTCCCCTTTTTCGTGGGGGCAGACGCCATGGTCCCGTTATGTAAGTTCAATATGAGCAGTGTTCGGCCTTATGCTCGGCCGCTACGGTGTTTACGCTGCAATGGGGTGCGACGGCCATGAAAATTAAGTCAGTGGGCTATCTGGGGATTGGCGCGGTGGACCCTTTGGCCTGGCGGCATTACGGGGTTGACGTGCTCGGCATGATGCCGGCCCGGGCAAACCCGGGCGAGGGCTGGGCGCCGCCCGAGACGGCGGGCAACAATGTGCGCGTCTCTGGCGATGGCGTCGCCGCCGACGGCACGGTTTATCTGAAGATGGACGAGCGGCAATGGCGCATTGCGGTGCACCCCGACAGCCGGGATCGCGGGATGCTGTACTTGGGCCTTGAGCTCGACGGACCGTTGGCGCTGGAAGCGGCGGTCAAGGAGCTGCAAGCCCTGCAGATTCCGGTAGAGCTGGGGACCGAAGAGGACGCCTTCGCCCGCGCGGTGACGGGCATCGCCCGCGTCAAAGACCCAGCCGGAAACGCGCTTGAACTGTTCTATGGTCCGGCGACGGACTACCTGTTTCATTCACCCACCCCTGGCCAACAGTTTGTGGCCGGCGCGCTGGGGCTGGGGCACCTGAATTTGTTCGTCACCCAGCAGGCGGCGTGCTTCGAGTTTTATACGCGCGTGCTGGGGTTCCGCTTAACCGACTACATCCGCATCGGGCCGGGTGCACGGCTGCAGTTTCTGCGCTGCAATGCGCGCCATCACAGCGTGGCGATCATGGAAATGGCGGGTCTCAGCGGGCTGCAGCATCTGATGCTGGAGGTGCGCAACATTGACGACGTTGGCCGGCTGCTTGATCGGGCGACCCGCGCGGGCGTCAAGATCACCAGCACTTTAGGGCGTCATCGCAACGACGGCGTGCTGTCGTTCTATATGCGCAGCCCCTCGGGGTTCGACGTGGAGATTGGTTGTGAGGGGTTGTTGCTGGATGACAGCTGGACCACCAATGAATTCTGCGAAGGCGATGTGTGGGGCCACCAAGGACTGCTCGAGGCCATCCAGCAGTCGGCCATCGGCATGATGGAGCACGCGGCGCGAGCAGGCGGCAAGCCCTAATGTCGCCGCGGTTCGTTCCTTTGGAAACAGCATGATTCAAAATATTCCACTGCCCGCCACCCATGAGCCAGCGGACGCCGCGTTTTGGCAGGCCACCTTGCGTGCAGAGCTGGTGGTGCAGCAATGCACTGGCTGCGGCCATCACCGTTTTCCGCCACGACCGATGTGTCCGGTGTGTCAGTCCACGGCGCTGCAGTGGCGAACGATGTCTGGCCGCGGCACCATCTGGTCGTTCGCCGTGCCCCGCCCGCCATTGCTGCCGGCCTTTGAAGCCTTGTTGCCGTATGTGACGGCGGTGGTCGAACTGGAAGAAGACCCGCTGCTGCGCGTGACTGGCGCCCTGCTGGACCCGCACACGGGTTCGATGCAAGGCGTGTCGGCGGAGTCCGTGGCCATCGGCGCGCCGGTGCAGATCGCTTTCTGGCGCTGCGCAGAGGATGTGGCTTTGCCCTGCTGGCAACTTGTTGGCGCCGGCTCTAAAGCCGGCGTGCTCAGCGGCATAGCCGCGTCGCCTAGTGGGGAAAACGCATGACGTTGCTGCAGGGTCAGGCGGCGATTGTCACCGGTGCCGGCGGTGGCATTGGTCGTGGTCATTGCCTGCATCTGGCGCAGGCCGGCGCGGCAGTGGTGGTGAATGACATCGATCTCGCCGCGGCCGCGGCGGTGGTGGCGGAAATTCAAGCGGCCGGTGGTCGTGCCGTGGCATGTGGCTTGAGTATTGCGGCGCGTGACTCGGCGTTCGAACTCATTGCCACCTGTGTTGAAGCTTTCGGCACGGTCGATATTCTGGTGAATAACGCTGGGAATTTACGCGACCGTTCGTTTCTTCGAATGAGCGATGACGAATTCGACGCGGTGTGGCTGGTGCATGTCAAAGGCACCTTTTGGTGCTCGCAGGCAGCGGCTTTGCGCATGCGCGACAGCGGCCGTGGTGGCGTCATCATCAATACCGCCTCCGGCGCGCATTTTGGCAATGTGGGCCAAACCAACTATTCGGCAGCGAAAGGCGCGATCGCCTCGATGACCTATACCTGGGCGCTGGAGCTAGCGCGGTACGGCATTCGGGTGAATGCGATCTGTCCACTGGGCAGTACGCAGATGACGGCGACGCTCAACACCGGCTCGGCGAAGCAGTCGTTGGTGAGTGCGGCGGCCGCCAAGTATGTGGACCCCACCTTGAATGGGCCGCTGGTGGTGTTCCTGTGCAGCGCCAAGGCGCAAGGTGTCAGTGGCCAGATCTTCGGCAGTGGCGCCGAGCGCATAGCGCATCTGGTGCAGCCGCATTACGGCAAGACGCTGGTGCGCCCGGGTGGCTGGACGGTGGAAGCTATCGGCCAGTACTTCAGTGCGCTCGAGGGTGAGTTTGGTGCGCTGGGAATGCTGGGCCAGCCCTACCCCTTCCGCGGTGGCGTGACCGCGCCCATGCTCGAACCGGAGGCTACCCCGCCCAAGGGGTAGCGGCTTAGCCAAGCCCGAGTAACGTGGCCATCTGTTCTTTCAGCACTGTCTTTTGCACTTTGCCGGAGGCGGTCAGCGGGAATGCGCTGACGACGGCAAAATAGCGTGGAATTTTCCAACGCGACACGCGCTCTTGGCACCAGGCGCGCAGGGCGGCTTCATCCAGCGTGGCCCCTTCATGGAGCCGCAGCACCGCGCACATCTCTTCGCCATATTTAGCGTCGGGCACGCCCACCACCGCCACTTCAGCGAGCAGTGGGTATTCGCCCAAGTAGCGCTCGATCTCTACCGGGTAGAGGTTCTCTCCGCCGCGAATCACCATCTCTTTGCAGCGTCCGGCAATGGCGATGTAGCCATTCGCATCCATGGTGGCCAGATCGCCGCTCGCAATCCAGCCCGCATTGGCTGTCGAGTCGGCGGGGGGTTGGTTCAGGTACCCGAGCATGTTGCCAGGACCGCGGTAGTACAGTTCACCGATCACACCGAGGGGCACGGTGTCGCCGGCGGCATCCAGAATTTTCAGACTGACGCCGGGCAGCGCGCGGCCGCAGGTGCTGTTTTTTAACTCGTCACTGTCTTCGGCAATGGTGGTGGTGCTGACCCCACTGGTTTCGGTTTGGCCATAGCCGTTACAGGTGCGCACGCCAAATGCGGCGACACACTCCTGCAGCAGTTTCGGGGCTACAGGCGCGCCGCCGATCACGATGCAGCGTAAGGCGGAGAAATCGCGGGCGGCGAAGGAGGGGTGCGCCATCATGGCGGTCAGCATGGTCGGCACCCCGATAAACCCCGTACAGCGTTCGCGTTCGAGAATGTCGAGGGTTTGCTCGGCCTTGAAGGTATACAGCGGCAAGGTGGTGGCGCCCACGTACATAGCGCCTGGGGTTGAATTGCCAGAGCCGCCCACATGGAACATGGGGAAGCCATGGCAAATGCGATCGCCTGCGCCAAACCCCCAGCGCAGATACGAGTTGCGGCCATTCGTACCGATGCCGCGGTGCGGCAGTACGGCGGCTTTGGGCACGCCGGTGGTGCCTGAGGTGAACTGGATGAGGCACGGGCCAGCGGGATCGACCCAGGGCAGTGGCTGTTCGGCAGCATTGTGCTCGAGCAGGGCATCCACTCCCGTGGAAAAAGAGTAGGCGGCGCGCAGCGTGGGCACCTCGGGGGTCACGCGGGCGATGGCATCGCCGAGGGCTTCTCCCCCGGCCATGTCGGCGTGAAACACCGCGACCACCGCCGCCGTGTTGAGCGCGTACCGCAGTTCCTGCTGCTTGTAGAGTGGATTGAGCGCCACCACGGTGATGCCGGCCTTGGCCAAAGCATATTCCAGCAGCAGCCAACGCGGATGGTTCGGTCCCCAGATGGCGACGCGCTCACCGGGCAGGAGGCCGCTGGCGAGAATGGCGCGCGCTAGCCGGTCGGCTAAGCGGTTGAGTTCGCGGTAAGTCCAGCGCGTTTCCTCCACCCCCGGGGTGTGCGCGTAGACCACCGCGTCACGCTCGCCGTATTCGCTGGCCGCCCGCGCCAGCCCGTCACCGAGCGACAGGTTAATTTCTGCGGCCACCTCGCGGTCCGCGAGCCAAAGCGAGTGGGTTCGTACCATGGTCAGGCTTCCACGCAGTCAAGGTTCATGGACGGGGTCAGAGACGTTCGATGATCACAGCCGGGGCCATGCCACCGCCAGTGCACATGGTGATCAGGCCAGTGCGTAAGTCGCGGCGTTCCAGTTCATCCAGCAGCGTCCCCACCAGCATCGTCCCGGTGGCGCCGATGGGATGCCCGAGCGCAATGGCGCCGCCGTTCACGTTGACTTGGTCACGGTCAAGCTGCAGTTCGCGAATAAACCGTTCCGCCACCACGGCAAAGGCTTCGTTGATTTCAAACAGGTCAATGTCGGCGACAGTCATGCCCGCTTTCTTGAGCACCTTGCGTGCTGCGGGCACCGGGGCGTCCAGCATGAGGGTGGGTGAGTCGCCGCAGTTGGCCATGGCGACGATACGGGCGCGTGGTTTTAGTCCGTGCGCGCGGGCAAACGGCGGACTGGCCAGCAGCAACGCCGCCGAGCCGTCCACAACGCCCGAGGAGTTGCCGGGGTGGTGAATGAACTGCAGCTCGAGCCCTGGATATTTTTGCTGCACGAGCTGGCGGTGGGTGATGCCGGTGGCGTCCAGCGGCGTGTCGGCAATGGCGCCGAAGGACGGCTGCAGAGCGGCCAGCCCAGCGAGGCTGGTGCTTGGGCGTGGGTATTCATCGGCGCCGAGCGCCAGGCTGCCGTCCTCGCGGTAGACCGGCACCAGGCTGCGGGAAAAATAGCCATTAGCGATGGCGTGGGCGGCGCGCTGCTGGCTTTGCAGGGCGAGCTGGTCTGTGGCTTCCCGGGTGATGCCAGCCAGCGTGGCAATGAGATCGGCGCAGATGCCCTGGTGGGACTGCGGATGGGCGGCACGCAGGCGCAGGTTGCCCACATCGGGCAGCACGATGCCCTCTTCGCGCCGGCCGGGCATCGACATCATCTCTGTGCCGCCGGCGACGATCAAATCTTCCATGCCTGACATGACCATGGCCGCGCCGAGGGCCACGGCGGTCAGGCCGGAACCGCAGAAGCGGTCCAGCGTCACGCCGCAGGAGCGGACGTCGTAGCCGGCATCCAGCGCCGACATTCGCCCCAGGTTACCGCTCTGCCGGCTGCGCTGTGCACTGGTGCCCCAAATCACGTCGTCGACCAAGGCCGTGTCGATGCCAGTGCGTTGTGCCAGCGCACGTAGCACCGTGGCGCCCAGGTGTTGTGGGTGCAGGTCCGCCAAGGCGCCTTTGCCGGCCTTGCCGATACCGCGGGGGGTACGGCAGGCGTCAATAATCCACGCTTCGCTCATGTCGCTGTCCTATGGCTGGCTGCCGGTGCAGTCCTGATTAATCTAGAATGTACCTGACCCGTTAGCTCACATGAAACTCATCTGTATTGCCCGCCGAAAGCGAGTTGCAAGTGAGCCGCCTTCGCTGGTTATTTTAGCGGCTATGTCAGACCTCCCACAGCGCCATGAACCCGAACATCTCGTCATGTTGCGCGAGACTTTGCGACGCTTTGTCGAGCGGGAAATGCCGCGCGATCGCGTCAAACAGTGGGACCGGCAGGAGCAGTTTCCCGTGGCAGTGCACCGTGGGCTGGTGGAGCTAGGCTTGACCGGCCTGACGGTTGACGAGGAATACGGCGGCAGCGGCCGGGATATTACTGCCATGGTGGTGGCGATCGAAGAGCTCTCAGCACGCAGCATGGCGGTGGCCTGCGCCTATATTCAGTCCGCCTGCTACGCCGGCCTGAATATCAGCGATGTGGGTAGCGACGAGCAAAAACGCACTTTGTTGCCGCGGGTAGCCACCGAGGGCCTGATGTTCTCCTACGGGTTCAGTGAACCCGATGTGGGTGCCGATGTGGCCAGTGTGCGCACCACGGCGTTGCGGCGCGACGACAGCGTCATCATCGACGGCAACAAGCGGTTTTGCTCTGGCGCTGGCATCGCGCAATACATCTACGTGCTGGCCCGTACCGGCAAGGTAGAGGAGCGTTACCGTAACCTGTCGCTCATTTTGGTGCCGACCGACGCGCCGGGCCTCACGCTCCAGCCACAAGAGACGCTGGGCCTGAAGGGGGGTGGTACCTTCGATGTCACCTTCAACCAAGTAGCCGTTCCCGCCAGCAACGTGGTGGGCGGCGATGCCGGCTGGAACGACGGCTGGCTCAGGCTGGTCGGCCCGGGGCTGGATATCGAAAAGCTGGAAGTGGCCGCCATGGCGCTGGGTATTTCACGGGCGGCCGTGGACGATGCCTGGCTGTACGCGCAGCAACGCCAGCAGTTTGGCAAACCGATCTGCGCTATTCAGTCGATCCGCCACATGCTCGCCGAGGTGAAAACGCGCTGGGAGGCTTGCCGCCTGATGACCTATCACGCCGCTGGACTGGTGGCGCAGCGGCAGCCGGCGGCGGTGGACACGGCCATGACCAAATTATTTGTGTGTGATACCGCCCGCGATATCGTGCTGATTTGCCAGCAGATCATGGGGGCTTATGGCTATGTCGGCGATTTCGACATGGAGCGGTATGTACGCGATATTCTCGTCATGCCCATTTTAGGTGGCTCGTCAGCCATTCAGAAGAACAACATTGCCAACCGGCTCGGACTGCCGCGTTGACACCGGTGACCCATTAACCACCAAGGGGTGCGACCCATGACGGCCACAACTGCATCGACTAAATGTCTGGTCATTACCGGCGCGAGCAAGGGCATTGGCTTGGCTGTGGCGGTGCGCTTCGCCGCGGCGGGCTATCGGGTGGTGAATCTGTCGCGCTCCCCGACACCGTTGCCCGGAGCCGTGCACATCAACGTGGACCTTGGTCAGCCGGCAGCTCTTGAATCGATCGCACAGACGCTCGGTGAGGCCGTGGCCGGGGCGGAGACGCTGGCGGTGGTGCATAACGCCGCGCTGCAGATACCCGGCGGCGTGGGCGTGCTCCTGCCATCGCAGTTGCGAGCCATGTTCGAGATTGGCGTGGCGGCACCGCTGCAGCTCAACCAATGGCTGTTGCCGCATCTGTCGTCGGGGTCGTCCATTGTGTATATCGGCTCGACCCTCAGCGTGCGCGCCACCCGTCATATGGCCGGCTACGCCACCGTCAAGCATGCGGTGCTGGGCCTGATGCGCAGCACTTGCCAGGATTTAGCGGGCACGGGGGTGCATACCTGCTGTGTCTGTCCTGGCTTCACGGATACCGAGATGTTGCGCCAATATGGCGGCGATGCGCTGCAGCATCTGGCTGCTTTGTCGACCCAGAAGCGGCTGATTTCACCGGCCGAGATTGCGGATTTTGTCCACTTTGCCGCCACCCATCCGGTGGTTAATGGGGCGACGCTCAACGCCGACTTGGGTTTCATCGAACCCTGATTCAGGCCGCTGGTCGATGCGACAGGGCGATGCAGGTGATGTCATCTGACTGCGGCGTGCCACCGGTGAACGCATCGACGGCGGCCAGCAGGCGATCAATGCAGGCGACCGGCCCATAGCAGGGTGGTCCGTCGAAGGCCGCCAGCGTGCGCGCCAAGCCAAATTCCTCAAAAGCCGCGTTCATCGCTTCGGTAATGCCGTCGGTGACCATGAGCAGCGTATCCCCAGGCTGCAATGCCAGCGGCGCTGCCGCATAGCTTTGCTGGCCGCGGGCGCCGAGTGCACGGCCCCGGGGCGCCGCCAACCAGCGTGCGGCACCGTTGGCCGCAATGAGCAACGGCTGGACATGTCCGGCATTGACGAATTCCAGTTGCCCGGTAGTGGGTTGGTAGTGTGCATAGACGGCGGTGACGAACAGTAATTGCGGGTTGCCGCCATGCAGGCTTTCATTGACCTCGGTCATCAGCGCGCCGGCTGCGGCGATAGCGGTGGTCGCCACGTCTGGCAATGCGGTGGCGCGCAGCGCGCTCTTGGCCGCCATGCTGTACAAGCCCGCCGCCACGCCTTTGCCGCAGACATCGGCCACTATCAGGCTCACGCTACCATCGTGCAGCTTGAAGTGGTCATAGAAGTCGCCGCCGATATCCAGTGCCGGCCGCATGACGCCATGAATTGAAAACGCCTCAGTGGCTGGCCAGGGCAGTGGTAACAGCGACTGCTGCAGTTGCCCCGCTCCGCGCAGTTCTTCGCGTAAGCGCTCGAGAGATAATTGCTCGCGGTATTGCGCCAAATAACCGTTGGCCCGCTGGTGGTTGATGGCCATGCCGCCGACACTGCAAAAGCCGATGAGCGTGACCATATCTCCCCAGAGAAATTTGGCTTTGACCGGTATGTGCAGCATTTCAGGAGGCAGCCACGCGGCAAGGCAGGGCACGATCACTATCGCCAGTCCATTGATCCAAGCTCGCGTTTTCCAAGGCGTAATGTAGAACAAATTCACCAGCACGAGCAGAATGGCCAGACGCAGGAAGATGCCGCGGGTGATGAGCGCGCAAACGGCCATCAACAAAAACGCGATGATCACGCAGTGGAGGTGCAGCTGTAGCAGGGTCTCTTTACGCTTCGCCGTGAACTGCGGTGCCCACAAGGCTAGCGCTGGTGGAATGCTTAAAAAGAACAACAGGTTCCCCGCAAGGCTGACCAAGTAAATGCTTCCGAGCAGGTTCAGGCCGTACACGTGGTGTTGGTAGCGCTCGAAATCGACGAGCATCATGAGAGCCAAGACCACGATGCTGATCAAGCCGAGATAGGGCGCCAGCGACAAGTTGGTCTGGTAATGCCCGGTTTCGACTGCGGCACGCTCGCCTAAGGTGAGCGGCGCGGACTTCCAAAGTGGCGGTATAGGCACCCAGCGGCGTAACGCGCGCAGCATCCAGAGAATGGCCTTAGTGAATCAGACGCAGCAGCAGATGGCAGCGCTCGCCGTCTACTTTCACGCGTACCCGGTCGGTGCGCCGGCCGATCAGCCAGCCGGAAAGTTTCGCCAGGCCCGCGGGGTCGTTCAGTAAGGTGTCCCGGTCGGGGCGCTCCTTGACCAGTTCAATTGGCCGGCCTTGGTAGCAGACATCCAGATCCAGGTTGAATTCATCGAACGCGATATCCACCGTGACTGGGCCGCTGGCCAAGCCGGTGTCGAGCGCCTCCATGAGGTGGTGCAGCGAATCGATGGCGGCCTGGATAACCTCCTTTCGGGCGGCAACTGAGGCGCCAAATTGCAGCAGCTCGGCCTTGATGGCAGCGTAGTGGTCCGTGCCTACCGGTAACTCCAGCCGCAGGCTACGCGAGCTGCCCAGCTGCATCACGTAGTTCAGCACCAGCGCTACCAAGGCGGTGAAGGACACGGGTGAATGCACGATCGGCAGTAGCAGCGGTGGTGCGTTGGCATACAGGTGGGGGAGCAGGCCCGCGCTAAGGCCGAAGCCGAGGGCGCAACCGGCCATGAGAATACGGCGGGTATCGAGCAGCCGCGAAGTGAGAATCTGGATGCCGGCCAACATCATGAAGCAGGCGCAATAGATGACGGAGGCACCCATGATCGGTGACGGCAGAACGGCGAAAGCCCCGGCAATCTTCGGTGTGAACGCGCACAACACCATGAGCAGGCCAAAACTCCAAGCGATGCTACGGCTGGTGGCGCCACTGGCCACCGCAAGCCCTACATTGCTGGAGGAAGTATTTTGGCTGAGGGTGCCACACAGGCCAGAGAGAATATTGGTTAAGCCCATGGCGCTGGCGCCACGACTGACCGACACCAGGTCGGTCCGTTGCCACTCCGTGTCGTTGATTTTCTGGCAGATCGTCAGGTCGCCGACATTTTTCAGCGACGAAGCGAGGCCTGCTATCAGGAACGGGAGCAGCAGCGGCCATTCGAAGGCCAGGCCTGCGACTGCGCGGTGCGGCCAGTCGAACCACGGCGCGCTCGCCACTGCCTGGAACGCATTCGCCGGCAGACTGTCCAGCGCCCAGGCGGCGATCAGGCCAGCGACAATGCCAATCAGCAGTGGGAAGAGTTTGACGGCACCGCGCCCCCAGACCGTGCAACCGATCATCACGCTCAACGCGATAAAGCCAACCGCGATATTGCTACCGGGGTCGGCGCCGACGGACAGGGTGCTCGGGTCGGCCAATAAACGTGGGAAGCCGATAGGCAGCACGGCGACACCGACCATGGTCATGACCACGCCGATAACTTCGGGTGGAAACAAGGACCGCAGACGCGGCAGCAGACGGGCCAGTACCATCTCGCCAGCGCCTGCCAGCGCCGTCATGCCGAACACGGTAGGCAGGCCATAGCCACTGCCGGCCAGCAGGATGCTGGAGAAATAGGCTGGGCTGACAATGGGTGGACAGAAATAGCCAGAGCCGCCCAGGCCGCGCCGATTGGCCTGCAAAATGGCGCCGACGCCGGCCACGACCATGCCCATGCGCAGGATATTTTGCGTGTCGACCACGGAAGTAGCGAAGCTGGCCAGCATGGCGGCCATGAAGACCCAGCCCACGGTGCTCATGAGCACTTGCTGAACACCCAAAATAATCAGGGTAACGAGTGGCGGCTGGTCATCGACGCCATAGTTCAGGGTGCTGGGTTTCATGGCTTAGTCTTGCAGGTGCACGATGTCATCAAAGCCGACGGTTAGGATGACCTCGCGGATGACCGCATTGGCACCGCTCAATTGCAAGCGGCCGCCTTTTTTCTCCGCGGCATTAGCAGTGACCAGCAACACCCGCAGACCGGCGCTGCTGAGGAACTCGATCTTCGAGAAGTCTAGGGCCACGGTGTTCGCGTCGCCGGTCAGCAGCAGGAGCAGTGCTGCCTCGTGCTGGCTGGCGGTGGTGGCATCAAATCGGCCAACCGGCTGATAGTAGGCGGTGAGCGTCATGAAGGTTCCCCCAAAGAGGTGGCTGGGAAAAATAGCACGCTGGACATCCATGTTCACGACGGCTGCCGCGTCTTTCTCCCGCATGGCGAGAGTGGGAAGGATAGTAGATTGTTCCGGTTTCGTCAGTTTTCATTGTGCTGTCACCAGCCAGCGCGCGCCTACATTTGCAGGTGCCACGCGTTAAGCTGAGGGTCGGTTCGGAGAGGGCAGGGCATGTGGGGACTCACGCGACGGCAGTGGCTGGTGGTGTTGGCGGCCTGGCTGGGCTGGGGTTTTGACGTTTTCGATGCCGTGCTGTTTAACTTTGTTGCGCCGAATGTCATCCCGACTTTGCTCGGGCTGAAACTCGGCTCGCCCGAGGCGCGCGCCGCCACGCTACAGTGGAATGGCTTGCTCAGTGCGCTACTACTGCTGGTCTGGGCGGCGGGCGGGGTACTGTTCGGTTATCTGGCCGACCGCATCGGGCGGGTGCGTGCGCTCACCTGGGCGATTGCGCTGTATGCGGTGGGTACGGCCGCTTGTGCCGCGGCGCCCAATCTGGAAACGCTCATTGCTTGTCGGGTGGTCGCCAGTCTGGGCATTGGCGGGGAGTGGGCCGCCGGGGTGACGCTCGTGGCGGAGTCGGTCCCCGAACACCGCCGCCTGCAGATGGCAGCGCTGTTGCAGACGGCTTCGCCGCTGGGGTTGTTCTTGGCAACCTTCGTGACCTGGTTCATTGCCGGGCATCTCATGCCAGACCAGCCCGAGCTGAGTTGGCGCTATGTTTTCCTGTGTGGCTTGGCGCCGGTGTTGGTGGCGCTTGGCATCCGCGCACTGGTTCAGGAACCGCCCGGTTTCGTGCCGGCACCAGCACGTTCGCCATGGGCGGGGTTGCGCGAGCTCCTCAGTCCGCAGTGGCGCCGCGCCACTTTCAGCGGTTTTTCCATGGCCGTGGTGGGGCTGCTGTCGTGGTGGAGCGTGAATGCCTTTTTACCGACCGTGGCCGTGGGTCTGGCCAACGAGCGTGCGGCAATGCTCGGCCTGACAGGCGCGGCTGTGCAGCAGCTGGCAGAGGGCTGGAAGGCGCAGGCGGGGTTCTGGTTCAACCTCGGCGGGCTGGTGGGCGCACTGCTAACCGTGCCGCTGGCGCATTGGTTGGGCCGGCGCAGCCTGTTCACCGTCTACTATGGTTTTGCTGCCGTGGCGATGGTGGTGGTGTTCGGTCTGCCATGGGTGCCCGAGTGGCGGTTGATGCTGGTGTTTTGGGTGGGCCTGTCGTTGTACGGAGTCTTCGCGGCGTTTAATTTCTATCTGCCAGAACTGTTCCCGCCGCGTCTGCGCGGCTTGGGTGCTGGGTTCAGCTACAACATCGGGCGCATCTTTGCCGCCCTGGGGCCGTTTGCGGTGGGAGCCTACTCTGCGGCCCAGTCCCAGCCCACGGCTGGCGCGTTGCAAGCCTTGCTGTGCCTGGCCGTCATGCCCTTGCTGGCGGCGGTGACCAGCCGCTTCATCCTCGAAACGCGTGGCCTGCCGTTCGTCGGGACCCTTCCACCACCGGTCGGCCACGCCTAGCCGTGCGGGTAGCGGCTGTGGTTTGCTGCGTGCCATGTTCAATCATTCCGTCCGCCGTTCCTGCCAGCAGGGTTTTACCTTGTTGGAACTCATGGTGGCCATGACGCTGGGTGGCCTCATTCTTGGGCTGGGTATTCCCAGCTTTCGCGACTATCTCAAAGGCGCTGAACTGACCCGCACCGCCAACGACATGCTCGGCGCGTTTTATGCGGCGCGCAGTGAAGCGGTACAACGCCGGCGCAATGTGGCGGTGTGCTTTACGCAAACCCCCGAGGCGACCACGCCGGTGTGTGGCTTGGCGGCCCGTGCCGGTTGGATCGTCTTTGTGGACAGCAACTCCAACGGCCTCATGGATGCCGGTGAAACCCTGCTGGTGCGCCATGCCTTGCCCGGTGGGCAGGTCAAGATGGCCACCCTGCCGTTGGGCAATGGCGGGTACTTTGCTTATGGACCGAACGGCTTTGGGGTCACCCTGCCGGCGGGTGCGCCACTGACTGGCATTGCCTTGTGCGATGACCGCGGCAACCGCGCGGCCAACAATGCAGACCAGTCCACGGCCCGCGGCCTCGTGGTTTCGGCCGCGGGCAGGCCGCGCGTCACGCGTTCGGTGCTGGAGATTGCCTCTAGCACCATTGGCGGTTGCCCATGAAGCCCGCTGGCGCGCAAGGCGGCTTTTCGTTGATCGAATCGCTGGTGGCGCTGGTGGTGCTGTCGGTGGGGCTGCTCGGCATTGCCGCCTTATATGTGACGGCCTTGCGGGAGGGCCGCACGGCCTTGCTGCGCAGCGAGGCGGTGACGCTCGCCGGTGACATGGCCGACCGCATCCGTGCCAACAGCGTGGGCGGCGCGGGTTATGCCCTGGCGGCTGGCGCCGCCAATCAGGCCGTTGCCGCCTGTGCGGTGGGTGGTTGCACGGCGGCGCAGATGGCCACCACCGACAAGGCACAGTGGACCACTTTGCTGCAGCAAGGGTTGCCGGCGGGGCAGGGCACCATCGTGGTGGATGCCGCCACCACGCCGCTCACTTATACACTCACGATCAGCTGGCAGGAGCCGAATGTGGGCGCGCAGTCTTATGTGCTGAGGGTGCAATGATGGCGCGTTCCCGGCAACGCCAGACCGGTTTTTCACTGGTCGAACTGATGGTGGCGCTGGTGATCGGGCTGGTGCTCATCTATGGCGCGGTGCGGCTGCTGATCGATTCGCGCAATACGCAGCGCGCTAGCGACAGCAGCACCAGCGTGCAGGAGGTGGCGACGTATGCTCTGGCCGTGCTCGAGCCCGATCTGCGTCTCGCTTCCTACTGGGGGCTGACCAATCGTGCCGATTTAGTCACCGGCAATACCGCGTCCACGGCCAGTCGGTCGCCGCTGGACGCGCTGGTGGTGAATAACTGCGGCGTGAACTGGAGTGTCGATTTCACCAGCTACGTGCAAGCGGCCGATGCGAGCTACCCCCTCGGGTGTGCGGCGCAGGGCTATCTCGCCGGAACCGACGTCCTGGTGGTGCGCCATGTCAGTCCGGAAACCACCACGGCGCAGGCCGGTACGCTGCAGGTGCAGTCGGCACTGATGCGTGGCACCTTATTTGCGGACGGTGTGCGCCCCACGGGGTATGCGGCAGCGCCGGTGAGCGTGACGCATGATGTGCAGGTGAACGCTTACTACGTGGCCACTTTGGCCAATGATGTGAATGGTCAGCCGCAATGGGCACTGCGGCGCCAACGGTTGACCACCGTGGCAGGAGCCCCCACGGTCGTCGACGAGGAAGTGGTGCGCGGGGTGCAGGACTTGCAAGTGCAGCTGGGCTTCGATACCTCGGGCGATCGTGCCGCCGATGTCTATGTCAATCCGGGCAGTGAGCCGGCCTCGGCCACGCTCGTCGCGGTGCGGCTGTTCTTGCTGGTGGTGTCCGAGCAGCGCGATGCTGGGCATGCCGACAATACGGCCTACACCCTGGCCAACCACACCCATGCGCTGTACAGCGACGCCCGCCACCGCACGGTGGTGGTGAAGACGCTGCAATTGCGCAATCCGGCTATCTGAGGTCGCTGTGTCTGCTTCCCGTCATTCTTCGCCACTCCTTCTTGCGCCACGCCAGCAACGTGGCGTGGCGCTGTTCGTTGGACTGATCCTCCTGCTGGTCATTACCGTGCTCGCCGTGGCGGCCATGACCATGGCCACCGCCGATCTGCGCATGGCGGCCAACCGGCAGTTCCATGAAAACGCCTTTCAGGCCGCCACGCGCGGCGTCGAGCTGGCTATGCTCACGCCAAACCTGCCGACCACCGGCGTATCGGTGACCGTCCCGGCAACCCCCGTGCCCGCCAGTACCACGGACACTTACGCTTATACCGTGACCTTCGATCCGGACAACGGCGTGACGCCGGTGCCCGCTGGTGGCTACAGTCTGGGAACCGGCAGCGGCTTTGCCGCCTTCCATTTTGAAGCACAGGCCACGGGCACGTCGTCACGTGGTTCAGAAACCGTGCAGGAACAAGGTTTTTACATTGTCGGGCCGGGCGCGCGCTAAATGCTGCGTCGCTGCAAGGAGCATTTTATGAATCCGCAAATCCCCAACTCCCATCTCTCTCCGAGCACTGCGCGCGTGAGTCGGTGTCTGGCGCTGTGCCTTTCCCTGGTGAGCGGTGGTGCCTTGCTGCTGCCGATGGTGAGCGCGGCGGTGGCGCCCATGGTGGTGCTGGAAAGCAGCATGGAACTGGCCTCCTCGGTCACTCGTTGGCCGAGCGAGGCCAATGGCCTGCTGCTGATGGTCGGCTGCACCACTTGCGCGCATGACCGCTACCGCTTGGCCCATAACGCGCAATTCTTCGTCGGCCAGCAGGTGGTTGACTATGCCGAGTTCCGCAAAGTAGTCAGTGCACGCCCCGATCGAATGGTGTTTGTCGCCGTGTGGCTGGCCACCGGCGAAATTTCTCATGCCACGGTGATCCCATGAACCATCTACGCATTCTGCGCGGCTTGCTGCTCGCGTTGGTCGCCAGCCTGACCACCTTTGCGCCGCTGGCGCAGGCCGATGACACCGAGATTTTCGTGGGTGGAAACAACACCGCAAGCATCCAGCCGAATATCCTGTTCATCTTCGACAACTCGGGGTCCATGGACGGCCTCATCAGTTCCCAGAATGTCTACACTCCGGCCACGGACTTTTTGGCTGGTACTACTTGTGACGCGTCTCGCGTTTACTATGCGGCCAGCGGCAATGGCGCCCCGAATTGCAGCAGTGCCAATTGGGTCAATTTGTCGGCGGTGGTGTGTCAGGCAGCGCTGACAGCTTTCACCACGGCGGGCAAATACAC
>CANIOW010000002.1 GCA_947469285.1 Gammaproteobacteria bacterium
CGCCCACCGCGGCCAATCATTGGAAGCCAAAAGCCTCTCGATAGTCCGCATAACGTTCCCGCACCATCTCCGCGGTCAACCCAAAGTCTTCCAAACGATACACCTGCCGACCATAGCGTCCCGGCGGGTGAGCTGCCCGGTAAACGCGAATGCGCTCTGCTGACACCTCATCGAGCGTGCCGCCAAAGTGACTGTGAATCGAGCGAATAGAGGCCACTGGATCGCGCTGGAATTCAGTGAAATAAACGTCGTGAAACTGTGCGGCGTCATGCTGGCGACGAAAAGCCATGCTCTGCTCGATGATGTTCGCCCACATTTCGAACTGCCACCGGCCGACCGCATGCGGATCGACATGATCGCTGTAGAGCACCCGTAATCGATAAATCAAGGTACACAGGGAGGCCAGTACGTCCACCGGGTCCCGGTGCGTCTGTACCACACAAGCGTCCGGGTAAACACGGAACACCTCAGCGAGATTCCTGAGGTGCGCTGGGTACTTCAGGACCCAGCGACGGTCGGGCGCCGTGGATTGCACCAATGCCAAGGCCTGGCGGTGCCAGTCATAAGCCGGCGCCACGGATTGCTCTCGAAACCACGCCGTGTAGCTTGGCACCACTGCCATCGAATCAAAGGTGTCATCGGTAAAGTGATGTCGGAACAGGTGGCGACACTCCTCCGGCCCATCAGCTCGCATGTCATGCAATGCTCGCAGCCCGGGGTCGAGGGAGTACATGCCATCTATTTCACGGCGCGCGGCCACCAAGCGCGGGTCATCTGCCGCAACTGGCCCGAGGGTACGTGGACGTGGCGAGGCCGCCATAAAGTATTCGAGGACCTGATGCCGCGGATCTTCGGCCAATAAATCGTGTAATGCGCTGGTGCCGGTCCGCGGCAAGCCAAGCACAAACAGCGGCTGCTTCACTGGCGCCGTCAGCACCAGCGCATGTTGCTTCCACTGCTCGATGAGGCTCAGGCGCGCCGAGAGAATGCCCAACACTTCATGGCGCACCGCCATACGTCCGAAAGCATTTAAGCGGGCTTCCTCATCGTAGGCGCGCAGCAAAGTTTGCAGTCCCTCGACAAAGCGTGTTTCGCCAAAATCACTGAGCCCCGTAATCGCCGCGGCCTCTGCCATCAGCTCTTGATCAGATCCTGCCAATAACGCGGACGACATGTAACCTTCTCCTCAACCTGCAGGACACCCATCGGTGGTGCTAGCGTCGCCCGAACAGGTGACCTGACGCTCGAGCGCTGATTTAAACCAGAAAGCCTATGGCTAAATTTTCTCGATTAAACAGACAGCCCTTGAGACATCAGGCTGTTTAACTTCACGACCCGTGTACGGGGCTGCGGATGATTCGCTGCCTTCACCCAACGCAGCCCCATGCCCCCACGTTGATGTCCCGTCGTATCAATCCAATTAGGTAACCCAGGGTTTTGATGTGCTACGACCAACGTAAATGAACCATCGGCATGGTAAACAGCCGTGTGCTGATTGATGTCCACGGGGTAGTAGCGGTAGTCGCCCGACTCAAGCCAATGATTACACAACTGAAAATTCCAATAGTCACAGAGGGGCGGGTCGGCCTCAATAAGCAGCGCCTCGTCTGCTTGCAAAGCCCAGTAGCCCATATAAAAAAAGATATTGGGATCTCCGTGCGCTGCCTGCTTAACACCCACTGCATGTTCACGAAGCTCGTTGGGATTCTCCATCCAGAGCTCCGACCACTTCAGAAAGTAGTCCGCAGTGCCCCCCACAAATTGCCCTGCAGACCGCAAGGACTCGGCGAAACGGGCGGCATCGAGCGGCCGCGGTGAACTCGGCTGACCGACGATTTCAATCGTTAGCTTGGCGATTTCCTCGCTCGCCTTGTCCAGAAAGTTTTGCCGAACAATGAGCGCCGTGGTGTCTGGATCCATGGGCAGCCAATTGCCCGGCTTCTGCTGCTGGCTGACCTGAAGGGTGAACGAGCCATCGGGACTGATCTCTAGTTGGCTGGCTTCCACTAAGCCTCCGCAGCCGGATCGCCCCGGACGACCATAGTCGCCATAGTAAGTCCCAAGACTCAGGTAGTGAATGCTTCCCCGTTGGCCACGGATCAAGTACTCACAGTCGCCCCGCAGTGACGCCATTTGGTAATAGCTGTCCGGATTATCTACCCCAAATTTCTGCGTCTCATGGACAGGACGATAAAAGACCGGCGCTAGTGGATCGGCATACTCCACATAGCGCTCAAGACCACAGCGCAGCATACGAGTGAGATAGCGAAACCCCTCTGCGCGCTCTAAGGGATCGTTCTGCGATCGCTCCAACACGATTGCGCCAGCGCGCTCTAGCGAATGGCAAAAATCTCGCCACGCCGTACCATCGACCACGCTAGCCTGTGAATCCACGCGCTCTACCATGTCGGCATTTCCTCGGTTAGGAGGCTAACGGCCAAGTCTTACAAACCACTGCTATCCAAAAGACCCGCCGCCAGCTCGAGACAGCAGCCATCCCTAGCTCTACTGTCCAGAGCTGCCGGTATGGCCGTGATTGAAGACTGTCACAGAGCTTTCGAAAGCAACATACAATTTATGCTCGCATTCCTGGCAACCGGCAGGCCCCAGCCCCTCGCCAGCGCCGCAGTGCGCGCCTACCGGCCGTCGATCAAGTGCCGACGGCCCGGCGGCCCGGCGGCCCTTAAAAATGAAAGGTATCTGCCAGCAGCTTGGTGTCCAGATACTCTCTGAATTCCACGATTTTAGAGTCCTGGAATCTCCACAGCTGCACATAGCTGGAGTTATACGGGCGGCCGTCTTTGGTCTCTGCTCGGCCTACGGCCTCCGTGACCACCCAATCCCCTGCTGCCACCACATTGGTGATGGTCACCGAAATCCCCGACACCAATACGCTCATAAAACCTTCAAACAGCGTCTTCATCGCCGGCACACCCTGCAGCGTACCGGAACTGGTTGAGCTGCCATTCATCCAAAACTGACTGTCAGCGCTAAACGGGGCAAAGAAATCTTCCGTGTGCGCGCGCGACTCCGCCTCTAACACCGCCCTAACCGTCTCCACACGCTGCTTCATTTGCGCCTGTTGCGCCTTCCAGGCCAAAAACTGCGTGTATTCCTGAGGGTCCACTTCCATTTTATAATTCCTATTTTTTGTAACCCAATTGACTCGCCTGGTGCACTGCGTGCCTGGCGGATCATAGTCTTCATCCATCAGGTTGTTCACGGTGTTTTAAAGTCAGCGTTGTCCGCGCTGGGACATCGAAAAGAAACCATACGAGGGATCAATCGCGCCAGGCTTACCGATGTAGGCGCCGGCGATAATCGGATTATCAAGATTCACGATCGAAGGGTTGTGCAGATTGGCCCAGTCCGCCACCACTGCGCGATGGCTAAATTTCCAGATACCGTCGCGTTTCTGGTATTTGTCGAAATAGCGTCCGCCGATCAGCAGGTCGAGAGCGCCATCGTCCGTACGTATCTTGTGGAAGGCAATGAGGTAGACCTCGCCTTCTGCATGATCGCCGTCCAGCTTTAGGTTCACCGTGGTGACGTTGTGATGCAGAATTTCCATCGGAACCTGAATGTCCGGCAGCTTGTCGATAAAGTCCATCGCCAGACCCTTGAAAAACGATGCATGGTCATCGAGGGCGTCTGCGTGATAAAGCGAGCGCATTTTTTCATTGTCATGCCGGTCAGCTGCGTTGCAGTAGGCGCAGATCAATTCGTAGATGGCCTGTTTGTCGAGCAACACCTGCAACTGAGATTCAAGATCAGGGCTCATGATCATCTCCTAGTGGTGGTGCGAGCCGCGCCTCGCGATGGACATGGTGTACGGAGTGAGACACGAACTCAATGGGCGCGAAAAACGGTCTTACCGCCAAGGACGGTCTCGATGACCTTCACGTTGGCAATATCACGCACCTCGACCGTCAGCGGGCTGCGGTCCAGCACCACGAGATCTGCCAACTTGCCAAGTTCAAGCGAACCCACTACATCGTCGCAGTGGAGCTCGCGCGCCGCTGTCACTGTCATCGCCCGTAACGTCTCGAGCCGCGACAGGCCTGGGTCGTCACCCAAACGTCCTGCATAGGCCGGGCCAGTAGCAGGGTCATTTTCACGGGTAACGGCTACTTTGAACGCAAACCACGGGTTTAGCGCATCCACCGGCCAGTCACTGCCATACGCCACCGGGGCGCCTGCTCGCAGGAGCAAGCCGGCCGGTTCGAGTATCGAAAAGCGCGCGGGCCCCAAGTAGTCCTTTAATTGGTCGAGCGTGTCCGGGGCCGGTTTCTGCCACTGAAAAGACAGCACCGGGTAGACCCCGAGCGCTTGGAAGCGTGGAAAGTCATCCGGGTGCACCAGTTCGTCGTGCGCCAAACCCACCCGTATGTCCTTACCCGGCAAGGCCTGACGCATCGCCTCTACGCCGTCGAGGCCAGCCCGCACTGCACGATCTCCATCTACATGCAGGTGCGGGTCAATCCCGGCCCGACCCAAACGGATCAACCACTCGGCAAGAGGCGCCGCAGGGAAATACGGCTCAGGTCCGCGGCTAAGGCCTGGAACCCAGTGGGGAGCGGCCGGCGTCCCGTCGTTGATGAAATAAGGATCGATCACTGCGCCCGTAAATGCGGGGCCGGCGATGACGCCATCGAGGTAGAGCTTGGCATTACGCAAAGTGAGGCTGGCAGGCGCGCCAATGGTGCCGCCATCGAAGCGCTTTCGCAGCGACACAATCTGCCGAAGCGCCGCTGCCGGGCGCTTGATATCCGCGATCTGAATCTCTGGCGCAAAATGCACGCGTGCGGTCAGGCCACCGGCCTGCATGACGCGCTGGAACGAATGCATGGCGTACTCTGGCGTATCTGCGTCGAGTGCTGTGGTGATTCCCTGCGACGCCATTTCTGCCAAGGCCGCACGCGCCGCCGCATCATATTGTTGGGCCGTCAGCGGTGGAATCAGCTGTTCGTAAACCGCGTAAGCACCATCTTCAAGCAAGCCGTTAGGCTCGCCGTTCGCATCGCGATTGATTCGACCACCAGGCATATCCACCGACAATTTGGTAATGTGCGCCGCCGCCAGCGCGCGCGAATTAGCCAGCACCGTATGACCGAAGGCATCGAGGACGAGAATCGGCCGCTGGGTGTTCAGACTATCCAACAGGGTTTTATTGGCCAGCGTTCCCGCCGGTAGCATCGCTTGCTGAAACCAGTTGGTGGCCTCCAGCCAACCGTCAGGTTCGTGACGACGGTCGGCGTCAAGACATTGCTGCAGACGCTGACGGAATTCGGCCACCGTCAAAGCTGCGTAATGCAAAGAGCAACCAATCGCTCGTACGCCACCCTCCATGGGGTGCATGTGTCCATCGACCAAGCCGGGCATGACGAAAGCGCCGGACAGCATTTTCTGCTCTGTCTTCGGCCCCACGTAGGCGGTCACGCCGGCGTCGTCGCCGACATAGACAATCCGTCCTTTGGAAATAGCGAGCGACTCGACCACCCGGTTCGCGGCATCGGCGGTATAGATCTGGCCCTGCCGATAGACCACCTCTGCCGGCGTCCCCGACATAGCGACCGCAGGCACAAGCGCGAGAATTAACAACCGCCGGGATAGTGAGGAAAACATCATGATCTCCGGATGGCACGGTGAAAACCCATCATAAGGGCACAGGCCAGATTAGCGAGAGCATTTTCAGACCTTGCCGTCCAGTGTCCTGCCGGCGCCCAGAAGCCCTACGGCAAGCAAGGGCGGCGCCGATCCCGCCAAAACGCGGCCAGCAGCGCCGCCTCCGAGGTTTTTACTTCACATAACGCACCTGCCGTCTCGCTAGCCGCCGTGTACGCGACGCCACGACGGACACTGGCGGGTTATGCTCTCCAGACTGCTAGCGTGTCCGGTGCGCCACCTCACCGGTAAGCACCGCGGCACTGACCTAAGCGTTTTCAAAGGACCTGCGTGATGCATCGCTTAAAAACCTTGGGCATAACACTGTTCGCCAGCTTGCTCGGCCCGGCCTGCTCTATGGCACAGCCCTCCGACTTGAGACGTGGTGGGGCATCTGCGGACGACGCGCACGAGACCATGGCACGAAATACGCCGATCAACGTGGCACGAACTCTGCCACTCGGCCGCATGCTCAGCATAGAAGGCACTGTCACGACCCCGTCCGGCGCCTTCAATTCCAGTTTTTATGACCTCGGCTTTGCCATTCAGGACCGGACAGCTGGAATTTTTATCAGCCTGCCATTGGTGGATACGCACCTCACGGTGGGACAAAAAGTGCGAGTTACTGGCGCCATCGGCGACAGCAATGGCCTGACGCTACTGGTACCGCTGCATCCGAATGACGTCCAGGTGCTGCGCGGCAAAGGCGAGGTGAAACCTCTTGCCGTGGTGACTGGAAACATCAACGAAACCACGGAAGGCCGCTTGGTGGTCATCCACGGCACTATCACCCAGCCCGTCGTCGCCGACCTACCCTATGGCTACAAGCTAGTGGTCGATGACGGTTCAGGCGCTATTACTGTTTTCATCAACCTTGAAACCGGCATCGACGTCAGCCAATACCTGCCCGAGCAGCGGGTACATGTCACCGGGTTCAGCAGCGAGTACGCGGGCCACTACGAGATAGACCCACGGTTCCCTACAGACATTGTCGTGGAGGCCACTGCCGATCAGGGCCGCGTTAACGGCGAGGGTTACGAGCATGACTAAGGGACCCCTCAGGCACTGGACTACCGACCGGCCGGATCCTGCTGGCCATTGCCATGACCTTCGGTTCCGTGCTTTCCGTACCGGCAGTTGCGGCGGCTCCAGCGGCGGTTATTCCAGCGGCGCACTTCGAATTGGTAACGCTGGGAACCAGTGGTGGACCCATGCCGAACCCGAACCGCTCGCAGCCAGCAAATTTGCTGAGCAATGGCGCGGAATCCTACCTCATCGACTGCGGTGACAGCGCAGCCGAGAGAATGATCGCTGCCGGCGCGAGCTTCCAATCACTGCGCGGCATCTTCCTAACGCACCATCATTTTGACCATATTGGCGGCCTTTTCGCCGTACTCGGCCTGCGGTTCCAGCTGAAAACCCCGGGCGAACTGACGATCTACGGACCGCCCGGAACCAAAGAACTCGTCACCGCGCTGCTGGCCGCCATGGAACCCAGCGCTGCGGCGCGTTACGGTGTGCCCGGCGAGGTCTATGTATCGCCCGCGCAGAATATCGAAGTCATTGAAATGACCGATAATTCGCAGGTGAAAGTCGGTAGCGTCACCGTCTCGGCTGTCGTGAACAGCCATTACAGCTTCACGCCGGGCGGCGCGGAGTATGCGAAATCCCAGTCACTGGCTTACCGATTCGATCTTCCCGACCGGGCGATCCTATTTACCGGCGATACCGGTCCCTCTGCTGCAGTGGAGAAGCTCGCGACCCATGTTGACCTGTTGGTTGCCGAGATGATCGACCTTCCCAACACGCTAGCGATGGTCACTAAGTTCTCGACAAACCTGCCTCCTCAAGTAAGAGTGCAGATCGAGGAGCATCTGAAGACGCAGCACCTAGTGCCTGTCGAGATCGGCAAGCTGGCACAACAGAGCAAGGTTGGCGCCGTTATCGTCTCGCATCTTGTCGGCGTGCAAGAAAGTGAATCGGCGAGTTATGTCGCGGGCATCGCTAAAAGCTATGCCGGCCCGATCATTATCGCCAAGGACCTGCAGCGCTTCTGAGAGCTGGCTGCGGTAACGCCGAGGGTCACGGGCATCACTAAGTGACCCGCAGACGCGCAACGTCTGCGGACTGCCATAGCGTCGAATCACTGCTGACAATCATCCCCGCCATTCCTGGGGTGTTAGCGATGAGATGCCGGCCCTGTACAGCGCCAGCCACCATAATGGCTGCCCCCAGGCCATTAACGGTCTCTGAGTGGTTTGCGATGAGCGTCACTCCATGGACCCCACCACTCGGCAGACCGGTACGCGGGTCCAAAACATGATGGTAGCGCCGGCCATCGCGCCAAAAGCACCGCAGATAGTCGCCCGACGATGCCACCACACCATCGCGCAGGGCAATAGTCAGCAGCAGCTTTTGCGGCGCCCGTGGGTCGCGCAAACCCACGCGCCAGTCGCGCCCTTGTAGCTGCCCACAGCACAGCACATCACCACCCCCATTGAGCATGGCATTGCGGATTCCGTGGTGACGCAGTACGTTCTGGCCCGCTTGGAGTATTGGCAGCTTGGCGATACCGCCCAGATCGAGTCGCATGCCCGGTTTACGCAGCCTTACCCCACCACCACGCTCCAACACCACGTCGCGGTAGTTCACCAGCCGACGTTCTGCCGCCAACTCCACGGAGCTGGGAAGATGCCGACTAGCCCCAGCAAAATCCCATCCCGAATAGGCCCCCACCGTGGCGTCAAACGCGCCATCGCTGAAGGCAGAGACCGTTTCTGCACGCCGCAACACCGCCCACAACTCCGGCGACACCGCTAATGCCTGCCGCCCCGCCGCACGTCGCAACGCACCCAGCTCACTGTCCTCTCGGTAGTGGCTCAGTAAGCCTTCAAGGCGCTGCATCTCGGCGAAAGCCGCCTCGATGGCAAATGCCCCCAAGGCTTGATCCGCATGGTCTACCGTTATATCCAGCTGTGTTCCCAGCAGGCTCCGCGAGCGCCGCTGCACCTCGGGGGCCGCCGCGGCGTTCGTGCTGCCCAGCCCAAGCACCAAAGCACCCAAGCCCGCCAAGCACTCTCGCCGGCTCCATGCACCCGGTGCTGTCCATGTCCGCATGGATTCGAGCCGATCGTTCACGAAAGACCACGCCCATTCATTGCGACAGGCTGACCATATAATCGATCGCTGCCTTGATCTCCTCATCGGTCAGCGCGGGGTTGCCACCCCGCACCGGCATAGCGCCTTTCTTGCCCGTAAAGCCCTCCAATGCGTGTTGGTAAAGAACGGCCTTCCCCTGCGCAATGCGAGGCCCCCAGTCAGCGATATCGCCGGGTTTTGGAGCACCTGCGATATTGGCTGCGTGACATAGCGCGCAAACTTTTCCGTAGGTACTTTTACCAAGCAGGTTCTCTGTTATCGGGGGCGGCGGTAGCGCACTCACAGCATTCGGTGCGCCGCCTTTTTCGTCCCCGCAAGCGGACAGCAGCAGCACGGCAACCAGCGCTAAGGCGTAAAAACGTGGGCTCATCGCTCTACTCTCTTGTGTGGCAAACCGAGATAGGTTCTTTAAATTAAATACGCGAACATGGCCGCCATTGAATTCTTGCTTCGCTAAATATTAACGTCATTTCCGCAGTGTTTCATTACGGGAATAGACCTACCAAGGACCACTCGCCGTGACCAAACCAGACACCAGTTATACGGTTACTACCGGCTCCCCCACTGCTCCTGAGCGGCGTCGATTTTTAGGCCTGACGGCCGCGCTGGCGGGAGCCACGGGGCTGGCGGCCTGCGGCGGAGATAAAGCCACGTCCGGGCCCGCTGAGGCGGCCAATCCCACCCATTTAAAACCCGGCGAGCTAGATACCTATTACGGTTTGTGGAGCGGCGGACACACCGGCGACCTACGTGTTTTGGGCATGCCTTCCGGGCGCGAAATTATGCGCGTCCCATGCTTCAACCCGGATGCCTTGGTTGGCTGGGGAATCACTAACGAATCCAAGAAGGTGATGGGGACGAAGCCCGATGGCAGCTTACGCTACACCGTTGCCGACACGCATCATGTCCATGCCTCCTATAAGGACGGCAACTATGACGGCCGCTATGCCTGGGTCAATGACAAGATTAACAGCCGCATCGCACGAATTCGCCTCGACTACTTTATATGCGACCGCATTACCGAACTGCCTAACGTACAGGGATTCCACGGCATCTTTCCGGACAAACGTGACCCGGTAGACGCAGCTATTAACCACACTACGCGCGTGTTCTGTGGAGCGGAGTTTTCCATCCCTCTGCCAAATACTCCGACGCTGGATGGGACAAAATATCGCTCTATGTTTACCTGTGTCGATGCCGAGACGATGGACGTCCGCTGGCAGGTACTGATTGACGGGAACTGTGATCTAACGGCCACCTCGTACGACGGCAAGCTTGCAGCAACCAACCAGTACAACACTGAGATGGGCGTCAAGTATGAAGACATGATGTCCGCCGAAAGAGATAGTTGTTTGTTTTTTAATATCGCGCGCATCGAAGCGGCAGTTAAAGAGGGCCGGTTTCATACCGTGGGTACGTCCAAGGTGCCGGTGGTCGATGGCACTGCGGCGAGCAATAAAAACCCGAACACCGCACTGGTGGGTTATGTGTCGGTTCCAAAAAACCCGCACGGTGTCAACGCGAGCCCCGACGGAAAATATTTCATCTGCTCAGGAAAATTGTCGCCCACCGCCACCGTCATTGAGCTCAGCAAGGTGTTGGCCTGGTTTGCTGGCGAGCTGACCGACCTTGACCAAACCATTGTCGCAGAAGTAGAACTGGGTCTTGGCCCGCTGCATACTGCCTTCGATGGACGCGGAAACGCCTATACCACCTTGTTTCTGGATAGCCAGGTAGTCAAATGGAATGTGGCATCGGCCATCCAATTTCATGGTGGCGACAAAGCAGCGAAATACATCATTGACCGCTTAGATGTGCAGTATCAGCCTGGTCACATCAATGCTTCGCAGTCGGAGACCCGGGCGGCCGATGGAAAGTATCTGGCAGTGGGTTGTAAATTCTCGAAAGATCGTTTTCTGCCAGCCGGGCCACTGCATCCGGAAAATGAGCAACTCGTCGATATTTCAGGCGAAAAGATGCTGCTCCTGGCCGACCATCCGGTACGTCCTGAGCCGCATGACTTTATTATCTTTAAACGTGAACTGCTGGCGCCAAAGCCCATCTACGCCCTCGACGATTTCCCCTTGGCGACCAAAGACCCGAAAGATTCCGGCGTGGTGCGCAACGGAAGAAAAGTGACCGTGCGCCTGACCTCTCAGGCACCGACCTTTAGCCTGCGTGAATTCACGGTACGCAAAGGCGACGAGGTCACGCTCATCTTAACGAATCTAGAAAAGGTGGAAGACCTCACACACGGGTTCGCCATCGAAAAATACAACATCAATTTTATTGTGAACCCGCAAGAGACGGCCTCGGTGACTTTCATCGCCGACAAACCGGGCGTCTTCTGGTGTTACTGCTCGCATTTCTGCCACGCGCTCCATCTGGAGATGCGCAGTCGAATGATCGTCGAGGGTTAATCGTCTGGCGGTTGTTTAGAAGAGGGGGGGGTGTTGCGCGCGTCCGTCGTCGCACTGGGTTGGCTGTTAATGGGCCCGGCGGCATACGCCGGGACCTATGACGCGAAACTGCCACCCGGTCTTGCCACTACCGGCGACCTGTGCGCTCTTGTGCCCTGTGCTGACGTATTCCCCGGGGCAAACCGCTTCTCGGCGCGTATGGGCCAGCCACCCTACGTGGAAGCCTGGGGCCGTAGCGACACCGCGGCTGAAATCCTGCTGGGCTACGTCATGCTGTCTACAGACATCACTGACACTCCGGCTTACTCCGGGAAACCGGTAGTTACTCTGATTGGCATGGATGTGAGTGGACGCTATGTGGGCGTCAAGGTGCTCAAACATTCTGAGCCCATCTTGCTGCTCGGCATCCCAGAAGGTGCGCTGGAAGCCTTCAATCGGCAATATGTCGGCAAGTCTGTCAAAGACCGCATCGATGTTGGACCCGATCGACCCGATGAACAGGTGCTTGGCGTAGACGCCATCTCGGGCGCGACCGTCACTGTGATCGCCCAAAACCAGGTGCTGCAACTCTCCGGCAAGGCCGTCGCGCGGCAGGTTGGCATTATACCGCCCGTGCGGCGTAACGCCGCGCGCTACCAAGCTACCGGCAGGAGGTATACCTGGCAGCAACTGGTAGATCTGGGTGCCATCCAGACGCTACGTGTCCTGCCGGAGCAGGTGGGGCTCGAGCGTAGCGGTGAGCCGTTTATCGAGCTCTGGTTTGGGGACCTCAACCATCCAGATGTCGCGCGCAGTCTGCTAGGCGAACGTGGCTTTGAGCAGTTAAAGGCACATCTGAAACCGACAGATCACGCCATTTTTATATTGCGCAGTAGCGGGAGCGCGTCCTTTAAAGGTTCTGGTTTCGTGCGCGGCGGCATATTTGACCGAATCCAAGTCAAGCAAGGCGACGATTCATTCACTTTTCGTGATCTCGACTATCTGAATCTTTATGATTTGGCCGTCCCGGATGCGCCGGCGCATGACGAATCCGGGATCTTTGTGCTGCGCACAGCGGCCTTTTCGGCGGCTTACCCATGGCGTTTGGCCTATCTTGGAAATCGCGTTGACCGTGCCACCGGGCAACGCAGCTTTACAGTGTTCGACGCCTCGTTGTGGCTAGCGGATAGTTTGCTGGTCGGTGGTCGGCCGGCGGTCGCCGAACAGCAGCCCATCTGGCAGCCCATCTGGCGCCGCCGGGCAGCTGAGCTCGTCGCCTTCTCGCTGCTCTTACTGACGGTAGGCATCGTTTACGCGCTGCGAGAGCGGCTTGCGCGCCGCTGCACCCACAAGCACAAATGGCCCATTAACATTTTTAAGTACTCGGCGTGGGCGATGAGCATCAGTGTGGTGGGTTTCGGATGGCTAGCCCAACCATCCATCACGCAAGTCCTGACCTGGTTCAATGCCTTGTTATTTCATTGGCAGTGGTCCTTGTTCCTGTCAGATCCATTCATCTTCTTGTTTTGGATTTTCATTATCGTCACGGTTTTTTTGTTCGGTCGTGGGCTGTTCTGTGGCTGGCTGTGCCCATTCGGCTCGCTGTCCGAAGTGCTGTACAAATTCGGCAGCAAGATTGGCTTAAGACGCTGGCAACGCACCTTGCCAAGGCAGTGGCATGACCGGCTAAAGTGGCTTAAGTACGCGATCTTCTTCGGCTTACTGGCCGTGTCCCTATTTTCTACGGTGCTTGCCGAGAGGCTGGCGGAAATCGAGCCGTTCAAAACCACGTTTTTGGTGGGCATCATGCATCGCCCATGGCCCTATGGGCTATTTGTCGCACTACTACTGAGCTCATCTCTATTTATTGAACGTCCGTATTGCAAATATCTCTGTCCTTTAGGAGGAGCCCTCGCTATTCCGAGCACTTTTCGCTGGTTCGGACTACGGCGGAAACAAGACTGCAACCGCTGCAAAGCCTGTGCGGCGGGCTGTGGCTCGCTAGCGATCGACACGGACGGACGTATTGACCATCGAGAATGCCTCCATTGCCTGGATTGCCTGGTGTTGTATACCGATGTGCGTGGCTGCCCACCGTTGGCGGCAGAGCGTAAGTTCCGCTCGCGCCACGGCTTGGCTGAAACGCTCATCGACCAGGACGGTTATTTTGTGCCACTTCCAGGGCGCGCCTGCACCACCCGGGTCATCGACGGGCCCGATCCACGCATGCCCACCGACGCCGTGACTCCAGCTCACCAGCTGGCGTCAAGTGGGCTACGGGCGATGGCTTTGGATCTACGCGACCACCTGTGGCCGTGGACGATTAGCGCATGGCAGCAGCAACGCATTCTCGGCATCGCTGGGATTTCCCTGGCCATTGCCGCGAGTGTGGCGTGGGCCATCGCTGCTACTGGTCGGCTGTCTTCCGGGGCGGTCATCGGTTGGTGGTTCGGCTGGAGCGTGTACGAGGTGGGTGTCCGCCTGACCGGGAAACGCTATGTGAAGGATGGGCCGTGGTGGCGTCGACACTACCGGGTGGCCACGCTCATGGACATGTTGAGTTATGTGAGTTTCAAGAACCTCCTGATTGGAGCAGCTTTGTTTTTGGGGCTGAAATTTCTGGGGGTGGCGCTGGTGTCTCCGGCAGCGGCCGCTACGCTGCAAGTCGCCGCTGGTGATGATCTAGAGGCAACCCTGCGCAGGGCCAAGGCGGGTGACGTGGTGGTAGTCGCACGTGGCCAATATCACGGGCATTTCCTCATCGACCGGCCCTTGACCTTACGCGGCGTAGGACGGCCCACCCTGAGCGGCGATTTGACTGGCAGCACCATCAGCGTCACGGCGCCGGACGTCACCATCGAGGGGCTGATTGTTCGGGACTCCGGCGATCGGCTCAAAGACCAGAACGCCGGCATCTACATTCACCCGGGCGCGCACCGTGCCAGAGTCCACAGCTGCGACCTGACTTATAACCTTTTTGGGCTGTGGATCGAAAAGGCCGACGACGTGCGTATCGAAAACAACCTGATTACCGGCAAGCGCGACTACCACTCGGCGCAACGTGGCAACGGCGTGCAGCTCTACAACACAGAACGCGCCTTAGTGGCTGGCAATCGCATTAGCTTTGTCCGCGATGCGCTTTATATTGACGTCTCCCATCATGCGGTGTTTCGCAATAACCAGCTCCACCACAGCCGTTACGGCACGCATTACATGAATTCCTACCACAATCTGTGGGAAGGCAATGACAGCTACCTGAACCGCGGCGGATTGGCACTGATGGAGGTGCGTGACCAGGTGGTACGCAACAACCGTGCCTGGAGCAACACCGATCACGGCATCATGCTGCGCACCTTGCAGGATTCCGTCATTGAAAATAATGTCAGTGCCAATAACGGTCGTGGTTTGTTTATCTATGACGTGGAGTACGCCACGCTGCGGCACAACCTGGTCCTTGGCAACCCTATCGGCGTGCATCTTTCAGCGGGGAGTACCCACAATATCGTCGAGGGCAATGACTTCATCGGAAATCAGCAGGCCGTGCGCTACGTAGGCGCGCACAACGAGCACTGGGGTGTCGCCGCGGGTAATTATTGGAGCAACTACCTGGGCTGGGATCGGAATGGGGATGGTCGCGGCGATATCCCGTTCGCAGCGAATGATGCGGTTGACCGTATGCTCTGGAAATATCCATCGGTCAAATTACTGCTGGCCAGCCCAGCCCTGCAGGCACTGCGCCTTGCAGCACGGCAGTTCCCATTGCTGCAAGTGCCTACGGTCACTGAGGAACATCCGCGCATGGCCCCGCAAAACCCTCATTGGCGAGAGTGGCGTGACCGCATCCATGGACATTGATACCCCTCCGGTAGAGGTGCGTCGCGCAGCAATGCATTTTGGTGCCATCTACGCGGTCGACGGTATCGACTTGTCGGTGCAACGCGGAGAAATTCTCGGGCTGATCGGCCGCAATGGCGCCGGCAAAAGCACTTTGTTCAAAATGATGCTCGGCCTGCTGGTGCCAACCAGCGGCAGTGTGCACATAGAGGGCATTGCCGTCACCAGCCCAGCTTTTCGGGCTATTCGGCGTCGCATCGGCTACCTGCCAGAAAACGTGGTGCTTTACGACCATCTTGACGGACTGGAAACACTGCACTTCTTTGCACGCCTTAAAGGCGTCCCCAACCAGCAGTGTCTGGAGGTGCTGCAGCGCGTAGGTCTACTGAAAGCCGGCAGGCGCCGGGTGCGCGACTACTCCCGCGGGATGCGCCAACGCCTCGGATTGGCCCAAGCCTTGCTTGGCACCCCAAGCCTGCTGTTTCTGGACGAGCCCACGAGTGGCCTCGACCCTGAGGCGACCCGAGATTTCTACACTATTCTCGGCGACCTGCGCGCGTCCGGGACCACGATTATTCTGACTTCGCATGTCCTGGCCGAGTTGCAAGATCGGGTAGACCGACTGGCTATTATCGCCATGGGAAAACTGCAGGCGCTAGGCACCTTGGAGGCGCTGCGGGCGAAGACGCCGCTGCCGCTCACTATCCAGTTGCGGGTGGCATCGCTGCAGTTACCCACGGTCATTCAGGCTTTGTCTTCCGTTCATGGGCTGACGATCACCACCATTGCAGACGGACTCTGCCTCCACTGCCTCCCCGCTCGGCGCATGGCGGCGCTGACCGCAGTGATCGCCCTTGGTGACGAGATACAAGATCTGCAAATTCGTGATCCATCACTGGAAGATGTTTTTCTCGGTCTAGCGAGTCAGACGCCATGATGGAATTATCACCGATCAAGACCATCGCCTTAAAGGAATTCCATGAGCGTCTGCGGCATCGCTGGGTACTCGCCATAGGCATCGTATTCGCGGTTTTTTCACTGGCCATTGCCTATTTTGGCGGTACCCAGGAAGGCGCTGTAGGTTTTCGGTCCATCGACTTCACTATCGCCAGCCTGGTCAGTCTGGTGATTTACCTCATCCCGCTGATCGCCCTCATGCTGGGCTTCGACGCTATCGTTGGCGAACGTGAACGCGGCTCGCTAGATTTACTGCTATCGCTACCCGTCACGCGCTTTGAGCTGTTGCTGGGAAAATTTTTTGGCTTGGCCATGGCTCTTGGCTTGTCGATGGTCGGTGGCTTCGGCTTGGCTGCGGTAGTTTTTTACCGTCAGTTTGATCGGGTCACGCTGCCGCATTTTCTGGGGTTTGTGCTCAGTTCACTTTTGCTCGGACTGGCTTTTCTCAGCCTGGCATTGCTCCTTTCGGTGGTAACGCGTGACCGAACTCGCGCCTCGGGCCTGGCCATCATGCTGTGGTTTTTGTTCGTGCTGGTGTTTGATCTACTGCTACTGGGCACGCTGGTGTCCACGTCGGGCGCTTTTGCAGGCGATGGCTTTGCCTATCTGTTGCTACTGAATCCAGCCGATGTGTTCCGCCTGTTCAACCTGCAGTCATTAGACGCAGTGCAGACCGACTATGCATTAATGGAGCTTGTACCGCCCACCCTCGCCCATCCGGGGGCGCTGTTGCTGGTCATGTTGGGGTGGATTGTTGTGCCCTTGTGGCTCGCCCAGTGGAGATTCAAACCATGAGTTGCCTGTCGTCCAAGTTCCCCCGCGTTCGTCAATTGACCGGTCTGGCGCTACTGCTTGGCGTGGTCAGCGGCTGCAGCCATCGGTCGAGCACTGGCAACATCCCGGTCAGTATTGACGCCGGCCCAGGTGCGAGCTGCGCTCTCGATGGCATGCTGCTAGCCGACTACCCCGGGCCAAAAGCCCAGCTGCAAATCGCCGGGCAGGCCGCGCCGTGGTTTTTTTGCGATACCGTCGAGCTATTTCATACGCTGCTCGATGGCGAGCAGGCGCTCGCCGTGCAGGCCGTTTATGTTCAGGACATGGGGGTCGCCGAATGGACCGAGCCCCGAGGCCACTGGTTTGATGCCCGTCACGGGTTCTATGTCCTGGGGAGCCGTCAATTCGGCTCCATGGGCCCGACGCTCGCCAGCTTTCAGTCAGAGCAGGCCGCGCGAGCTTTTGCCGCTACCTTCACCGGCAAGGTGCTGCGCTATGAGGAGATTACCGCTGACATGGTGGATCTGAGTGGCGGCGCGCGGCGCGACGAGCGGATGTAGCCCCCCACGCAACGAGCGCTTGGCCGGCGGCGCGCACCTAGATGGCTGACTTCCGCCTAGCAATTGCGCACAATAGCCGCTGTCAGCATCCAGCGCGCCCACAGCCACCGGAGGTTCCATGTTCAGTTTTCACGTTTATGCCAGTGCCTTGCCGGCCATGGCGGTTCTGGCCATCGTCGGCTGGATCATCTCGCTGGTGAAGAACAACGTCGACATCGTCGACAGCTGCTGGTCGCTGCTGTTCCTAGTGGCTGCCGGCGCCTACTGCCAGGCTAGCCCGTTGCAGTCGCCGCGAGGTGAATTGCTGGTGTGGCTCGTGCTGTTCTGGTCGGTGCGCCTGGCGGTGTACCTCACCGCACGCAACTGGGGGCATGAAGAAGACCGCCGCTACCAAGCCATGCGCGCACGCAACGAACCGAACTTCCGCTACAAGAGCCTGTGGCGCGTGTTCGGTATTCAGGCATTGCTGGCCTGGATCATCTCACTGCCCTTGCTCGGCGCTACGGGCAGTGCCGCGCCGCTGGGCGTACTCGACTATGCCGGCGTAGCCCTGTGGCTCGTCGGCTTCGTCTTTGAAACCGTGGGCGACTGGCAGCTCACCTTGTTCAAGCGCCACCCCGCCAATGCCGGCAAGGTCATGGACCAGGGCCTGTGGCGCTATACGCGCCACCCCAACTACTTCGGCGACTTCTGCATCTGGTGGGGATTCTTCCTCATCGCGCTCGCGGCGGGCGCGTGGTGGAGCTTCCTCGGCCCGCTGCTCATGACGGGCCTGCTGCTCAAGGTCTCCGGCGTGGCGCTACTGGAGAAGGACATCGGTGAGCGGCGCCCGGGCTACGCAGACTACATCCGCCGCACGAGCGCCTTTTTCCCGGGTCTACCGAAGGACTGAGTCGGTCGCCGTTATTGATAACTTTCCACGGACGGACCCAGCTGCGCCAGCCCCGCCATCACTTCTGCTGCCGTGGTGGGCCGCACTACGCGCGCCACTTCCACGCCATCTTGCAAGAACAGCAGTGTGGGCCAGAGCTTCACTTTGAAACTTCGGCCGAGTGGACGGGTACGTTCGTCTTCCAGACGCAGATAGGGCAGCGCTGCCGCCAACGCCACAGCCACGGGACCGGCGGCTCGCTGACAATGCGGGCACTCGTCCACGCCGAATTCGATGACCATGCGCCCGCGCATAGCCTCGATGGCGGCGCGAGTGGGATGGTCACTGGTATAGGGCGGCAGACGCATAGAGGTCTCCAGACGGGGGGGGCCGTCGCTGAATCCGGCCAACAAAGATACTCTCGGGCCACGCCCACGCCAATCTTTGTCCGCCACAGCGCACTTGCCTGCGCCAGACCAAACCACACTCCCGGGAGGCCGCTATGCCCCGGTAGCGGCCTGGCTGAACCGCGAGGGCATGGCGGTACGCGGCCACGACCACTATGGCCATGGGTATTTACGCCGGTCAATACCGGCTAATGAACCCGCGAGGCCGCCGCTGCACGACCCGCGCGCCGTCCTGAGAACACACAATCCGCCAGCGAAATGCCGCTGATATAACCATCTGCCGGAATGCCAATCGCGGTACGTCCCGCCGCATACAGCCCACCGATGGGTGTGCCATCACCACGCAGTACCGCTCCAGAGCGCTCGTCCACCTGCAGCCCGCTCAAGGTAAAGAAGACGAAAAATGCAAACTGGTTGCTCACCGAGGTATTGAGCGCCCAATACGGCCCAGCGCCGAGTGCCCGGCAATAATCGGGGCTCTTGCCTAGCGGATCGGGAGCACCCGCCTCAATGGCTGTGCCGAGCGTCTGGTTCGTCATTTCCAAAGTTGCCGGATCAACACCGATCTTGCGCGCTAGCCCGGCAAGCGTCTGGTCGCGTTTCGTGCCGCCGAAAAGCCGGTTGAGCAAGGCAGGTAACCGATGACTCTTGAAGGTGCCATCGCCGGTGGGAATGCACTGCAGCAGCAGCTTCCGGTGTAGTTCCCGGTCGAGGATAATCCACGCATCACCATTGGGCTGCTGCAAGATGGCATTGCCCAGCACGGCGTTGTAGGCATCTTCATTAATGAAGCGTTTGCCTTGTTGATTGACCATCAACCCGGTCACCAGTGCATTCGGCGGCGCGATCATCCGTCCGAGCATCGCACGGTCCAGCCCCCGGACGGCGCCCCCGACTGAACACCCCAGCTGAATGCCACTGCCATTACAGCCCATCGAACCCAGGCGCATCAAAGCACCCACACGGCCCGCTAGCCGTGGCAGGTGCTGGCGCACCATGGCGGTGTTGTAACCAAAACCGCCAGTCGACAGGATGACGCCGGCCCGCGCCCGGAGCCGCACCCGTGATCCGGCCTGCTGCTCGAGAGCCACGGCAGCATCGATAGCCTGCTCCGCTCTGGCCGCATTAAACGGCCTGACCGGATCGACTTTAGCGTACAGCGCCTGATGCCGCCGCTGCGCTGCCGCCGCTGGTAATTCCAAGGTCTCGACACCGAGAACTGCCCCGCTTGCGTCGACCACCAAACGCATGACACGGCTATGCTGCCGTACACGGATTGTGCTCTGACCCATGGCCCGCTTCAGCGCACCAAAGAACGCATAGCCCGTCAGCCCCTTGCCCACCGTTCGGTGACCACGCGGCGCGGGTTTTGCGGTGGCGGCAAAAGCGGGACTGGCTTCGTTGCCGGAAAAATATAAAAACTGACCCTCGGGTGGATAGTTGGTCTTGCCGCGGTGCAACGAGCCTTCGAACACGACTCCATGCTTGACCAACCACTCGGTGTTATCCGCACTCTCTACACAGAACTGGCGTAGCGTGGCCTCGCTCACCGCATCCTTCCGCTCCAACGACAGGTAATCAAACATGTCCTCGGCGGTATCCAGATAACCGGCATCCTGCTGAAAGCGCGTGCCACCGGCGTAGAACACACCGCCGGACATCGCAGTGGCACCGCCGCCTGCAAAGCGCTCCACCACCAACACTTCGGCGCCACGCTCGTGGGCTTCAAGCGCAGCCGCGGCCCCGGCTCCTCCCAACCCGACCACCACCACATCGGCTACGTCGTCCCACTGCAGCGCAGCAGCATCGGTAACGCGCAGCGGTTCATCGATCACCACACCCGCAGTCTCGTTAGCAGCAGAACCGTAGGTACTCATGAATTAAGGCCTCCAGTCGGCAGCGGTAATCGACCACGGTGAGGGCGCGCTGTCCGTGGCCGGCAAGGCCATGCGCACCTGCGACGTGGTCGCAATACGCTCACCCACCGCCATCTCGATGGACACCTTGACCCAACAGCGCTCTGCGGATTCTTGCTCAAGGCTGTCAATGACGCCGGAGATCACCAGCTCATCGCCCGGACAAATGGAACTGCGCATCGACAGCTTCAGCCGCGCTATGCGACCTTGTGGGCCAGACCAGTCGGTGAGATAGCGGCTAATCCAGCCAGCTTGGGTGTAATAGTTCATAACGATATTCGGTAGGCCGCCGGTGGAGGTTGACCACGGATAATCGTGATGCAAGGGCTGCCAGTCGCGACTAGCGATAGCGCCCATGATGATCGCCTTGGTTGTCACCACCACGCGCAATTCCGGTAAGCGCGTGTTGACCACGGGGAGTGGGTTCATTGGCATGTCTTGTTCACTCACGGCGTGCGGTAGGCGAGCATTTCAAGGGTCTGCAAACCGAGTAGCACTTGGTCCTGCCGACGATAAACGACATCGATGGTCCACTTTCTGCCGATGCCGAGTCGTGTCGGTTTTTCGTCGCCCACGGCACGCAACATTTGCTCTACCTGCACCTTGTCCCCCGCGTGCACCGGCTCATGAAATTCCAGCTCTACCCCGATCGTGATGCCATTGGGCAAGCCAAGCGCTTCCTTGAGCATAAAATGCAGCTCTAATGGACGAACGCCGTGACCCTGTTTTCCCGGGTACCAGTCCAGTTCGCTGCCCCAACCTGCCAGCAACGCTGGCGGCGCAATGACACGACCCGTGTGTTCCTGGGCAATGGCATCCTCCCAATACAGCGGATTGCCATCTTGTACCGCCGCGCAGAATGTCAGCCACAAGCCGCGCTCCACGGTCACCGTGTGGTCAACTTTTACCACGGTCTTGCCGATCCAGTTTTTAACGAGGTCTGGCAAGTCACTCATGTCGATCTCTACTCAGGCAGGAGGTGGCGCCAGCAGTGGGGCTAGAAGCCGCGTTATTACACACTGGCAGTGGTACCAAAATACATCCGGCCCACCGCTTCTACAACACAGGCGGGCTTGGCACTGCCGTCTATTTCGACGGTGTACTGACTAACCACTTGCAGGCAGTGACCACCGACCTCCTCCACGCTAACGAGCTGCGTGCGTGCCCGCACCCGACTGCCCACGACCACGGGGCTGGGGAAGCGAACCCGGTTCAATCCATAGTTGACCGACAAGGTGATGCCTGGATACAGCGGCTTGCCCACCACCACTCGCCGCGCCAGAAACGGGATCAGCGACAATGTCAGATAGCCGTGAGCGATGGGCGCACCGAAAGGAGATTCGCGACTGGCCCGCTCTGGGTCCACGTGAATCCATTGCCTATCCATCGTCGCTTCGGCAAACGCGTTGATTCTGGCTTGATCAATCGTCAGCCATTCACCGACATAAGTTTCCGTGCCAAGCTTGGCTTGCAGGTCGTTTAATGCTGCTTGATAAGGCATCTAGCCGCTCCAGTAGTTCAAGGGTCAGGGTTGGTAAACAGCGCAGTTTCAGCGTAAAGTTCGGCCGCCGCAGGTCCGGAAAATAAAAGATGCTTCCTACACACGGTTTCAATGCCTTATTGGGTCTCGAACTTCAAGGCTCCCAAAACGGCGACTACGTTCTCGAACTACTCATCGGCCCCGGGCACCTCAACGAAGCCGGAGGTGTGCATGGCGGGGTCTATCTCAGCCTGCTGGACACGGTCATGGCCAGAGCAGGCCGCATGAACCAAGGCCCAGATCTCTACCTGCCCACATTGGAACTCAAAACCAACTTCTTAGGTTCCGTGAACAGCGGCCGCATCATTGCCAAAGGCCGCGTCATTTCCAGAACCCGACGCACCTGCTATGCGGAGGGCGAACTCATGAGTGACGCCGGCAAACTGCTCGCCCGCGGCAGTTGCACCATGATCACCGTCGAGGCCAGAGCCACTCCCGAAAAACCTAGCGAGGCAGGTTGAGACGATTGGCGATGTTGTTCTTCTGAATGGCCGAGGAACCTCCGAGAATCGGCAGAATGAGAATGTCGCGGACGTAGCGCTCCATATCGAAACCGCGGACGTAACCATACGCACCCATCACCTGCTGACAGGTAATGACGATGTCCCGTGCGGTGTCACAGACAAACAGCTTGGCCATGGAGGTTTCCACCGACGCCGGCAGCTGTTGATCCAGCAGCCACGCCGCATGGTAGGTCATCAAGCGGCAGGCCTCGAGCTTGGTCTTAACCTCCGCCAGCAGGTGTCGGATGGACTGGATGGTGCAGATGGGCTTGCCGAACTGCACGCGGTCCTTGGAATAGTCCCAGGCATCTTCGACGGCTGCACGGGCAATGCCCAGCGCCATCGCTGCAATTTCCAGTTTCTCGATATCGAGCCCCGGGCCGACCAGCTTTTTCCAGCCCTCGTTCAAACCTGCCTCGCCCCCGACGACGCGCTCCACCGGCACCACCACGTCGTCAAATTGAACGTCGTACGTGCCAACCCCTTTAAGGCCCATGGTTTCCTGCGCCTTCATCTGCACGCCCGGCGAGTTGGGCGGGATCAGCAGCAAAGATAAATTGCGGTAGCGGTCCTCTACCGGCCCCGTACGCACCAAGGTGTAGATGTAGTCGCACAGGGCGGCACCGGAACAAAACCGCTTCGCTCCCCGCACCACGATCATGTCCCCTTGGCGCGTACCGGTCGTGCGGACACTGGCGACATCAGCGCCTACATCCGGCTCCGAGATGCCGTAGGCGAAAATAAGTCCTGCGTTCGCCACTCGCGGCAACAGTTCGCGCTTTTGCTGCTCGCTAGCCACTTCGGCCAAGTTCAGCCCGGCATAACACGCCGATTGGATATACGCGCCGCCGACCGACAGGCTGCGTGAGCACAGTTCTTCGATCACGACCACGGTGCCGGTGATGTCGCGCCCGCTGCCGCCATATTCCTCCGGGACTGTCAGGCCCATCATCCCCAGCTCGACCAGTTGGTCATGCACTTCACGGGGGAAATGATTGTCCTGGTCCCATTGACGGGCTTTTTCCCGCGTCATTTCCTTGGCGATGAAACGTTTCAGCACCTCGCGCAACATGCCGATGTGTTCGGGTTCTTGAAACTGCAACATCAGGTTTCACATCCCAACACTGTCTACCACCCACAATTCCGCCGCCACCGTGCTTTGCCGTAGACGCATGACGGGCAAATAATCGGGGTCTGCATAAAAGCGATTCAGGTGCTCCCGGGTGGGGAACTCCAACATCACCACGGCATCGGGGACCGACGCATCGCCTTCCAGGCGGGTGGGCGAGCCACCCTTCACGAGGTACTTGCCCCCATGTTTTGCGACCAGCGGCTCGGCCACGGCCCGGTATTCGCGGTACCAGTCCCAGTCTTTTACCCGCAGCAGCCCGATCATATAAGCGGCCAAATCATGTCCTCACCGGTGCTCTAGACCCCGCCATCATAGGGGCACCCCCGGCTCAAGTTAAACTCGCTTTGCCCCTCGGTGCGCCCCACCCGCCGTACCCGGCAGCAATTGTGAGTTTCATTTGAGTGCCCAGCTCAAGCATCATTGTCCACTGCTACTGTTCGGCGGGCCTCAGCGATCAAAACCGCTGGCTGCGCCCGGCCCACCCCATGAGGAACCTGACATGTCGATGCCCATCCCGCGAACCCTGTTTTCCGAGGAACATGAGGCCTTCAGAACCACGGTTAGGCGGTTCATGGAGGCAGAGATTGAGCCAAACATGCCCCGCTGGATGGAGCAAGGCTATGCCGACCGCGACGTTTGGCGACTAGCGGGGCAGTTAGGGCTACTCTGCGTGACTATTCCAGAGGAGTACGGCGGCGCGGGGGCAGACCGAAAATACAGCGCTGTCCTGATCGAGGAGCAGCAGCGGGCGAACGCGTTTGGCCCGGGATTCGCGATGCATTCCGAGATCGTCGCCCCCTATATTGCCCGCTTTGGCTCCCCAGAGCAGAAAGCCCAATGGCTCCCGAAAATGGCCCGAGGCGAGACGATCGGCGCCTTGGGCATGACCGAGCCCGGGGCCGGGTCCGACTTACAGCGCATCAAGACCACGGCGCGGCGCGAAGGCGATGAACTGGTCATTAATGGCTCGAAAATTTTCATCACCAACGGTTTCTTCGCCGATCTGGTGGTGCTGGTCGTCAAAACCGACCCCACGCTGGGGGCAAAAGGGGTGACGCTGGTGCTGGTGGAGACAGACCGCCCCGGGTTTCGCAAAGGCAAGCTGCTGAACAAGGTGGGGCAGAAGGCGCAAGACGCCGTCGAGCTGTTCTTCGACGAAGTGCGCGTCCCGACGGGGAACATCCTGGGCGAGGAAGGCAAGGGATTCACCTACCTGATGCAGGAGCTCGCCTGGGAACGCCTGATTATCGCCATCCGCTCGGTCGCCGGAGCCACCTGGGCTATTGAGCAGACCGTCGCTTACACCAAAGAGCGTACTGCTTTTGGCCAAGCGCTCATCGAGTTCCAGAACTCCAAGTTCAAACTCGCCGAGTGCAAGACGGAAACACAGATTGCGCAGGTATTTATCGACCACTGTTTGAATATGACCTGTGCGGGCACCTTGGAGGCGGAAGCTTCTGCCATGGCCAAGTGGTGGTGCACCGAGCTGCAAAACCGCGTCTTGGACGTCTGCGTCCAGCTACATGGCGGCTACGGCTATATCCTCGACTACCCCATCGCCCGCGCCTGGGTGGACGCGCGCCCGCAGATGATCTACGGCGGCACGAACGAGATCATGAAAGAGATCATCGGCCGGAAGTTATGACCGCCCGCCTGAACGGTGGCTGGACGGCCGCTTGCGAGTTGAATCTGAGCCTCGGGTTCTCCACGCTGACGGCTGCGTTTCCCCTTCCACTACCGCACCTTGCCGGGATTGCGGTGGCACCAGACACCACGGCGGGCTACTGATGATCAGCACATTTCCCACGCCGACCCCAAAATCCGCGCCGCGAACCTTGTTCCCAGACGGCGTGGCCGTTGTCATTGGCGGGAGTGGCGGCATCGGCAGCGCCATTTGTACGGCACTGGCAGAAGCGGGTACGGACGTCGTTTTGACCTATCGGAGCAATATCGCCTCCGCCTTGTCGGTCGTTGATGCCGTGGCGGCTGCGGGGCAGACAGCCGACTGCCACCAGCTCGCCATCGAATCGGCGAGCGATGTGGCGGCGTTTTTTTTGCGCATTGCCCGCGAGCACACCCGCATCCATACCGTGGTCAACGCTTCCGGCGCCCTGATTCCCATGTCTTATATCGGCGATCTCCACCCGGAGAAATTCAGCGAGATCATGAACTCCGACGCCAATGGGTTTTTTAATCTGGTGCATGCCTCGCTGCCACACCTGCGCAAACAGGGCGGCTCATACGTCCAGATCGGCACGGTTGGCATGTTCCGCTGGCCCACGCGCGACATCATGTCCGTGGCACCCAAGGCGGCCATTGATGCGGTCATGACCGGCATTGCACGCGAAGAAGGCCGCAACGGCATCCGCGCCAACACCGTCGCGCTCGGACTGATCAACGCCGGCATGGCGCTGCGCTTCAAGGGCAATGCCTATGACGACAACTACTGGGAGGCCGCGGTGAAAAATACCGCTTTAAAGCGTCTGGGGACGGCCGCCGAAGTGGCCGATGCAGTGGTCTTTTTGGCCTCGAACCGTGCCGCCTATCTGACCGGCCAGACCTTAGTTCTGGACGGTGGTTTCAGTCTTTGACACAGTCTGGCGGAACCCCTATGCAACCCTTGGAGATGGCCGACATCGAGCGTCAGGTGCATCGAGCCATGTGCCGCTATGCGCGTGCACTGGACCACCGGGAGTGGGCGCTCCTCGACCAGGTGTTCTGCCCGGATGTCCACTATGCGCCTGTCGGCGTTGAACCGGCTTTCGGCCGTCCGGCAGCCATCGCCTTGATCCGTTCGTTTCTCGACGGCTGCGGCCCCACGCAACATCTGCTGGGGAATCTGGAGGTTGAAGCGGACGGTGACGCGCCCTATAGCCGCTGTTACGTGCGTGCGGCCCACCGCGGCACGGGCGAGCGCAGTAACGTCGAATTTGTGACCCATGCCGAGTATCTGGTGCGTTGGCAGCTGCAGCCTACCGGCTGGCGCGCCCGGGAATGGGTGCTGCGGCCGCTATGGCACGCCGGGGATATTTCCATTCTCGGCCGAGGCCTGAACACCTGAGCTGCTCCACTCCATGGTCTTAATCGCGGCAAACGCCACCCACGACGTCCCCATCACTTTTTGAGCAGACCACTGTGCCCCCATTCGATTTCGTGCCGCCCGAGATGCCGGCGAACACTGCAGCACTCCGACAGGAGGTCCGGCATTTTCTGCACACCGAGCTCGCCGGCATGCCGGCGGAGTACCGTGCCCAAACCTGGGTGGGGTTCAGCCCCGAATTCAGTCGCAAACTGGGTGCCCGTGGCTGGATCGGCATGGTCTGGCCCACGCAGCATGGCGGCCAGGGCCGTTCTACGCTGGAGCGCTACATCGTTAACGAGGAACTACTGGCCGCCGGTGCTCCAGTGGGCGCCCACTGGATCGCCGATCGGCAAAGCGGTGCGCTGCTGCTGCGCTACGGTAGCGCAGCGGCCATCGAGCGTTTTCTCCCGCGCATGGCGGCCGGTGAACTGTACTTTTGCATTGGCATGAGCGAGCCGGCCGCCGGCTCAGACTTGGCGGCCATCAAGACACACGCTACCCGCGTCAATGGTGGCTGGTGCGTCAACGGCTCCAAGCTGTGGACCACGAACGCGCATAAAGCGCACATGATGATCGCTCTGGTCCGCACCACGCACGCTGCCACAGACCGACATGCCGGCTTAAGCCAGTTCATCATTGACCTCTCCAGTCCCGGCGTGACCACGCGCGCCATCACCGACCAGGTCGGACAGCAGCACTTCGGCGAGATCTTCCTCTCGGATGTGTTTGTCCCCGACGAACTGCTGCTGGGGCAGGAAGGTGAGGGCTGGCAACAAGTGAATGCCGAACTCTCGCTAGAGCGCAGCGGCCCCGAGCGCTACCTGAGCAGCTACCGGCTCCTAGAAGAGCTGGTACGGGCTGCCGGCCCGGCGCCATCCGAGCAACTTGTCCAGCTGGTAGGCAACCTCACGGCAGAGCTTTGGACCTTGCGTCAGCTCTCCTTGTCCGTCGCGGGTCAGTTGTCGCGCGGCGAAGATGCCACGCTGGAAGCCGCCATCGTCAAAGACCTCGGTGCTTGTTTCGAGCAAAGCCTACCGCCCACTGTTCAGGCGGCGCTGAGCGATGAAATAACCCCAGAACGACTCGCGCCGCTGTCGCGGGTACTGAAATATCTGCTCAATGCCTCACCCGCCTTCTCCCTGCGCGGCGGGACGCGCGAAATACTGCGTGGCATCATTGCGCGGAGGCTGGGGCTGCGATGACATCACCAACGTCGATTTTAAGCGAGGCCGTTGAACGGCTGTTTGTGGACCTGACCGCAGCCGTGCACAGCACGGCGGATGCCTCACCAGCGCGGTACCAGCAACACTGGGCGGCCGTAGAAGAGCTTGGCATCCCCAAGACACTGGTGCCCGAAGTCGCCGACGGTTTTGGGGGCTCGTGGCTAGACGCCTTTGTTGTCTGCCATCTGGTCGGGCTCCATGCCCTGCCCTTACCAGTGGGTGAAGCGCTGGTCGGCCGTTGGCTACTCGCAGTTGCTCATCTCGAACTGCCTGACGGTGGCGTTACCCTCGGCACTTGCCCCCATCCGCAGTTCGCACACGACCCGCTTTCAGGCGCTCCCACCTTCAGCGGCGAGCTGCCGGCCACGCCGTGGGGTGCAGAGTCGGCGTACGTGGTCGTTGCCTGCGCGCACCCCGACGGAGAACGTCTGGTGGTGCTTGCGTCTGCCGACGCCACCTGTAGCGAGGTGGAAACCACGCTGGCGGGCGAACCGCGCAGTCATCTGCGTTTCACGGCCGCTCCTCTCGTCACCTCAGGCGCACTCCCGGACGCCGGCGTACTCCTGACTAACGGCGGCGCGCTGCTGCGCACGGCGCAAATTTCCGGCGCCCTCGAAGCCATCCTTGCGCTGTGTGTGGCGCACGTGAAAGACCGTGTGCAATTCGGCAAGCCTCTCGGCGCGTTCCAGGCCATCCAGCACCAGTTGGCGCTGCTCGCCGAAGAGGTAGCCGCGGTCAAATGTGCGGCCCAAGCCGCGTTTCGTGCTGCTGCCTTGGGGGATGCGGCGTTTGAGCTGGCCGCTGCCAAATTACGGGCCAATCGCGCCATTACCCAAGCGACTTCCATCGCCCATCAGGTGCATGGAGCGATGGGGTTTACGATGGAGCATCGGTTACACCGGTTCACGCAGCGGCTGTGGACCTGGCGCTCCGAGTACGGTAACGACCGCTACTGGGCCGACATTCTGGGTCGAAGCGTCCTTGCAAATGGCGCGGATCGACTGTGGAGCAATCTGACATCTAGGGGTGATCGCGGCCATGGCTAACACAGTAGAACTTCCTGTCCTGACAGACGCCACCGTCGAATTGACGGATGGCGTGTGCATCGTCACCTTTAATCGAGATGACGTACGCAATGCCTTAACCGGTACCGCGCTCGTCGCCGACTTGCTGAAGATTACCGAATGGATCAACCGCCATCACGAAGCCGGCGTGCTCATTCTCACCGGCAAAGGCCGTGCCTTCTCCTCGGGTGGCAACGTCAAGGACATGTATACCAAGTCCGGCATGTTTGGCGCCGCGCCGATCGCCTTGCAGGAAAATTACCGCTATGGCATTCAGCAGATGACGCTGGCCATGCACCGGATTGACGTACCAACCATTGCCGCGGTGAACGGCGCCGCCATCGGTGCCGGCCTCGACCTGGCCTGCATGTGCGACATCCGTTTGGGTTCACAGGCGGCATCCGTGGGGGAAACCTTCGTCAACCTCGGCATTATTTCTGCCGACGGTGGTTCCTGGTTCTTGCCACGCGTGGTGGGCATGCAGCGCGCTGCGGAGATGACGTTCTCCGGGCGTCTGGTCGACGCCGCCGAAGCCCTCTCCATCGGCTTATTTTTGGAAGTCGTTGAACCCGAGAACCTGCTGCGCCGCGCAGTAGCGATGGCCAGCCAGTTTGCCGGCAAACCACGGGCCGCGCTGCGCATGAGCAAGCGTCTCTTACAGCATGGCCAGCGCGCCTCCCTCAACGACTTCCTGGACTTCGCTGCCAGCCAACAGAGTCTGTGCCACACCAGTCAGCAGCATCACGACGCACTGGCCGCGTTGTTTGCCGGGCAACCCGCTTTAAAGCCCACCACTCCCTAATGCGGAGCCGGTAGCGGCGGCTTCAGGCACTCATGTGGAAACCACCATCCACACTCAGGTGCTGCCCAGTAATGTAGGCCGCCGCTTCTGACAGCAGAAAACAGGTGGCGGGCGCGACATCCGTGGGCGTTGAAAAACGCCCGAGCGGAATTTGCTCCAAATACCGGTCGCGAAATTTTTCCTGCCGAATCACTTCGGTCATCGCGGTCTCGACAGCGCCAAAACAAACACTGTTGACGGTGATGTTGTAACGCGCCAGCTCTCTCGCCGCCGACATGGTCAAGCCGAGCACGCCCGCCTTGGAAGCGCCGTAGTTAATCTGCCCAACCGTGCCCCGCCGGCCCGCGACCGAAGACACATTGACAATGGACCCGGGGCGCCGCTCGCCACGCTTCGCATTCGCAATAAAATGCGTGGCCGCTGCTTGCAGACACACAAAGACCCCCGTGAGATTGACATCGATGACCTGTTGCCATTCCGGGAGCGTCATCTTGTGCAACATGGCAGTCCGTCCAATACCGGCATTGTTGATGAGCCCATCGAGCGAGCCGAAATGCTCCACGATGCCACTGACGGTTGCGCCGACGAACACGGGGTCCACAATATTGCCGACATAAGCGCGTGCGTGGTCTGCACCGATCTCGGCCACGGCCAGCTCGACCGCCTCACGGTTAATATCGACCAACGCCACCCGTGCGCCCATGCTGACGGCAAAATCCGCCAGCGCCCTACCGATTCCCTGCCCACCGCCGGTAATCATGATGACCCGGCCATGCAGTGACATTGGATTGCTCATGCGCTTGGCCGCTGATTCAGCGCTTTAAATTCTCCCCAAAGCTCGGCTTCGCGAGTTTGGACTTTGACGATGCTGGCATCTTTGACCACGTCATAGCCTCTAATCTGCTCAGGCAAACTCGCAATTTCCACGGCGAGCGCGTGGTTCTCTGTGGACAAATCGCCCAGCAGCACCGCCATCGTTTGCTCGTAGGTGCTGATCAACTGACGCTCCAAACGCCGGTGTGCCGCGTACCCAAAGACGTCGAACACCGTTCCTCGGAGGAACTTCAATTTGGCCAGCACCGACAGCGCCGGCTGCAGCCAAGAGCCAAAGACGCGCTTTTGGTAACGCCCAGTGCTGGCATTTCGGGGCTGCAACATGGGTGGCGCCAGGTTGAATTCGATGGTGAAGTCACCTTCAAATTCCTCGGCCAGACGCCGCTTAAAGGCGGGGTCCGCGAACAGGCGTGCAACCTCGTATTCGTCCTTGTAAGCCAGCAGCTTGAAATAATATTTAGCTGCAGCCGCCGACAAAGCACCGCGCTTACCGAGGACAGCCGTTTCTACCTGCACAACACGATCCACCAGCTGTTGATACCGCGCCGCATAATGGGCATCTTGGTAACGGGTCAGCGTTTCGATCCGTACTTTGACGAGGCCAGCGAATGTCGATGGCACCGCCGCCACACGGACGGCCGGCGGCGGGCTGGCGATCTGGCGCACATAGTCCAGGTCATGAGCAGCCAGACGTCCCCAGTTCAGGCTGGCCTTGTTCATCTCCACCTCAACCTCGTTCAATTCAATGGCGCGCTCCAGTGCGGCAGCACTGATCGGCAGCCAGCCCAGTTGCAGCGCATAGCCCACGATAAATAGATTGGTCGCCACCGCATTGCCCATGAGCGCAGAGGCTATCTCCGTCGCCGCCACGAACTGCGCCCGTCCTTCACCCGCTGCCGTCGCGAGGCTTTGCAACATCTGCTCCGACGACAGGTCGAGGTTGGGGTTGGTCGCAAAGGCGAAGGTAGGCGCCACATGGCTATTGACCACCAGGCGCGTGTGCCGAGGACGAATTCTCGACAAAGCGTCTGGACCCGTGGTGACCACGATGTCAGTCCCCAGCACCAGGTCCGCGCCACCTGCAGCAATGCGGGTAGCGTGCAGCGTGGCCGCCTCGGTGGCGATACGCACGTGGCTGGTCACGGGGCCATTGCGTTGCGCCAAGCCAGCCACATCCAGCACCGAACAGCTTTTTCCTTCTAGATGGGCTGCCACACCCAGCAAGGCACCGACTGTTACTACGCCAGATCCACCAATGCCAGTGACCAACACACTATAGGGCACCACACAGTCGACCACCGCTGGCGTTGGCAGCAGCGCAGTACGGGAGAGCAGATCGGTGCTGCTCGAGTTCGCCGCGGTTTCACCGCGACTGCGCAGCTTACCGCCACGTACAGTGACAAAGCTCGGGCAGTAACCCTTCAGACACGAAAAATCTTTATTGCACGCGGACTGGTTAATCTTGCGCTTGCGCCCAAACTCGGTTTCCACGGGTTCGATAGCGATACAGTTGGACTGTACGCTGCAATCACCACAGCCTTCACACACGGCTTCATTGATAAACGTCCGCTGCTGCGGGTCTGGCGCTTTGCCACGTTTACGTCGACGCCGTAGTTCAGTGGCGCAGGTCTGGTCATAAACCAGTACCGACACACCAGGACTCTCGCGCAGTTCGCGCTGCACCTGATCCAGCTGGTCACGATGCCGCAACACCACCCCCGGCGCAAAGACTGCCGCGGCCGGATACTGTTGCAGGTCGTTGGTGACCACCACCATACGGCCGACACCTTCGGCATGCAGCTGGCGGGTGAGTGAATCGACTCGCACCTGTCCTTGGATCGCTTGTCCGCCCGTCATGGCCACCGCATCGTTGACCAAGATTTTATAGGTCATGGTCATACGCGCCGCTACCGCCGCGCGAATGGCCATCATGCCGGAGTGAAAGTAGGTGCCATCGCCCAGATTCTGAAAGACGTGCTTGGTGGTAGTGAACGGCGACAAACCAATCCAAGCCGCCCCTTCACCGCCCATCTGCCCCATGGTCAAGGTGCGCCTTTCCGGGAGGAACATCGCCATTCCGTGGCAACCAATGCCCCCGAAGGCGACACTGCCGTCTGGGATATTGGTCGAGGTGTTGTGCGGGCAGCCGGCGCAGAACGCTGGCAGGCGACGGAGGGCTCCGGCCACGAGCGGCACTGGCACCAACGCCCGCTCCAAGGCTTGCAGGCGCTCCGCCAACACGGCATTCGGGCCCAGCCGCAGCAACCGTCGTCCGATCGCTACCGCTACCACCGTCGAATCCAATTCACCCTCAGCGCTCAGCAGCCGTTGACCTGTTTCATCCAGCTTGCCGACCAGGCGGGGGCGGTTTTCAGCGTGGTACAGCAGCCTGGCCAACTGCTCTTCAATCACGCCGCGTTTTTCCTCGACGCACAGCAGCTCTGCATGCCCGCTAGCGAACTCGAGTGCCTTGATGGGCTCCAGGGGCCACGGCATGGCAATCTTGTAGATAGACACGCCCGCGGTGCGGCAGGCTTGCTCGTCGAGGCCCAGCTCCTCTAAGGCCTGCATCACATCCAGATAGGCTTTGCCACTGGTGACGATGCCAAGGCGTTTAGTGTCGCCGCACCGCACCACGCGATCGAGTGCATTGGCCCGCACAAAGGCGAGCACCGCCGGCATGCGTTGCTGGTATTGCCGCACTTCCTGCAGTTGCGGCAGGAAGCCCCAGCGAATATTCAAGCCTTCCGGCGGCAAGGCATGGTCCTGCGGCAGGCGCACCTGCACCTGCTCGGGGTTGATCGAGACCGAAGCACTGCTTTCGATGGTGTCGGTGACGCACTTCATGCCCACCCAGCAGCCAGAGTAGCGGGAGAGAGCAAAGCCCAGAATGCCGAAATCCAGATAGTCCTGAACTGTGGCGGGGTTGAGGTACGGCATACCGAAATGAATGAATGCCTGATCGCTCTGGTGGGCGGTGGTAGAAGACTTGGCGCCGTGATCATCCCCGGCCATCACCAGCACGCCCCCGTGCGGGGCAGTGCCGGCATAGCTGCCATGTTTCAGCGCATCGCCGGCGCGGTCTACGCCCGGGCCTTTGCCATACCAGATGCCAAAGACGCCGTCGTACTTTGCGCCACCGAGCAGGCCGGCTTGCTGGGAACCGGCAACCGCCGTGGCGGCCAGCTCCTCATTCACCCCAGGGCTGAAGTGGATGTGATGCTCGCGCAGATGCGCGGACGCCTGCTTTAAGGTGAGATCGTAGCCACCCAGCGGCGAACCTTGGTATCCGGAAATGAACCCGGCCGTGTTCAACCCGGCCGCCAAGTCCCGCCGCCGCTGCATCATGGGCAAACGCGCCAGTGCCTGCGAGCCGGTCAAGTAAATGCGGCCTGACTCTAGCGAGTAGCGGCCGTCGAGTTGGTAGTCGCGATCGACTACCACCGGGCGGTCATGGTCTGTGGCGTTGGCTGGCATAGTCAATCTTCCTGCATGAACTCTAGCGTGTTGCCGTCGGGATCTTCGACCAATGCCACTTTAACGCCGGGGCGTATTTCTCGGATGTCCACCACAATCGGGTGACCATCGGCACGGCATTTGGCGATCAGCGCCTCGAGATTTTGTACTGACAGCGAGCAATACCGGTAGCCCGTGGCTGCGGTGAAACCACCGCGCGCCACCACATGGACCGGCGCTTTCTCCAACACCAGCAGCTTGATGAAGCTATCACCACAGCGCAGTTTCTTCACCACGCCAAGGCCTGGAAAGGGAATGCTCGCGACCACTTCCAGCCCCAGGGTGGCACAGTAAAAGGCGAGCGCCGCGGGCTCATTCGCGGTCACCACACCCAGATCCAGAGAATTTCGCTTTAGCTGCAAGCTCATGGTCGTTCCTCTTGAAATCGCGGCCCACAGTGACAGAGCATCTGCCACCGCCAAAACGGTTATTTGCGTCGCAGCAGCAGCGCCCCATTGGGCGTTCCGTCGCAGGAAGTGACGAGCGAAAACTCGGCATCAGTCACCTGTGCGGTCGAGGTGCCACGGACTTGCCGCACGGCCTCCGTCACCAGATTGAGCCCGTGCAGGTAGACCTCAGACAAGCTGCCGCCCGACGTATTGACCGGCAAACGGCCTCCACTTCGCGTACCGCCATCAGCCACAAAGTGCCCCGCCGTCCCTGCTGCGCAAAAGCCATAGGCTTCGAGCGAAAACAGCACCAACGGCGAAAAGGCATCGTAAAACTGCGCCACATCCACGTCCTTAGGTTGGCAGTCCGCCTGACGCCACAGGTTGGCGGCCGTCACGTAGGAACTACCGCGCAAAGGATGGGCACGGTGGTAATCCGTCATGAGCTGGTGCTCTCGCACCAGGCCTTGAGAAAATGCATGGATGAAGGCGGGGGTCTGCCGCAAGGTTTGTGCACGGTCGGCGCGTACGATGACCAGCGCCACTGCACCATCTGTTTCGAGGCAGTTGTCGAACAGGCACAGCGGATCAGAAATCATGCGGCCGTTCAGGTACTGCTCCAGCGTCAGTTCCCGACCCCGCATGAAAGCGACCGGATTTTGCTGCGCATATTCGCGCTGCGCCAAGGCCACGTGCGCCAGCTGCTCTCGCGTCAGGCCATAGTCATGCATATAACGGCGCGCCAACACCGCCACTTCATCCGCGGGGCGTACCAGACCTGCGGGCCGCGACCACTTCCAATGATCCGTGATGCGCTGCTCCACCCCCGCCCAGATGCGCGTTTCGGCGCCACTGCGCTTACGCGAGCGCCACACCACACCGACATTGGCAATCCCCGCGGCAATGGCCACCGCCACCTGGCCGACCGCACCACAGGCGGCGCCGCCGCCATAGGGCGACTGGCTGAAAAAGGTGAGATCCCCGAGGCCGACATTGCGCGCCACTTCAAATTCTGGGTTTTTCTCGAAGGTGTAAGACCCCAAGGCATCCACTTCGGAGGGATGAATGCCGGCATCGTCAAGCGCCTGCTTGATGGCCTGACACGCGAGCTCCAGCTCCGTCTCTGGCAAGCCCTTGGCAAAAGGCGTTTGGCCGATGCCAACAATGGCCGTCTGATCCTTAAACACAGCACACTCCACTCATGATGACTTGGTCGGCTTCAAGGGGGTCGTGCCTGCAGCGGTGAGCGACTGCACTGCGATGTGCTCGCGCAGGGTCCGCAGCACCGCATTCTCGCGATGTTCATTGGCGATGGCCGCGTCCAGCGTCGCCCCGGCGCCATAAGCCAAGGCACGCTTGGCGGCAGCGATCGGCTCTGGAGGGCTCGCCAGAATACGTTCCGCCAGCGCGCGGGCGGCCGTCAACAACTGGTCGCCGGGTACGACGTGGTTGACCAAACCCATCGCCAGCGCCTCCTGAGCATTCAGACTGCTACTGCACAAAACCAGCTCAGCGGCTTTTGCCCGGCCCACCAGCTGCGGCAGCAAGTGCGAACTCCCCAATCCGGGAACGATACCGAGCCGAGTGAAGGGGAAGCCAAATACCGCATCGTCAGCGGCAATGCGTAGGTCAAACGGCAAAATCATGGTAACGCCAATACCCACCGCCGCGCCGTGGACGGCTGCGATCAGCGGTTTTGCACTGGCGCAAATTTCCAGCGAGAAATGTGTGATCCACTCCTCTTCACCCAAAGCCAACCCATGTCGGCCGACTTTGCCTGCCAAAAATTCGCGTTCGGCGCCCGCACAAAAACCCGCGCCCGCGCCTGCCAGAATCACCACGCGTACCGCTTCGTCAGCGAACGCGCTGCGAAACGCATGCGCCAGCTCCACGCCCATATCCGGCGTATAGGCATTGCGCCTGGTGGGGCGATTGAGCGTGATGGTCGCAATGCCGCCATCGATGCTGCAGGTAATGTCATCGTAGAGCATGCCGGTTAGCGTCCCTCCGGCGGCAACCAGCGCGGCGCACGTTTCTCAGTGAACGCCTTCGGGCCTTCAGCGGCATCGGCATGCTGTAGTTGTTCCATCACCAGCCGCCACGCGTTCTGCAAGCCAGCCGAGAGCCCCAGCTCCGTGGCTTCCCAGATCGCTTGTTTGGTGCGCGCCATCGCCGACGGCGAGTTGAGCTTAATCATCGCGGCAATCTCGAACGCTCGGGGTAGCAGGGCCTCGGCCGCCACCACCTCCCCGACCAGGCCCAGTTCATACGCGCGTTGCGCGGAAAGCCGTTCGCGACCACCCACCAGCGCCATGCGCAACACCGCCTGCAGTGGCATTCGCCGACACAGACTCACCGGCTCAAGGCCTGCGACCAGACCCACGTTGACGTGGGAGTCGGAGAACGTAGCCGTCGCGGCAGCAATTACCAAGTCACTGTCAGCCACAAAATGCAGCCCGCCACCGACGGTCAAACCATTCACCGCACAGATCACCGGCTTCCAGACCTGATTGGCCAGCGAGGTCCAGCGGATCGACTCCAAGGTCGCAGCACTGGCCGGACCATCGAGCGAAGGTAGGTCACGGAGGTCGGCGCCAGCACAAAAGGCTTTATCGCCGGTGCCAGTCACAATCGCGACGATCGCCGTCGCGTCGTTGTTGAAGTGTGCCCAAGCCGCTGGGAGCTCACGACTCATCAGACTATTCACAGCGTTATGCTGCAGCGGGCGGTTCAGCCGTAGTACCGCCACTCCCTCGTGCACTGCATAGTCGAGCGTCTCAAACACGGGCGGTCCAGCCGGTGTCTGGAACTTCCTGCAGGTACAGCGCGGCAATGCGCTCCTCGAGGAACTCGGCGCTCCAATGCATGGCTTGTAGTTGCTTTGCCCGCCGGTAAAACAGCTGCGGGTCGGCATCGATGGTGTAACCCATGCCGCCGTGGACCTGAATAGCGACCGCAGCAGCACGGCGGTACATTTCGCAACACTGCAATTTTGCCATCGCGGCCAAGCGGCGAAACGGATAGCCCTGATCCAGCGCCCAGGCCGCCTGCTGCAGCAGCGTGCGGCATCCTTCCAGTTCTACGGCCACGTCGGCCAAGTAATGGGCGATGGCCTGAAACGCCCCAATCTGCTTGCCGAAAGCTTCGCGAACTTTGGCGTATTCCACGGTCATGTCATGCACGCGCGCCGCGCCACCGACGGCTTGCGCAGCCAGGGCGATCAAGGAACGGTACATGGCTGTCTGCCAATCCGCCACGATGCTCTCGCCGCCTTTCAGCACCCGCTCATCATCCAGCGCTACGTCAGACAGCTCCACGCGATACAAGGCTTCTCCCGCGAGGTTCGCCTGGTACTCCATCGATAGCCCGGGACTCGTCCGGTCAACCAGACAGGCAATCACCGCATCCGGTGCTTCGCCGGTCCGGGCCAACACCAGGAGGGCCGTCGCCGTTGCCGCATACGGCACCAAGTATTTCGTGCCATTCAGCTGCAGCCGGCCACCCACACGGCTGGCGCGGCATTGAATGCCCGTGAGGGAGTCGCCGCTATCCGCTTCGAGGCTGGCCACGGTAACGATCCCTGTGCCGCTGGCAATGTCTGGGAGCCAACGACGCTGCTGCTCCTGACTGCCTGCGACCTCCAGCAAGGAGGCCGCCAACACGGAGCTGACAAAGTGGGGCGACAATACCAGGCCGCGCCCAAATTCCTCATGGGCGATCATTAATTCAGTGGCCCCCAGCCCGAGCCCGCCATAAGGCTCGGCGATAGACAGCCCTGACAGGCCCACCTCGCCCATCGATTGCCAGCACGCTGTGGAATAACCCGGCGCATGGCCTTCGAGCGTTCTGAGCACCGGCAGTGGGACCACGTCCTCGCATAGACGGCGCGTCATATCACGCAGCATCTTTTGCTCTTCAGTGAATAGCAGATCCATTCAATATCACCCGGCAGCTTGAAGAAGGAGCGCAGGATCGCCAGCCAGCAGGACTGTCGACCGTTCAACGGGGCTCGGCGCCGGCCAAGCCGGGCGTCGTGCCATGGTCAGTGGGTCATGGTCAGTTCACATAGGGCAGCCCAAGTCCGCGGCGGGCGATGATGTTTTTCTGAATCTCAGAGGTGCCCGCACCGATGGTATCCAAGGCAGTGGCGCGGTAGGCCCATTCCCACTTGCCGTGGGTTGGCGCGTCGGCGGACGACTTATGTAGCAGCCCACGCGGCCCAAGGATGTCGATCATGGTATTTGCCATGCGCTGGGTCAGCACGGTCATGTAAAGCTTAAACATTGCGGCCTCCACAGCCGGCACGCCGCCCTGGCAGGCGGAATCGATCACCCGGCGCTGCAACATCTTGGCGGTTTCCACTTGCGCCGTCAGTTGCGCCATCACGCGACGCACCGCCGGCAGAGCGCTCAAGGGGCCACCGTCACGTGTTTCAGTCTTGACGTAGTCCCACATCAGCTCCAACTTGGCCTCTACCGGGCTGATGGTGTAGATGGAAAAACGCTCCAGATCCAAGGCTTCACAGATGTAGACCCAGCCTTTGTTCAGCTCGCCGACCAAGTAGTCGTCATGCACCCAAACGTTATCCAGAAATACCTGGTTGGTGCGGTGCTCGCCCAGCGTCTCGATGGCGCGCACGGTGATACCCGGGTGGCTCATGGGTACCAGGAAAACGCTAATGCCCTTGTGCTTGGCTGCCGTCGGGTCCGTGCGTACCGCCAGCCAGTACCAGTCGGCGAAGTGTGCCGAGGTGTTCCAGGTCTTCTGGCCGTTGATCAGCCAGCCGTCGCCGCTTTTCTCCGCCTTCGTTTTCAGCGAGGCGAGATCCGAGCCCGCACTGGGCTCGGAGTAGCCGAGGGCAAATTCGATCTCGGCGTGGCGGATCTGCGGCAGGAACTCCGCCTTGAGCTTGTCAGACCCATGACGGATCAAGGACTTGCCAATAATGCCAACCCCCTTACCGATCAAAGGGGCGCCCACCCGAGCCAGTTCCTCGTTTAACAGATATTCATAAATACCGTCTTTGTCACTGCCCCCAAACTGGGCCGGCCAGGACATTCCCAGATAGCCACGGGCCGCCATTTCACGGTTGAACCGCCGACGGGCCGGGGTGTCGGAGAGCATCGAATCGGTATCACGATCGGGGGCCATGACATCCGCGGCATCTGGCAGTTGCGCCTGCTCGTGGATGAAGGCCCGCACCTCGTTGATGAAATCCTGCTCTGCCGCGCTGAATTCGAAGTTCATTGCACACTGTCCGTTAGGCGCCAGCTCACCTCGAGATGGCTAGCCTGCTGCTGCTGAGGCTCGAGATTAACGATGAGCAGCCCTCAAGTACAACTCGCGTTGGCCCACGCCGCTGACGCGAGTAACATCTGAGCGCCTCTTCACCTATGGTGGTCCCATGCCAAATTTCTACCATCCCTATTCCGATGCGTTTCTGGCGGACCCCTGGCCGGTGTTTCGCCGCATGCGCGACGAGGCGCCCGCTTATTTCGTCGAAGACTTGAATACCTGGGCCCTGTCCAGATTCGAGGACGTATGGCAGGCAGGCCAAGATAAAAAGCACTACACCGCGAACCACGGCACCACGCTGGATGCCTTGGTAGGGGGCTGGACCACCCCCGCGGCCTTTGTGTTCATGGACCCACCGGAACACACGCTGTACCGGGGACTGGTCGCGCCGCTCTACCAGAAAGGGTCGGTCGACGCGCTAGAGCAGAAACTGCGTGCCGTGACCCGGAAACTGCTGGCGCCAGCGCTGCAGGCCGGTGAACTGGAAATCTACCAGCTGGCCACCGCCGTTGGCCTGCACACCATTGCCGATTTCATTGGCGTCGACTATGCAGATCTGGCGCACGCCCGCCGCCTGCTCGACATCTTCTTCCGCCGCGAGCCTGGTATTCAGGGCACTACCCCTCAGGGCAATCAGGCCCTTGGCGAACTCCAAGCCTTCATCATGCAGTTGGTCCATGGCTTTCGCGTCAAAGCGCCTGCCAAGAACACTCATGCCGATGCCTGGCTCAACGCCATGATCAACGGCAAGCAGATGACCGATGAACAGATCTTCTTCACCATGTTCTCGCTGACCGTGACCGGGTCCGACACGCTGGCACTGGCCTGCGCCGGTACCATTTTCAATCTGTCACAGCACCCGGAGCAGTTTGCGGCCGTGCGTGCCGACCACAGCCTCGTGCCGCACGCGTTCGCCGAGACGGTGCGCTACGACCAGCCCACCAACATCCTCGGCCGGCGGGTGGTGCAAGACTTGGAACTGCACGGCGAAACCCTCCGTGCGGGGCAAAACGTGGTGTGGCTCTTCGCCTCGGCCAACCGGGACGAGCGGGAGTTCCCGGACGCCGACCAGTACCAAATCTCGCGGCGGCCGCGGCGAAACTTGTCCTTTGGTACGGGACTGCATGCCTGCCTTGGCATTCATCTGGCGCGCCTAGAGGGCAAGATTATTCTAGAGGAACTGCTGGCGGCTATTCCCGAATACGAGGTGCAAACACCGCGGTGCACGCGCGTGTACGGCGAGTTCCTGCAGGGCTACAACCACGTGCCCATCACCTTCCGTCCGCAGTAGCTTAAGTCGTCAGATATTTGAGGGCTGCCGCCGAGAGCATCTGCACCAAGGCTTCTTCGCTCAAAGTAGGCGCAGGGTCACAGAGGTAGCGCTCCATGGCGCCCACGCACATGTAGTTACAGACCGACATGGCCGTGTCCAGGCAGTCAATTTTTATCTCGGCGCGGTGCTGCTGAAAAAAGGCGTGCACGGTCGTATACAAGTAGGTTTCGGGCGTTAACCGGCCCGCGTCAGCGTCGTCTGGCGCCATGGTACGTGGCCACGGTTGGAACACCAGCGGGTTTGACTTGCGGGCCGCTAGAATTAACCACAGCACCTTAGGCACGCTCTCTGCCAGCGGCTGGTGCATGGAAGCCAACAACTGCGCCCGCACCGGTAAAAAACCGTAGATCACGGCGTGTTCCAGCAGGGCCGCTACGATCGCTTCCTTGCGTGGGAAATATTGGTAGACCGTGCCAATGCTGACACCCGCTACCTTGGCGATATGGTTGGTGGTCGCCGCGGCATAGCCCTTGCTGGCAATGATCGACTGGGCGGCCTGCAGAATGTTATCCACGGTTGCACGGGAACGCGGCTGCGTCGGCCGCTTACGCGGCGAGGAAGCCAGCGCCGTCGTCGTCATCTCCGTCGCTTTGTTTTGCAAGCCTTGGCTCAACTAGCGAGATATTTAAGTGTGGCAGCCGCGAGGTTATCCAAAAACACGGTCTCCCCCATCTTCGGCGGGCTTTCATTCAGATAAGTATCCACTGCGCCCACGACGAGATATTCGATAACGTTCATGGCCACTTCCAGATCTTCAACCCGGATCTCACCGCGATGCTCCTGGAAAAAAGCGCGCGTGGTGGTGCACAGAAAAGTTTCTGGAGTGAGCGGCGGAGCGTCATCCCCAAACCGCGTCAAGTCACGCGGCAAGCCCTGAAAGATCGCGGCGCGCGTTCTGCGCGCCACGAGGATTAAACGCAGGACCTCCGGCATGCACTCGCGCAGTGGCGTGTGCATGTTGCTCAGCAGAAACTGTCGTATTGGCCCGGAGACATTGATGACGGCATTTTCGAGCAGCGCCGCCACAATCGCTTCTTTGCGTGGGAAGTATTGGTAGACCGTCCCGATACTAACGCCTGCCACCTCGGCGATGAGATTGGTGGTTGCGGCCTCGTAGCCGCGGCTGGCAATAATGGATTCGGCCGCCTGCAAGATACAGTCAACCGTGACGCGTGCGCGCGGCTGGCTCGGTAATTTACGCGACGTTGTCGCCGCGGCGGTTGCTTTCATGTTTTCAACCCCCCCCGGGGCACCACCGTGGTAGTCACCACGCTGGTGTGTTGAACACCTGCGCCTCGCCGCGGCGGTTGAAACCGCCACAGCCCAGTGGCCACACGGACGTGCCACGACTGAACTTAGCGCTTATTCAATGCATTTTGCAAGATGTGGCGAAAATGCCACAAGTGCCGGCGCCCAACGGTGAACGGCTGCCGGCAAAGGAGGGTCCCTGGTGGCCGCGCCACCAGGGACATCACGCCGCAGACCAGCGCTTAAACCCGTGTTACCACTTGTACCGCGCCTGGATCGCCACCTGCCGGCCACGGTCCACGAGCGCCGCGTAGGAGCCAGGCGTGGCCACGGCATTGTTCGCCAGACTGATGGTCTGTTCGTCGGTCAGGTTCTTGCCCACCAGTGCGGCCTCCCACTTGCCATCGGCGCTGCCGAGGCCAAGCCGCAGGTCCCACCGCTGCCACTTCACCTGACGCGAAGTCGCATCGTTGGTCCCCAGCAGGTCGTAGCTGTCGGAGAACGACAACACGAGATCGCCGGAGAACTGCAGCGTGCTGCCCACCGGAACGACCGCACCAAGCCGGGCGCTACCGCTGTACTTCGGCGAGAAGGCCGGGGATTTCCCCGAAAGGTCCTGCGTGCAACCCACGGGGGTCGCTTGCAGCTGCACCACCGTGCAGCCTGCATTCGCGTAGTTCTTGAACTTGGCATCCAACGTCGCCACGTTCACCCCCAGCCGCCAGACATCGTTCAGCCGCCAGGCCGCGTCGAGCTCAACTCCGCGCGTCGACAGGGCACCGGCATTGGTCACCTTGATGAAGGTCGTGGTGTCGGTGAACTGCACGGCGGCATTTTGCAGATTGCTGTACTGGCTGTCGAACACCGCCACGTTGACCGACAAGCGGCCGTTCAGCCACACGGATTTCGCCCCCACTTCGAACGCACGAACGCTCTCTGGGTCATAGCTCATGTTATCCACCAGACCCGTCGTTTCCGAGGAGTCAAAGCCGCCCGCCTTGAAGCCCTTCGAATAGCTGCCGTAGAGCGACATATCGTCCGTCGCCTTGTACTGCACGCTCACCGACGGCAGGAAGGCGCTGTCCTTGATCTTGCTGGAAGTCGTATGTTTCGTCATGCCTGTGAAGGCGCTGGCGAAGGACTGGAGGTCCAAAAAGCCGCCAAACGCCGTGCCCGTGATTTCAGTGTAGGAGTTGGCAAACGGGTCGTGGTTGGTGTTGCTCTTGCCGTACGAGGTCCCGGATTTATCCGAGGTCGTCCAGCGCGCGCCCACGGTTGCCGACAGCTGGTCGGTGAACGGCCAGGTGACCGCGCCGAAAGCCGAGTAGGCGGTTTCCTTCTGGAGCAGCCCGACGTTCAGACCGAGCGGGGTGAGCGCCGACAGGATACCCGGTGGCAGACCACCGAATTGCGCCGGGATAGTCTCGAGGAAGGAGATGATGGGAGTCAGGAACTCCAAGGAGATCGAGGAGTCGGTGTCCAAATGGTTCTGAATGGCGTAGACGCCAGCGATGTATTTCAGCTTCGAGTCGTCCGGCGAGGTGAGCCGCAGCTCAAAGCTGGTCTGGTCGTAGGATTCATCCTGGTTGTACCCAAAGAACGGCACCGGAATGCCGGAGGGGTCACCCGAGGTGTACATGTTGTACTTGGAATATGCCACCTGCCCAAAGAGGCCCACACCATCGCCGTGGCGCTCCACCGTCAACGCCACTTCGCGGTTTTCCAGCGACCCCCTGGCCCCCGGAATGCCGCTGCGCCGGTTGTCGGCCACCGTCTCCGTGCCCAAGGCCAGCGCGTACGTGCAGGCGCCGGAAGGTGTAAAGGGCGCGGCCGGCGGGCAATTGGTCAGCTGGGTAGCGGCAGGCACCACCGCGTCCTGCTTGCCGAACTCGCCCTTCAGGACCACCGTCCAGTCCTCGTTCGGCTGCCAGTCCAGCGTGATACGGCCAAACTTGTCCTTCACGCCCGGGTTGCGGTCGCCCGACGAGAGGTTCTTGAGCCAGCCACCCAGATCGGAATAGTGAGTCGCCAGGCGGATGCCCACGGTGTCGCTCAGCGGCCCGCCTACAGCCACGTCGGTCACGAGTTCCTGGCCCACAAATTCGTAAGAGGCCGACGCGTCGCCTTCCCACTCCTTACCAGGCCGGCGCGTGGTGACGCTGAAAGCACCGCCAATGGCGTTATTGCCAAAGTAAGTGCTCTGCGGCCCGCGCAGCACTTCGACGCGCGCCAAGTCGACAAAGTTGCCACGGGTATAGCGCGCACGGCCGTGGTAAACGCCGTCCACAAAGGTGGCCACCGACTGCTCGAAACCAGCGTTGTTACCTGACCCCACGCCACGAATCGTCAGCGAGTCGGAAATGGTTCCCTTCGCGACATAGACGTTGGCCAGCCGGGTGGAAAAATCTTCCAGGGTGGTGATGTTCTGGCGGGCCAAGGCCTCGCCCGTTGCCACGATGACGGAAATGGGCACGTCTTTGAGGTTCTGCACGCGCTTTTGCGCGGTGACCACGATCTCCTCTAGGGCCCCCGTGTCTTTAACGGGTGTTGCGGCCGCATACGCGGTGCCAATGGAACCCACCATCGCGAGGCCGGTCAATGCCAGGCCAGTGCGGAATAGACGCATCTTAAGATACCCCCTCAAAAACAGAATGAAAGCCGAGTGCGAACCACATCACGCAACGATGACGCTGCAGTCCATGGCTAACCCTAGAACAGCCTGTTGCTCAGTTACAACTCAGGTTTCCGCGGCTCTGGCTCCTCCAGTGCGGCAGGGGCCTTAAAAAAACCGATGAGTTTCCACCGAGAGGCTCTCCTCGGATGCCGGCGAATACGAGTACCAACTGAGCAACACCAAAGCGAAGGTAAAGACCCCGTCGGATCCTTCCCCGACCGCCAGCATGCTGTTTTATGACCATAGACCGCCAGACGCTGTTTTCAGGCACCGAGGCGCCGCCGCCCGCTCTGGCGCTCGACGTGCCGCGGCTCGCCGCTTACCTCAAGGGCAAGGTGGAGGGACTGGGCGAGTCGTTTACGGTGGAAAAATTCAAGGGCGGCCAGTCCAACCCCACCTACAAACTCACGGCGACGGACAGCGGGCACAGTTTTGTCCTGCGCCGCCGCCCGCCGCAGATCCTGATCTCCGCCGCGCATGACATTGCGCGCGAATTCAAAGTCATGTCGGCCCAATACGCCGCCGGCTTTCCGGTGCCCCGTGGTTACTGGTATTGCGCTGACGAAAGCGTTATCGGCTCCGCCTTTTATATCGTGAGCTACCACGCGGGCCGCATTTTCTGGAACGTCGAGCTGCAGGGAGTGGCCGCCACCGATCGAGCGCGCATTTACGATGACATGAACACCCGTCTGGTAGAGCTGCATGCGCAGGATTACCGCGCGTTGCCGCTCGACAACCTGGGCCGTCCCACCGGCTACACGGCACGCAACCTGGCGCGCTGGTCCAGGGCCTATGTCCAGTCGCAGCGGGTCGAGATTCCGGACATGGACTGGCTGGTGGCACATTTACCGGCGAGAGTGCCCAGCGAGGAGCCGGTCAGCTTCATTCATGGCGATTTTGGCCTCCACAACCTCATTATCCACCCCGAACAACCCAAAATCGTGGCCGTGCTGGACTGGGAAATGTCGACGATTGGCAACCCGTTGATTGACCTCACCCATAACTGCCGCGCCTGGTGGGAACCCACCGACCTCGGCGGCGCGGCCAGCAGCCTGCGCGGACAGGACCTCGAGTCGCTGGGCATTCCGTCCATGGACAGCTATATCGACCTCTACTGCCGTCGCGCCGGCATCAGCGAACTGCCCTACCGTGACTTCTATTTCAGTTTCGTCCAGTTTCGCTTTGCGGCCATTATCCAGGGCATTTTAAAGCGCGCAGACTCCGGCAACAACGCCAGTGGCCTGCTGCTGCAGCGGCAGGAGCGGGTGTTTGAATTTGCCGCCATGGCCCGGGCCACCCTAGAAGGCCGCGCGACCTAAGCCGCCAGGCACCGGCCGCCCAGTAAGTGAGTAGGAACTGAGCACGCTCTTACCTATTGTCAGGCGGTGCAAAGCAAACCCACGGCGCGGGCAAAGACCACCACCGACCGGCCAAGTACCCGATGGCTGCGCCGACAGCACACTTACAGTTTTCCCGGAGATTCGGAGTCGCAATCATGGCGGTGAGTAAAGATTACAAGCTCGGAAAGTTTAACTTTCCGCGCGGCTGGTTCATGGTCGCCGAGGCTTCCGAGCTGGGCGCCGAACCCATGCCGCTGCGCTTCTTCGGCAAAGACTTCGTCCTCTACCGCGGCGCCAGCGGCAAGCTCATTGTGCTCGACGCCCACTGCATCCACATGGGCGCCCATCTGGCGAGCGGCAAATCCACGGCCATCGTCAAGGAACACCGGCAGATCGAAGGCGATTCCATCCGCTGCCCGTACCACGCGTGGCGCTACAACGCCACCGGCCAAGTGGACGACATCCCCAACTTCAACGGCCCTTGCCCGAAAAATGCCAAGTTGAATTCCTACACGGTGACGGAAGCTTTAGGCGCCATCATGCTGTGGCATGATCCAGAAGGCGGCGCACCGGACTTCGAACTGCCGCTGCTGCCTGAGTGGGACGACCAGCACTGGATCAATGGGGTTTACGACCACCTGGGTTCGCTGCCGATCCACCCGCAGGAAATCCTCGACAACATGGCCGATTCGAACCACCTCGGGCCCACCCATGGCGTACCCCCGGAGTATTTTCGCAACGAATACCAAGGCCCAGTGCAAATTCAAACCCAAGGCGGGTTCAGAACCGAATACAACGCCTACCTGAGAACCTATACTTGGTATACCGGTCCCGGGTTATTGATTTCACGCATGCAGATCGGCCCTGAGTATATTATCGAGCTAATCTTCAACACCCCGGTAGAAGATGGCTCGGTTAAGGTTTGGCACAATCTCGTCATGCGAAATACCTCTGACACGCCAACCGACGCCGATCACCAGCGGCAGAAAGCGTTTCAGGTCGTGGTGCTGGATGCTTTCGCTCAGGACTTCGATATCTGGTCGAATAAAGCACCGGCCCTCACCATTAAAGCCGTGCCAACGGAACGGAACTTCAAACTGGGCCGCACCTGGTACAAACAGTTCTACAACCCGCGCTCGATGGCCCCTGAATTTCACGCTAAAATTAACGGCGAACATTTAGTACCGCACATGGCCGCGCCGCCGCCGGAATTTTTTCCGCAGTAATTCCGAAACGTACCCTTGCGATTATTTTGGAGATCGATGAATGAACACTTCACGAACACTACCAACGGCGAACACACTGAATGTCTCCCCGATTCTCGACGACATCGAGCGGCTCGCCGCCGGCAACCGTGCACAGCGCAACCTGAGCAAAGAAACCATCGACCTGCTGTCCAGTGTTGGCATCTTTCGCGCCATGCTGCCCTTGAAAATGGGCGGCATGGAATGCGCGCCGGTGGATTTTTACAAGGCCATTATCCAGATCAGCGAACGCGACATGAGCGCCGCCTGGATTGCCGCCGTGGTGGGCATCCATCCGTTCCAAATTTCACTGATGCACCCGCAGGCGTTGCAAGATGTTTACAGCGCCAACCCGAACGTGCGCGTGTCGAGCACCTACAACCCCACCGGCGCGAAGGCCGAAAAAGCTGAAGACGGAATTATGCTGAGCGGCCGGTGGGCCTGGAGCTCCGGCAGCCTGCACGCCGACTGGCTGTTGCTCGGCGCCGTAGCGCCGGGAGAAAACCTGATCTACACCTGCCTGGTGCCCAAGAAAGACTACGCCATTGAAGACACCTGGCACACCATGGGCCTGCAAGGCACCGGCTCCAATGACATCGTGATTGCCAAGCCGGTGTTTGTACCGTTCACGCGAATCCACAAACAGACCGACGGCTTCATGTGCGTGAATAGCCAGCCCAATAAGATGTACAGCATTCCTTGGGCGCAGCTGTTTTCAGCCTGCGTAGCAGCTCCCAGCATCGGTGCTGCGAAGCATGCACTGAAGGTGTACGTGGCCAACAAGAACGCCAGCAGTATCGACGTTGCCAAAATGCACGGCGACCCCGACATTGCGCGACGGGTGGCAGAAGTGGACACGCTCATCAGCGACGCCGAAGCCAGCCTGATGCGCAATATGACGGCATTGGTGTCGGCCGTTGAAAGCACGGGCGAAATTACCATGCTCGAGCGCGCCCGCATCCGCTACCAGACCGGCTCGATCGTTAGAAACATGATCCAAGCCGTGGACCTGCTGTTCGCAGTAGCCGGCGGACGCAGCGTGTTCACCGGCTCCGCAATCCAAGAAATCTGGCACGACATTCGCATGACGCATGCGCACATTGCGAACAACCACGTGCCGTTGGAACGCAACTACGGGAACATGCTGCTAGGGCACGAGAACACCAACTTCTTCATGTAACCGCAAGCATTACCCGGCAGCCCCCAGGCCTGCCGGGTAATGTGGTGTTACTTACCAGTGAACACCGGCTTTTTCTTCTCCTGGAATGCTTCCAGCGCAATGCGGTGATCATCCAGCATCATCGTCATATTTTCATAAGCGGCCGCCCGATCAATCACGGCATTTGCCGTCACTTTCAGCCCGGCATTGATGGACGACTTGGTCCATTTAATAGCGTGAGTGGCGCCCTCCGCCATCCGCGACGCCATCTTCGCTACCTTGGCATCGAGCTGGTCCGGCTCCACCACTTCGGTGATCAGGCCAATCGCCGCCGCTTCCGTACCCGAGATCGAATCGCCCGTGAGCAGATACCGCCGCGCACGCGCATAGCCAATTAACTGCGGCCAGATGAATGCCCCACCATCACCGGCCACCAGACCGACTTTAACGTGCGGGTCCGCAAAGATGGACTCTGGCGTGGCGTACACGAAGTCACAAAACAGCGCCAGCGAGCAGCCCAGACCCACGGCCGGACCATCGACTTTGGCAATGATGATCTTGTCGAAGTCGAGCAGCGTCGCCTGCAGCTTACGGTCGGCGTTGATGCCATTGCTGGTGGCGACCGGGTCTCCATGCTGGGAGAGGAGCCAGGTGAGATCGCCGCCTGCACAGAACGCACCGCCGGAACCGGCCAGAATCACCACGTCGACACTGGGATCCGCCTCGATGACATTGAAGATCGTGCACAGCTCACCATGCAGCTCTGCGGTGATGGCGTTTCTCTTTTCAGGGCGGTTGATGGTGACGGTCAGGATATTTTTATCCTGTGAAATCAGCAACGACTTGTAGTCTTGGTAATCCATGGCATTTATTCCTGGGCTAGATGGGGAGACGGAGTAGGCGACTGCAAACCAAACAAATGTTCCATTTGTTGGCGAAGAATGAATTTTTTAATTTTGCCGGACGGCGTGAGCGGGAACTCCTCCACGATGGCTACATACTTCGGCACTTTCCAACGCGAGATGCGCGCGGCACACCACTGGCGGACTTCCTCCCCAGTGACGGTAGCCCCCTTGACGAGGCGGATTGCCGCACAGAGCTCCTCCCCATATTTTTCGTCGTAGAGACCCACCACGGCCACATCACGGATGGCGGGATGTTCCAGCATGTAGCTCTCGACCTCCAGCGGTGAGATATTTTCCCCACCGCGGATGATCATTTCTTTCGCTCGGCCGACTATTTTAATGTAGCCAGCATCGTCCATGATGGCCAGATCACCCGATGGCATCCAACCGCTCGAGGGCTTAACGCCACCACCGCTACCCGCCTCCTGGTAACCCAGCATTCTTCCAGGGCCTTGGTAGTGCAGCTGACCGATCTGGTTTCTCTCGACCGTATGACCGGCACTGTCGATGATCGCTATCGAGACACCCGTCAATGCCCGGCCACAAGTGGAGATTTTTTTATCGGCACTGTCGGCCCGCGTAGTGCACGCCGTCACGCCACAGGTTTCGGTCTGGCCATAGCCATTGAGCACTTCCGCGCCGAAGGCCTGCTTGCATCGTTGAACCAGATCACTGGTGACCGAGGCGCCACCGACAATCACCGTCTTCAGCGCCGTAAAATTGCGCGCGCCCAGACCGGGCTCGTCGAGCATGGCGATCAGCATCGTCGGTACACCGATAAACGTATCGCAGCGTTCATGCTCCAGGATGTCCAAAGCAATGCTGGCCTTGAAGATATAGAGCGGGTGCGTACTGGCCCCGACCACGGCTGCGGCAGGGGTGGCATGACCCGACCCGCCGATATGAAACAACGGGAAGCCATGACACACGCGACTGGAGCTTCCCAGCCCCCAGGCAGTCCAAGCGTTATGCGCTGTGGTGACAATGGCCGCGTGGCTAATATGCACTGCCTTGGGTTTGCCGGTGGTGCCAGAGGTGTACTGGATCATGAACAACGCCGCCGGATCGACGACCGGCAGCGCCACCGGCACCGCCGCACCGTCTAACAGCGCGGGAATGCCGACGCTGAAACTATGTTCCGACCGCAGTAGCGGAGTATGGGCCCGAACTTCCGCCAGAACATCAACGGTGAGTGCACCGCCAATTCGGTCGGCGTAGAACAGCCCGCATACGGCGGAGTCATTGAGCGTGAAGATCAGCTCGTCTTTTTTGTACAGCGGGTTCAATGCCACCAACACCAGCCCCGCTTTGGCGAGCGCGTATTCCAGCAAAATCCATTCTGGATGGTTCGGGCCAAGGATGGCGATACGGTCGCCGGGCTGATAGCCAAACGCCAACAGCCGCTCGGCCAACAGCGTTGCCTGCCGGTCCAAGGCAGCAAAGGTCCAGCGAACCTCCGCGATTAGCGGCTGGTGACTAAAGACCACCGCTTCTTGTTCAGGCCACAGCGCCGCACTTTTGCGCAGCATGTCGCCGATTGAAAGAGGGATGGCCGCCGCGGTATGGCTCAGCCATTCAGCCAGTCTGGGCGCAGCCGGAGCGGCAGTCATTTCAGGAGGCATGGGGCATAAGGCGCACAGTTTCTGATGGGCAGGCCGAAGTGCAGCATGCTACCGGCCACGCCGTTCAACTTAAACTCGTATTCCCGCCGGCCCCGCAGCCACTGGTTCCGTGCTGGTGGCCTACCGCGCCGCCTTGGCCGCAGCAGCGTGCGTCGCCTTCCATTCCATGGCCATCCGCACGCGATTTTCGACCGCCGGGTGGTCGTAAAACAGCAGTTCTTCCATCGCCCCGGGACGGGGGTTGCGGTATTCGGCGGTCTTCACTAGCGCGCCAGAAAGCGCGTCCGGCAAGTTCACCATCTGCAGCGAGTACCGGTCTGCCTCAGTCTCATCGAGGCGCGAGAGGGTATTGGTGAAGGGCTCGGCGAGCAGTCCGAGCACACCGACAATAAACAGCAGCACGGGCAGCGTAGCGGGCTGCGCAATACCCCCGACCGCACCGAAGCCGCGCGCAAACAGTGGAAACAGGCGATCGGCAAGGTAGAAGAACAGCATCGCCAGTACGGTCAGCATGCCAACGCCACGCCAGACATGCCCCAACACGTAATGTCCAATCTCATGCCCAGTGACGGCCTTCACTTCATCCAGCGACGCACTCTTGAAGGCCACATCTGAAATGGCGATACGGGCGGCCGCGCCCAAACCACCAGCATTGGCCGTGAAGTTGTTGGATTGCCGCGAACCGTTGTAGACAAAGAGACGGGCGCTGGAAATGTGCGCTTGGTCGGCCATCTTCACCAATGCCTCGCGAACGACGCCGGCAGGCACCGGCTGATAGTCGTTGAACAGCGGCTCGATCCAGGTCGGTGCCAGCAACATCAACAGCGCGCTCGCTACCGCGGCCAGGCCACCCGACCACAGCCACCAACGTTTGCCAGCGCGACGCATGAAGGCATACACGCCGGTCAGAAAGAGACTGCCCAGCACGACCGTCAGGCCCAGCGCGATGGCGGACTGTCCAAGATAATCGCCGAGCGGCTGGCTGGTGCGGTGGTAAGACGTCTCGCGCCACCAGTCCGTATACAGGGACCAAGGCAGCTCTAACAGTGCCGACAGCAGCAAAACAACGGCCGCCACCAGAAATACTTGAAGGAACGCGCCGCGCGGTTTCAGCTTTGCTTCCAGTGCCACAAGCACGCCGGAACGGACCAGCACCCAGGTGACGAGCGCAGAGACCAACAGGCCCCATAGCAGCAACCAATGCCCGCCCGTGGTGTACGCAGCCGCTTTAGCGAGTGCTGGCGCGCCAAGGGAATCAATATATTGCTGTGTAGCGGCGACGGCATCGACATCCATGGAAAGCACTCCTGGAAGATGGTGGGCCCGCAGGGATTCGAACCCTGAACCCAAGGATTATGCGCCCCTGCTTAGGCAGCGTAAAAGCTAGTTTATAGCTATTTTTTGCATCAGCGCCAAGAAGCACTACTTCAACGTCGTCCGCAAAGTCTTCAAGCCCGGCATACGGCCACGCCGGAGTATCCAGCGGACGTGCCGCGTGCCTTTTTGCTATCAGCTGATCGTCGCGCCGATGTCGACCACCATCGTCTCCGGCCGAGTAGCCACGAATGATGGCCGCTGCTCCAGCACTTTCAGGAATTCGGTCATGGCCGGATAGCGCCCGCGCCACACCAGCACATCTATCGGCGGTGTCAGCCCCGCCGCTACCGCAAATTCAAACAGCAGCAAGGTGGTGCCCACGGCGATGTCGCCCAAGTCGAATCCGTGCAGGTCATTTTCGACACGCGTGGAATAATGACGTTCCAGTGCTGCCAGCCCGCCATTGACCTTGCGAGTCTGCCGGGCCACCCAGGGAGCACTGGGCTCGGGGCGATGCATTTCGAAGATGAGGTTCTGAGCAATTTCCATCAGTCTCTCACCAAGCAGACGCCGCTGCTGAGCCTCAAGACGCTGCTCTAGCTGCGCGGGAAGCAAGGCGGGCTGCGGATACCGCTGCTCCAGCCAGTCGACGATATAGGCCGAATCGTAGATATGTTCGCCAGTCTCTGTGACGAGGATTGGCAACTGCTCCAACGGACTGAACTCCGGTGTGCAGGTACCCTCTCCCCAAGGTAAGTCGTAACGAACCTCGTACGGCAAGCCCTTTTCAACCAACGCGATGGCCACTTTTCTGCCGAACGGACTAGGCCCTGCATTGACGAGCGTGAATGCCATCGTGCTTTCTCCCGACTTCAAAACTGGTAGCGAGCTCCCACCACCACCGTGTGCGGCGAACCCGAAAGCCGACTACTTCGGCGTGTCCGCGGGCTGCCCGCAGACGACGTTCGGATCATTTGACACTAATGTCAAATAAAAAGCTACCCCCCCCCCAAGGGTAGTCAACGAGGGTGTTGATTACGGAAGATGTCTCCTGCGGGTACCAAAGATGGCACACCGACGGTTGCCATCCAGCTCGTTGACGTTTATGTTGACAATGAATGTTTAACCATTAGGACAAAAAAATGAACCAGACCGGGCTTAAACCGTCGACAGGAGGATTCGCTCGCGTGAACGAGTTCCGCGGGCGCCTATTGCTCATCCTCACTGCCGCGATCGGCCTGTCGGCGAGCATGAACGCGGTCATGCTCTACAGCATTGGGTCTTTCATCGGCCCTCTGGAGAGCGAGTTCGGCTGGGCAAGGGGAGACATCTCTCTTGCTGCCACCCTGCTTACCTTTGGCCTGTTCCTTGCGGGCCCGATGGTTGGGTTGGCATGCGACCGATGGGGCGCGGCGGTAGTCGGCTCGATAAGCCTGATCTGCTTCGCGGTACTGCTATTTATTATGGGGCGCCTGCTGCACTCGCTAGCAGGCCTCTGGATTTTCTATTTCCTGATCGCGCTCGCTGGAGCTGGTTCCACGCCCATCGTGCTAGTACGACCGATCAGCGCTGCATTTGACCGGCAACGGGGGCTAGCATTGGGAATTTCGCTCACCGGGGCGGGGCTGGTGGGTTTTTGGATCCCGAACCTGGTCACTGCCGTCGTGGCGCAGTCGGGCTGGCGGACCGCCTATGGGGTTCTGGCGCTGATCGCGTTGGTTGCTGCTCCGGTGGTTTATTTCGGGTTCAGGGTCACCGAGCGTGGTGAAGCAGCAAAAGCCACGGCAGCCGTTGTCACTGTGGGACCAACGATGCAGGAGGCGCGCAAAACGTCGGCCTTCTGGTCCATGTCGGCGCTCTCGGTGACCATGGCGCTCGGCATTGGCGGGTTGATGGTGCACCTAGTGCCCATGTTCCGCGATCTGGGTGCAGCGCCCGCCACCGCGGCGGGAATCACTTCCATGATCGGGATCGCCTCAGTGGTGGGTCGTCTTTGCATCGGGCTTTGTCTGGACCGCTTTTCGCCGCACCGCGTCGCGGTGACCGTGATCGGCCTCGGCATCCTGGGAATTCTGGTACTTAAATTCGGTGGGTTGGCCTTTGCCATCGCCGGGGTTGTGTTGATCGGGGTGCTGCTGGGTGCCGAACTCGACATGCTCGCCTTCTTGACGGCCCGCCTGTTCGGACAGCGCGCGTTTGGCGCCATTTATGGTTGGTTTTACAGCATCTACGCGTTGGCGTTCGGCATCAGTCCGGTGGTCATCGGCCGCCTCCGGGATTCGGCAGGTGATTACGGGCTGGCCATGAATACCAGTGTCGCCATGCTGTTGGTGGCAGTGGCCGCTGCCATGGTCCTGGGCCGGTGGACGCCAGCGCCGCTGCAGCAACGCCCAGAACGGTAGCGTCAAGCACGGTCGTCTTCGATTCAAGCCAAGGATGTCGTTGTACTAACGTTCTGATCGCGCCATGCGTCAGGTCGCTTCATGGCGGCTCCATGATTATCGGTGCGGTTCAAATTTCGGGGGCAAGGTCATTCAGCCCAGGATGAGTCGACGGAAATACGCGATCGTCGGCGCCAGGCCGTCTTCGAGCGACACCTGCGGCTGCCAGCCGAGCTGCGCTTGCGCCATCGAGATGTCGGGGCAGCGCTGCTTGGGGTCGTCGCTGGGCAGCGGCTTGAACACCAGCTTCGAGCGGCTGCCGGTCAGGCGCACGACGGCCTCGGCCAGTTGCAGCATCGAGCACTCGCCGGGGTTTCCGATGTTGATCGGGCCGGTCAGGCTGGCATCCGTGGCCATCATGCGCACCATGGCTTCGATCAGGTCATCGACGAAGCAAAAGCTGCGGGTTTGCTGGCCGTCACCGAACATGGTGATGTCTTGGCCGCGCAGCGCCTGCACGATGAAGTTGGACACCACGCGCCCGTCGTTGGGGTGCATGCGCGGGCCGTAGGTGTTGAAGATGCGCACCACCTTGATGTGCAGCCGGTGCTGGCGGTGGTAGTCGAAGAACAGCGTCTCGGCGCAGCGCTTGCCTTCGTCGTAGCACGAGCGGATGCCGATCGGGTTGACGTTGCCCCAGTAGTCCTCGGTCTGCGGATGGACGGCCGGGTCGCCGTAGACCTCGCTGGTCGACGCCTGCAGGATGCGCGCGCCCACGCGCTTGGCCAGCCCCAGCATGTTGATCGCGCCGTGCACGCTGGTCTTGGTGGTTTGCACCGGGTCGTGCTGGTAGTGCACCGGTGAGGCCGGACACGCCAGGTTGTAGATCTGCCCCACCTCGACATACAGAGGGAGGGTCACGTCATGCTGCTGAAACTCGAAGTACTCTGAGCCCAGCAGGTGGCGGATGTTGTTGCGGCTGCCGGTGTACAGGTTGTCGATGCACAGCACATCGCGCTGGTCCTTGACCAAGCGATCGCACAGGTGCGAGCCGAGGAAGCCGGCGCCGCCGGTGACCATCACAGTGTCGTTCATGGGGTTGCCTTCTGGGGAAATGCCTGGTTGGCAACGATCGGCAGGGAACTCATCGGGTGGGTGCGGTGAAACGCTGCGAGGCTCACCGGTGCGGGCGTTCGTGCGAGGCGCTGTCCAAAGGAGCGGAATTCACCTGCCGGATGCCACCAAAGTCATCCGCCGAATGTAACTCGAGAGACCGATGCGGATGGATTGCCACGCTAGGCATGAAACCATAAGCGTCAGCCAGCCGATTCTGGCGAATCCCCTAAAAGGGAGGTGTGGCCAAAAGTAATATAGAGCTCGGAAGTTCCAACAATGGTGGTAGCCGAAAGGAACAATTTCTCCATACTTCTTCACAAACGGCCGCGGGTCGCCATCAAAACCAAAGTGAGCTGCATCCTGAACGGAAGAAACGACGCGGTCCGGCCATATCCGAGCAGCAGTAACGCCCCAGAATACGTCTTCAGCCCCGTTTTTTTTCATCCGCAGGTCAAGCAATCTCCTGCCCTCTGGAAACCGCTCTAGTTGAGCCAGCGGTTCAAGGCATGCCTTGACCTTTCTTAGGGAAAAACCACCGAAACCGACGCAGTCTGACGCTGGCCAGCGACCGGGGTACTGGTGCAGAAATGGTGGAGCGACGTAGTCATATTTTTTATCACACCAGAAGGCAAGCTCGTCCCGAAAAACCATGCAATCCAACTGATAGATGAGGATGTAGTCGAAGCCATCGAAAGCTTGGTAAAACGCGGGTGAAACCATCAATGCAGCGTACGTCCTTGCGGACGTGAAAAATTCGTTACTGAATTTCTTAAAAGTTGCCCATCTCCATGGAATAGACAAGGATTTTGGGCAGGCAAAGTATATTGGGTAATGACCAAGAACCCGTCGTAAGCAGGCAAGAGACGCCTGCTCCAGAAGAGTTGGATTTCTGTAGATGGGAACAACCACAGCGACTTTCAACAGCTGCCAGAATTTTTCAAGAAACCCCTCTCCGAATATGTTCTTGTATAAAATTGGTCCGATAAATATATGCTCTCGGTGATCCGAGCGCATATCCATCGTATTAGAGCTTGCATCCCTCCATGTCGCTGCCCAAAGAACTGGTCATCTATCTGCCGGCTGGTGAGGTGGACCCACCCGCCAACCCGTACGGTAGATTGATCGCCAATGCGGGGCTCTATCGGGCGCTAGTGCGGTATGGAGGCTATCAGAACCTTCATATACAGGGGCGCAAAACTCTCGGACTTGATCAACTCGCTCGTGAGCTTTTTATCTCGGATGCTTCTGGTGTCACATTGAGTAGCGGCTCCCCCCTCTCCACCGAGAGGCCTGCGCGTGCTGGTGTGCTTCTCTCGGGCCAACCGTATCTTTCGGAACTCGCATGGATCCGGCGACACGCTTCTCAGGATCACGCTTATAGCATCGTCGGCTCGATTTTCGCCTTTGCGTCCGCCACTCATCGTGAGCAGATGATGGGTTCTGCGATGGCCCCTCTGCACGATTGGGATGCGCTGATTTGCACCTCCCCGACGCTGGAGGCAGCCGTCCGGCGTACCTTTGATCGCTGGGAGGACTACCTGCGGGAACGGACGGGTGCGACGCGGCTGCCGAGGCCCGCCTTGCCCGTGATTCCGCTGGCGGTTGATGTGGATCTTCTGGGCGCGCAGCGAGCTGATGCTGGCGCACGCGCCGCACTTCGTGCGGCCCATCAGATGGCTCCCACGGATGTTTTAGTCCTGTTTCTGGGGCGGCTGTCGTTCTATGACAAGGCCTTCCCTCAAGCCATGTTCAAGGCGGTTGAGGAGGCGCAGCGGCTGTCTGGTGCGAAGGTGCACTTCGTCATGGCCGGATGGTTCCCCATGGGTGATGCCGATGAGGCTCGCTTTAGAGAAGCGGCCCAGTGTTATGCGGCGAACGTGAACACGATCTTCCTGGATGGCAACAATCCGGCGGTTGTGGGGCAATGCTGGGCGGCAGCGGACATCTTCTTGCTGCTGTCTGACACGATCCTCGAGACCTTCGGCCAGGCACCCGTGGAAGCGATGGCGGCGGGCCTGCCAGTTGTCGTGAGTGACTGGGACGGCTACCGATCCATAGTCCGCGACGGCGTCGACGGCTACCTCGTGCCAACGCTTGGCGCTGCGGCAGGTCCCATGGGCGAGACTCTTGCCCTCTTGCAATCGCTTGAGATGGCGAACTGGGGGCAATACCTCGGCGGCGTGGCGCAGCACACGGCCGTTCATATCGGGCGCGCGGCGCAAGCCCTGAGTCGGCTCATGGCGTCGGCGGAGCTTCGCGAGAGGATGGGCACAGAAGGCAAAAGTCGCACCCGCGAGTTGTTTTCATGGCCAGTGGTCGTGCAACAGTACCAAGAGCTCTTCTCAGAGCTGACGGATCGACGTCTAAGCGCCACCTCGGAAAGCCGATCAGAGGGCATGACGTCACACCGGATGAATCCGTTGCGCGGCGACCCCTTCCTGGATTTCAAGGAGTATTCGACCGCCGTCATGTGTCCCACCATGCGGCTGCGGCTACTGAAAACAGACGGGCATGACCCCTTGGGATCCAATCCTGTCGTGGCCCTTGATCATCTGTTCCCGGGGTTGCGTGGCAGCTTGGATGAGGCGCGTCAGGTGGTGAGGATGCTGCGGGCCGAGGAGGCTCTAACCGCGGAAGAAGTGGCGCAGAGGTTTCCGCCGAACCGGCGCCCCCTGATCCGCATGACGCTCGCCTGGTTGGCCAAACTCGGCGTCATTGACTGGCTCCCAGCCGACTGAGGCGCGCGGCAAACTACCTCAGTGGAAAGTCGATGAAATGCCTCCAGTCCCTGCGGTCTTGGGCTATGCGGCGAAAGACCACGAGATCGTCGCAGGGACTCTCAACCTCCACGAAATCCTCACGGTTGTGGCGTATGAAAGAAGTGACCGCCTTGACGCTGTCCATCCACTTGTCGTGCAAAACGATGAACCCGCCAGTGTGGCAAATCCGGGCGGATAAGTAGAAGTCCACCAGCACGTCGTCAAAACGGTGATAACCGTCGATGAAAATCATGCCGTAGGTGCGCCCCGCTCTTTCGAGGTCAACCAGGGCGCGGTCGGACCGATCTTCGATCCATTGAAAAGCATCCGGCATCAGCGCGGTGGAGAGGGACGCTAGCCGCCTGGCGCGCGTGACGCCAATGCCCTTCCAGTCCGTCTCCTGGAAGGGATCGATGGCAGTGTGCGTGCCGTGGCCCGTTCGATCCAGTGCAGCGAGCAGAAAGACCGTGCTGAATCCATAACCGAGCCCCACTTCTAGGGTCGAGGTCACTGGCTCCGTCGTGCACAGTGAATAAAGCGCCTTGCCATCGGGTATCGATATTCTGGTGGCGCTGTCGATCGCATGGAGTGCCCCGTCGGACCCGCGCTGCGGCTCTCCGCTGTACATGGATCGCAAGGCGTCACGGTGGGGCCCGGGTAGCCACGCGAGTTCATCTGATGGCATGCGTGTTGGCCTGTGCTGCGGAAGATTTCAAGCTACTTGTCGCATTGGTGGGTTAACTACAGTTCGTTCTTCGATTGGATTATCTGCTTCGTCGCGCGCCTTTTGTCGGCTTTCGCTGGGTTTAAGTGATCGCGAGGAGCGCCGCATCTAGGCCAGCATGGCGTTGCCCTGGGGTGACGAAGCAGATTGCGCTGTGACCATGAACGTGGTTGTACGACTGCACCAGCATCGTGGCACCTTTCATGGACCCGCCATTGTCCGAGTGCAGCGTCACTTGGCCCGGCACGATGCCTTCCCGCCAGCACAGGTCTTGTACGATTCGACCTGCATGTCGCCACTCGCCTCTTGCTGGAGCGCCTCGCGGCCACCCAGCGTGCAGAACGCCTCGCGCCACTGCGCCAAATTCCCCGCAAACACCTTGGCGAGCGCTTGCGCACTGAATTCACTCGTATAAGTTTTCGTGTTCATCTTCGATATTGTCCTCGCTCTCCACTCCTAAGATGGAAAACTTGAGGCGACAACTAGCCTGACGCAGGGGGTATGCTAGCTAGGTGGGGTCAAACATCAACACAGGGTTTCTCAATCTGGCACTCCCCGACGGGGCCGGCCAGCGGCGCTATCAAGTCTATGTGCCTTGCGACTACACGCCACAGCGACGCTGGCCAGTGATTCTCTTCCTGCACGGTGCCGGGGAGGGCGGTAGGGATGCACTGTTGCCGACGGAGTACCAACTGGGAAGCGCCATCCGCCGTAACGCTGACAGCTTCCCAGCCATCGTGGTTTTCCCTCAGGTGCAGCGCCAGGCGGGATGGGCGGATGCGGATGTCCGTTTTGCCCTTGAGGCCCTGTGCGCGACCGAGAGGGAGTTCGTCACTGACCCTGATCGGGTGTACCTCACTGGTGTGTCGAGCGGCGGCAAAGCCGCTTGGTACACGCTCTACCGGCATCCGGAGCGTTTTGCGGCCGCATTGATCGTGTGCGGTCGCGCCGGCCCCCTCACGCGTAATGGCACTGTGGTTCGGGAGTCGGACCCTGTCGTGCCGCAGGCGGACGGTCACCCGATCACCCAGCTCGCGCACGCAGTGCGTGGGGTACCGGTGTGGGTCTTCCATGGGGATGTGGATCCCATCTTTCCGATCGAGGACGCGAGGGCGGTGACGGCGGAGTTGCAGCGGCAGGGGGCGGCGGTCCGCTATACCGAATTGGCCGGCTTCGGGCACGATGTATGGGACATCGCGTATTACTCTGCCGAAGTTGCGGATTGGCTCCTCATGCAGTCTCGTTCCCACTGACCCCTCATGTCACTGCAGCAGCTCAATGCGTTCCTGGCCAAGGCTAGCTCAGATGTTGCGCTGCAGCGTCTATTGAGCCAAACGGATGCGTTCGGTGCCGTAGCCTTGGCGGCAGAGGTCGGGTTCGAGGTGACGGTTGGCGACCTCATCCGGTGCAAATCCCGCGCTACGAGTTGGCAGTTGTCGGATGAGGAGCTTGCGGTGGTTGCGCAATGGCAACCTCAAGACCAGCCATATTGGTGGCAATTGATCTGGCGCTGCCTGTGATTGATCGGCCATCTGGTTGAGGCGCCTCAACCCGCCTCGCCCCCGGCTATCCCATCCATCGCGTCATCGGAGAGTTGCTCCATGATGTCGTCCAGATCGGCTTCCGACAGCTGCTCTGGCGGTGATTGCACCGCCTTGACGTCCGCTTTTTCAGTTGTGGGCTCTTCGTTGTTAACTTGCAGTTTAGTCATGGGAACTCATCCCCTAGGAAATCGCTAATCAACAGACGCCACCCGAGTCTGGACAGGACACGCTATCGGTGTACCCTCACGCTAACATGCGTGACGAAAAATTGAAAATGACCTGGTACCTGCTGACAAGTCTGGCACCAAGGCGGCGTGACTGAATGCGGATCAACCTCTTGAAGCTTTACACCTAAAGGATGAATTTCCATGATCAAACTCCAAGCGAACGACGTCAAGCTGGTGCAATCACCGCCAGAGCAGCTGTCGGAAGCCGATCTGGACGACATCATGGAGCAACTCTCCGATGACGCGATGGATGGGATAGCCGGCGGGGCCGAGGCGGGTTGAGGCGGCGTGACTAAATGCTGATCCAACCCGTCATCCTGACGACACCGCATCGCAAAGCAAATTACGTCCCCGCCCTAGTGGCCGCATTCGGGGGTCACCGGAGTTTTGCCGAGCCGATGGTCTACTGCGATGAGCGCCAGGATGGGGCTGCCATCTCCACGCGCGATGCAATTCGCATGGCAGCGACAAGTGGCTGCAACGTGCTCTTTCTGGAAGATGACCTGCGGGTGGACGCATTAGCGCCGGAGATAATTGCTGGACTTGAGTTTCCAGTCGATGTTTCCATTATTTCGTTGTGCGATATGCGTGAGGTATGTGAGTACGCTCCTGCCGGCCTCTACAAGAGGCATCCGCTCGGAAGTGACGGGAGGGGTTGGTGGGGCAATCAGGCCATACTGATCCACCGTGATACGGTCGCCATGAGTGCGCGCGAGGATTGGTTCAGCCCCCGGATAGAAAAATCACTGGGCATCCGTACTCACATTACTGCTTATGACGACAATGGTGTGAATTGCAGCGACATCAGGTTATCCCTCCTGGTCCATTACCACGGCGGTGAGCGCTCCAGTTATGCCGTGTATGTGCCGAGCCTGTTTAAGCATATCGGCCATGATTCAGTCTGTTTTCCCGGACGCTTGATGGGAGAGCGGGAGACCCGCAACTGGATAGCGGATCGTCGCAAATACAAGGTCGATCCCTCGGCTGGTTAGGGCCAGTCGAGGTCGATACTCCGTAGGAACGAAGACAGGGCATGATGGACGGCGCATTTCGACCGACCGCTTTGCTGCGCGGAAGGGTCTCAAACTATCTGGCGACGCACGAGCGTTGTGAAGAGCCCCCCCTTCGCCAGTAAATCGTCGTAACTACCGCACTCGACAACCCGCCCGGCATCCATCACGAAAATTCGGTGGGCCTTGATGACCGTTGAAAGGCGGTGCGCGATAACCACCCGGGTGGCGTTCAGGTTCTCGATGCTCCGTGCGACGAGCGTCTGCGTGGTGTTGTCGAGCGCACTCGTGGCTTCATCAAACAAGAGAATCCGCGGCTTTTTCACGATGGCCCGGGCGATCATGAGCCGCTGACGCTGCCCCCCAGCAAGCGTGCTGGCCCCATCTGAAATCATGGTCTGCATGCCCATGGGCATGGCCCTGATGTCGTCCTCCAGACCCGACCTGCGAGCCGCTTCCCAAGCGTCGTCCATCGTTAAGGAAGATGCTCCGACGATGTTGGTGTAGATGTCGCCAGGCAAGAGTTTTCCGTTTTGGATTACCACGCCGAATTGCCTGCGCACGGCAGTCACGTCAAGCCTCGAGAGATCCTGTCCATCGTAGTAAATGGCGCCTTGGGATGGCCGCTCGAATCCGAGAAGGAGCCGCAAAAGCGTTGATTTTCCGGAGCCCGAAGGCCCGACGAATGCCACCATTTCCCCAGCGCTTATGTGCAAGGACAAGCCGTCGAGTGCGAGTGGCCCCTCGGGCGAGTAGCGAAAACTCAATTGGCTTATGTCGATGCTGCCGCTGAGCGCTCCCGGGGGCATGCCTGCCCCCGCGAATTCCGGCAGGGTGTTCAGGATGGGCTCGGCTCGCTCAAACAGAGGAACGACGGTCAGTGACGCCGTGAGTGCGCTGGTCATCGCGACCGTTGCCGCGAAGAATTGTGCGAATGCAGCGGTGAACGCGAGGAAATCACCCGTGCTCATCGTGTGCTCCGTTGCCGAAATAATCCCGAAGAGCGCCAGCGTCGTGAGTACGGTGAACCCCGCATCGAACACCATGAGACCGTTGTCGGCCCGCCTGCTCCTCAGATCCAGGGATTTTTGCGCTTCGAACAGACGCCCCCAGATGGAGAACGCCCGGCTTTCGGCGCCGCCTGCACGGATCTTCACGATCCCGTTCAAAAACTGGAATAGCCGGCTTGCGATCACGCCCTGTATCTGGAAGCGCCGTCTTTCAATGTTGATGCGCCAGAGGTTCACGGCGCCCGAAACAGCGAGGGCCGTTGCGGTGAGCAGTGTTGCTATCAGTGCGAGGCGTGCGCTGAGCATAAAGAGATAGGCATAGCTGAACAGCCCGAACACCCAGCCGAACACGGCTGATTGGGTGTTGTTGCTGATCGTTTTCACGATCGATGAGGCGCTGGCGGCCCGCAGCGCGAGATCTCCAGCCGAATACTCCCGGAAAAAACGCGCCGGCAGATGCAAGAGTCGAAACATCATGGCGGACTCTGTCGCAAGACCAAGTTTGGCCTCAACCCGCAGCATCGCAATGGCCCGAGTCAACTCGAACGAACCAATGCCAATTGCCGTCGCAATGAGCAGTAGCACCAGGTACCAGAGATCGCCGCGTTGGCCGTTGGGAATGACGTCGTCAATGAGCAGGCCGGTCGCGATGGGAACGAGAACTCCCAATGCCCCGCCGAGCATGCCGGCCACGACCACGGCTCGAATATCCGCCCCGGTGCCTGCCAAGGCGAATCTCATGAGACCCGGAAGCGCCATGGCTGTGTCTGGGAAGCTCCGGTAGAACATGAATGCGGTCGTACGCAGTGTCGCGGCCGCAAGCGGGTTGAGACGCTCCCGGGACGCATTGAGGGGGTCGACCAACCAGTAGCCGTGGTCTGTGGCCGGCAGGAGCGCCACGGGGGTGCCGTCGTCATCGCGAAACGCGAGCAGCGGTCCTGCATCCTCGCGCCACCAGTCTTGCCGCGTGAGGGCGACGGCGCGAGAGCTGACTCGAAGCTGCCGCATGTACTGCTCCAGCGGCGGAACGTCCGCAGCCAGATCCAGCTGGCGGTCAAGTTTGGCCGTGATGCCGCTCGCCCGGAGAACATGCTCAAGTGCGTCAACCAAGACGGATGGCGACTCGGGGTCGGCCCGGGAGTGCGGGGCCTCGCTGGACAGAAGGCGCAACAGTCCCGCAAGCGTCGACGTGACGGCGTGCGCGTCGGTGCTCGCCGTTTTGGCGAGTCTGTCTGACATGCCGCACTCGTTGTGCTCACGGCGGGCACCGAGATAGCCAAGGAGCTCGTCGTGAAATGCGCTAAGGGCGCTGTCAAGGTGGCCGGCTTCGAACACCTCCAGCGTCGAGAGACACTGGGCTTCCCCCCCGGTTTGCACCAACGCCGAGAGGTGCCCGGTCAGCGCAAGAAGCGATGGACCGCAAGTCGATTGCCGCGAGAGGGGTGCCAGCAGCTGCGTCGAAAGCGTGTCGATCCAAACGGTGGCGCGCTGTGCGTAGAGTTGGTCGCCAACGCTCAAAAAGAGTGGCAACCCCCGCCGGGCGGCAACGTAGTCCCGTGGCAGGGGGGGTGCGATGGTGTCGGTCAGCGCCTCGATCCATTCGTTGACCGACACGGCCACGAGCGCCGCCTCCATCGCTTCAAGCTCGTGGTCGGCGGCTGCATCCATGGGGGCAGGGCCAGCGAGGAATTGACTGCGCAGCGACGCACGTTTTTCGAGCGCTGTCCCCGGCAGCGGTACGGCCAGCAGGCCGGTCGCTGCAGGGCCAGTGGCGCCAAGCAGCCCAATGATCATTTGGCCGGCCCCAAGTCTGCAGAGATGCTCACGGGGCCCGGCGGCCCGGCCGCTCTCAAGGGCAACGGCGAAGAGGTCCACGCCGCCGTTCTGGACAACCCATACCGCTTCGGTGTCGTTGAGGAGAATCGAGGCGCTGACCGGCCCGCTCTCGCCCCACTGCGACAGCTGGCTCACTGGACTGCCTCAATCAGGCGCTGGTAATGGCCTTGAAGTGCCAGGAGCGTCGCATGGGTGCCGCGTTCGACGATCTTTCCGCCCTCCATCACGATGATTTCGTCGCAGTCGCGGATGGTTGAGAGCCTATGAGCGACGATGAGGCAGGTGCATCCGCGCTGGCGGATGCTGTCGTCAATTAGACTTTCTGACACGGAGTCCAGGGCTGAAGTGGCCTCGTCCAGCACGACAATGCGCGGCGCCGTGGCCAGAGCGCGGGCGATCTCCAGGCGTTGAGCCTGGCCGCCACTGAAGTTGCTGCCACCCTCGTCAACGCTCGCGTCATAGCCGCTGGGTCGCGAAGCAATGACGTCGTGGATCTGTGCATCGCGCGCGGCTCGCACAAGTTCCGCCTCCGGGATCGTGGAATCCCAAAGGCTCAGGTTGTCGCGGATCGTGCCTTCAAAGAGGTAGACCTCCTGATCAACTCCTCTCAGGCTGCTGCTCAGCACGTGGCGGCTGATGCTGTCGCGTGGCAAGCCGTCGAAGAGGATCTGACCCGACCAAGGTGTGTAGGTGCCCATGACAAGCTTCGACACCGTGGACTTTCCGCTGCCTGAGCGGCCGACGACCGCCACGCGCTCGCCAGGGGCAATCTTCAGCGAGAAATTCTCGATCAACGGGGGCTCGAGTCGGCTGTACCCGAATGACACATCGCGAAGTTCCAGGTGTCCACGCAGTTGTCGCTGTGGCTCGCCCGCCTTGGCGGGTAACGTCGGCAGCTCCGTCACGGGATAGTTCAGCACGTCATCAGCGCGTGCAAGGTCGCCCGCGGCCTCGTCAAGCATGCCAATCAGGCCCATCAGGTGGGTGGCTGGCGCCATGAAACTTGCCATGAGGCTCTGGAAAGCCACCAGCATACCTACCGTCAGTTCTCCCGCCATGATTCTGGCGCCGCCAAGACCGAGAATGATCACGGTCACGAGAGTATTTAGAAATGTGGGGAGTACAGTGAATACTCGGGAGGTCAGTTCAAGTTCTTGCTCTGCATTATTCACTTTTGCTCTGTAGCCCGACCAGAGCATGAAAAAGTCGTTCTCTGCGCCTGTGGCCTTTATGGTCTCAATGGCCTGAATTGCCCCCATCGAAGTCGCCATGAGTTTGCCACGATCCTGAGCGAGGCGGATATTGCGATCTCTGCGGTAGCGGGAGAGACAGGCCAGGGCGATAAAGTTGATCGCCGTGGATGCGATCCCGACCAGTGTGAGCGCCCAGTCATACTGGAACATCATGACGAGGAAGAAGACCACCGCCACAACATTGAAGGCGTTGGTTGCCAGTTGTCCTGCTAGGAGTCTGGCAATCCGGTCGTTGGACTCCACCCGCTGGCTAATGTCGCCGGCGTAGCGCTGGGAAAAAAACTCGATTGGCAAGCGCAGCACGTGCCAGAAGAACTTGCTCGAGGAGGTCAGCGCGAGGCGCATCTCTAGGCGCAGTAACTGCGACTGCTGCAGCCACGTCAGCGCAGCGCGCACCAAGGCCGTGACTCCGACGCCGATGAGCAGCGGCTTTACCCAGTCGTCCATTCGGCCGATAAGGTAGTTGTCTACGAATATCGTGGTCATTGCCGGTATCGCGAGGCCTGGTATGACCAGCGCGAGGCTTGCGACCATCACGAATGCAAGTTCCGCTTCAGAGTCTTTAATTCGAGGTATCAGAGATGCGAGTAGGCGCCGTGGCGTACCGCCGGTCCTGAAATCAGGGCCCACGCTGAAAATTAGCGCAACCCCTGTGTACGCTCGCTTGAATTCATCCTCGGAAACAGTACGTGGCCCATATGCAGGGTCATTCAGGTAGACGATACCCTCGCCGAAGCCTTCAACAACCAGGAAATGCTTGAAGTTCCAGAACACGATGCAGGGCATCGGTTGGCGAGTGATATTGACCGCACCGAGGCGCATTCCGCTGGCTTGCAGGCCGTAGGTGCGCGCTACTCGCAAGACATTTTTTGCCTTGCTACCGTCGCGCGAAACCCCACAAGCCAGGCGCAGTTCCTCTAGCGGTACGAAACGCTTGTAGTAGCCCAGGACAATCGCGAGGCTCGCGGCGCCGCATTCAAGTGCCTCCATCTGCAAGATGGTGGGAGTACGGGCCCGCCCAGACCACGCGCGCAGGCGGCTGCGCAGTCTTGAAATGGCAAAGGGTGGCATGCCTGCTGGCACCTAGGAACCGAGCAGTTCTTTGAGTGCAGGCAGCACGAGGGCGTACGGTCTTTGGGCCTCAACGATGAACCGAGCGGTAGCAAGCGTGCCGCTTCTGACCTGAAGGCCCGCGCCAGCGCGCGACGACCAGTGATAACCGGAACGGGATGCGGGGTCCACTTCAAATTCCACGGATACGGCGACCGGGGCTCCCGCCTTCATCATTTCGGAAACCAGCACCTCGTTGTGAAAGATCCTCATCATTCCCGATGACGTCGCCGGGTACGTGGCGACACTCACAACCTTGCCCACGAGGTAACCATATCGCTGCCGCCGATAAGTCACGGGCGATATCTGCACCAACATGCCCGGCTTGAGAGATTCGACCTTGCCTGCGCTTGGTAGATAGATCTGTGCTCGCAGGATTTCTTTTTCGGTCTCCATGCTGACCAGCGGTTGACCCTCTCGCACGCTACTGCCTTGGGTGGCCATCATCTCGACGACAGTACCTGCCTCTAGACTTATCTGGGCCGTGGCAGCCGCGTGCCGGAATTTGAGTTCATTGATACGGTCCTGCAGCACTGTAATCTTCGCGTCAGCGCTGCGTAGGCGCTCACTGGTCAGTCGATCATATTCAATCCGTTGGACGGCCTGATCCTCAAGATTTCGCTTCGCCACGGCGATCGAGTTTTCCGCATCGGTTAGTGTCAGGTGGCCTTCATAGTATGCTTGCTGACTGAGGTAACCCTTCTTGACATAAACGGTGCGCAGCGGTTCTAAATTACGCAATGCGTCAACAAGTTCTTGCTTGCCTTTTATGAGTTGCTTCTGGTTTGCAGTCTCGGCCTGAGCGACCGTGGCTCGAGCGTCTTTTTCCACCTTTGCCGACAGGGCGATCTGCGTGCGCTCCAGATGGGCGAGCTGCAGGGCGTCCGTCGCGGCCTGAATCCTCTCCTCTAGAACCGGCTGGGTGATATGGCCGATGACTTGACCAGCCACAATTTTCTCTCCGACTTGATATTCCTTCAGGTCTGATAACACGCCCGTGCCCGTTGACACGATCTCATAGGTGCCGCCTGGCCGAATGATGATGCCCTGCCCAGTGATTTCAGTGCGCAAGGAGCCGAATATGCTCCAGCTCACAAACACACTGAGCAGCAATGCCAGTGCGCCGAGCATGATGCCGCGCCGCGGTCGGGTCAGGCGCATTGTTTGATCTAACTGCTCGGGTGAGGAAAGAGTTTCCAGCGCCGATTTTCGAAATAGGTCGGGTGCCATGTAGTAATTCACCAAAGTGAGGTGGTTTCTATGCCGCGAGCTCAAATTCGAAGTGCAATTTTGATAAACAAGGATGAAGGGCGAGATGCAATAGCTCGCCCAAGCCGAACGGTACCAGATTGCCATACTCAAGAAAGCAGAACATAAACAGAGTGAAGCGGTTCAGTGCTGCTTCTGCAGTGCCGCAACGTTCTTCCTGCTGCTCACATTGGCGCAGTGGCTCGTGCTGCCGGTCATCGACACCGTGCGCGACTACCGCCCGGCTGCTGCGTGGCTGGCGGAAAAACCGGGACAGTTGCTACTGACCAACCCGGACAACGCCGGCACGGTGAACGGTGCGTACGCCGTGCAGCGCTCCGGTCACCCAGTTGACCCAAGATCGTGACGTCAGAGTGCGGTGGCCTTCCGGAAAGCTCCACCGTTCCGCTATGCGGAGCCCTTTGCGGGCCAACAGCTTGGGAAATGTATAAGAGAGCAACGGCGTTATAAATGCCTGCAAGATTGGTAAAGCCGTTCCGTGCCAAGCGCGTAAGCCAGGCTGCGGGGTCGGCACGGCAAATCTCCAAAGCCAGCGCAAGAAGATGGTGGGCCCGCAGGGATTCGAACCCTGAACCAAGGGATTATGAGTCCCCTGCTCTAACCGTTGAGCTACAGGCCCGCAAGAGGCCGCATTGTACGCCGCGCGCAGACCGCGCGGCATTCCGCCCTACGGTCCATGGCCATCCTCACCCGGCCCTCCACGGACGGGTGATCCTAGAACAGCACTGCTGCCGCTGCTGTAGGCTGATGACCAGCCACGCGCTGAGCACGAATGGCGCCGACAAAGTCGTGAGCTGCGCCTGAAAAAACAAGGCCGACAGCCAGACACTGATGACGACGCCACCTAGCGCGAGCGGAAGGGGGATGTTGCGGCCCTGCAACCCAGACTGCCGCAACTCTCGAATGCAGCAGGACGGCCAGCACTACCAGCGGGCCAATCCATGGGGTGGCGATGAACAGGACCTGGGAGGCATTGGTAGCCAGTGCCGCAGCAGGCACGGCGCTCGTGGCCGGCATGCCGACGCTGGCCAGGGAAAACCCGTGGCGACACACGTATTCGACGAGCCAAGCGACCAGAACGTACGGGGCGGTAAAAGCTGGCAAACCCAGTAGTGCGCCGTTGAATCCACCGGCACCTTCGCTGTAGGCAGCGCTGGGCCGTTCGAGAAAGAAGGCGCCGACGCCTGGAATAAAATTTGCCCAGAGCCTTTAAGTGCCGGCACTACGAATGAAGTAACGATGGCTTTCATTCAGCAGGTTACCAAGATATGACCGGGGGAGCATGCGTCCACCGCCCGTCAGCGTCGTCAGCTACGATTAATCACACAGAAACGCTGTTTTATGCAGCTAGAACACGCCAACCACGATACCTGCCGCTAGCGATGCCGCCAGCTCACGGGCAACCGCGAAGTGCTCCGGTGTTGGCTCACCGACCACCAACAGCGGTGGCGCCACGCGCTTCCAGCGGTAGCCGGTGATGATGCGCTCCATGGCCGTCAAGGTGCCGGTGCCATCTTGGCCCGCACTGACCAGCAGCGCATACGGCAGACCCAGCGTGTGGGGCTCTAAGGCATAAAAAGTGGTGTCGAAGAAATGCTTCATCGCGCCGGCCATGTAGCCGAAGTGCTCAGGCGTCGCCAGCAGCACGGCCTGTGCCGCGCGCACATCCTCCGCGGTGGCCTGTAGCGCAGGCACACAGCAGACCCGCACGCTCTCTTCGCCCAGTTCGTCCACCACTTGTGCCACACCCTCCCGCGCCGCCGCCACCAACCGCGCCGTGCGACCACCGGGATGACCCGCATAAATGATGAGCAGCGTTTTCACACGGACGCCCACATTACGTGGAACGCTGCGAGCAGCAGGACGGAACTATTCATGGCGGTTTCCAGACAAGAGCCAAGAGCGAGGGCGCTGACCCCCGGCACGGGCAGAGCCGCGCCGCGTTGGCGCAGCCTCGCCCATGCGACGGCACCGGGCAAGGGGAATCTGCCGTTCAGGTGCTAGTGGCTCACCTTCTGAGCCCGCCTGGGAGTATGGTGGGACGGTCCATCGACTTGAGCCACCCACTTGAGCCACCCAGCTCCACCAGCGCGCCGCCGGTGCTACGCCCCTCCCCGAACTTCTCGAGGCCGCCCCATGGACCGTACCGAACGCTTCCAGACCATCGAACGCATGCTCCGCGCACGGAAGGTGGTGCCGCGCCAAGCTTTCGAGGCAGAACTGGAAATCTCGCGCGCTACCTTCAAGCGGGACCTCGAATACCTTAAAGACCGGCTCAACGTCCCCATCGCCTACGACGCCGCTGCCGGCGGCTATCGCCTCGAAGCCTCGGACCGCACCCCGCTGCCGGGGCTGTGGTTCAACGGCGAAGAACTGCAGGCACTGCTAACGCTCGACACGTTGCTGGAAAGTCTGCAGCCCGGATTTCTGGGCCAAGATCTCGCACCGATCCGCGAACGCTTGCGCGCCCTGGTCGATCAGGGGGAGCACCCACTGGATGCCTTACGCACGCACGTCCGGCTGGTAGCGCAGGGCGCTCGCCGGCTTGAACCGGCGTCATTCAAGGCAGTCGCCGGCGCCACCCTTGACCGCCGCCGGTTACAAATGACGTATTTTTCGCGCAGCTCCGGCCAAATCAAAGAGCGCACGGTTTCACCACAACGCATGCTCCACTACCGCGAGAACTGGTATCTGGACGCTTGGTGTCACCGCGAAAATGCTCTGCGGCGCTTTTCGCTCGATGCCATGGAAGCGGCCATGGTGCTGGAAACCCCAGCCTCGGAGGTCGACGGCAACGAGCTGGACCGCCACCTGTCTGGTAGTTACGGCATTTTTTCTGGTGTGCCGAAACACACTGCCCGTCTGCAGTTCACCGCCGAACGCGCGCGCTGGGTGGCCACCGAAAGCTGGCATGAGCAACAAAATGGCACTTGGCAGGAGGATGGCAGCTACGTACTCGAGGTCCCCTATGCCGACGATCGCGAACTGGTCATGGACATCCTCAAGCACGGGCGGAATCTGCGGGTGCTGGGCCCACCTGCCTTGCAGCAACGGGTTCGGGACGAACTGCAAGCGGCGCTGCAGCAGACCTGAAATTATTTACAGTAGGCTCACAATGTAGCTCATCTCCTGAGCCACCCCTCCGCGCACACTGGCTCCCATCGTGAAGAACGTCTGACATTCGCCTGGGAGGCACGCCGATGAACCTGCTCAACGACTCACTCCTCAAGCTCCAGCTCGGCCCCATCACCGCCTTTGACCGCCTCGCCGTGGTGCCGCTGCTGGCTCGCACGGACACCCAGGCGGACTACCTCACCTTGGAGGCAGCGCTGGCGCAGGGCTCCGCCCGCGTCACGGCAGTGTCTGCCAGCGCCACCGGCGAATCGGGCGGTCTCTACTGCGAAAATGCCGGCCATCGGAACGTCCTCTACGTCGCCCCAGAACCGCGCCTGTCCGTACCGGGTGGGCGCCTCCGCCCGTCGTTACTGGTGGGCCCAGGCGGGCGGGCTCGCGTATCACCGCTGGCGTCCATGAACCGCCATACGCCCCCCCAACAGCTAGACGTGTTCGACACGGCCGAGCACCAGCTCGGTCAGTTCACCCGGGTGTTTCACGCCCTGCCCAGACAAGTGGGCGGTGTGTTCCTGATCAACGACGAGCCAGTGGGGCTCGAAGTGTTCGACGCCCCGGAAACCTTTGCCGCCCTGTTTGCGCAGCTGGTGCGCAGCTACGCGCTGGACGCACTCGCCCGGCCCGCAAGCCGCCACCAACGCACGGGTTTGCGCTGCGCAGAGGCGTTTATCGCCCAGGTAGTCGTGGCGGCAGCGGAACGAAGCAGCGTCCACGACACCAGCGCAGCCGTGGCGCTGTCAAGTCAGCGCATCACCGGAGGGGCCCTGCTCTCGAAAAACCGCGTGGTGCATCTGGCGGCATTTCAGCGTCATGCCGCGGGCAACCCTTTCGATGCGCTGCATTGAACACCCTCGCGCACAGGCGCGCACTGGCGCGCACTGGATCGCAGTGCCTCATCTCTGCCTTGAAGACCGCATCAAAAAAACCAACGGCAGGGAACACAGCACCACCACCGTCATGATGGCAAAGGCATTGTCGTAGCCAATGGTCGCCGACTGCCGTGCCAGCTCCGGCCCAATCACGGCCGCCACCGTGGCGGGGTCCACCACATCGCCTTGCCCGGCGCCTGCCACCCACTCGAGCGCAGGCGTCAAGGTTTGCCAGCGCTGCGCGTCGAACCAGCTGAGCCGCTCGGTCAGATAAGCGTGGTTGGTCTGCGCGCTGTCGAGCACGCGCGAAAAAATCCAGCTCAAACCCACGCTACTACCAACATTGCGGCATAAGGCGGCCGCCGCGCCGCCGTCCGTGCGCAACGCCATGGGCAGCGTGGCATAGGCCATGTTGGTCACTGGCAGGAACAGGAAACTGATGGACACGCCCTGCACCAGCGCTGCGGCCACGATCAGGCTGGCAGGCGTCTCAGTGCTTAAATGCATCAACATCCACATCGACAGCGCCGTCAGACTAAAACCAAAACCCGCCAGAAACCGGGTGTCGAAGCGGTGCCCAAAGCGCCCGATCCACACCGTGGTAAAAATAGCGCCAACGCCGCGTGAAGCCATGATCATGCCGGCCGCCAGCACGGGGTAGCCCTGTACCTGTTGCAAGAACTGCGGTAACAACGCCGCCGGCGTCACGATCAGGAATCCCATGCAAAAACTGATGCACATGGCCAGCACATAATTGCGGTCCTGGAACAGCCGCAGCGGAATGAACGGCGCAGTGGCCGTTAGCGAATGCACCACAAACAGGTACATGGCCAGCGCCGACAAGGCGAACTCGATGATAATTTCTTGCGACTGTGTCCAGCCTTGGCCATGGCCGCGGTCCAAGGCAAGTTGCAGCAACCCCACCGCCAGCGACAACCACACAAACCCGGTCAGATCGAAGCGCCGCGTAGTGTCCGGCTCGTCCTTGGGCATGCTGGCCAGCAAACCGAACACGGCGGCGATCCCCACCGGCAAGTTGATGAGAAACACCCACCGCCAATCGTAGTATTCGGTGAGCCAGCCGCCTAGCGTTGGCCCAATAATCGGCCCCACCAACACGCCCATCCCCCACAGCGCATTGGCACGGCCGTGGAGCGCGGGCGGGTAGGCCCTGAGCAGCAACACCTGCGACAGCGGCACCAGCGAAGCCCCCATGCCACCTTGTAAGGCACGGAACGCCACCATCTGTGGCAATGAAGTGGCCAAGCCGCACAACACGGACGCAACGGTAAACATCGCCACGCTGGTGACCAGTACCCGCCCGATACCAAACCGCGTGGCCAGAAAACCCGCCAACGGCGTACACACCGCGCTGGCGACAATGTACGAGGTGAGCACCCAGGCGGCCTGGTCCTGCGAGGCCTGCAGCGAACCTTGCATGTAGGGCAAGGCAATATTCGCCACCGTCGCGTCGATGGTGTAGACGAGTACCGCCGTGATCGAAGAAGCCACCAACCAGCCCCGACCAAGGGCCATCAGCGGGCTCCGAAGAAGCGCTCGCGCAAGGGTCGGTCGCCGGTATCGATGATCACCTCGGCGCTCATGCCCGCTCGCAGGGGCGGATCATCAGCACGGCGGGTCACACGAATGCGCACCGGCACCCGCTGCACCACCTTCACCCAGTTACCCGTGGCGTTCTGCGCCGGCAATATGGCGAATTCCGCGCCGGTGGCTTGGGCAATGCTTTCCACACGGCCCACCCAGTGCCGATGCGAGTAGGTGTCCACCTTCACCTCCACCGTTTGGCCGGGGCGAACATATTCAAGATCGGTTTCTTTGAAATTAGCGTCGAGCCACAAATCGTCCGGATCAACGATGGCCAGCACTGGCCGACCACTGGTGACATGGTCGCCCACCTGCGGCAGACGACTGACCATACCGGCACGCGGCGCCACCAGCTCGGTATGTTCTACATCCAGCGCCGCATGTGCGGCAGCAGCGCGGGCGGAACGTACCGCTGGATGGGATTCCAGATCGCCCACCGACGAATGGCCAAGGGTGGTCTCGATGCGCTGCAGATCACGCTCAAGCACCTCGATGCGCCCACTGGCGGCCTCGACCGCACGCTCCGAGTCATCCAAGCGGGCCACTGCCACCAGTCCCTTGGCGGCCAACGCACGCTGGCGCTCTAGTTCACGCACGGCGAACACCGCATCTCGCTGCGCCATTGCCAGTTCGGCCGCTTTCTCGCGCTGGGTCGCCAATTGGGTGAGCAAGGCGCTGCGCACCAGATCCACCCGCGCAGCAGCATCGTCAGCCGTCATCCGCAGGGCGCGGCTATTGATGACCAGCAGTACCTCCCCCGCTTTGACGGGACGGTTTTCGATGACGCGAACCTCGCTGATCGTGCCAGACACCTCCGGCGCCACCTCGCTCATCTGGCTCTTGACGTAGGCATTGTCAGTGGACACGTAGCGCGCGTGGGCTGCCATATAGGACACCGCAGCCGCCACGGCGGCCAGCGGAATGATCCATAGGAGCAATAAACGCCAGCGAGCGGCCACCGGCGGCGGATCAAGGACACGACTAGTCATGGCAGCAGTCTACTATTTTGCAGCGCATTTTAATCGTCGCACCCATGCCATTGTGGAAACTTAGGCGTCGCGCCCACAGCAACCCGAGGGGAATCGCGCTGCCCAGCCACTGCATGACATATGTAAAATCCACACCGGAAGCGTCAATTTAGACTGAAAAAAAAGCCTTTTTTTGTCATCGTACCGCTGGCAGAAAATCGCCATCTCGTGACGCAGTAGGGGGAATTAGCCACAGGCTTCATGCGACAGTCTCCCTGACGCTGCACACTCCCGTGCGAGCCCTAGAGGAACTATCGGAAACGCCATGGCTGAGGAACGCACCCCCTCTCGACGGCGTGGACGCATTGGCCGCGAACTCACCCGCATTCAAACCTTGCCGCCGGAGATTGCGGCTTGGGAATTGCATCTGGCCCGTCGCGCACTGTTTGGCGAAGCCGGCCCCGTCGCCGCACGCCGTGCCCGCACGCGCTACACCACCACGCTGCTCGCAGCACTCGAAGTGCGCGCCACCGAATGGCGGAAGTGGAGCATGTTCCGCCATGACCCGCGCTTCCGCCCGGCCGGCATGGGCTTTCCGGTGGGTTCATTCTTCCTGAGCGGCGTCCTGTTTGCCGATGGCGCGCCCGGAGCTGCAGCCTACGGCTTCGACCTGCGCCTGCCCTTGCCCGCCACGTCACTAGAAGATTTGTACGACGATACCAGCGGCGAATGAGCCCCTGCCCGCCGCACGGACGGCGCCGGTGACGGTACACTAGAGCCGTGGGCGCGGAATCATCCGTGCTGGTCTCTTTATCTTCATGCCGGAGCGAAATTCATGAGCGAGCAGAACCTGTCGCGTCGCAGCGTCCTCAAGGGCGCCTTCCTGTCATTGGCTGCCATCCCGGTGGTTAGCCTGTCCACCACGGCCCATGCCGCGCCAGCCACGGCGCTGGTCGACCCCGCCACGGACCCCCTCGCCAAAGGCTTGGGCTATGTCGCCAATGGCGCTGCCGTGAAAGACCCGGCGCACAAGGCGGGCGCGAATTGCGCCAATTGCGCGCTCTACCAGGGCAAGGCGAAGGACAAGCAGGGACCCTGCGCCATCTTCGGTGGCCGTCCGGTGCTGGCTGCAGGCTGGTGCAAGTCTTGGGTCAAGAAGGCCTGACCACCCTCAGGGCTTGCTGGCCAGCGGCGCAGTCCGGTGGCCAGTGGCCCCAGGCACTGCGCCGCCGCTGATGGACATCGCTCTCACCACGCGGCAATGCTTGGCGCGCTTCCACGCTATTCGTGAAATGGTCGGCAACACCCCGTTGCTGGAAATTTCCTTCCGCTTTCGCGGCCAGCCCCGTCGTCTGTTTGCCAAGGCAGAACATCTCAACCTGACCGGCAGCATCAAGGACCGGATGGCGCTCCACATCATGGAAAGCGCCTACCAAAGCGGCCACCTGCAACCGGGCGACACCATTGCCGAAGCGACCAGCGGCAACACCGGCATTGCCTTCGCGGCCCTCGGCCGTGCGCTCGGGCACCCGGTCGTTATCTATATGCCCGACTGGATGAGTCAGGAGCGCGTATCGCTCATTCGTTCCTTCGGCGCGCGCATTGAACCCGTCTCCCGGCAGCAGGGCGGGTTTCTGGGCAGCATCACCCTGACCGAACAGCTGCAAGCCGAGCACGGCCATATCTTCCTGCCCTGCCAGTTTTCCAATGCTGCCAATGCCGAAGCACATTACCGTTCCACGGGACCGGAGATTGCCGCCCAATTGGAGGCGCGCGGCCTGCAGCCGGCGGCCTTCGTGGCCGGCGTTGGCACCGGTGGCACGGTCATGGGCACGGGCCAGTATTTGCGCGAACGCTACCCCGGCGTGAAAGTGCACCCGATGGAGCCTGCAGAATCCCCCACACTCGCCACCGGCTGCAAAGTGGGACAGCACCGCATTCAGGGCGTTTCGGACGAGTTCATTCCTGCGCTCGTTAAGCTGGAGCAGCTGGACGGGATTATTGATGTGGCCGATGGCGATGCCATCTTGCTGGCACAGCAGCTGGCCTCACGGCTCGGGCTCGGTGTCGGCATTTCCAGCGGCGCGAATTTTCTGGCCGCACTGCAAGTACAAGAACAGTTAGGACCAGAGGCGGTTGTGGTGACCATCTTCTGCGATGACAACAAGAAATATTTGAGCACCGATCTGCTGCGCAGCGAGCCGGTCAAAGAAGGGTATTGGTCGCCCGAAGTCGACCTGATCTGCTACGAAGCTTACCGACGGGCACGCTAGCACCCACCTACGGCGCCACAGCCACCCGCGGCGTGGCGCAGGCTCAGTGACTGTCGGTTAGGCGGCCACCGCCGGCAAAACTCAGAATGAACCACGGCCCGTCCAACCGCGCGCGCTCCACCGGCCGGCCGGTGGCCGGCGCATGCACAAATTCGCCTTCGCCAACATAGATGCCCACGTGAGCCTGCGGCAAGCGGAAGAACACCAGGTCGCCCGGCTGTAACTGCTCACGCGGCACTGGAGTGAAATAAGCGAACTGGCCGTCGGTGGTCCGCGGTACACGCACGCCGAGCGTCGAATACACCCACGCCACCAGCCCACTGCAGTCAAAGCCGCCCCGCGGACCTGCGCCACCCAAACGATAAGGCTTGCCGATCTGCGCCAGCGCACGCTCCACCACCAGTTTTACCTCCACATTAGCCGGTGGCACCGTGGCCACGGGCGCTGCAGACGGCACCACCTGGCCGGCCGGCGCTGACGCGGTGGGCCGAACGGCCGTCCCGCTGCAAGCAGCCAGTAACAGCGCCACGGCGATGGGCGTAGCCTGTTGGCACCGGCGGATGATCCGGCCGGCAAGGGCGCAGCGCGGTAAAACCGTCACAATGTGTTTCATATGACCGCTACGCTACTGCCCGCCCTGCCCATTGTCGAGGCACTACCGCGCCTTTTGGCTGCGTTGGTGAACCACGCCGCAGTTGTGCTCGAAGCGCCGCCTGGCGCCGGCAAAAGCACCGTCGTGCCATTGGCACTGCTGCAGGCCGACTGGCGTGCCGGTCGGCGTATCCTGATGCTGGAACCGCGCCGTCTGGCCACGCGCGCCGTCGCGGTGCGCATGGCGGCCACCCTCGGCGAACCGGTAGGGGCAACGGTTGGCTACCGCATGCGTTTTGATCGCCAAATTTCCGCGCAGACACAGATCGAGGTGATCACCGAAGGTCTACTAACGCGATTGCTGCAGGACGATCCGGCGCTTGAAGGCGTAGCGGCCATCCTGTTTGATGAATTCCACGAACGCAGCCTGAATGCCGACCTGGGCCTGGCCTTAACCTTAGAAGCCCAGCGGACACTGGCGACGCACCTGCGGGTGGTGGTGATGTCCGCAACCTTAGATGGCGAGGCCGTGGCCCGCTTGCTCGGTCAGCACGGCCATCCGGCGCCGCGCATTACTTCCGCGGGACGCAGCTTCCCGGTCACGACGCACTATGCGCTGCGCGCACCCGATGACCCGCTACGCGAAGTGACCACGAAGGTACTGGAAATCCTCGGCCAACCAGGCGGCGATGTGCTGGTGTTCCTGCCCGGCGCGCCAGAGATCCGACGCGTACAGCGTGCGCTGAGTGAACGCGCACTGCCTGCCGCTACCGACCTACGCCCACTCTATGGTGAGCTACCGGCTGCGGAACAGGAGCTGGCCGTGCGCGCGGCCATGCCGGGGCGCCGAAAAGTGGTGCTCGCCACCGCCATTGCCGAGACCTCGCTCACGATCGACGGCGTCACGGTGGTGATCGACAGCGGTCTGGCTCGCAGTGCACGTTTCGATCCGGGGAGTGGCATGAGCCGGCTGGTGACCGGCCGTGTCTCGCGAGCAGCCGCCGATCAACGTCAAGGCCGCGCCGGGCGCACCCAGCCGGGCGTCTGCCACCGCCTATGGACCGCTGAAGCACACAAAACGCTGCCCGCAGCGGCCCCTCCAGAACTGCTGGAAGCTGACCTGGCGCCGCTGGCGCTGGAACTGGCGGTGTGGGGTGTCCCCGATGCCCGATCGCTGGCCTTGCTCGATGCCCCGCCAGCCGCCGGACTGGCGCAGGCGCGCGAACTGCTACAGCGTTTAGGCGCGCTCACGGCCGAGGGCAGCATCAGCCCCCATGGTCGCGCCATGGCCGCGCTCGGCGTGCACCCGCGGCTGGCCCACATGCTGCTGCGAGGCGCCGCGCTGGGACACGGCGCACTGGCGGCCGACCTCGCTGCCGTGCTGGCCGAGCGTGATGTGCTGGCACGCACAGGCGGGCGTGACGCCGATCTACGTACCCGACTGACCTTGCTGGAAAGAGCGACCGAGGGTGGGCCACTGCCGGGCATGGCCGATGCCAATGCCTTGCGCAGCGCACGCCAGCTCGCACGGCAGTTCCGCCGTCTGCTGCGGGTGGACGAACGCGCTAGCAGCGATCCAGCCGCCTTGGGTCTATTGGTCGCCCTCGCCTACCCCGATCGGGTGGCACAACGGCGCAGCGTCGATACCGATGCCACCGCTGTCGGCGGTCGCCCGGCACGCTATTTGCTGGCACAAGGCCGCGGCGCGCTGTTGCCGCCCGGCGAACCCTTGGGGCGTGAGCCATGGCTGGCGGTGGCGCAGCTGGATGGCGGGCGAACGGCGGCCGAAGCAGAACCCCAGATCACCCTCGCAGCCGCACTGGACCCGGCAGTCTTCGCCACCGCGTTGGCGGATGGCGTGAGTGAAGGTCTGCGTGTGCAATGGGAGCCGCGTGAAGAGGCCGTGGTGGCACGGCAAGAACGCAGCTATGGCGCCTTGGTTCTCCAGCAGCGGGAAGGCCGCACCAGCGACCCAGCCCGAGTACGCGCCGCGCTGCTCGGCGGCCTGCGAACGCTGGGCCCTAGCGCGCTCCCTTGGACCCGCGCCGCCGAGGCTTTGCGCGAACGCAGCGCCTTCGTCGGCGCCGTGCTAGCGAGCGGGCCGATGCATCTGCGCAGCGGTGTGTTGGAGCTGGCCACGTGGCCAGCCGCCGATGTCCCCCACCTGATGGACACGCTAGAAACTTGGCTTGGGCCCTGGCTCGACGGCATGACCCGTCGCACCCATCTGGCGCGCCTCGACCTGCCAGCGGCGCTGCTGGCGCGCCTCGATGGGACACAGCAACGCGCGTTGGAGGAACTGGCGCCGACCCACTTCACGGTCCCTTCCGGATCGAGGCTGCCCATCGACTATGCAGACCCGAGCGCACCGGCTTTACAGGTACGGCTACAGGAAGTGTTCGGCCTCACCACCACGCCACACCTCGGGAATGGGCGCGTGCCGCTGGTGCTGCACCTGTTATCGCCGGCACACCGGCCGGTGCAAGTGACACGCGATCTGGAAAGCTTTTGGTCGCGCGCTTATACCGAAGTCAAGAAAGAACTGAAGGGTCGCTATCCCAAACACTATTGGCCAGAGGATCCACGGGCAGCAGTCGCTACCGCGCGGGCCAGTCGGTGGACCAAGAAGTAGTAGAGCGCACCGACCACCAGCGCAGTGCCGATCAACCATAAGCTCAGACGGGACAGATCGCCTTGCAGCAGGGCAGCGTCTTCGCCCGCCTTCACTCCCACATACGCCAGCACACTGCACCACAAGGCGGCACCGGCAAGGGTTGCCAGAGAATACCAACCATAATGCAGGCGCACCAAACCGGCTGGCAAACCAATCAGATGGCGGATCACGGGCAGCAGGCGTGAGACGAAAATTCCTACCGCACCGAAGCGATCGCTCCAGGCTTCTGCCTGCACCAGCTTCTTCTCAGGCACCAGCGCAAACTTGCCATAACGCAAAATGAGCGGCCGGCCCACCAGCCGCGCCCCCCAATACATGAGGCTCGCACCGACCCAGGACCCCACAGTCCCGGCGAAAATGACCCCCGGCACGCTCATGCTACCGTGCGTCACTGCCACGTGGGCGGCCATGGGGATGACCAACTCGGAAGGCACGGGCAGGATGGAACTTTCCGCGGCCATCAAGGCAGCCACGAGCCAGTAGCCACCGGCATGTAACTCGGCCAAATACCAGGCCATCAAACTGTGCAGCATCGCGTTTTACCCCAGACCAGGTTCAGGGGCCATGGTCCCCGTTCGGCCTTCGGGAAGCAACGCCCATGAAGCTGCAGGCAGAGTAAACTGCCGTTTCTGCCCGGAGTGTCCATGCGCCCCACGCCCAGCTCCTGCTACCGACTGTCCTGCGCGCTGCTGGTGGCTGTCGTGATGGTGGCCGGCTATGGCCATGCGCTCGCACAAACGGCGAGTGCCCTGACGGACATTGACCGCCGCGAACTGGCACGCACCGAAGTGTCCTGGATCGCGCCTACTGGCGGCGTCGGCCAGGCGGTCAAAGTGCGGCTGGTCACCTTTAACGATTTCCATGGTCAGCTCGAAGCGCGCGCAGTTATCAACGGCCAACCCGGCGAACCGGGCCGGCCAGCGGGTGGTGCCGCGGTGCTGAAGGCCTGGATCGACTCGATCGTGGCCGAAGATCCCAAGCACACCATCTTAGTGGCCGCTGGCGACCAGATTGGCGGCTCACCGCCATCCTCGGCGCTACTGCAGGACGAGCCCACCTTCGCCTTTCTGAACCGCCTGGTGCGTGGTACCTGCCCACCCTTACGGCGCATAGCCCCGTCGCTGCAACCTCAGGTGTCGCACTGCCTCGCGCTGGCCGCCGTGGGCAATCACGAATTTGACGAGGGCACAGTCGAGCTTGAGCGCCTGCTTTACGGCGGTACCCATGCCAGCGGCCCCTTCCTGCAGCGGCACTATCCACCCACCAAGCTGCCATTTATGGCGGCGAACGTTACGCGCGGCCCACGGCAGCAAGCGCTATTGCCAGGCTCGGTCATCATTGAGGTAGGCGGCGTGCGGGTCGGCTTTGTGGCTGCGGTCACGGCCGATACGCCCTCGCTGGTGCCCGCCGGCCGTGTCGACGATCTCCATTTCCTGCCTGAAGTAGCCAGCATCAATGCCGAGGTCGACAAGCTCAAAGCGGTTGGCGTCCATGCCATCGTTGTGGTGCTGCATGAAGGCCTCCGCCAATACGCCGCCCCCACGCAAGCCGTGCTGGATACACCCGAGGTGCGTGGGCGACTGGTGGGTCTGCTGCGCGGCCTTGACCCGGACGTGGATGCGGTGGTGTCTGGCCATACCCACCAGTTCACGAACGCGCTGGTGCGGGGCAGTGGGCCGCAGCCGCTGCTGGTCACGCAGGCGTTCATGTACGGCAGCGCCATCGGTGACGTCGAACTACTGGTGAGTCGCGACACCGGAGAGGTGGTCGGTAAGCGTTCACGCATCCTCACCACCTGGGGCGACGCAGGCCCGGGGCTGCAACCAGACGCCAAGGTAGCGAAGGAGGTGGCCGCCGCCCATCGCCGGGTAGCAGCGGCCGTCTCGCGCGTCATTGGGACCGCGTCCGCACCGATCACGCGCGGAGCAAACCGCAGCGGCGAATCGGCCATGGGAAATCTTGTGGCCGATGCACAACGTCTGGATGCTGGAGCTGAGATCGGGCTGATGAACGCCGGCGGTTTACGCGCCGATCTGGACGCCGGCCCCATCACCTGGGAAGACCTGTTCAGTATTCAGCCCTTCGGTAACGGGGTGATGCGCCTGCGCCTGACCGGCGCGCAACTGCGGCGCGTGCTCGAACAACAATGGAACCCAGAGGATCTGCCGGGCCACGTAGACACCGGCCGCATGCTGAAGACCTCGGGTTTTCGATACGTCTGGGATGGACGCTTACCCTGGGGCGCCAAAATCGTCTCGATCACCTTAGCGGATGGCACGCCGGTGCAACCGGCTACTAGCTACACCGTGGCAGCGAGCGACTTCCTGGTGAAAGGTGGCGATTTCTTCACCGGCTTTGCTGCCGGCACGGACGCTACGCTGGTGCGGGTGGACCTAGAGGCACTGGTCCACTGGGTGGAGCAAGTGGACGGGCCGGTCACTGCCCGCATCGAAAACCGCATCCTGCGGCTCGACCCCTGAGCATGGCTGGCAGCCGCATGTCCACCGACACCACCACCCATCTGGCCCGTTGGCTGGCGCTCGCGGTGACGTTACTGATTATCTATGGCTCGCTGTACCCGTTTAACTTCAACGCTCTTCCCGCCGACTTGCCCTGGACCTTGTGGTCACGACTCACTTGGGCGCGCACCTCTCGCGCCGATGTACTGGCCAACCTGCTGCTCTACCTGCCGCTCGGTGCCACGCTGTCATTTGCGCTACCGCCACCGTGGAGCGCTGCGCGCACCGCCTTCGTCGCCACCATTGCCGGCGTGGTGCTGGCGCTCTCGCTGGAAACCTTGCAGACCTTGGAGCTGCGTCGCGTGGCCAGCCTGACGGATCTGGTGCTGAATGGCGTCGGCGCTTTCGCCGGCGCCGTGTTGGCACTGGGGGTGCGTGCCGCTGGTGAACGGCTTGGCCCCGCGCTCACGGTGCTCGACTTGCGCGCCGCCCCGGTGGCCATCGCGCTGGTCAGTGCCTGGGTGGTAGCGCGGCTGGCGCCATTCGCGTGGAACGGCAGCTGGTCTGCGTGGCGGCGCGGCCTCAAGCCACTGTGGCATGCCCCCAGCTTGCCGCCAGGCGCACTACTCGGCCATCTCGCTGCCTGGAGCGTCATCTTGGTAGCGCTGCGGGCAACCGTGCGCCGCGACGCGGGGTTTGTGGTCATGGGCCTATTGGTCCTGGCCGTGGCGGCCGGCCGTATCGCTGGGGCTGGGCATTCTCTGATGTGGCCGGAACTAGCGGCCTTACTCGCCGTACTGGCGTTGTGGCCGCTCACCGACCCGCTGTCCGAACGTACGCTGGCCATGCTCGCGCTGGGCTTGCTCAGCACCGCTGTATTGGTTGCGGGCCTAGCTCCCCATGGACTGTTAGACACCCTCAGTGTGGGTGCGCATGAATTCACACTCACACCGCTCGATGCCGCAGCTCTCGGCGCGCCGGCGCATGCAGCAGAGCGGTGCTTCACCGCCGGCGCATTGGTGTGGCTGTTGCATCGTCTTGGCGCGGCACCCTTGCGTGCCGGCCTGCTCGCCGCAGCGCTGCTGTTGGCAGTGGAAACACTGCAGTTGTGGATGCCGGGGCGCAGCGCCACACTGACCGCACCGGCACTGGCGCTGCTGGCGGCCGGACTCATTGCACTGCTCGAACCGGAGACCCCATGACTTCACGCACCATGCTGCACGCGCTGTTCGGCGCCGGGCTTGCCTGTCTGTTGGCCGTTAATGTCTGGGCCAGCGACGTGCCGCCCACCACCGAGGAGACACCCACCGCGCGTTTCAACGCACGGTTTTCAGCCGGCGACTATGCGAGTGCCTTGCCGCTAGCGCTGGCCACACTCGAGCTTTACGCCAAAACAGCCCCCGGCTCACCCGCTCATCTGACGGCCTTGCTCAATGTGGGCAGCACACAGTACAAGCTTGGCGATTTTATTAGCGCCATCGACAGCTTCAGCGCCGCGGTGACTTTGGCGACCGAACAGTACGGCGAGACCTCCGCTCGCGCCGTCACGCCACTGTATAGCCTGGGTATGACCTTTCTGGCGCAACAGCAGCCGGATAAAGCCATGCCCTTACTAGCGCGTGCCATCGCTCTGTCACGCCGCACGCAAGGCTTGTTCAACGAAGAACAGCTAGCCATGAGTGTCCCGCTGGCCAGCGCTTATCGCCAGCTCGGCATGGCCACAGAGGTTGAGCGCGAGGAACAATACGCCTATCGCACTGCGGAAGTGCGTTATGGCACCAACCACCTGCGGCTGTTGCCTGCGCTAGACCGTCTGGCGCGGTGGTACGAAGAATCGCAACGACCCGGTCAGGCACGGCAACTGCACCGCCGCGCTTTCACTATCGCCAGCCAACCCGGGCGCACCCAAGTCAATGGCGCCGTGCGCGCGCTCATCGGCATCGGGCGCACCTATTTCATCGAATACCGCGACGGGCCCGAGGCGCGCGAGCCTGCCGACAGCAGCGGCCCAGGCTTTCATTTCGACGCCGACGCAAACATCCCAACCTCGATGGCAGCTGGCTACTATCTGGATCCACAGGCGGACCGCCCGTTACAACTAGCCGTCGAGATTGCCACCAAAGCGCAGAAATCGGCGCTGCAATTTGAAGCCCTCATGGCCTACGGCGACTACTTGCAGGTCGCGGGCAAGACGCCCCAAGCCCAGCTGCAATTCGCTGCCGCAGCCAAAGTGCGCAACGCTCAGATAACGACTGGCGAGTTGTCAGCGCTGGACGCGGACCCCTTCGCCGCCCCCGTACTCCTGCTGCTGCGAAAACCTGCGTTCGCCAAACGCTACGACGACCGCCCCCTTGAGGACACCGACATCCATCAGACCGTGGCCACGTTCACGGTGAATGCGCAAGGTGAAGTGACGCAAACCAAAATCACCAGTTCCGATCTCAGCGACGCCCACCAGCGTCAACTGCAAAACGCGGTGTCTCACGCTGTTTATCGCCCACGCAATGTCGATGGCCAGGCCGTGCCGACCGAGGCGGTGGTGCTGACCGTGGTGACTCGCAGCCTAAAGGCAGCAGCCAAGCCACCCGCCGCCGCGCCAGCCGCGCCAGTGGAACCAGCTGAACCAGTGGCGCCAGCTGAACCAGTGGCGCCAGCTGAACCAGTGGCGCCAGCGCCTCAGAACTGACCGAGGAAGTCTCGCTTGCCCAGCTCAACGCCTGAATGGCGCAAGATGGCATACGCGGTTGCCGCATGAAAAAACAAGTTGGGTAACACAAACCCCAGCAGATAAGACTGCCCCAAAAAGTTGAGCGTCTGCCCACCGGCCAGCAGCGTTATCGCTCGCCCTTCTTGACCAATGATCTCGGCCGCGGGAACCGTCTGCACGAAGGCAATGGCTCGGTCAAGCCGCGTCTGCAGCTCCTCAAAGGTTTTCTCGGTATCTTCCCACTTCGGCACTTCGCGGCCCGCAAGACGCGCCGTGGCACCCTTGGCGAAATCCGTGGTGATTTGCACTTGGCGCACCAAGGGGAGCATGTCCGGAAACAAGCGTGCGTTCAGCAGCACCTCGGGTTGGATCTTGCGCACGGTGGCATGCGCCAGCGCTTTTTCTAAAACCACTTTCATGGCTTGTAACTGCTGCACAAAAATTGGTACGGCAGCATCGTAGAGAGTCATGCTCATGGGGTTTCCTTTGGCGGTTCGACGACGGGCAAGAGGGGCACAACAGGAACGGCCGCAGGAGTTTCTCCACGGAGCAACTGCTGCACTACCGGTTGTTGTGGGAATTCAGTGAGAAACTTGGCGCCGGCATCACGCAAGGCTGCCTCTGTGGCCAAGGTGAGAGGCGCCTCAGTGGAGATACCACCCCCAGCCACGGCACCGTAGCCGGTGTAGAGCAGCGAGTCGATCAGCTGCCCTTGGCGGTCAAACACATTCATGCGGTAACGCAGCGTGACCTGATAGGTCGTACCACCCGCATCGCGCGGGGTCACAAACGCAAATTCTTCCACATGCGGTGACAGCACCAAATCCACGGCCGGCAAGCCTGGCGCTTTCAGGTCCTTCACTTCGCGTACCGAGCGACAACTGGCCGCCGCCACGCGGGTAGCGTGCGAAACGCTCGGCGCGCCGAGCGCCACTATCCAATCGCTATTCCAGCGGGTTTCCTTGTACACATAGTTACGGAACTCGGCGTCCATATGCAATCCGGCCGACAGCGGCAGTTTTTCCACCAGCGGCACGGGCATGCGGTCCACCGGCCGGATCTGCATCCCACCGCAGGCCGCCAGCAGCAGCAGTGGCAAGCCCAGTAAGCATCGAGCAGCAAGGCATGACATTTTGAGTTTCACGATGACTTCCTTCTCATAAGCGCTGAGCATGCCAGCTAATGCAGCAAACCGACAAACGTTCCGCCGTTGCGCTGGCACACCGCCCGCATCAATGTTGCAAAACGAACGCTGGTGAACTGTGGCGCGGCCGGATCCAGCGGGAAACCGATGGCATGGATCCGCACCAAGCGCTCGCCACCTTCCTTGCCACTATGGTTGATGCGGTCCACTTGGTCGAGCACCTGCTGCACCGACCCGCCCGTGAACTCGTCACCGAATACATATAAAGAAATCTTGTGCTCCGGCGTCCAGAAGGTGCGAATGGCCGCGACAATCCCCTCCACCGGACTGGAATTGGAGAACGCCTGCCAGTTGCGAAAACGGTCCAAAATGACCTTGCGCCGTTCTTTCGAGTCCGGGATCCACTTGCCACGGTATTCGCCGAACATGTATCCACCCTCGTCATCGAGCACCTGGATGCCTTTCACCTTTGGATAAATCTCCAGTACTTCGCGCATCTTCTGCTCAGCCAGACGCCAACTGTAGTTCTGCATCGAGCCGGAAGTATCGACGATAAAAATAATGTACTCACTGTCCACCGGAATCCCGCCGACTGGCGCATCCTTGGCGCGCTGGTAGCGCTGACCCAGCAGTCGCTGCATTTCATCACTGAGCGTCTGCTGCGCCGCCGACAGCTTACCCTCGAGCTGCGCCGCCACTTCGGCATCTTGCGTGGAGGACTTAAACTGCCCCTGCACGCGATCGAGCTCGGCACGCATCGCCGCGATGCGTGTACGAATCGCTGACAACTGCTCCTTGCGCCCCATGAGCGTGCGGTCAAGGGCGGCCACCTCACCGCGCAGGTGGACCAATTCTTTTTCTCGCACTGCAATCAGGCCATTCAGGTCCTGCTCGGTCTGCTCAATCACTTGAGGCGTACCGATCTGCGTCAGCACCATAATCAGGATGAGCGCACCGAATGCACAGCAGATAGCATCCAAGAAGGACATGCTGAACACTTGAAATTCTCGGTCACGGCGACGCGATCTCATGTGCGCCTCTCGACGCTGCGCAATAAGCTGCTCATGGCCAGTCCTTGGCCGGGCTCATCACGCCACCACCCGTGGCGTTGGCCAACCGCCAGTACGCGTAGGGAGCCTGGGGATCGCCCTCCATCGGCATCAGCACCGTACTGACGGGCACGCGTTTGGGCAAAACCCGCACTGCTTTCTCAAAAAATTTCAGGCGATCAGCGCCATCCACTATCTTCTTCATGAGCGGCGGACTTGCTCCTTGCGTCGGCAAGCCATCAGTGACGAGCAGGATCAGATCAGGTGCCGGCTGCAGGCGCGTAGCCGCAGCGAAGGCATTTTCCAGGCTAGTGCCCTCGGTCGGCACGGTCTTACGCAACTGCTCCAGCACGCCGGCCACGGTCTTGGCATCTACCGTCAGCCAGCGATCCATGGATCCTGCCACCAGCGGCTTGGGCTGCGTGTTGAACGTGTAGAACTGCACTTGTGCGGTCGGCTGCAGCTGCGTTGCCAGCCAGTCGACGGTAGCCACCGTTTGACGCCACTTCTCGGTCCGCAACTTCACACTGTCCGCCATGTTGCGTGTGCGCAGAATATTGACCACCGTCTCATCCAGCATGCTGGCGGAAGCATCAATAAGAAACAGCACACGCTGGCCACTAACACGCAGCCCAGTCAGGTAAAGCCGATTACCATCGCCAGCGCGCGGGCGCACCGATTCACCGCCGGGCACGGGTCGCTTGGCGTTGGCCTCCAGCCGCTTAGCGCCCTCTTCGAGGGCTGCCAGATCCGCCTTCAGCCGTTCGAGCCGCAGCTTGCGCGCCAGCGCCTCACCCTGCGCTTGCTCAGCCTGGGTTTTTTCGCGGGCCAGTTCATCGGAAGCCTGCGTGGCTGCGCCTTGCGCCTGTACTGACTTGTTGTCCGTTAATGCCAGCGCATTGCGTAGCGTGACGAGATTGCGCCGCCCTTCCAGCACCTGTTGCTCGACCAGCAGCGCCTGCGCTCGCACCGCATCGGTTTCCTGCTGCACATATAACTTGCCCTGCGCCGAGATAAGCACATACAGCAATACCAGCGAACCGAACCCACAACAGATAGCGTCCAGGAAGGACATGCTAAAAACTTCGAATTTGCGACGCGCCACAGGCCTGACTCAGTCCGCAACCGGCGGTGGCGCGGTTTCGACCGCGATGAGTAGCAGCTCAACCCCCGGCAGGCCGAGCCGCAGCCGGTCGCCGGCGCGTAAGCGAGCGCGGCGCCGAATACGTTCGCCATTCAGCCAGGTGCCATAGGTACTGAGGTCCTCTACCACCGCCTCGCGGTCTTCACGCCGCAGCTGGCAATGCAGCCGGGACATGCCCGCGAGCGGCCCTTCGAGCAGGAGGCCGCCGGGGCCCGGGGCGCGGCCCAGCACGAGGGGGGTCACACCCAGTGGCCAAGCACGCCCTTGCCACACCACATGCGTTGGCACTTCCGCGGACGGCACGCTGGCAGTCACGAGCGACAGCGGCATCGTGCACGGCAGCGCCGTCAACCAGCGCACGCCTGTCGTCGCGCCATCGGCCGCAACGGCCACGTCCGACAGTCCGTAACCGGCGGTTCGCGCACCCACTGCCGCGGCTGACCACGGCAAGGCGTCCACACTCAGATCCGTCAAGGCACTCAAAGCGGCCAACAGACCCGGCAACTGGGCTGCGCGTGGGCCAACATGGACCGTCAATGTTTCACCCGCTTGGCGTGCCGACTGCACCAGCCCAAGGATTTGCTGGACCAGTCCGGCGCACGCCTGCTCTAGCTCCACCAGACCGACCGTGCATTCGCGGCGGTTGGCGTTGTCACCCATCACCACCGTGACCGGGAGTGCCGCAGCGAGCGCTGCGTAAACCGCTGGCAAGGCGTCATAAAGCTCCTGCTCAGACGCGGCGAGGGTTAACGGGTCAAACCGTGCGCTACGCAGAAAGTAGGCTGCCAGCGCCCGCGCCACCGCCTCATCGATCGCGGTTGCACCAGCGGTCGGCGCTAGGTCCACGCGACCACGGCGTATTTGCCATCCGGCAGCCGTGTGTTCACGCCATAGTTCGGCGAGCACTGCGCGGCCAGCATCCACTTCAAGGTACAAGGCACGGGCCGACCCATTTCGCTGAGCCGTGGCAGCGACAGCTGCATCGACGAGTACCAGCAACGGTCGCGCTGCCGCAGTGAACAAGCCGGCCAGATGACCAATGTCCGCCGGCGTGGCAGCCGGCGAGACGGCGAGCACACCCGACATGGCTGCATCCGGCCACAAGGCCGACAGCTGCTGCCAAGCCACTTCACCGTGGGTGGCGCAGCCTGGCAAGGCGCGTGGCAGGCGTGTGGTATCGGGCCGTTCCCAATGGCTACGTGAAACAAACAACGGCGCCAGCCGTGCACGCCGCGCTGCGGCGTGTCCGGTCAACACCACTGGCGGCTCGAGCACCGCCACTGCCGGCACGACAGTCACCGTCTCCGGCGCGGCCCCGGCCGACAAGCTGGCGTGGCCAGCACTGTTGATTTCAATAGCGAGCATCGGTCAGCGCACGTGCAGATGGCGCAACAGGCGGTCGTCGACGTAAGACTCCGTGTCCAGCACCATGCGCTCTTGCATTAACTGCAGCTGATGCAGCAGGAACATCACCACGATGCTCAACGACAGCGCAATCAAGGTGGCATTAAAGGACACGCCGAGGCCTGCCGTGACGCCGGTGATATCACCCTCAATGGCCTTGTGGGCCTGCTGCAGACTATCGCCGATCCCGCGGACGGTTCCCACGAAACCAATGGCCGGAATAGCCCAGGCCACAAACCGCGCCATCGACAGTTCCGTGTCCATGCGGTCGGACTCCATCTGGCAGACGTTGCGCGCTGCCTGCGAGGCATCGGTGACGCTACGGGTTGCGCCAAAGCGCTCAAGTGCTGCATACAAGGCGCGCGGCATCAGGCAGTAACGTGTCTCCGTCGGCAATTGATCTAGGTGGCGTAGATATTCGCGACTGTCTTCAGGCAATACGCGCATTCCCTCACGCAGACCAATGACATCCGTGCCGGCCAACTGGCGCTCTTTGTTGGCCAGCCAAGCCTTGCGACCCATGATGATCAGCGCCCAAAACGACAACACGAAACACGTTTCCTGCTCATAGTCCTTGGCGATCACCGAGAAGGTTCTGGCCGGAACAAAATTCGGGTCCGTGCGCATGGCTTCTGCCTGGGCCTGCAGTGTGGCAACAGCCGTGGGGCGGATAATGCCCGCGTACACCCCCTGCACCAGCACGAACACCACGAGCAGGGCGACAAGTTCAAAAAGCATATGACTGCGAGTAGGTGCTTGCATGGCGGGGCCTATGAAAAAGAATCAGATATCGATGGGAAAGGAGACGTCGAAGTCGGCGCGCACTTTGTCGGTGGGCTCAAACCGTGACGGTGACGCCGCCGGCAACGTCACCGGTAACGGCGCAGGCGACGCCACGGGTGATGACACGGGCGACGCCACGGGCGATGCCGCCGGTGATGCCACGGGCGACGCCACGGGCCTCGCGGGCACTGTGGCTGCTTTGTCTGGCGGCGTTTGCGCACTGGCCAACGCCCACGCCAGACCCAGTGTTGCGGCCAGCAGGCGCCGCGTGTCAATCCAGCATCGCGTCGTCATTCCGCATACCTCGCGAGTCGAAAGCCCACCGTCTGCCGTGGGCTGCCATTATTATCGCGCCAGGCGACGCGCAGTTCACCCGGCGCAAAGCTGAGCCAGTGCGCGCCACGCACTGTCCACTGTGTGCCGGCACCGCGCGCCACCGGATCTACCACCAGTTCGCCGCCTTCGGCAAAGACCTGATAGACCTCCGTGGTCCATTCCGCCGCGTTACCACCCAGGTCGTACAAGCCAAGCGTGTTCGGCGCGAAACTCCCCACCGGCGCGGTCACACGAAAACCATCGTCGTAGCCGGGAATAACGCTCTGCGCCAGATAGACCGCCTGGGCATCGGCATAGTTACCACTGCGCGCCAACACCGGCAGGGTGGCACCCCAGGGATATTTGCGGGAAGGGGCAGCACCATCCCAACGCGCAGCCAGCTCCCATTCCGCTTCGGTCGGCAGACGATAGCCGGTGGTGGCCGGCTCTAGCAGCACCCAACGGCCTTCCTGCTGCGCATACGCCAAAGGCAAGCCATCGCGCGCCGACAACCAGTTGCAGAACAGCACCGCTTCAGCCCAGCCAACATTGACCACCGGACGGTTATCCAGATCGAGTGTCTCCTGTTTGAAGACACCGGACAGATGCTCCTTGTTGAACTGCCGGAACTCAGCGTTGGTCACTTCCTGAGTGCCAAGATAGAACCGCCGCCGCAACTCCACGCGGCGCTGTGCCTCGTTGCTACGCCGGCCCGCTTCTCGCCGCGGGCTGCCGAGCGTGAAGGTCGCCACTGGCATCAAGCGCAACTCTTGGCCGAGCGCCGTGCGTCGCAGCCCCGGGAGTGCCGCCGCTTTACGCTCTGCCACCGACAGCAGCGCGAATTTCACGTCTTGGCGGAAACCGGCGCGCGGGGTGACCGTGGCACTGAATGATTCAAGGCCCTCACGGCGTACCTCGAGGGTGGTGGGCGCCGCCGGCAGGTGCAGCACTTGGTTCGCTATGCCCCGCGGCGCACCGTCAACGAACAACTGCGCGTCTGCGGGTGTGCCGCTGAGGGCCACATCACCCAGCTGCGGCACCAGCACCAAACGTTCGCGCCGCTGACTGCCCGGCTCGAGGTGCAAACTTCGCTCCAGCGTGGCATAGCCGAGCTTCGACACGGCGATTAACTGCGCGCCGGTGGTGTCGAGCGTCAGCACCAACGGCGTGCGCCCACGGAACTGTCCGGCCACACTCACCTGCGCACCGGTCGGTTCGGACATCAACTCAACCGTGGCGGGCGGACGGCGTAGCGGCACCGGCCCGACCTGCTGCGGCTGAGCCGCCATCACCGTAAAATCGGCGGTGAAGGCGGCATACCCTGCCAGAGTGAAAACCGCCTCACGATGACCCGCCCCCACATCGACCGTCAGCGGTGTGCGCCCCAGCTCGTCGCCATCCACACGCACGCTCGCGCCGGCTGGCAGCGTTGCGAAGGTCACGGCGGCATAAGCAGGCTCAAGCTTCACGCGCACCGCCTGCTCGACGCCGGCCCCCTGCACGTCGACCCGCACGCGGGCATCGGCATACTTAGGTGCGCGCACCAACAACTCCTGTGCGCCCGCCGGTGCACGCACCGGACCGGGCACGGGCGTGGATGGACCACCGTTCACGCTGGCCTTGCCGCCAACACCCGCGGTGTCCACCAGCAAGATGCCCGGCGCTTTGGCCAGCAGCACCCGCAGCACCTGCGGTTCACGGCCCACGTGCAGGCGTACACGAGCGGTGACATACCCCGCTTTCGTCACCTGCACGGTGTAGTCGCCCGGCCACACCAGATGGCTGCCCCCTGAACCCGCCTCCAACCAGGTGCCGACGAAGTCCACTTGGTCCGGCAGTAAGTCCGGCGCCACCCGCACCTGCACTGCACCGGCCATGAAGAAAAACACCAGCAAGGTGAGCAAGAGCCCGCCGCCACCCCAGAGCGCCGCACGACGCCAGACCGGCGGGGCGCCAGCCGCGTCTACCAACAGCGGGGTCGTGCCGGCGGCTACTGGCACCACGAACGGCGCGGGCTGTACCCAACGCTCACCGCCACCGTCCTCGCTCTCGAGCGTCTCGAGCGCTCCGCCATGCAATAGCGGCGGGGCAGTGACATTCGCGCCGCCCGCATGCAGTACTTCAAGGCGCACCGTATCGCTGTCACGGTGAACCACCAGGGTGGCCACGGGTGTTGCCGGCCGATCCCCGAGGGTCAACTCATACCGCTCGCCATCCTGCAGCCAGCAGGCGGCCGTGACCGGCAGCTCCTCCCGCCACCATCGCGGGGATGCCGTCGCAGCAGCCCCGCCGGCGTCGGCATCTAACCGTGCCTCTGGCTGTAGAAATACCCGACCTGCATGCAGCGCCAACTGCGCCACCACTTGGCCTGCCTTGATGCCAGGTAACAGCACTTGCGCGCCTGTACCACCAAACGTCAGCGGCAGGTCCGCGGCGCGGAAATGTCGCTCACCCAGCGGTTCGTCCACCCACAGATGCTGCACCGTCCCTGCCATCGTTCAGATCCTCTCTTCGCAGCGCACCATCACTGGCGCCGGTACCGTGTCTGGCGCTACGTCTACTTCGCGGCGGACGTCACGATACCCTGCTCGCGTACCCACAATGACCTGGCGCCCCGGCAAGACCTTAAGCGTCGCTTCAGTTAGCGTCCCTAGCCGTTGCTGGCGCAGCACGGCCACCTGTGTCAACCCATCTGATTGCACCGTGAGTAACACCGGGCGTTCGGCCGCCGCTAGCAAACGGGCCACCTCCAGCGACTGCTGCTGCAAGCGCGCGCGCGGCGGGGGCGCCTCCACCGCCTGCTGCAACCACACCCGCGCCATCTGGCGCAGCGCCGGGCGCAGCGCCTGCGCCGGCTCATCGAGCACCGCTTGCAGTTGAGCGTCGAGCCGCGCTCGCGGCCCAGTGCGCTCGCGGCCACTGCTGGCAAAACTCACGCCCGGCTCCTGCGTCAACGCCGCGGCGTAGAGCGCCTCAGCCGCGGCCCAGTGTTCGCCGCGCTCCGCTGCCTCGGCCTGAGCGCGCACCGCAGTCAGCCCCGCGCTGCGCGCCAACGCGGCTACTTGCGCCAATCCTTCCGTCGGCTCGGTAGCGCCTGGCTGTAGAGCTGCTGCGCGCTGAAAAGTCGCCCGTGCAGCCTCCCGTTGCCCCGCCGACAACAGCCGCCAAGCTTCGGCCAGGGTGTGGCGATAAGTGGCCACACCCGTCGCCTGCTGCAACCGCGTCAGGCCCAACTGGGCAGACCGCGTGGCTGGATCCAGCGCCAATGCTTGGCGGTAGGCCATCGTCGCCATTTCCGTCCGGCCGGCATGTTCATCAATCAATGCCGTATCGAGCAGGTGAGTGACCCGATCGAGCACTGCGGCACGCCGCAGCCCGGCGGCCGCCAACGGCTGACCCGGCTCAATGGCCAGCGCCCGCGCAAAGGCGGCCGTCGCGCCTTTAGCGTCTGGACGGGCCAGCGCAACCGCCCCTTCACGCAGCGCCTGCGCCAACGCCGGCGCACGCGCAGCGCGGACGCTCTGTAATGCCTGCAGACCCGCTTGCCACGCGTGTTCAGCGGCCGCGAAATTGAGCTTGCCATAGGCCGTCTGGGCTTCGCCTGCCGCTGCTTGCGCGGCCACCCAGGGCGCGCCGCCCCACACCGCTACCGGTTGTTTTTCAAGGCTGGTGCGTAGTTCGCGGTAGCGGTCACGCGCCTCATCGGCCGCCGACTTGGCCGCTGCCATGCGCGCCAGTGCCACCGGATCCGTCGGTACCTGTAGCGGCGCTGCCACCGCCAGTCGAGCGGCCGGTGCCGGCAGGCCCGTGGACTGCCCGACCCCCGCCGCGATCGGTCGGGGCGCAGGTGCCGGCTGCCAGGCGATCACCGCCACCACTGCCACCACCATGAACGCGATCAACGCCCCGCGGGCCAGCGACCAACGGCCCGCCCCAGAGCGCTGCGCAAGGTCCGCTGACAGGTGCCGTGACTGCCCCGGCGCCCAAGGGGACGGGGGTATGACCTGCGCTGGAGCATCCACGGCCACCGCAGGTGCGGCGGGTGGGCACGCCACCCAGGGCGCGGGCTGCCGGAGCACCGTGGTGACTGGCATTCCCACCCCCTCCACCGTACCGAGGGCGTCGCTCGCGAACCCCGCCGCGCAGCAGCTGGCCAAAGTGGCGCGGACCTGCGCCAGCGACGGTCGTTGCGTGGCCTCTGCCGCGAGCAAAGCGTCCACGAGCTGCAGTAAAGCGGTCGGCGTGGCCGCCGCACCGCCCACCGTGTGCGCTGAATCCGGTGGCCCAGCCAGCACGCGGGCAGCGCGAATGTCCGGGTAGTAAGGCGGATGGCCGCTGAGCCATTCGTAAGCCAGCGCCCCGAGCCCGTAGAGGTCATCGGCCGGGACCGCCGCCTCACCCCGCCATTGCGCGGGACTGCGTGCATAGGGCGAACCCGGCGCATGACCGCTGCTACCGACGGCAGCGGCCACCCCAAAATCGGCCAGACGAGCAGGCCCCGCCTCTTCCAGCAACACGTTACCGGGCGTCAGATCCAGATGGACCAAACCGGCCGCATGTGCGGCCTCGAGGGCCGCAGCGATGTCCGCGAGAGGCTGCGCCCAGCTCTGCCACGGGCGACCCCGCAAGCGACGTGAATCGCCCCCCGCAATGAATTCCTGCACCAGACACACCTGGGCACCATCGCGAATAATCCCGGCGGTGCGCACGATGTTGGGATGCTGCAGCGCTGTGGCCAGTGCCGCTTCGCGTTCCAGACGCGCTACTGGCAATTGCGGCACTTGCAAGCGCTTCAGTGCCACCGGCTGGTGTGCCTGCAGATCGTCTGCGCGCCATACCTCGCCGGTGGTGCCACTGCCCACGCGCCGCACTAGCACGTAACGCCCAGCCAGCGTGGTGCCAGCTGCCCATTCACGCACTGCCGTCATTGCGGCACGGGGGCTGCTGTCACTCCGCCCGTTTCGGCGTCAAACAGTTCGTCCAGCAAGGCGCGCCACTCGGCGTATTGCTCCTCCGCCGTCCCGGTCAGCTTGAGTGTGCGACCTTCTACTTCGATCACTCGCGGCGCAGCTTCAGACTGAAACGACCCAGACAGCTCCTTGAGCGTCGCCTCGTTCATCTTCAGTTCCTGCCCTTTCTGAATGCCGCTCATCACCGCCTGCACGCCACCATAGATGACGCCGGCACGGGCCACGCTCACCGCACGGTTGCAGGCATTGGTGCCACAGCTGTCGGGAACGAAGATGCCCGCCAGCACCGCCGCGGCGCCGAGCATCTTGCGGGTGTTCGCTTGCTGCCGCAGCTTGTCGCGCGCGACGATTTCGTCATAGGTGTAACGGCGCCAGCTGGCGTAGGGCTCTTGCAGATGATCCGCAAACGCCGCGTAGTAATCGCTAACCGTGTCTACCACGCCCTCATCCCGCACACTGATCGTCTTTACACGCTCCAGCAACGGGTCGCCTGCCGCTGGTAAACGCTCAATCTTCCACCTACCGTCCGCGGGGTCCTTGGCGATATAACTGCCAAACGCCTTCGGCGCAATTTCCTTGGCAAAGCGCAGCTCGGTGATCTGACGCAAGGTCCCCAGCGCTGCGTCATTCAGCGTTTGACGGTGGGCCAGCAGGTCGTCAGCAATATGCACATAGAGATTCTGGAACGGATCGCGAACGCGCCCGTTGGTGCCCTTAGCCGCATCCTCGCGATAACTACCGGTATCGGCATCCTGCTCGTACTTCTTGGCGAACCACAGCTTGCCACTCGAGTCCGTGACCTTCACCTCAAGCGCTAGGTGATAGCCCGTGGACTCTAGAATGCGGCCTTCCACCACGACATCCATGGCATCCACCGTCGGTGGGATCACCCGCACCACGCCCCACTGGCCACTCGACTCGAGCGTGTCGCGCAGCACCGTCGGCAGATAACGCGCCTCGGCTTTGCGGATGTCCGGGAAGATGCCCTGCTTGGCCGCAGTCTCCGGAGCGGCTAACAGTTCCTTGCTAACGCCGGGGTCGAACAGGCGCACCCCGACATCCAACAACTGCGCTTCAGGCACTTCTTGGACAGCCTGCACCGCCGCCAGCTTCGGCACCGGCAGCGTTTCTTTCATCATGCAGCCGCCCAGCGGCAAAGCCAACCACACCAGACAGGCCGCCATCCGGTGGCACAACTGCGACAGCGGGGTACGTTCCACGATCACTTGCCCTTTTTGTACTTGCGGTATTCCTCCCAGAGCTTCTCACGAAGCTCCAGGTCGGTTTCATTCATTGCGGCCTCACGAATCTGGCGCGCCACCACGTCGTCGTCGCTACCGTCGGGGACATCCGGCGGGATAGTGCCAGGACCCGCGCCCGCGCCACCGCCGCTGCCGCCGGCACCCGCGCCCGTGCCCTTGCCGCCGCCCGGCGCACCGCCTTGACCGCCGCCGCCCTGCTGCCCCCCCGGGCTACCCCCTGGGCTACCGCCCTGAGCGCCGCCGGTCGTGTCCTTGCCACCCGGGCCACCCGGGCGTCCGTTGGCGCCGGCGCGGTCCGACTTCATGCCGCCGGCCTTGCCACCGTCGCCTGGGCCAGCACCATCTGCCCCACCAGCACCGGCGGCACCATCACTGCCGCCCGCACCGTCCGTCCCTGCGCCCGTCCCCGTACCACCGGCACTCGCCGAGCGGTCTGCCGCGATAGCCCCCTGCTCGGTACGGATGCGTCCGTCGAATACGCCCAAAGATTCGTCAATGCGCCGATAGATGGCTTCACGCCGGTCGCCACCACCACCGGCTGTCGGGCCGCCACCGGCGGCTTGGGCACCACCTCCTGCAGCCGACCCGCCACCGGCGGCTTGGGCACCACCCTCCGCAGCCGACCCGCCACCGGCCGCTTGGGCACCACCTCCTGCAGCCGACCCGCCACCGGCGGCTTGGGCACCACCTCCCGGCTTGCTACCACCCTGCGTGGTATCGGCACCTTGGCCAGCACCTTGGCCGGCGCTCTTTGCCGACGCCCGTGCTGCCTCAGCGGCGGCCACGGCCGCATCGCCCACACCGCCGCCCGCAGCGCCAGCCGCTTGTGGCCCCTGCCCTGCACCGCCCGTCGTGCCAGCACTGCCCGTCGTGCCAGCACTGCCCGACGTCCCCGCGCTACCAGCCGTGCCGGCGCTACCCGTCTTGCCCGTGGTCTGCCCGGCGGCACCGCCACTACTGCTAGCGCTACCGCCGCTGCTTGAGCTGCCACTGCTCCCACTGCTCCCACTGGAAGAGGGCATGGATGAGGGGCTGGGCATGGAACTGGATGGCATGCTGGAACTGGAAGCTGCCTGCTGTTCCAGACAGCCGCTCAGGCTCAACGCCAGACCAGCACCGCACAACAAACGTAGCGCTTTGGGGGTGAACAATGACCGGGGGGAGTTAGGCATGGTGGCGTCCGTCAATGAGGCAGTCAAACTGAAAACGAGCAGAACCCTAGTGGGTTTACCCTCGGCGCAGGCAAAAGTTCCCCGCTACGCGGAACGAGGCCGCCTCAGGGTCCACCGCCGCCCGGCATCGGCGTACCGTCGCCCTGCAGGAAGGTCCGCAGCTGCCCGGCGAGGCGGTCGCAGGCGGCTGCCTGCACACGTGCAATGAGCGGGATGGGCAACACCACCCCGATCATGGCCGAAGTGCCGTTCACATTGGTCGACACCGAGCCGGTGGATTTACGGTTTTGCAGGTCCCACACCGTGGCTTCGTAGTCGGATTGCTTTTCCCACCAGCCGAAACCGATGCAACCGCCCCCTCCGGGGCCGATCGCACAGGCCATGCTACCGCCGCTGTCCGTTTTCTTGGTACTGCCATCGATCCACACCAGATAACGGACGCCTTCGGTGGCCATCCGCTCCGCCACGAGGGGATGCGCCAGCAAGGCACCGAGATTGTCCGGCCGAGTAGGGGCAGTGGAAGCCTCGAACCAAGGGTAGAGCGCATCGACGAAACGGTTGTTGTCTTGGACCCGGATGGGATTGGCGCCACGCCCGAGCTCTTTCCCTAGGCAATCGAGGAAGTCGTCCTCAGCGCCGAGCCCTTCCACTACCGGCTTGGCCAGAATGACCAAACCTTCGCCTTTAGCGATAGCCGTGGGCAGCAAACGGTTCTCATCAAGCTTGGCGGTCATACACCCGGTTAGCGCCACAGCGCTCACCGCCAGGACCCAGCCCCGGCACCCGTGGACGATGCAGCTTATCGGCATGCCAAGCCCCCCCAGCCTTACCCGGCACCCGCCGGCGACGCCTCAGTATACGCACGGCAACGCCGCGCGCGCGTCTCACCACAAGCTCAGCTGCCCACCTGGCAGCGGTGCCCGAAAACGCGAAGTGTCGAACTGCAGCACAGACGCCCGATCCAGCAGACCGTGGCGGCGTGCGGCGAGCTTGAACCGCTGCGCGAGCAACACCGCATGGGGTCCTTCACCACGCATGCGGTGACCGAAACGCGGGTCGTTATCGCGCCCACCGCGCAGCTGCTGCAGTACCGACAGCACATGGGTCTTGCGTAATGGCAGGTGTTCCTCAAGCCAGTGGCGGAACAACGGCGCCACCTCCAGCGGCAAACGGAGCAGCTGCCAGCTGGCCGCCTGCGCACCAGCGTCAGCCGCGGCGGCCAGCAAGTCTTCCATTTCATGGTCATTGACGGCAGGGATAATCGGCGCCAGCAGCACCGCCACCGGGATGCCCGCCGCCCGCAGTTCGCGAATGACCCGCAGCCGTGCCGCGCCCGAAGCGGCGCGGGGCTCCAAGGTGCGTTTCAGCCCATCATCCAACGTGGTCAGGCTGACGAACACGGTAGCCAAGCGGTCCGCCGCCATGGGGGCTAACAGATCCAAGTCGCGGGTGATCAGGCTGCCCTTGGTGATGATCGACACCGGATGCGCGCAGTCTTGCAGCACCTCCAGTATCCCGCGCGTAATCCGCAGCTCTTTTTCCACGGGCTGGTAGGGGTCCGTGTTAGCCCCCAGCGTGAGCGGGGCACAGGTGTAGCCCGGACGACCCAGCTCGGCGCGCAGCAACGCGGGCGCGTCGTGCTTAGCAAACAGCTGCGTCTCAAAGTCCAGCCCAGGAGACAGGTCCAGATACGCATGCGTTGGACGCGCATAGCAATAGATGCACCCATGCTCGCACCCGCGGTACGGATTCACGGAGCGATCGAAAAACACATCCGGCGACTGGTTGCGCGACAGCACCGTGCGCGCGGCATCCGGGCGAATGGTCGTGGCGGGGTGGCGCGGGGCGAGGGCAGCGTCATCGCCCTGCAACGGCGCCGATGGCTCCAGCGTTACCGCGGTGGCGAGAAACCGTGGCGCCGGGCTGACGGTGGCCCCACGGCCCCGGTGGCTGGCGGCAGGTGGCGTAAAGGACATGGGCTGTATTTATATACAGTCTTTGCCACGATGCAAGCCCCGTGGCAAACGCTCAAGGCTCGGCCGAGGGCTCTACCAAGGGATGGGCCACGGGATCGCGCGCGCGCTCGGGCATACGGTCCAGGCGGTACAACCCGGAAAACCAGCGTGTCCATAGCGCAGTGACGCCCAGGGTGGCCACGCCACCCACGACAATGGCTGGCACCACGCCCCACCACGAGGCGGTGACCCCCGACTCGAACTCGCCAAACTCGTTGGAAGCACCAATGAACATGGCGTTCACCGCGCTGACGCGGCCGCGCAGGGCATCGGGTGTTTCCAATTGCACCAGCAGCTGCCGCACATAAACGCTGAGCATGTCGGCGCCACCCATACAAAACAGCGCGCCTAGCGACAACAGGAAACTGCTCGACAGCCCAAAGACCACCGTCGCCAAACCAAAGGTGCCTACGCCGAAAAACACCCAGCGCCCGCAATGCCGCACCGGTGGTCGTGACGCCAGACGCAACGCCACCAGCGCCGCTCCCACTCCTGGCGCTGCACGCAGCAGACCGAGCCCGGCCGGCCCGACATGCAGCACATCGCTGGCAATAGCCGGCAGCAGCGCCGTAGCGCCGCCGAACATCACGGCGAATAAATCCAGTGAGAGCGCACCTAGCACCAGCGGTCGCTGACGCACGAAATGCAGCCCGGCGAGCAAGGCCTGCCAACGGGGCTCGCCACGCGCGATGACCGGCATGGGGGGCGCCCGTAAGCGCGTAATGAGGACTACCGAGACCAGCAACAGCCCCACACTGGCGGCATACACCACGCGTTCGCCCGCCAGATACAGCAGTCCACCCAGAGCGGGTCCGCTGATCGTGGCCAGTTGCCAGGTAGAACTGTTCAGCGCGATGGCCTGCGCAAAAAAATCGCGGGGCACGAGATTAGGGAGCAAAGCCTGCTGCGCCGGTGACACGAAGGCCCGCGCCAACCCCAGCAAGACCATGGCCACCATGACCGGAGCCACGGTGGTGATGCCATTCCACGCCATCATCAACAGCGCCACTGCGGCCAGCCACTCAATGCTGAAGCAGACGAACATAATCAGCTTGCGATTAATCCGGTCCGCCAACTGCCCGGCCGGCAGCACCATCACGATGAAGGGCAAGAACTGCGACAGGCCGATCAGACCCAGATCCAGCGGATCGCGCGTCAGACGGTACACCTGCCAACCCACCGCCACATGCAGCATCTGCACCGCGACCGCCGCGAGGAACTTGGCTAACAAGTACCAGGTAAAAGCACGGTGACGCAGCAGGTGGCGCAACGCGCCCTGAGCGTGGAGCATCAGTCCTCTTCCCCAGCAGCCAGTGCACCCGCGGCCACCAGCACCACCCGGTCGCCCAGCACCACCACGCCAGCTTCCAGCACCCGCGCCGTGATCCCGCCATGCCCACGCATCGCGTTGTAGCCGCCTGGCCCGAGATGTTCTTCCATGCGCGAACAGGGTGCGCAGGGGCCAGTGCCCTGCAACAAGGCTGTGCCCAGGCGGAATGTAGATCTGCGCAGCGCCAAAAGATTTATCCCCGACACCACGATATTGCGCCGTGTTAGCCGTGGATCGATAGCGCCCTGGCCGAGATAGCTGCCCACGGCGAGCAGATGTTCCTGCTGCATCAGCGTCACTTGGCGTTTCGAGCTGGCCACCCCGCTAAAACGGTCGCCCAGCAGCCCTTGGCCGACGCCTATGTCAGCCCGTTCAACCGCGATAGGCGCCACGCGGCGGGCAGGCCTGAGCCCGATCCACTCCACCCGGCCTTGCTGCGGCAAGGTAGCGAGCAAACTCTGCAAGGCAGTTGCTGGCTTCGAGCGCATGGTCACTCCATGCCCGTGACATCGGGCAGCGGTCGGCCCTCGAGAAACGCCGCTACCCAGCTCGCCACCGCCTTGGGCCGTTGATGGTGCAGCATGTGGGACACGCCGGGGAGCTCTGCCAACTGCGCCTTGGGGAAAGTGCGCCGCAGACCCGCATCCGTGCCGTCTTCCCCCAGCTCCGAACGGTACTCGCCAAGCTCCGCCTGCAGCAACAAGGTTGGTGCACGAATCTGCGCCCAGCAGGCCTCCTGCTCATCCCGTCGGTAATTCACCGGGTTGATCAGCTTGTGCCAGGGGTCCATAGCCAAGGCCACCCGACCCTCCGCCAGCGGCCGCGTCCACGCCTGGGCAACAAACGCTGCGCGTGCTGGCGTCAGGCGCGGTTGCCGCTTGCGCAACACCTGCGCAAACACTTCGAGCGAAGGGTAGTCGCCGAAATGCGGCAACGGCGCCTGTAACTGGTCCAGCCAGCGGCGGTACTTCTGTACCGCAGCTGCCGGCTCGGTCCGCGCCAAGCCCGGCCCATCGAGACTAATCACTCGCTCCACGCGTTCGGGACGCAGTCCGGCATAGGTCAGCGCAATATGCCCGCCCATGCTGTGACCCACGAGATTCACCGGCGCTCCGGGTGACAAACGCTCGAGCAGTGCATCGAGGTCTGCAAAGTACTGCGGAAACCAATACGGCGCCCCGGTGCCGGCAGACCGGCCAAAGCCGCGCCAATCCGGCGCACAGCAGCGCTGGGCACCAGGCCATTCATCCACCAGGAACTGCCAAGTCTCGCCCGTGTCCAAAAAACCGTGCAGCAGCACCGTCAGTGGTAACTGCGCATCGCCTTCCCAATGGCGCACCAGCAGCGGGCCGCTGCGCAGCGGCAGCGATTCCAGCCGCGGCACGCGTCTGGGCTGGTAAGCCCCGGGCAAAGCGCCAACCGTCGTCACGCCAGAAACAACCGCGCCGCTGCGTTGCTGGTTTCCTCGGCATAATTAAAACCGAGCTCTGCCAGATGCTGCGCAAACGTGTTCGCCGATGCCGGTGGCACCTGAATACCCGCCAGCACCCGACCGTGGTCAGAGCCATGATTACGATAGTGAAACAGGCTGATGTTCCACTCCGTGCCAATCGCTTCGAGGAAACGCATCAGCGCACCGGGCCGCTCTGGGAAATCAAACCGATAGAGATGTTCATCGGTTAAGTCCGCCGCATGCCCACCGACCATGTAACGCACGTGGAGCTTGGCCAGCTCGTTGTCGCTCATGTCGGTCACCGGAAACCCCGCCGCCGCAATCTCGGCCGACAACCGTGCTTTACCTGCCGCGCCATCAGCCACCGCCACGCCCACAAAAATACGCGCCTGCAGCGCGTCGGCATAGCGGTAGTTAAATTCCGTAACGCTGCGCGACCCGAGCAGACGACAGAACCGCAGGAAGCTGCCCGGCGACTCAGGGATTTCCACCGCGAACAGTGCTTCGCGCTGCGCGCCGAGCTCCGCCCGCTCGGCCACGTGGCGCAAGCGATCGAAATTCATGTTGGCGCCGCAGTTCAGCGTGACAAACGTTTTGCCTTGCACGCCCTCGCGCGCCACGTATTTTTTTACCGCGGCCACTGCCAGCGCACCGGCAGGCTCGGCAATAGCACGGGTATCCTCAAAGATGTCCTGAATGGCGGCACAAGTCTCGTCCGTGGTGATGAGCAAAATTTCATCCACCACCAACTGCGCGATGCGGAAAGTCTCCGCGCCCACGGTACGCACCGCCACACCATCGTGAAACAGACCAACCCGCGGCAAGGTCACGCGCTGCCCGGCCTCGAGTGACATTTTCATGCTGGCCGCATCGACTGGCTCGACGCCGATAATGCGGATGGCTGGATACAGGCGCTTGAGATAGGCACCAATGCCGGCGATCAGACCACCACCGCCGATGGGGATAAACACGGCGTCGATGTCTGGCCCATGCTGCCGCAGCAGCTCCATGGCGATGGTGCCCTGGCCGGCGATGACCTCCGGATCGTCAAACGGATGCACGAAGGTCATGCCACGTTCTGCCGCAAGAAGCACGGCATGCGCATGCGCGCCATCGAAATCATCGCCGTGCAGCACCACCTCGCCGCCCCGTGCGCGAACCGCCTCAACCTTGATCAGCGGCGTCGTCAGTGGCATGCAGATGACGGCGGGAATGCCGCGGTGGCTGGCAGCCAGCGCCACACCCTGCGCATGGTTGCCGGCCGAGGCACAGATCACGCCACGCTGCGCTTCCGCGTCGGACAGCTGCGCGATCTTGTTATAAGCCCCTCGGATCTTGAACGAGAACACCGGCTGGAGGTCTTCGCGCTTGAACAGCACCGTGTTACCCAGGCGCTGCGACAGCCGCGGAGCCCGCTCTAAAGGGGACTCGATCGCCACGTCATAGACGCGGGCCTTGAGGATACGTTCGAGGTAGGTTTGCAGCATAGGGCGACATCTTAAGCTGTCCGCGGGCCAACAGCTTGCCTGACCCACCGCAGCGCACTTCCATGGCACTATGGGCCATGCGCACGGTCTATTTGCTCGCCCTCGCCCAAGCCCTTGCTGCCTGCGGCATCATGAGCGTGGTCCTGCTGGGAGGCATTCTGGGCGCCACGATGGCCCCCACCCCCGGGCTCGCCACCTTAGCCCCGACCCTCGCCATCGTTGGTCTGGCCATCGCCACCATCCCGGCGGCACTGGCCATGCAGCGCTGGGGACGCAAGCCCGTCATGATCGGTGCCGCCCTGTTCGCGAGTCTGGCCTCACTGCTGGCCGGCTGGGGCGTAGCGCACGGGGAGTTTGCGCTGCTGTGCCTCGGTTGCTGTGGTGTCGGTATGCACAATGCCATCGTGCAGCAGTACCGCTTTGCAGCCACCGAATGGGTACCGCCCGAAGCCGCAGGTCGCGCCGTCTCAACCATCATGCTCGGCACCCTGGCCGCCGTCTTCCTCAGCCGTCAGGCGGCACTGTGGTCGGAACATTGGTGGCCCGGCCATCCGCACGCCGGCTCATTTCTCTCGCTGGCCTTGCTGTTCTTGGCCACGGCCAGCTTGCTGCTGTGGTTGCCGAGTCAGGCGCCGGCACACGCCGCAGTGGCAGCAGACACCAGTCCGTTACGCTCGCTGCGCGAACTGACCGCACAGCCAGCGCTACGCGTGGCAGTGGCCGGATCCATCGTCGCCTGGGTGGTGATGAGCTTCATCATGACGGCCACCCCGGTGAGCATGCACAACGTTGACGGCCACGATTTCGCCGCCACCACCAACGTCATCCAGTTCCACCTGCTCGCGATGTTTATTCCAGCGTTGTTCGGTGGCTGGGTTCTCGCACAACTGGGAATACGGCGGATGATGCTCGGCGGCAGCGCCGCCATGGCCTTGTGCATTGCCATTGCCACCGTCGGCGGCCATGACGTCTTGCACTACACCTGGGCGCTGGTGCTATTGGGCATTGGCTGGAACTGGCTGTTCGTGGCCAGCACGGCCTTGCTGACCACCACCTACCGGCCTGCCGAGCGCTTTCGCGTGCAGGCCCTGAACGAATTCATCACCTTTGGGGCACAAGCCGCCTCCTCGTTGTTTGCGGGGGCGGCCTTGTTCAGCTATGGCTGGCAGTGGTTGAACTTACTGATGCTCCCACTGCTGGTGTTGATGGTGGGAGTGAGCTGGAGCATCCCGCTCAAGCCGGCCCATCGAGATGGGCACGCACCGCGCTAACCGTCGCGTCGTTTTGCACCTCGACCACCCGCGCCACCAGCCCAACACGAGCGCTGGCGACACGCCGGGCCACCTCGCCGGCGGTCCCTACGGCCACCAGGTCGATAGCACGCAAACGCAGATCGGCACATAAATCCAGCACCGCGGCCGCAGCTACCGCGAACGCCGCCGCCTCCCCCGCCACCCCATCGGGCCCATCCGATTCGCCATGCCCGGGGAAATCGGGTGCGTAAACGGAACGGTCCTGCCCCAATTCACGCAGCCAAGGCAACAGCGAAGCACTGTTCACGCTGGCGTCGTGCAGTACCACCACCGTGGCGCGCTCATCAAAACCGCCGCCAGCAGGAAACGCTGTGCGCACGTGCAACTGGCCATAACGGCAGTCAAAATAAGCGCGCCGCAGATTCGCGGGCCGCGACGTCGGGGTCGGCGTCGGTGTCAGGCGTTTTCCAGATACCACTCGTAATCCACCTCAGTAATGTGTGCATTGAATTTTTCGCATTCCTGCCGCTTGACCGCCAAGAACAACTCGAAAAACGCCGGCGTGAGTGCCTCACGCAGAAACGCTGACGCCGCAGCCGCCTCTAATGCCAACGGCCAGTGCGTTGGCAACCGCGCCGCTGGGGGCGTAGCGTAGCCGTTACCGGTGGTGGGCGGTCCTGGATCCAGCTGCCGCTCCAGTCCGTAGCGGATGCCCTCCAACACCACCGCCATCGCCAGATAGGGGTTGGCGTCGGCACCGCAGGGCCGGTGTTCCACATGGCGACTGGCGGGCGGGCCTGCCGGTATCCGCAGACTCACCGAGCGGTTATTCACCCCCCAAGCAGGCGCAATCGGCGCATAGCTGTTCTGGCGAAAACGCCGAAACGAATTGGCATGGGGCGCAAACACCGCCGTGCTTTCAATCATGGTGGCTTGCAGGCCTGCAATGGCCTGACGTAGCAGCGGCGTCCCCGCTGGGTCCTCCGCCGCGAACACATTCTCGCCGGCGCGGTTCTGCAGACTCACGTGGAGATGCAAGCCACAACCCGCCAAGGCAGCAAACGGTTTGGCCATGAAAGCACCCACCCGACCATGCCGCAGCGCCACACCCTTCACCAGGCGCTTGAACAGCACCGCCTCATCGGCAGCGCGCAAGGCATCCGGACGATGTCGCAAGGTGATTTCGAACTGGCCTGGCGCGTACTCGCTCATCAGTGTCTGTACCGGCAGACCCATGCTGCGCGCGCCCGCATAGAGATCATCCAACAACGGTGCCATACCATCAAGCTTGCCAAGGCTATAGGCGTCGATACGCGTTGCCGGTTGTCCGCCGAGCACAGCGCTGGCCGGCTTCACGCCATGGCCCTCGCGCTCCAGCAGGTAGAACTCCAGTTCCGCCGCCACCACCGGTGTGTAACCCAAGGCCTCAAGGCGCGCGACGGCGCGCGCCAGCACATGGCGTGGGTCGGCGGTGGACGGCGCGCCGGCCAGCTCATGCTGGGTGACCAGCACCTGTGCCGTCGGCCGCGTCAGCCAGGGAGCGAGACACAGCGACCCGGCCACTGGCCACACTTTCTTATCCGCATCACCCACACTCCACACCAGCCCGGTGTCTTCCACATCCTCGCCCGTGACGTCGAGCCCCAAAATGGAGCCCGCCACGTGGCGGCCGTCGGCAAACAACGGCTCCAGCTCTTCACGGGCCAGCGTTTTGCCGCGTCCCACGCCGTTCATATCCGTGATCACCAGCTGCACCGCCTCCAGCGCCGGATGTGCGGCGAGAAACTGGCGTGCTTCGGCACTGCGATTGAGAGTCATGCAAGCGTTCCTGACTGCAGCACTGCCACTGCTTCACGCCACAGTGCCAGCAAATGCCGCACCTGTGTCAAGGTCGTGGCCGGCGAGACCAGCAGCATCAGGTGAAAGGGCGTAATGAGCGCTCCCCGGTTCAGCAGATACAGCCGCAGCACATCCCCCAACGCGCCGTAATGTGCCGCCAGGCTTTCCGCGCCGTTACGCGGCGGCACAGGCGAAAACCCCACTTCCAGCCGCATACCGACCCGCGACACCTGCCAGGGCAAGCCCGTGTCGGCGATGAGCGCCGTGAGCCCCTCCGCCAGCACCACAGCCAAGGCTTCCATGTGGAGATAGGCTTGCGGCGTCATCACCTCCGCCAAGTTCGCGCGCAGCGCCGCCATGGCCATGGCGTTGGCCGACAGCGTGGTCCCCATGCCGGAGTGCCCCGCCGCCTTACTGCGCTGAACCTCTTCAATCCCGACCCGCATGGCATCGGTAAAGCCATACACCGCGCAGGGAAAACCGCCGGCCACCGCTTTGCCCAACACAAAGAAGTCGGGTTCCAGACCGTGCCGGGCGGTATAGCCACCAAGGCCGCTGCTGATCGTGTGGGTCTCGTCGATCACCAGCAACGTGCCATAGCGCCGGGTCAGCTCACGCAGCGCGCAGTGAAACCCCGCCTCGGGCAAGACCATGCCGCAATTGGTCATCACCGGCTCGGCGAGCACACAGGCGTATTCCCCAGTCGCCAGCGCCGCTTCCAACGCCAGCAGGTCATTGAAAGGCACGCAGCCGCTGTGCAAGGCCAGATCCGCCGCCTGACCGACGAGCCCGGGGCGGTTAGTCACCCGTGGCACCGCCGCATACCCCGCAGCGCCCTCCACCGCTGGCGGCACCAACGTCACCATCGCCTCATCGACCTGGCCGTGATAGCACTGGTCGAACACCAGCACCCGCTGCCGTCCCGTCAGTGCCCGCGTCCAGCGCAGGACACTGCGGTTGGCGTCGCTGGCCGTCAGCGTCACCTGCCACCAGGGCAGACCAAAGCGCTGCGCCAGCAACGCGCCCACCTCGGCAGTGATCGCACTGGGCAGCAGGGTGGTCAGGCCAGCAGCCGCCTGCGCCTGCAGCGCCGCCACCACCGGCGGTGGCGAGTGGCCAAACATCGCCCCGGTGTCACCCAGACAGAAATCGGCATAGTCGTGGCCGTCGACGTCGGTCAGCGTTGCACCGCTGGCGCGGGCAACATGCAGCGGCTGGGGCGTACCCCAGTCCTGCATCCAGTGCATCGGCACGCCGCCCAGCCAATGCTCCCGCCCCGCCGCGGCCAGCGCCACGCTGCGCGGGTGCTGCTGCAGATACCGTTGCTGCTCGAGCCGCCATAGTCGGTGAATCGACTCCCGCTCCACACCGGCACGCAAACTCATCGAACGTCTCCCGGGCGCGAACCTGAGCGCGACCATAGGGGCAAGATACCGCAAGCCATGGTGGTCGCGGGCCGCCGCTGAGTTCGTCGGGGTAACCCGTAAATCCACTGCGGGGAAGGCCCAGTGCCGATAAGGGCTTTTACCGACTTCCGGTCCTATACAAAAGTCGCCAATATGTAAATGTTAGTCGTTAACACGATAATACCCGCGAAATAACATGCAAAAATAAGGTCTATTACGGTCGGCGACCGACAAATAAAGCTAGAGGGGGGGTAGAGCGATAGCTCCGATCATGCCCATTAAAGTAGTCTTTCTACTACTGCCGCAGTTTTCCATGATGGCCTTTGCCGCGGCCCTAGAGCCACTGCGAGCTGCGAATCGGCTGGGTAACCGGACACTCTACGAATGGACGCTCGCCTCCGCAGACGGCGAGCCGGTCAAAGACAGCAACGGCATCTCCCTCAACGTCCAGTCCGCGCTCTCCTCGGTGCAAACACCACAGCTGCTGCTGGTCTGTGCCGGACTAGATCCCTTGAGCATCACGCGCAGCCATCCGCAACTGCGCACGCAAGTGCAGCATCTGGCCAGCCATGGCTGCCGGGTCGGTGGGATCAGCAGTGGCGCCTTCCTGCTGGCCGAGGCAGGCCTGCTCGACGGGCGTCGGTGTACCGTCCACTGGGAATACACCGGCTTATTCGCGGCACGCTATCCACACACCCAGCTGGTCCCAGACTTGTTCGTGGCCGATGGCAATATACTCACCTGCTCCGGTGGCACCGCGGCGCTGGAACTGATGCTGCAGTTAATTCACGAACACGGCGGCCAGGCGCTGGCCAGCAAGGTCGCCGAGCACCTGATTCATCCACGTCTGCATAAAACCGTGAGCCTGCCAAATATCGACCCGGCTCCAGGGCGAGCGGTTACCCACCCCAAGCTCAGCAAAATTATCCGGCAAATGGAAAGCGCTCTCGCCGAGCCACTGGCTCCGCCAACGATCGCCACCGAAGCGGGCCTGTCGACACGACAAGTGGAGCGACTGTTCCAGCGCCATCTCCATCAGTCGCCCGGCGCCTTCTATCTCGCACTACGCCTGCGTCATGCCAGGCAATTGCTCCGCAACACCGCCTTGTCGATCCACGCCATCGCTGCCGACTGTGGCTTCAACTCGACTTCGCATTTCTGTCACAGCTACCGCCGACATTACGGCCACAGCCCCACCATGGAACGCAAACAGTACGCGTCGCTCCAAATCAAGTAGCGTCGACGACCTGCAACCCGAGCGCGCGTTCCGCGGAGACGATGGTGTTGTGCAGCAACATAGTCACGGTCATGGGCCCAACACCCCCGGGCACCGGCGTGATGTAGGACGCCTTCTGGCGCACGCCTTCGAAGTCGACATCGCCAATGATGCGGCCATCAGGCAAGCGATTAATGCCCACATCAATGACCACCGCACCGGTTTTCACCATTTGCGGCAGGATGAGTCCCGGCACGCCGGCCGCTACCACCAAGATGTCAGCAAGAATGGTGAACTGCGCCAGATCACGCGTCATCCTGTGGCAAATACATACCGTGGCATCCTGCTGCATGAGCATCAGCGCCGTGGGCTTGCCGACGATATTGCTGGCGCCGACCACCACCACATTGCGTCCAGCGACTGGAATATTCTCCGACTCGAGCAGTTTCTGCACGCCATAGGGAGTACACGGCGAAAATACCGTACTGCCGGTGACCAGACCGCCAACGTTATAGAGATGAAAACCGTCCACGTCTTTGTCCACTGAAATCCGCTCCAGCACCGGCGGAATACGGATGTGTGCCGGCAACGGCAACTGGATAAGAATGCCGTCGATGGCCGGGTCTGCGTTCAGCGCGTCGATCCGCTGGAGTAGATCAGCCTCACTGGTGTCGAGCGGCAGCTCCATAAAAGTGGAGTCGATACCGACATCACGGCAGGCCTTGATCTTGTTCCGCACATAGATGCGCGAGGCAGGACTGTCACCCACCAGAATGACGGCCAGGCCCGGGGCGCGCCCTTGAGTGCGCACCATGGATTCAACCCGCAGGGCGTAACCCTTGCGCAAAGTTTGGGAGACGGCGCGGCCGTCGATGATCTTGGCAGTCATATTGAGGGGACGCCGTCACAGTGGAGAAGCCGGACAGGGTGGAACGCCGGCAGGCAATTTTACCATCCCCACCGCGGTGACGCAGTACGCGCCACCCGCACCACGTTAGGTATCGAACCAGCGCCGCCAGAACAGACCGAACACCGCAATGACCACCAGCGCGACCGCGATGATCTCCCACGGCCAGCGACGCTTGCGGCTGGCACCGGCCTCCAGCGCCCGCACGTCCTCGCCGCGTGCCGCGCGCAGAACGATCACCAGTGCGGCGAAAGCCAGCAGGGCCAGGAATAATCTACCCACGGCTCACCACACGCCCGTGTTGGGCATCGACAGCCAAGGCTCTTGCGGCGGCAGCGCAGCGCCTTGCTGCAGCAGCTCGATGGAAATGAGGTCTGGGCTGCGCACGAAGGCCATATGCCCATCGCGCGGTGGCCGGTTGATGAGCACCCCACCCGCCTGCAGTCGAGCACAGAGCGCGTAGAGATTATCCACCTCGTACGCCAGATGCCCGAAGGCACGCCCGATGCCATAAGGCTCGGGCTGCGGGTCCCAGTTGTAAGTCAGTTCCACCTGCGCAGTGTCATTGCCAGGAGCTGCCAAGAACACCAGCGTGAACCGCCCGCCCGGATGCTCGGACCGCTTGAGTTCCACCAAACCCAGCAAGCGGCAGTAGAAGTCGAGCGAAGCCGCCAGGTCGGTCACCCGGACCATCGTGTGCAGGTAGTTCACGGCTAGCGACTCACTCGGCGGAGAAACAGCCAGCCATGCTCTTGTGGCCGTCCTGGTCGCGGATGTAAGCGCAGTAGGCATTCGGCGCGAACGCACGCGGGCCTGGAGGGCCTTCGCAAGTGGCGCCGCGGCTGAGCGCTTCACGGTGGAAGGCATCGACCGCAGCGCGCGTCGTGGCCTGAAAACCGATGGTGAACCCATTACCCGCAGAAGCCGGCTGGCCATTGCTCGGCTTCAACACATAGAACTCTGGTGAAGACACGCCGAAGGACATGCCGGTATCAAAGCTAGCCAAGCGCTTAATGCCCAGCGGCGCCAGCACGGCGTCGTAAAAGGCGCCCGCACGGGCCAGATCCGCCGTGCCCAAAGTCAGATGCGTAAAAATTGCCATGAGGTGGTCTCCGTTAAAATAGAGTAAGCGGCCTACCGCTCGGAGCGGCACCAACCAGCGCCGCAGTTCTAGCGGCGGCAGCTGAATTCTCACACATCCGCCGCGCGCTGACACACGCTTCTGCTAGAAAAAATTCGCCGTTTTCGCGATACACTGCCCACATGCCAACCGCTTCTTTTTCAGTCACGCGCCGGCAGCGCTTGCTCGCGGCGCTAACCATCGTCTGCCTATTTTGTGCCGCCTGCGCAACGCAGGAGGTGATGACCCGCCGCGAGGGGCTCGCCTTGCAAGCCGAAGTAGCCGCATTGCGCGAACGCCTACAGCAACTGGAAGCGACGATAGCGAAGACCACGGCCGCGGCGGAGCCGACCGTGGTGCAGCCTGTGAAATGGGCAGACACCGCCGATACCAGCCGCCGGCTGGGTCGGTCGGAGGCACCGGTGGTCATCGTGGAGTTCTCGGACCTGCAATGTCCCTATTGCCGGCGGTTCGACGAGCAAACCTTCCCGTGGCTGCGTCGTGAATACATCGACACCGGCAAAGTGCGCTTCGAAAGCCGCGACTTCCCGCTGGATTTCCATCCGCAGGCAATGGCGGCAGCGTTGCTGGCGCGTTGCGCCGCTGCCCGCGGCAAATTCTGGGACTGGCGTACCGCGATCTTCCAGCAACAAGGGGCGCTGGCGACCAACGGCCTTGAGCAGGCGGCTAACGCCGTGGCACTGACCGCCGCCGACCGCGCCAGCTGCGCCACACAAGCCACCACGCAGCGCGCCCTCATTCAGGCTGAAGCCGCCGCCGCCAGTGCCATCGGCGTGCGGGGTACGCCGTCGTTTCTGATTGGGCGGGTGGTTAATGGCCAGGTGGAGGGGCAGCTGCTGGTGGGCGCCGGACTGCCAGAAACCTTCCGTAAGCGCATCGACCCTTTGCTCAAGCCCTAAGTCGGCGCACCCACGGGAGCCCGGCAGCGAGCGAAGCGCGCCCGCTGCGCCTCGTCCAAACTCAGAACATCTCGCTGGAGTCGGGCGCCTTCACCAGCACTGGGTGACGGCTGGTGATGAACTCGCCCGTGATCATCTCTTCGTAGCTCTGGCCTGGGCCTACCATCGGATAAACACCCGCATCCGGGTCGATGATCACTTCCAAGAACGCCGGCCCTTGGAACTCGATAAAGGCCTTCACCGTGGCATCGATGTCTGCGACACGGTCGAGCCGCACGGCAAAAGCATAGCCATCGGCTTGGGCCGCCTTGACGAAGTCTTTCTTGTGCAGACTTTTGTCGCTGCCCGACATGCGGCCCTTGAAGAACAGCTTCTGCCATTGACGGACCATGCCATCGCCAAAATTATTCAGCACCACCACCTTCACCGGCAGGTCGTAGGTGGTCGCCGTTTCCAATTCGCCCAGGTTCATGCGGACACTGGCATCGCCGTCAATGTCGATCACCAGACGCTCCGGATGCGCAAACTGCGCACCGATAGCGGCCGGCAAGCCGAAGCCCATCGTGCCCATGCTGCCACTGGTCAGCCACAGTCGCGGCTCCGCGAAGTCGAAATACTGCGCCGCCCACATCTGATGCTGGCCGACGCCGGTGGCAATGATGGCCTGCCCGCGGGTGAGGCGGTTGATCGCCTCGATGACCGCATAGGGCTGAATCATTGTCGAGGTGCGGTCATAGTTGAAGGCGTGCGTGCGGCGCAGCGCAGCGCAGTGTGCATGCCAAGCCGAATAGTCCGGCGCAAAGCCTTGCGACTCGCCATGCGCCCGCAGCACCGCCAGCGCCACATCCACCTCACCGACATGGCTCCAGCCGACGCGCTTCACTTTGTTGATTTCGCTCGGATCGATATCGAAGTGGGCAATGAACTTCGCGCCGCGCGCAAACTTGGCGGGTACCCCGGCCACACGGTCATCAAAGCGCGCGCCGACGGCGATGAGGAAGTCGCAGTCCTCCACCGCATAATTGGCGAACGCCGCGCCGTGCATGCCGAGCATGTGCATCGACAGGGGGTGCGTGGTATCCATGGCCCCAATGCCCATCAAGGTAGTCACCACCGGAATCCCGAAGGCTGCAGCAAAGCGCCGCAATTCGGCCGCTGCATTGCCGTTGACCACGCCGCCGCCCACGTACAGCAGCGGCCGCTGCGCGAGGGCCAGCTGCGCGAAGAACTCCGCGCAGGCAGGGGCAGAAAGCTGCTGCGCGCGCAGGTGCTTCAGACGCGAGCGATAACCAGGAATGGGCAAGGCGCCGGTTCCTTGAAAAACGCCCTGCCAGTTCTGCACATCCTTCGGCAAATCCACCACCACCGGCCCCGGGCGGCCCGTGCGGGCAATCTCAAAGGCCGTCCGCAAGGTGGCCTCGAGCAAAGTCGGGTCCGTGACGAGGAATACATGCTTGGCCACCGCCCCCATCACCTGGGAGATCGGGGCTTCCTGGAAGGCGTCAGTCCCAATCGCGGCGGTCGGCACCTGGCCGCACAGCACCACGATGGGAATAGAGTCCGCCAGACAATCGCGTACCGGCGTGACCATGTTGGTGGCCCCAGGGCCAGAGGTCACCACCGCCACACCCACCCGGCCGCTGGCGCGGGCATAGCCGGCGGCCATGAACCCGGCGCCCTGCTCGTTGGCTGGGACGATCAGCGGCATGCCCCGGCGACCGGCCGCCTCGCAGCGCTGGTTATGGACGAAGACCGCGTCGTAAGTGGGCAATATCGCCCCGCCGCTGTAGCCAAACAGTACCGGCACGCCCTCGTCGTCGAGCACCTGCACGATCATCTCCGCACCGGTCATGCGGGTGCCGGCGAGCGGATGGGCAGGCGGGGTCAGGGGGGCAGCAGCAGGGTCGAGGGGGTGCAAAACGGCAGTTCCAGACGCGAGTGGAACCGTTGAGATTAGCAACCCCACGCCGTCTCGTCTATGCACCGCAAAAAAACTCAGCTAGTCTTGTCTCGCTATGCGCCACATCATCGCCATTCATCTACAAAACGAAGCCGGAGCGCTCACCCGCGTCGCCGGTCTGTTTTCCTCCCGCGGCTACAACATCGAGTCGCTCTCCGTGGCCGCCACGAACGACCCCATTGTCTCCCGCCTGACGCTGGTCACGACCGGCAACGACGCCGTGATCGCCCAGATCATCCACCAGCTCGGCAAACTGGTGGATGTGGTGCAAGTGGAAGACATGACCCAGGGCCTGCATCACGAGCGCGAACTGCTGCTGCTGAAGCTGCGGGTTCCGGCCAGCCAGCTGGCGCACCTCTCCACCGCCATCAGCACCGCTGGTGGCCGGGTACTGGCAGACACCCTCGACCACTTCGTGGTGGAACTGACCAGCAGCGAAGCCCTGGTGACCCGTTTTGTCACCGAAGCGGCGCAGTTTGGTGAGGTGCTGGAAGTGGTGCGCAGCGGCAGCCTCGGCATTAGCTGAGCCGCGCATCACGGGGCGCCATCAGGCTTAAACCAGCTGGCAGGCCACCGCGCGAATGGCCTCAGGGATAGGCACCGGGCGCCGGGTGAGGGCATCGACATACACATGCACAAAGCGCCCGACGGCGCAGGCCGTCGGCGCATCACCCCGAAACAGCCCGAGGCGATAAACCAGGCTGCTCGTGCCCAATTTTTCGATGCGCAGGCCCACCGCTATCGTGTCGGGAAACGACAATTCACTGAAATAACGGCACCCGGTTTCCACCACCACGCCGATGGCCGGCAGCTGGCGGACATCGGTGCCGGTGGCCTCCATGAGCCAGCCATTCACCGCTGTATCGAAATAAGCGTAATAGACGGCGTTGTTCACGTGGCCATAGGCGTCGTTGTCCAGCCACCGGGTTGGCACACTGCGAAACGCACGGTAATCGCTGCGTGCACGCCAGTCGGCGGCGACACCCACCCCCTGCTCAGACGCCAGCGGCTTCCCTGTCCCGTTCGCAGCCATGCCTGTCTCCCTCCGATGGGCGCCAAGGCTACCAGACGCGCGATACACTGCGCGTATGCGTGTTAAAGCTGCCGTCCTGCGCACCGTTGGTGCCCCCACCCCCTATGCGACCAGCCGCCCGCTGGAAATCACCGCCGTGGACTTGGACCCGCCCGGTCGTGGCGAGGTATTGGTGCGTCTGAAAGCCACCGGACTGTGCCATTCGGACCTCTCGGTGATGAACGGCGACCGTCCGCGCCCCGTGCCCATGGTGTTGGGTCATGAGTCCGCAGGCCTGGTCGTGGCGCTGGGTGAGGGGGTGACGGGCTTGTCGGTCGGGGATGCGGTGGTCACCGCCTTCGTGCCGTCCTGTGGGCACTGCGGCCCCTGTACGGCCCACCGACCGGCGCTGTGCGAGCCCGGCTTTGCGGTGAACAGCGCCGGTACGCTGCTGTCCGGCGAGCGGCGCTGGCACGAGGGGGCCACGCCACTGCACCACCACTTGGGCATCTCGGGGTTTGCCGACCACGCGGTCATGGCCACCGAATCGCTGGTGCGCATCGAACATGGCCTGCCATGGGACATCGCGGCGGTGTTTGGCTGTGCGGTATTGACCGGTGTGGGCGCGGTGGTCAACACGGCGCAAGTCAGCGCCCACAACAGCGTTGCCATCGTGGGCCTGGGCGGTGTCGGGCTGGCGGCGCTCCTCGGTGCGCGCGCGGTCGGTGCGCGCGAAATCCTGGCCGTGGACCTGCACGAGGACAAGCTGGCACTGGCCACCCGTCTCGGCGCCACGCGCACCTTCAACGCCTCGGACCCGGGCTGCGCCGAAGCGCTACGCGCCGCCACCGGCGGTGGCGTCGACTTCGCCTTCGAGATGGCCGGCAGCGTACGCGCGCTGGAACTCGCCTGGAACATCACGCGCCGGGGCGGCACCACCATCATGGCGGGCCTCGCCCCGCCCACGGCGCAGTTCGCGTTGTCGCCGGTGAAACTGGTGGCCGAGGAACGCACCCTGAAGGGCAGCTACATTGGCAGTTGTGTGCCGCAGCGCGATATCCCGAAGTTCATTCAGTGGTACCGCGAAGGGCGGCTGCCGGTGGATGCCTTGCTGGCCGAAAGGCTGCGGCTGGACGACTTGAACGAGGGCTTCGACCGCCTGGCCACGGGGCACACCACCCGCCAAGTGGTGCTGTTCGACTGAGGCGCTCTATCGCGCGCGACGTGGGTAACGTTCTTCTCGCTGGCTTCGCAGCGCGAGAACGAACACGGTATCTACCCGCGCGACGTGGCGGTATAAGGCGACGTAGCCGTCAGGCCCTGACCCAATGACTAGTTCGCGCTTGCCGCCACGCACGGGCCTCCCGATAAGCGGGCTGTGCACCAGCACATCCAACGCGTCCACCAGGCCCTCTATGCGTACAGCAATCTGCTCTCCCCCGTGCCGCTCCAAATGATCGACGTAGCGGGTGAGGTCGGCCAATGCCGCCGGCGCCAGTTCAATTCGAGCCATGAATGGCTTCAGCGCGTGGTCTTGTGCGGCGCTGGCACCGCGGGACGCTTACCTGACGCGCGCGCCTGCAAATAGGCGCGTGCGTCATCCCAGGCAATAGTCTCGCCGGTAGCCAGTAGTTCTGCCCAACGCTCATCGGCCACGCGGTGGAAGTCATCATCCATCTCCACTTGCTCAACCATTTTGGCGATGGAATCAAGAATGAGAGCGTGCGGCGACTTCCCTAAGCGCTTGGCAGCCGCAGTCAGCCGAAGCTTCAGTTCTGCTTCGAGCCTGATGGTGGTAGTGGTCATAAGCGGAGTTCCTTGAACCGACGAGGAGCGGGCTAGGTCCGACGCAAACATAGCACAATTGCGCTACATTTTTCGCGCCAGTCGCAGCGCCATTCCCACCGGCGCCCCAACCGCGCAGCGAGCAGCAAGCCGGCGCCTCACGCCGGGTGAATCTGCACCAGCTTCAAGCGCCCACCGGCGCCGCTCTTGATGACCACCTGCGCCCGGCGCACACCAAGGTGTGCGGCCACCAGCACGCGCAGTTCTTCGTTGGCCTTGCCGTCCACCGGCGGACTCTTCAGTTGCGCCAGAAACGTGCCGTCCGGCTGTTCCGTGAACGCGGAGACGCGCGCGCCCGGCTTGGCCTTCACCTGCAAGGTGCGGATACCCGGCGCACTCACGGGCAGTCAGTCGGCGATCAGGCGTTTGGTCTTCTTCAGCCAGCGTGCGCACAGATACAGCGCCATAGCCACCAGCACCACCAGTCCAAGGCTGCTCACCTGGGACAGGTGCAACACCAAGCCACCTTCCAGCTGCGACAGGTTCCACAGCAGCACGGCGCTGATACCCATGACCCAGCCAAACGGTGTGCCGTATTCCTTCACGATCACCCGGCGCCACTTGAAGGTGCCGGAGGACAGCGTGGCCCCCAAGCCCTTCAACCGCGGCAGCCAACGCGGCACGTCACGGCAGTAGGCATCGAACCCCGGGCCGAACTTGCCACGCAGGAAGCTTTCTTCCGCGGCGATGATGGCGACATAGACGAACACGCCGAGCGCCGTAGCCAGCAACCAGCAGGTCCAGGTGTTCACCGCAAAGCCCACGCCTGAAAGAATGAGCACGTTGCCCACGTACATGGGGTTGCGCGTGTGGCTGTAGATGCCTTCGGTGATGAGGTCTTCAGCGTATACCCGGCGGTCCTTGCCGCCGCGGATGATGTACTTGAAACCGATGGTGCCAGCGCGCACCAACTGTCCCAACAGCGCGATAGCACCACCCACCAGCGCCGCGCAGACCGGGTCCGCATAGAGCGCCTGCCCGGGCACCAGCAGTAGCAGGAACGGCACCGGGAACAAGAAGTTCCGCCAGTGAAACAGGAAATTGCCGAGACGAACCAGCATCATTTCACCGCCACGATGCCGCAGAAGTTGTACCACTTGAAAAACGTGTCCACATAGCGGAAACCACTGCGCAGCAGCAGTTCACGGTTCTCCAGCAGCTTGTAGGGAATGAGCACGTTTTCCAGCGCCTCGCGCTTCTGGCGGATTTCCAGTTCGCTGTAGCCCACCCGCGCCTTGTAGTCGTAGTAGTACTTGATGAACTGGCGATTGAAGAGCGAATCTTCGCCGAGCACCTTCTCCACGAGGATGAGGCAGCCGTTCTCGTTCAGGCCGTCAGCAATGTCGCGCACCAGTTTTTCGCGGTGGAGCGGGCGGATGAACTGCAGCGTCAGCACCAGCGACACCAGCGAAGCGTTCTCGATCTGCGCGCCCTCGTTCAGGTCCGCCACGCGCAGTTCCAGTTCGTGCTCGAAACCCGCGGCAGTCATCTTCTGGCGGCACTTGTCCAGCATGTCCTGGCTGTCATCGATGCCAATAAAGCGGGTGCCTTTGGGCGCATTGGCGCCGTACAGCAGCATCGAGGTGCCGGTGGAGCAACCCAGGTCGTACACATTGGTGCCAGCCACCATGTAGTCGCCCGCCAGTTCAGCGCTCATGCGCTGCATCTCGCCGTAGAACGGCACCGAGCGCGACACCATGTCATCGAAGACGTTGGCCACTTCGCTATTGAACTTGAAGTCGGCGATATCGCCCTTCTCCTGCGCAAACACCTGGTCGCGCGGCACTCCGTTCCCTTCGCTCATGGTCAGTCGTGCTCCTGGGGCGGTGGCTCGTGGTACGAACCAGTCTGCGGATCGTTCTTCAACAGCGGCTGGCGACGGATTTCAACGGCGTTTGCCCAAAGCGGGCAAACGACAGGGAAAGAAAGAAGTGAAGCCATGGCGCGCATGGTACTGCGCAGGTGGCCATGGCTGCCAGCACTCCGGAGCATCGGGACCCCACAGGGCCCCGCCGGGGGTGGCCCTTTAGAGGGCTTGGTCGTCCGACTCGCCGGTACGGATACGCACGACGCGTTCAATTTCGGAGACGAAGATTTTGCCGTCGCCGACCTTGCCGGTCTTGGCCGCGCCGACGATCGCTTCTAGGACCGTGTCGAGCATCTCGTCCTTGACCCCGACCTCGATCCGGGTTTTCGGCACGAAGTCGACCACGTATTCGGCACCGCGGTACAGCTCGGTGTGGCCGCGCTGGCGCCCGAACCCCTTCACTTCGGTGACCGTCATGCCGGAAACCCCGATCTCGGACAGTGCCGCGCGTACGTCGTCCAGCTTGAAGGGCTTAATGATTGCAGTAACAAGTTTCATAGGAACCGGGCTCCAGAGAAGTTCAAGGGTCGCGTCTAGCCAGAGCAATTGCAGCTTCCGTGCCGCGACGGAAATATTCCGCTAATCAAGGGTTTAAGCATAACCCAGCGCCAGCCACCGCACCATGACAGGGCAAGGCTCCGAGGCCACGCGCTCCTTTGGTGCAAAAAAAAGCGCCCGTGTGCGCATGCCGCCCCAAATCCGTCTGCCAACCGTCGGCGGCTCCATTAAACTGCCCCCATGGAAGGTCATATCGTCATCATCGGTGCCGGGCATGCTGCGGCGCAGGCCATCGACTCGCTGCGGCGGGAAGGCTTCAAAGGCACCATCACCTTGGTGGGGGACGAACCCTACCTGCCCTACCAGCGGCCGCCGCTCAGCAAAAAATACCTCGCCGGCGAGCTGGAGCTGGAGCGCCTGTTCATCCGTCCCGAGAGCTTTTACGTCAACCACGGGGTGACACTGCGCCTAGGGCAGGCGGCCAAGGCCCTCGATCTGGCTGCCCGACAGGTCACGCTGGCTGACGGCAGCACCCTCGAGTACACGCAGCTGCTGCTGTGCCCGGGCACCCGTGCGCGCAAGGTGGTGGCGCATGGCGCCGAACTCGCCGGCATCCACTACTTGCGCAGCGCCGCCGATGTACAGGCCATTCGCAGCCGCTTTGCACCCGGCTCACGCGTGGTCATCATTGGCGCGGGCTACATCGGTCTGGAAACCGCCGCCACCTGCCGCAAGGCCGGGCTGGAAGTGGACGTGCTGGAAATGGCCGGCCGTGTCATGAACCGCGTGGTCGCCCCCGAGATGTCGAGTTTTTTCGCCGCGGAACATGCGCGCGCCGGGGTGCGTCTGCACTTCGACACGCTGGTCAGCGGGTTCGAAGGCCGCGACGGCGCAGTGCGTGAAGTGCACGCCCTCGATGGCCGGGTTTTTCAGACCGATCTGGTCGTGGTCGGTATCGGCATCCTGCCGGAGACCGCGCTGGCCGAGGCCGCCGGCCTCGCCTGCGAAAATGGCATTGCCGTTGATGCCCATTGCCGCACCTCGGACCCCCATGTCTACGCCATCGGAGACTGCGTCAGCGCACCCAGCGTCCGTTACCACCGCCGCGTGCGGCTTGAATCAGTAGACAACGCCTTCGAGCAGGCCAAGACCGCCGCAGCCAATATGGTCGGACGCACCGTGGTGCATGACAAGGTGCCCTGGTTCTGGTCTGACCAGTACGACCTGAAGCTGCTGATCGTCGGCCTGAACTTTGACTACGATCAAGTAGTGATCCGGGGCGATGTGCACAGCCGCTCGTTCGCCTGTGCCTATCTGCGCGAACACGAACTGCTGGCCATCGACTGCGTCAACAATGCGAAAGATTACATGGCAGCGCGCAAGGTCATCGAAACCCGCGGCAAGGTCGACCCCACTTTGCTGGCGGATGCCGGTGTAGCACTGCGGGATGCGGTTCTGGCCTGAAGCCATGGATCAGGATCAGGACCAGGATCGACAGCGTCAGGCGCAGGCTGCGCTGGCACAATGGACCGGTGGACTCTCGCCGGCCATGTTCAGTGCTGCATGGGCCGACTACTGGATGAACCTGCTCGCTTCACCGGCCCGGCAAGCGGCGCTCTGGCAGCAAGCCACGGACCTGGCCATCGACACCCTGAGCTTCGCGCAAGCGGCGGCCAGCGGCGTAGCAACCGCCACCGCTGCGGACCCCCGTTATGCGGACCCCGCTTGGCAGCAGTTCCCCTTCAACGTCTTCGCGCGCGCTCACCAGAACCTGACCGCCCTGACCCAAGTGGCCACCCAGGAAATCGCTGGTCTCGACAGCTATCAGCGCAGCATCGTCGACTTCAGCCTACGCCTGACGGGCGATCTCACCGCGCCTGCCAACCACCTGCTCACCAATCCGCAGCTCATGGCGCAAACCAGAGCAGAACAGGGCGAAAACCTCGCCCGCGGGCACCGGCATCTGCTTGACGATCTACGGCGTGTCACCCAGGGTCTGCCGGCTGCAGGTACTGAGGCTTTCGTTGTCGGGCAGCAAGTAGCCGCCACGCCCGGCAAAGTGGTGTGCCGCAACGCCCTGATGGAATTGCTGCAGTACTCGCCCACAACACCGCAGGTCCACCAAGCGCCCTTGTTGATCGTGCCGGCGTGGATCATGAAGTACTACATTCTTGACCTGTCAGCGCAGAACTCCCTGATCCGCTGGTTGGTGTCGGAAGGCCACACCGTGTTTTGTGTGTCGTGGAAAAACCCGGATGCAGATGATCGCGACCGGGGTATGGAAGATTATCTACAGCTCGGTCTAGAAGCGGCATTGCAGGCGGTGACCAGCATCGTGCCCAACACGCCCGTGCAGGCCGTGGGCTATTGCATCGGCGGCACGCTGCTGGCCATCGGTGCCGCGGCACTGGCCGCCAAGGGTGACCAGCGCCTCGGTTCGTTGACCCTGCTGGCCGCGCAGACCGACTTCAGCGAGCCGGGCGAACTGTCCTTGTTTATCAACCCGGCACAGCTGGCGATGCTGGACGCGCAGATGCACCAACAAGGCGTGCTCAACAGCAGCCAAATGAGTGGCGCCTTCCAGTTACTGCGGCCGCAAGAGCTGATCCTGCAACCCATGGTGAACACTTACCTGAAGGGCCAGCGCGAAGCGCTGGTCGACCTGATGGCTTGGAACGCGGATGGCACGCGCATGCCGTGGCGGATGCACAGCGAATACCTGCAGCGACTCTACCTACACAACGAACTGGCACAGGACCGCTTCACGGTAGACGGCAAGCCGGTGCGGCTGGCACAAATCTGCGTACCGGCCTTCGTGGTCGGCACGGAAACCGACCATGTGGCACCTTGGAAAAGCGTCTACAAGGCAAGCCGCCTGCTCGGCAGCCAGCATTTCACCTTCCTGCTCACCAGCGGCGGACACAACGCCGGTATCGTCACCGGCCCGGTTCACCCGCGACGACGTCACCGGGTGCGCGAACGCGCTAGCCTCGACGCCCACCTCACCCCCGCGCAATGGCGGCAGACGACTGAACCGCAAGCTGGCAGCTGGTGGCCCACCTGGGGTGCGTGGTTACGGACCCACGGCGGACCGCTGGGCGCGCCGCCTGCCATGGGCGCTGCCAGCTGCCCGCCGCTGGGCGCCGCTCCCGGCCAATACGTCCTGCAACGCTGAAGCCGCAGAACACGGCGGTTCAATCAGGTAGCCTGCAGCTCTTTGTTCGCTCCGGGATACCCTCCATGGCCGCTGGCGCCACCATTCACCATTTCGCCATTACGCTGTCCGACGCAGACCGGAGCGTCTACACGGCACTCGAACTGCGCGTGGCACGCCATCCTTCAGAGAGCGCTGAATTTTTGCTGACCCGGGTGCTGGCCTATTGCCTCGAGTACACCGCAGGGCTAGCGTTTTCCAAAGGCCTCTCCGACCCCGATGAACCGGCCCTGTGGGTGCGCGATCTCACCGGCGCACTGCAGGCATGGATTGAAGTGGGTCTGCCAGATGCGGAACGTTTACATCGCGCCACCAAAGCCTGCGCGCGGGTGGTGGTCTACGCTCACCGCGATCCGGTGCAGTGGTGGACCCGGCTGGCCGGCGGCAAAATCCATCGCATGGACCGCCTGACGGTGCACACGATGGACCGCAACCTGCTGGCCGCACTGGCGGCACGGCTAGACCGACGCATGGCGTTTGATCTGTCAGTCGCCGAAAGCACGCTGTACTTGACGCTAGGTGAAGACACACTCACCGGGGTGATCGAAACGCTCACGCCCGGGCCGTAAACGCTAGCCGCGCACCGCCAGCACGCCATCGCCTTTCAGGGTCGTGGTAAACCCTGCCTGACGCAGCCGTTTTGTCACTTCATTGGGGACGTCGCGGCCGCTGGTCAGCTTGTTCGGCGAGCCCGTGTAGTGAAACAACCGACCGCCCGCTTCCAACACGCGCGCCAATTCGTGATAGAACGCCTGTGAATACAGCTCACCCGCAATGCCAAACCGTGGCGGGTCATGCAGAATGGCGCCGACCGAACGCGTGGCCAGCCGGCTGATTTCCTGCGTAATATCTCCCTGCGTCAGCGTCAGCACGCTACCCGGCACCGGCGACCAGGGGTTGAGCGTACGCAGCCACAACACCTCGGCGCTCTTCTCGTAGGACAGTACCGTGCGCGCTCCCGCAGCGACGGCGCAGGCGGCGAAATACCCCAAGCCACCGCAAGTGTCGAGGACCTGCCGCCCGCGCGGCTGCACCCATGCCACCTTCTGCTCGGCATCGACATAGGGCGATCCCTGCGCCGTCGGCAGCATCTTGATGCCATCAATCTCGAAGGTAGGCGGCCCCCACTCCGTGGGCACCAGCTTGTACAGCGCGGTGCCATAGCGCGACACCGGCACAAAATCGGTGCCGTCGAAATGATAGACCGTGCGTTCTTTCGCCCTAGCGGGCAAGGGATAGAGCTGACCGTCAACCGCAAACGATCCGCTTGCCGGCACCACCGCCGTCACGCTACGGCCCAGGTCGAGCGAACAGTTGAGCACCGCGACGCCCGCGGCGGCAGCGGCGGTGAGCGCCTCAACGACCGGCAAGGTCAGCAGCGGCAGCACCACCTCGCCACCTCCAACACTAGCGGCCGTCGACGGAGTACGCCAACAACACATTCCCCGGCAAGTGGAAATACAGGCCGTAGCCGGAATTCACGTACACCATGCCGTCATAGACCACCGGACCGCCACCACCCATAGAGCCGCCATGGCCTTTCACGCCATTGACACCGACGATCTCCGTCGTCGTGTCCGTTTCCCACAGCACCTGCCCGGTAGCCGCGGCATAGGCGCGCAGACGACCATCCATGTGGCCACCGAAGACCACGTCATCAATAGCCGCGATGGAGGCAAGGATACCGCGGTCACACAGATCGCGGCCATGACAGGCATCGTCGGTGATGTTGCGCCACAAAATCTCGCCCGTGCTGGGCACCAGTGCATTCAGACCCGGCTGAATATCGCCCGGGTAGTGCTTGCCGTCACGTGAATTAGCCATGTCCGAAATCGGCACATACAGACGCCGGCCATCGTAGGCCATACCGAACTGCACGCCACCTTGAATGCTCCCGCGGCCGAGCTTGCGCTTCCACACCGTGCGCTGCGGGTGATCCGGATCGATGGCCACCACCGTGCCATCCTTCATCCCTACCGCGACCAGATCACCACCCTTGGCGCCGCCACCCGCGAGCAACATCGTCCCGGCACCGATATCCAAGTCCGGCCCTTCCGGTGTGGGGCAGTTGGCATTGCCGATCATGCACCCCACGTTCCAAGCGTCATTCGCCACCACCTGATGGACCCACTGGCGTTTGCCGGTCTGCAGATCGAACGCCACCACCGCATCCGAGGAAATATCCGCGGGTGCGCTGTAAGCATTGCCGGTACCGACATACATGAGGCCACGCTTCACATCGAGGGTAGGCGAGTTCCAGATCGGCGAACCGGCAGGGGCAAAACGTTTAATGCCGGCGGTCGTCACGCCGCGCTGCCGCGCTGGCTTGAGGATGGTGTAGCTCTTCCACAGCACCTTGCCACTATCGGCAGCCACCGCCACCACCGAACCGCGAAAGGTGCAGCACTCATAGGAGGGATCTGCCGAGGCTTCTTCCAGCGACGAGACCGGCACGTACAGCACCCCGTCATGCAGCACCGGCGCACCGGTGATGGTCGCCGTTGGGTGGTCGTCCGCCTTCAGCTTCCACAACAGCGTGCCATTCGTGGCATCGACCGCATAAGCGCGGCCGTTGAGGTCACCGAACAATGCCACACGCCGCGCGGTGGGCCCCACCACGTCCACCAGTACTGGCGTACGCACCTCGGCGCTCGCGCGGAAAGTCCAGTGGCGGCAGCCGGTCTTGGCGTCGAGCGCATACACCGTGCCGTCTTGACTGCCCACATAGAGCACGCCCTGATCAAAGGTCGGCCGAGAACGCGCGCGGAATGCCCCGCCGGGATAGGCCAGCGCCCACTTCAGCTGGAGTCGGGGCACGTCCGCCGCCAGCAATCCGGCCACAGCGGGGGGAATGTAATGTTCGTTACGCGGACCGAAACCCCAGCCCATCAGGCGCGGGCCGGTGGCGTGTCCTTCGCTGGCACACTGCGGTGGCATCGGGATTTGCCGCGCCAGGTCGAGCTGCTCGCCCGTCAAGTATTCCGCCACCTGCTGTTTCTGCGTCAGGCTCAGGCCGGCAGACTGTGGCTGCATAATGCCGTCGGCCAAAGCGTGATAAATAGCATCGGTCGGCATCAGCGACACGAAGGTCTTGTGGGGCGCCTTGGGTACCTGGCCTTCATGGCACATGGCGCAGCGCTCACGGTACAGACGCGCGCCGGGCAAGGTCTCGCGATTGACCTGCCCTTTGGCTTCCATGCTGGCCGTGAAGGCTTCTGCCTTGACCCGCTCAGCCTCCATGTCGGCGGGTGGTGGTGCGGCATGGGCCAACGCAGGCAGACCGCTGGCTACCAGCACCAGGACACGCAATAATTTCATGAGCACGCTCTCCCGAAAATTGCGAGCCAGCTCGCTACTGCAAGGTACCGTCACCCATGCGGGTCAGTCGAGGCCCAGCTCCTTCACCAGCCCCGTGCGCAGACGGAACTTCTGGATCTTGCTGGAACTCATCGGCCATTCCGTCACGAAGCGGATATGACGTGGCACCTTAAAGCCAGCCACTTCCTTGCGACAGAAGTCGATCAGCGCCTGCTCGGTCACTTTGCCGTCGGGCTCCAGTTCGACAAACGCTGCCGGCACTTCCACATATTTCTCGTCCGGCAGACCAACCACCTGCGCCAGCTTCACGGCATCGTGGCGTTGCAACACGGCTTCAATTTCCGCGGCAGCCACATTCTCACCACCCACTTTCAGCATGTCCTTGAAGCGGCCATGGAAGAGGATAGTGCCGCTTTTGTCGAGCGAACCAATGTCGCCGGTGTGGAACCAGCCAGCAGCATCCAGCGCCTGCGCGGTCTTCTCCGGGTCGCGGTAGTAGCCGTCAAACAGGTTATAGCCGCGCACCAGCACTTCGCCACGCAGGCCCAGCGGTAAATCCACCTTGGTCTCGGGGTCGACGATCCGCACTTCCTGCCCCGGCAACGGCTTGCCAAGACGGGTAATGCGCAAATCTTCAGATTCATCCCAGCCGCCAGTGCACACCGTGCCGGCGGCTTCGGTCATGCCGAAACTGCCGACCTGCAAGGCATTGGGCATCGCCTCCATGATGGGAGCAGCGACGCCCGGTGGCTGCACCGCAAAGTTGCTGTTCATCAATCGAATGCGCGACAAGTCGCGCTTTTTAAAGTCCGGGTGATAGACCAGGCCCTGAATGAGCGTGACAAAACTGGGGTAAGTGGCCGTGACCTTGTATTTTTCGAGCATCTTCAGCGCCACGCCCGGATCGAAGTGACCCATGGTCAGGTAGGCACCGCCCACATCGAAGATCGCGAGCATCGGCAACACGGCCGCAATGTGGAACATCGGCAGCGGCGACCAGAAGCGGTCTTTGTGCGTCAGCCGGTAGCGGACACTGCCCAGGTTCATGCTGTTGCGCACCTGCGCCTCGTGGGTGATCAGACAGCCCTTCGGATTGGCGGTCGTCCCCGAGGTGTACAACATCAGCGCATGGTCACGTACGCGGGTGCGCAGCCGGCTGGTGTGCACGTCCAGCAGGTTCACCTTGCGTGCAGCAGTCTCAAACACCTTCTGGGTTACAAAGCCCTTCGGCTTCGCCTTACCCAGCAGCACCACATTGCGCAGCCGCGGCGTGGCCGACAGTGTCAGGTGCAGCGGGTCGGTGGCGTGGCTCAGCTTCGGCAGCGCCGCATGCAGGCGCTCAATGAAATCAACATGATCGGCCACGGCATCGGTGGTCACCACCGTGACCAGATCGCCGTTCTCGATGACATAGGCCAGTTCACCGCTGCGGTAGCGCGCATTGATGGGCACCGCGACCGCACCGCAGAAGGCCACTGCGAACAGCAGCTCCACGAAGTCTGCGCACGTGTGCATCAGGATGCCCACGTGTTCGCGCGGCTTGACGCCCAAGGCCTGTAGCCCGCGCGCGCGCTCCAAGGCACGCTGCGCCAGCTGCGCATAGGTGAACTCGGCGTCGGGAAACACCAAGGCCAGACGGTTCGGATAGCGATCGGCGGCCTGCAGCAGCAAATCGCCCATGGTGGTCACGCGGATGCGCAACCGCGCCAGGTCCTCATGGCCCGGAGGAATGGCCAGCGCCAAGGGTTTAGCCTTCAGTTTGACCTTGGCCGCCGCTTTGGGCTGGGCCTTGGGGGTGGCCTTGGGGGTGGCCTTGGGGGTGGCCTTGATGGCCGCTTTAGGCTTGGCCGTAGGCTTGGCCGTAGGCTTGGCCTTGGCCTTGCTTTTCACTGACCGACGCGCTTTCGCGCCTTGCTTCTTCGTCGCCATGGTCAAACCCCCGAAAATCGGTCTGTGTAGCCTAAGGGCTCCAGCGTCGCCCCGCAGGAACAGGAAACTACCACGCCAGTGCCAAAAAAAACCTCTCTGCCTTTAAAAAACAGTCAGGCTTGTTTTTTTACATGGCTTCAAGCCTAATCCTCTTTCGCCGGGAGGCCATGGCCTCCCGTGGCCGCCCACTATGAGGACACAAGAGCGTGACGCTGCCCGATCCGACGGAAACCGTAGACCGAATTGTATTAGAGCCACCCAAGGACTGGGGCATGAGCGATGAGGAGCTGGCCGCTGCGCCACTCGCCTATCGGTCCGACTTGCTGGAAGGCCAGGTGTTTCTGGTCTCCGGAGGCGGTAGCGGCATGGGCCGCGCCATGGCCTTCGTGCTGTCGCGCCTCGGCGCTCAAGTGGTCATCTGTGGCCGGCGAATTGAGACACTCGACGCCACGGCGAGCGCTGTCGAACGTCTGGTGGGCAAGCGGGTCGACACCCATGCCATGACCATCCGCGACCCAGAGCAGGTGGAGGCGCTGTTCACTGCCGTTTGGCAGAAATACGGGCGGCTGGATGCTTTGGTGAATAACGGGGGTGGCCAATACCCACAACCGGCGTTGCAGTTCAGCGTGAAGGGCTGGAACGCGGTCATCGACACCAACCTCAACGGCACCTGGTACATGATGCAAGCCGCAGCGCGGCGCTGGGCTGCTGCGGCGCCCGCAGAAACGACTCCGCCAGTGCAACACCGCGGCAGCATCGTCAACATTGTCGCCATTGTCAGTCGCGGCAACCCGCAAGTGGCGCATACCAGTGCCGCTCGCGCGGGCGTCATCGCCATGTCCAAGAGCGTCTCCACCGAATGGGCGTCGCTAGGCATCCGCGTGAACTGTTTGGCCCCCGGCTCCATCGCTACCGAAGGGCTGAACGTGTACCCACGCGCGGCGGCCGAAGCCTTCGCCGACTCCAATCCGATGCGTCATCTGGGCGATGTGATCGACATTGCACAGGGCGTGGTGTATCTCGCCGCACAGTCCACCGGCAAATTCATCACCGGCGAACTGCTGGCGGTTGACGGTGGCCGGCAGCAGTGGGGCGACGACTGGCCGGGCGGCATTCCGCCGTGGTTTCAGGTAAAAACGCGGTGAACGCCGGCCCGGCAATAGCCACTCCAAGCGTGCGGCAGCCCATTCTCACGCAGGAGCAGCTGACCACCTACTGCCAGCGCATCCCGTTCAATGTTCATCTGGGCATTGAAGTACTCAGCGTGTCCGCCATCGGCGTGCAGCTCCAGCTGCCATGGCAGGCCCTGTTCAGCGGTTCAGCCGCGCGTGGGCACATGCATGGCGGTGTCATCGCCACGCTCGTCGATGTGGCCTGCGGCATGACCATGGTGGCCTTCACCGGGCGCGGCGCACCCACCGTCGACATGCGGGTAGATTTCCACCGTGGCGTCACGCCAGGTGACTTGCGCGCAGAAGGGCGGGCACTACGGCTGGGCAAGTCGCTGGCAGTGGTGGATGCCAGCATTTTTGACTCTACCGGACAGCTGGTCGCCAGCGGCCGGGCGGTGTTCAGCACCGCGCATCAGGACGCCGTCCCCGTCGCCTAGCGCTAGGCTTTGGCGAACGTGACCAGCAGGTCCTTGGCGTCCACCGCATGTCCGGTGCGCACCAGCACCTCTTCCAGCGTGCCATCGCGGTCGGCCCGCACCGCCGTTTCCATCTTCATGGCCTCCAGCGTCACCAGCACTTCGCCCTTGTGCACCGTCTGCCCCGCTTTCACCGGCACCGTCACCACCGTGCCGGGCATGGGCGCCGCGACATGGTCTGCATTGGCCACCTCGGCCTTGCGGCGAGCCGGGCGCGCAGCCACCACACCACGGTCCGCCACCCGCACTGAACGCGGCTGGCCATTGAGCTCGAAGAACACCGTGCGCGTGCCATCTTCATGCGCATCACTGATGGCGGCCAGCTGAATAATGAGCGTCTTGCCACGCTCCAGCTCCACCATCACCTCATCGCCCGGCTCTAGGCCGTAGAAAAAAGCGGGGGTAGGCAAAGCGCTGACATTGCCGAACTTGGTGCGGTCCGCGGCGTACTCGAGGAATACCTTGGGGTACATCAGGTAACTGGCAAACTCGCCGTCCGTCAGCACTCGACCACACTTGCGTTCGGCCACGGCACGCTCTTCGACCAGGTCCAGCGATGGCAGAGACTCCCCCGGCCGGCCGGTGAGCGGCGCACGATCTTTCAACACTTTCGCCTGCAATGCAGCGGGGAACCCGCCGACGGGCTGTCCGAGATCGCCGTGGAACAGTTCCACCACACTCTCCGGGAAGGCCACTTCGGTGGTCGGGCTTTCCACCTGGGCCCGCGTCAAGCCGCTGGTCACCATCATGATCGCCAGATCGCCCACCACCTTCGAGGTTGGGGTGACCTTCACGATATCGCCAAACATGTCATTCACCTCGGCATAGGCCTGCGCCACCTCGGGCCAGCGCACCTCGTCGATCCCGAGCGAGCGGGCTTGCTCGCGCAGGTTAGTGAACTGCCCGCCGGGCATGCCGTGGACATAGACCTCGCTGGCACCACTGCGCAAATCACTTTCAAAAGCGCCGTAGGTATGACGCACCTGCTCCCAGTAACCGGACAGCCGGCGAATTTGCGCCGGGTCGAGCCCAGTAGCGCGGTCGGTGTGCCGCAAGGCCTCAACGATCGAACCCAGATTGGGCTGTGACGTCAGGCCACTCATAGAATCCATGGCGGCATCCACGGCATCCACGCCCGCCTCGACCGCGGCCAGCACCGTTGCGCTGGCAATCCCGCTCGTGTCGTGGGTGTGAAAATGCACCGGCAGCCCGGTCTCTTCGCGCAGTGCTTTGACCAGTTGTCGGGCCGCTACCGGCTGACACAGGCCGGCCATGTCTTTGATACCGATGATGTTGGCGCCAGCCTTCTCCAGTTGCCGCGCCAGATTCACGTAATACTTCAAGGTGTACTTGGATTCGCGCGGGTCGGCGAGATTGCCGGTGTAGCACACCGCGGCTTCACACAGCCGGCCCGTGTCACGCACTGCGTCGATGGCAACGCGCATGTTGTCGACCCAGTTCAGGCAATCAAACACCCGGAACAGATCCACGCCACCCTGTGCCGCTTCGCGAACAAAATGTCGCACCACATTGTCCGGGTAGTTTTTGTAGCCCACCGCATTCGCCGAACGCAACAGCATCTGCAGCAGCAAGTTAGGCATCGCTTCCCGCAACTGCGTCAGGCGTTCCCAAGGGCATTCACGCAAGAAACGCATCGAGACGTCGAAGGTGGCGCCGCCCCAGCATTCCACCGACAACAACTCCGGCAGCAAGCTGGCATAGTGCGGCGCAATCGCCGTCAGGTCACGTGTGCGCACACGCGTCGCCAACAAGGACTGGTGCGCATCACGCATCGTCGTGTCGGTGATCAACACGCCCGGCTGCGCGCGCATCCATGCCGAAAATTTCTCCGCGCCGAGCGCATCTAAACGCTGCTTGCTGCCCGGTGCTGGCGTTGGCAGCAACAACTTCGGCGCCCGCGGCACGGACAGACGCAACGGCTTGATTCGCCCCTTCACTTCGGGGTTGCCGTTGACACTGACATCGCCCAAGAAGGCCAGCAGACGCGTGGCGCGGTCACGACGGCGCGGCGAGTGGAACAACTCTGGCGTCTCGTCGATGAAGCGAGTGGTGTAATCACCATGCATGAATTTCGGGTGGGCGATCACTTGGTCGCAAAAGCGCAGGTTGGTGGTCACGCCACGGATACGGAATTCCCAGAGCGCGCGGTGCATGCGTGCAATGGTTTCCTCGGCGGTCGGCGCCCAGGCCGTGACCTTCACCAACAGTGAATCGTACGAACGCCCGATGAACGCACCCGAATAGGCGGTACCAGCGTCGAGTCGGATGCCAAAGCCCGCAGGACTGCGATAGGCCGTAATACGGCCATAGTCAGGAATGAAATTGTTTTCCGGATCTTCGGTGGTCACACGGCACTGCATCGCATGCCCAACGAGGCGAATATCCACCTGCGCCGGTACCCCACTCTCAGGACTGCCGATGCGTGCACCCTCGGCGATATGGATCTGCGCCTTGACGATATCAATACCGGTGACTGTCTCAGTCACCGTGTGCTCTACCTGAATGCGCGGGTTGACCTCGATAAAATACATCTTGCCGGTATCCGCATCCTGCAGAAACTCGACGGTCCCGGCGCTGCAGTAGTCTGCTGCCCGGCCAATCTTCACCGCTTCAGCGCACAGCGCTTCACGCTCGGCCAGCGACATGAAAACTGCCGGCGCCCGTTCAACCACCTTCTGGTTACGCCGCTGCACCGTGCAGTCGCGCTCCCACAGATGCACGAGCGTGCCATGCTGGTCGCCGAGCAACTGCACCTCGACATGCCGCGCATGCCGGATGAGCTTCTCGAGGTAGACCTCGTCGTTCCCAAAAGCCGCCTTGGCCTCGCGCCGCGCGGACGCCACCTCCTCCAGCAACCGCTCCGCCGACTCGACCACGCGCATGCCGCGCCCACCACCGCCCCAGCTGGCCTTCAGCATCACCGGATAGCCCACTTGCTCCGCGAGACTGAGACACTGTGGGCCGTCTTCGGGCAAGGGCGGTGTGGCTGGCATGACCGGCACGCCAGCCGCTACCGCCAGATTGCGCGCGGACACCTTATTGCCCAGTGAGCGCATGGTGGCGGGCGTCGGCCCTACAAAGAGGATGCCAGCAACGGCACAGGCCTCGGCGAAGTCCGGGTTCTCCGACAGGAAGCCGTAGCCGGGATGGATCGCATCTACCTTGGCCTCCACCGCAATGCGGATGATGTCGGCAATATCGAGGTAAGCCTCGATGGGACCCTTGCCTTCACCGACCAGATAAGCCTCGTCTGCCTTGGTACGGTGGAGCGAAAACCGGTCTTCCTGCGAATAGATAGCCACCGTGCGGATACTGAGTTCGGCAGCAGCACGCATCACGCGAATGGAGATTTCGCCACGGTTGGCGACGAGCAGGCGGTGGATCTTGCGCACAATAGTCTCCGCGGACCGGAAGGCCCGAATGCAACGCAGAGTGTAGCTGCCAGCCATTGCACTGCAAAATATTTACGTCAGGCACGTCGGCAAGAGCCCCTGACCGGAGCCGACGCGAAGGTAGCCGCCGCCGCCTAGCGCGCCTCGCGGCGATAACGGCGGAACACGCCGGTGGCGAGCGCGGCATACTCAGCCTCGCGGTAGACGGTGCGCTTGCGCCCGGTCTCCTTGGCCGCATAGAGCGCTTCATCCGCCAACTGCAGGCCACCGGCCGCACTGCGGTCTGGCGATGGCTTGAGGATGGCCACGCCGACACTAACCGTCACATGGTCTGCCGCCGCGGAGGCTTCATGCGGAATGCGCAATGCGGCCACTTCGGCGTGAATGCGTTCTGCCACTTCAACGACGTATTCGCGCGACGGCTCAAACAGGATGACGGCGAATTCTTCACCGCCATAGCGCGCCACGAAATCGAATGAGCGTCGAGCGCTGCGAGCGAGTGCCGACGCTACCTGCCGCAACACCACATCGCCCGCTTGATGGCCATAACGGTCGTTGTAGGGTTTGAAACTATCGATATCCACCAGCAACACCGCCAGCAGCTTGCCGTCACGCTGCGCATGACCCCAGCAATTGTCGATATGTTCATCAAAGCGCCGCCGATTGAACAGGCCCGTCAGGCCATCGCGCGCCGCCGCTTCCAACAGCCGCCGACTTTCCAAGAAATGCGCTCGCCGCAGCCGCTCCAGCTGCAAACCCATGGCCGCACTGGCCACTGTGGCCACCACCACCAACAACCACTTGTAGTGGATGACTTCAGGGGGAACCACCCCGTTACGGCCCAGCATAAACAGATAGATCGCCGCGGATAACAGCGAAATACGCAAAGCCGGATAAAGCCGCAGCCCCAGCAGACTGTAGGTATAGGGAATGACCAGCACCAGCCACGAAGCTACCGGAATGCTGCCGCTGCGTGCTGTCAGCTGTTCCATCGCAATCAGACAAACGCCCAGTACCGGATAGAGCACTTCTGCGATGCGCGGATAGACCGTGCTCGCATTGGCCATATAGGTGATCCCGATCAACGCCAGAAAGCCCGGCAAAACCAAGCCCAGCTCAACCCAGTAGATCATCGGGCGATGGGCGGCGCCCAGCGAGATGACGTTCATTACCCCGAAGGCACACACCAACAGCAGCGCCAGCCACAGCCCTTGGCGTACTTGTGGAAAATGCTCGCGCAGCGACTCGGTGCGGAACTCACGTTCCAGTTGCGGGTCGGAGAAACTGAGCCACGGGTAGCCTTCGCGCTGCTGCCTGGCGGCGCTGGACTCTTGAACGGGCGATAATTCTGCCGTCTGTGACATGTATTTCCGTATCGCTTGCGCTCAGGCGAACCAGTGCGCCAAGTAGTCCTCAAAACTGCCCTTATCCTCGGCTTCCATTCGGGCTTGCGCCTCTAGGCTGTCTTCTGCGGCAGCCGCCAGCTGACGCAGCGTCGGCGCGTCCACCGGCGCGGCTTCCATAAAATGCCGGCGGTGCGCCGCCGACCTGTCCCGCGCCCAGGGGAAAAAGCCTTCACCACTGGAACGCAGTTCCGCCAGCAAACGTGCCGACGGCGTCAGGTCGACATCGACCACCTTCGCCGCCTGCACTTCCACGGCTGCAGTGTAAGGGCGAGCAGGGTCGCCTGTATCCAGCAATGCTGCAGTTCCGCGGAGTCCGTCAACAATTTCGGCTGCCCAGTGCGCCATTGGCACCTCGCGGCCGTCTCGCCACAGCGCCAACCGCGGCTCCCGGCCCCGCCGCGCGACCGTGACATGGTTGGCCTCCAGCCGTACCTGCTCCTCCTCGGCAATGGGCGGGCTGGCTGACAGGACGCACCAGGCAACAAACGCCTCCAGAAACCGCAGCTTGTTCATGTTCACGCCGACCGGGTCAAAGGCGCTGACATCCAGCGAACGCACTTCTACGTATTGCACGCCAGCTCGCTGCAGTGCCTTGGTCGGGCGCTCACCAGGCGCCGTGACCCGCTTGGGGCGGATATGGCTGTAGTACTCGTTTTCGACCTGCAGGAGATTGGTGTTCAACTGCTGCCACTGGCCATCCTTACGGACCCCGTGAGCGGCATAGCCCGGATGCGGTGTGGAGACGGCTCGGGTCAGGTCGCGCACATATTCACGCAAGGAATTCACGGAAACGTTGAGCGCCGACTGCACGCTATTACGGTAACCCACATCGCTCATGCGCAACGAGGTGGCATAGGGCGCATACAAGGTGCCTGGCACCAAAGTGGACAACCCCGGGTCCGTTCGGCCCTGCAGGAACCCGGCACACAGCGCCGGTGACACCCCAAACAGATACAGCACAATCCAGCCATGCCGGCGGTAGTTACGCAACAGCGAAAAATAACGATCAGAGATAAAATCCTGCCCGACCGTACGCGTCTGTGTCACCTCAGCCAGCACCGGCCAAAACTGCGCGGGGAAGCTATAGTTGAAGTGCACGCCACTGATAGCCTGCATCAACCGGCCGTAGCGCAGGCCCAACCCTTCGCGGTAGACCTCTTTCATTTGCGCGCTGTGCGAACGGCCGTAGCGGGCAATCGGGATCGCCGCGTCGGTACTGACCCCGCAGGGCATCGACGTCGCCCACAGCATCTCGTCACCAATAGAGCGATAGGTGAACTGGTGCAGCTGAACCAGACGCTCCATCAGGCGTGCGCTGTCCGGATAGGCCGGTGTGACCAGCTCCAGCAACGCCTCGGAATAGTCAGTGGTAATTTCCGGGTGCGTGAGCGCACTGCCCAGCGTGCGCGGGTGTGGAGTCTGGGCAATATCTCCCTCAGGGGTAACGCGCAGTGACTCTTTTTCGACGCCTTTAAGGCCGCCCACCAGCACGCCACGCTCGCCTGAATTGACCAGGCCGGCCAGCTGCCGCTCAAAATGGGTAGAACTCATGGTTGAACAGCCACGGCGACAATGACGAAGTCTGGCAGTCTAAACCAGCAGCGCCGACCGCGCCCATGGCTAAACTAGCGGGCATGAACCCCCGCTGGGGGCCACAGGCCATTTCAGCGGTGACCGCTGCTACCTGCGCGCGCTGGACGGCACCGACTGCGCCGGCAGCGAACCCGGCGCCGGGCGGCGCGCCCACGCCATCACCCGGCTTTCCAAGGCGTCGAGTGGTAAGGGTCCGTCTACCACTAGTTGCCGATCAAACGCCTCGGCCGTGAACGCAGCGCCCTGCAGCTGCTCCACTGCCGTGCGCAGCTGTAGCAGCCGCAGACACCCCGCACCTGCGGCCAAGCCCGTGGTGGCCGAGGCCAACGCCGCGTCCACGTGATCTGCGGCCTGCGGCCCGCTCCACACGGTATGCGCGGCCAGATAATGCAGCGCCTGTTCCCGGCTCCATCCAAGAGCATGCAGTCCCGTGTCCACCACCACCATCGCTACCGCGCCACGCGCCTGCTCCAATGCCGCTCGCCGGTGCAGTGCAGCGGCCGCCGGGTCGGGTTCCACCGCGGCCGGGACGGCCGTCAGCAAGCGATACAAACCATAGCCGTCACGGTGTGCCGGACGCTGCGTGCGGCGTTGCCAGCGTGGCACTGCCGCCATGGGGAGGCGCTCGAGCAGCAACACAGGTAGCGCCGGAACCGCGCTCTGGGCCGGTGCCGCGCCGGCCGTAGCCGGCGGCACGGCGGGCCACGGCGCAGCGGCCAATTGGCCCTCAAGCCGCGTCACGCCGGCCAGTCCAGCGGCATGCCATTCCTGCGCTGTCAGCGGCAAGTCCGTCGACTCATCTAGCCGCTGCAGGTACCACGCCTCACCGAGCGGCAAAGTAGACCAGTTGGCGCGAGGAAGACCACGTGCCCGCTGTGCGGCCACCAGTGCACGCTGCTGCAGGCGCTGTAGTGCCGGCCGCACCCGCTCGTCGGCCAGCGCCCGATAACGCGCCGCCAGGGCTTGCTGCTCCGCCAGCGTTAACCCCACACCCCAAGCCCCCGGTGGCGGCGTCAATGGCAGCGTCCGTGCCACGCCGATACGGCGGGCCAGCCACTGCCAGGCTTCAGGTGCCAACCGCAAGCCACGGGCGTCAGCCGTCTCCATATTGATCAACGCTTGCTCAACCCAGTCCGGCACGGTCGCCAGCTGCGCTAACCAGGCTTCGTGTTGCGCGAGCGAATTCAGCGCCACCTCACCGCGTGCCGACGCCAGCACCGCCCACAACGCGAAGCCGCCATCGGCCGCGGACAGTGGCAGCAACTCTTCGGGAAAGCTCGCCCCATGGATCGACTGCCGCAGATCATGGATCCAAAGCTCTCGCCCGGCCCGCCCGGCGGGCGTCAAGGTCCGTGGGTCAATCGCCAGTGCTCGCGACAGGAACGCGCGGTCTATCCGCAGCCGCGCAGCCACCGTCTGCGGGTCGATATCGGGGCGCACACCAGCCACTGGAGCTAGCCCCCAAGCCGCCGCCCAAGTAGGTTGCCAACGCGCGCGTTCCAGGTAGTAACGATCGGCGAGCGCCGCATAGGCGTCTTCACCGGCAGCCATATAGGGTGGCCACTGCCCGTTGCCAGTCACTGGAGCCCGGCCACAACCCACGAGCAAACCCGCGGTTGCCGTGATCCACATCGCTCGTCGCCACCAGCACTGCTTCACGCGCTGCGTTCTCGCTGCGCTGCGGCCACTGCCCGCCGTGACACCTGCGCGTAACGCCAGCTCAGCAACGCCGCACAGACGGTTAGACCACCAATCAAACCCACCCAAACGTACTCGGGGCCAGCGTGCAGAACCACGCCCAAACCGAAAGCCAGCGGAAAGCCAACGCCCCAATAGGAAAACAAGTTTAACCACATGGGGACGCGCGCATCCTTAAAGCCGCGCAAGGCACCGGCAGCGCCCACTTGTAGCCCGTCCGAAATCTGAAACAGACCGGCGAGCAGCAACAGCTTCGAGGCCAGCGACAGCACCTGGGGATCGCGGGTGTAGAGCGCCGCAATGGCCTCATTCGCAAACAGCAGGATCCCTGCCGAAAAAGCCATCAACCCGGTGCACAAGGCTATGCCGGTATAACCGCCACGCCGACCATCCGCCACCCGACCGCCGCCCAGCAAATAGCCGACATAAACGGTCGTGGCGGAATGTAGTGCCAGTGGCACCATGAAGGTGAGAGAGGCGTAATTCAGCGCCACTTGATGTGCGCCCACCTCAATGGCGCCGAGCGTCCCCATGATGAAGGCACAGGCAATAAACAGCCCGGCCTCGCTCATCAACCCGCCGCAAATGGGCAGCCCAAGCCGCAGCAGCTCGCGCAGCCGCGCGAGATCGGGCCATGCGAACTGCGCGAACAAAGCATAGCGACGAAACGCGTTAGCGAAGCGCAAGTTGAACACCATGGCCAGCAGCAAGGTCCACATAACCAGTGCACTGGCCACACCACAGCCGACCGCGCCGAGCGCTGGCATCCCGAACTTGCCGTACATGAAGATCCAGTTACCGCTGATATTCATCACCAGCCCGCAGGCAGCGGTGAGAAAAATCGGACGCGTCTGTCCGAGTCCTTCACTGACATACCGCAATGACAAGTAGACCAGCATCGCCGGATAGCCCGCCGCCAACGCCCACACAAATCCGGTGGCCTGTGGCACCACGGCAGGCGCGGTGCCCAGCAGACGCAGCAACGGACCCACCAGAAACATCAGTGGCGCCAGCAACAGCGCCATAGCGAGCGCCAACCACACCGCCTGCCGCGCGTACTGTGCCACCTCGCCATGCCGGTGACCGCCACGCGCATGAGCGACTAGCGGTGCCACCGCCATCATCACGCCCATGCCGGAGAACAGGAACAGGTTGTAAAAAGCCACTCCCACCGCCACCGCCGCCAGACTCACGGAGCCCAATTGGCCAGCCATCACGGTATCAACGGTCCCCATGGCCGCCAGGGCCACGTTGTTGCCCACCAACGGCAAGCCCAGACGTAGGATGCCGGCAGCATGCTGGCGGATCGGCAGAAGCGGGCGAGTCATCATCATGCGGTTTGCCGAAACAGTCCCTGCAAAGTAGGCGTTCGATTCGAGTTGGCCGGCGGCCGACTTGTCGAATCTCACGTGGATGCCGCATTCTAACGGTTCACCCCCGGCACCGTCAGTGCAACACTCTGTGGAGAACCGCATGCTGGTCGCACCGTTCGTTCGCCGCGTCGCCATTGTCGGCAGTACGCGCCTGCCGTTTGCGCGTTCGCACGGCGCTTATGCCCATCTCGGCAATCAAGCCCTGCTCACCGCCGTCCTGCGCGGACTGGTGGCGCGCTTTCAGCTGCATGGCGTGGCCCTCGGCGAAGTCGCTGCAGGAGCGGTACTCAAACACTCCCGGCAGTGGAACCTGACCCGCGAATGCGTGCTGGATTCAGGCCTGTCACCCACCACTCCGGGGGTCGACCTACAACGCGCGTGCGGCACCAGCCTGGAGGCCGCACTGCTGGTGGCCAACAAGATCGCCCTTGGCCAGATTGACTGCGGCATCGCGGCTGGCGTCGACACCGCCAGCGACGCGCCGCTGGTGTTGAACGAGGCCTATCGCCAGTTGCTACTACGGGCCTTCCGTGGCAAGACCATCTTGGAGCGCGTCAAACCCTGGCTGGGTTTTCGGCCGAGCATGCTGGCGCCCGCCCTGCCGAACACCGGCGAGCCGCGCACCCACCGGTCGATGGGCCAGTCCTGCGAACAAATGGCACAGCACTGGGGCATCACCCGCGCAGCCCAAGATCAACTGGCATTGGAGAGCCACCAGAAGGCGGCGGCAGCCTATGCGCGTGGCTTCTTTACCGACCTGCTCACGCCACTGACGGGCCTGACGCGGGACAACCAGCTCCGTGCCGACAGCTCGCTCGCGCAACTGGCCCAACTCCGCCCGGCATTCGATACCCGCAGTGGCCACGGCACACTCACCGCCGGCAACAGCACGCCACTCACCGATGGCGCGTCAGCCGTGCTCCTCGCCACCGAAGCCTGGGCCCAGGCCCGCGGCCTACCGATACTGGCCTACCTGTCGGCCGGCCAAGTAGCGGCCGTCGAGTTCGTCCAGAGCGAAGGATTGCTGATGGCGCCCACCTATGCCGTGCCGCGCCTGCTGCAACAAACCCAGCGGTCCCTACAAGACTTTGATTTCTACGAGATCCATGAGGCTTTCGCCGCTCAGGTGTTGTGCACCCTCAAGGCCTGGGAAGACGTGGATTTCTGCCGCGAACGGCTCGGGTTGCCACAGCCGCTGGGCGCCATCGACCGCGCAAAATTAAACGTCACCGGCAGCAGCCTGGCTATCGGGCATCCCTTTGCGGCCACGGGTGCGCGCCTGCTGGGCACGCTCGCCAAGCTGATCGACGAACGCGGTGGCGGTCGCGGGCTCATCTCCGTCTGTACCGCGGGTGGCATGGGGGTTGCCGCAGTGGTGGAGCGTTGAGAGCAGGGGCCCACTGAGCGGGGATTACGGGAATATCCTATAACCCTAGCAGCTACCCCGGGCAGACCATGGAACCTCATCAGCAGGCTCCTCAGGAAACCCGTCAATGCCGCTGCTCAATTTAGTGCGGAGCGCCCAGAGCGCCACTCCAGAGGCACCCTCTGCAACCCGGGTGCCACCGCGTACCGACACACTCGATGCGCGAATCATGGAAAAACTCCTCGAACTGGCGGGGCGTCCAGCGCTGGCCTTCCGCTTATGGACAGGGGAGACCGTGGGCGCACCACGGGCCACGGCGGTCGCCACCTTCGGCATCGCCGACCGGCGCGCGCTGCTGCGCTTGGTGCTCGACCCCTCCATGCAGTTCGGCGAGCTGTTTGCTGCGGCGCGCATCACCCTCATAGAAGGCGACTTAGTGGCCGCGCTGCGGGAGATTTTCTCGCGCCGCTCCGCCACGGTAAATTCCAGCACGCTCATGGGGCGCCTAGCGCGCCAGCTCGCGCAGACACGGCGCAATACCTTGCTCGGCGCCAAGCGCAACATCCACGACCACTACGATATCGGCAACGACTTCTACCGCTTGTGGCTCGACCCAACCCTGTCGTATACCTGCGCTTACTTTACCGACGAAAACGCCACCCTGCTCGACGCACAAATTGCGAAACTAGACCACGTTTGCCGCAAGCTGCGCCTACAGCCCGACCAGACCGTCATCGAGGCGGGCTCCGGCTGGGGTAGCTTGGCGCTGCATGCAGCGAGTCGCTACGGTGTCCGCGTACGCGCCTTCAACATCTCCCATGAGCAAATCGTGATGGCACGGCGCCGCGCACGGCGCGCTGGGCTAACCGACCGGGTTGAATTCATCGAAGACGATTACCGCAATGCCAGCGGCGCCTGCGACGCTTTCGTTTCGGTGGGCATGCTCGAACATGTGGGGCCAGAACACTATGCGGAGCTTGGCGCGGTCATTACGCGCACCTTGCGTGCAGACGGGCATGGGCTACTACACACCATTGGCCGCAACGCGCCGCAGCCGGTGAACCGCTGGATCGAGCAACGCATTTTTCCCGGCAGCTATACCCCGTCTCTAGCGGAGCTCATGGCGGTACTGGAGCCGGCCGGCTTGTCGGTACTGGATGTGGAAAATCTGCGGCCACACTACGCGCGCACCCTCAGCCTGTGGCTGCAGGCCTTTAACGCCGAGCAAGCCGCGGTCCACCGAATGTTTGGCCCGGACTTCGTCCGTATGTGGCAGCTGTATCTGGCCGGCTCGCAGGCCGCGTTCGAATCCGGAGAAATGCAGCTATTCCAGGTGGCTTTCGCACCAGCTACCAACCATCGCACCCCGTGGACGCGGGAACATCTCTACCACCCCGATGCCAGAACGCGCCAATGGACCGCTGCGACATCCTAATCGTTGGCGGCGGACCCGCGGGTTCAACACTGGCGCGTCAGCTGGTGCGTGCTGGCCTTGACGTGGTGGTCATGGACCGCGAGTCCTTCCCCCGCGAAAAAGTCTGTGCCGGGTGGATCACGCCGCAGGTCATCGACAGCCTCGAGCTGGACCTAACGCACTACGCTCGTCAGCACACGCTGCAACCCTTGAACGCCTTTAACTGCGGACTGATCGGCGGCGACACCGTGACCATTCGCTACCCAGCTCCGGTCAGCTTCGGTATCCGGCGCGTGGAGTTTGACGACTACCTGCTGCGGCGCTCTGGCGCCCGACTGCAACTCGGCGAAGCCTTCGCACAGGCACGTCGCGCAACGGATGGCTGGGTCGTCAACGGACAGTGGCGCACGCGACTGCTGGTCGGCGCGGGCGGCCATTTCTGTCCAGTAGCGCGTACGCTGGGCGCCGCCGTCGGGCGCCAGGAAGGGGCCGTCTATGCACAAGAGGCCGAATTCGCCGTCGGTCCGCTGCCCATTGCCAACGGCCACGCCAGCCACCCACCGGGCGAACTGTTCTTTTGCCATGACTTGGCCGGCTATGGCTGGTGCCTACGCAAGGGCGAATTCCTGAATGTCGGGCTAGGGCGTGAAACCCCAAATGGACTCTTGAACGCCGTGCAGGACTTCCAGCGCTGGTTAGTCGATACCGGACGCTTGCCCACCGAAGCGCGTCCGCGCTTTCGCGGGCACGCTTACCTGTCCTATGACCGCTCACGCCGCCCACTGCTGGCCGCGAATTGCCTGTTGGTGGGCGACGCCGCCGGTTTGGCCTACCCGAAAAGTGGCGAGGGCATTCGGCCGGCAGTCGAATCGGCACTGCTGGCGGCGAGGGTGATTGGCGCGGCACGGGGGGATTACCGCGAGCTGGCTTTACGCCCCTACGCCGCGCTGCTCGCCGGCCGGTTCGGGCCGCGCAGCGCCACGCCGGTTCAGAGCGCCGCAATGCCGGCAGGACTGCTTCCCTCTCTACGCCGCGCCGCCGCCCGGCTCATCGTTGCCAACGGCCCACTCGCGCGCCACCTGGTGCTCGATCGGTTCTTCCTCCACCGTACCGAAGCTGCGCTACACGCGCCAGCCTAGGGTTTGCTCACGGAGCTTCCACGATGAAAGCCATGACCTCACACAACAGTGACCAATCGGCCAAGACCACCACGGCCAGCCATGCCGGCGCTGCCGCCGCATCGGCTCGGGCGGCCCTGCGCTCACACAGTACCCAGGCCAATTCAAAAGCCGCACAGCCGCTCGGCGTCACCGCCTCGTCCCACACCACTAACAGCCACACCGAACCGCCTGCCTCCCAGTCGGCAGTCGCCGATGAGTTAGACGGCGCTGGCCTTTATATTCCGGACCGGCAAGCGATGATCGCCGAAGCCGCCTACTACCGCGCCGAACGACGTGGGTTTGACGCCGGCAACGACATCGACGACTGGCTGGAAGCCGAGGCGGAAATTGATGGCCAGCTGGTGGGTGACCGCGGCGAGGAAGGCGCGCGTTTCCCCTGAGGGCGACGACCGAACAGCGCTGGGCGCACCAGCAGCTTCAGGCACAATAGGGCTCCCCCCCGGTTGGAGTCGTCTGATGAAGCTGCAAGACCCCTCTCTGCTCCGGCAGCAGGCGTATATCGATGGTCAATGGGTGGCGGCAGATAACGGCGCCACCCTCCCCGTGACCAACCCGGCCACGGGCGAGCTACTCGGCACCATCCCCCATCTGGGCGCCGCGGAAACCCGCCGCGCCATCGCCGCCGCCGCCGCCGCCATGCCTGCTTGGGCAGCACGCACCGCCAAAGATCGCGCCGGGGTCCTGCGCAAATGGTATGAACTGATGCTGGCGCACCAGGAAGATTTGGCCGTCCTCATGACCGCTGAACAGGGCAAGCCCCTCAGCGAAGCACGCGGCGAAGTAGCCTACGCCGCCTCGTTCATCGAATGGTTCGCCGAAGAAGGCAAACGCCTCTATGGCGATCTCATCCCCAGCCATCAACCCGACAAGCGGATCGTCGTGATGCGTCAGCCCGTAGGGGTAGTGGCCGCCATCACGCCGTGGAACTTCCCGCTCGCGATGATCACGCGCAAGGCGGGGCCTGCGCTCGCGGCTGGCTGCTCCATCGTCATCAAACCCGCCACGCAGACGCCCTATTCGGCACTGGCCATGGCAGTGCTGGCTGAACGTGCCGGGCTGCCACGAGGCTTGCTCAGCGTGGTCACCGGCTCCGCCACCGCCATCGGCGGGGAGATGACCTCCAACCCCACGGTGCGCAAGGTGACCTTCACCGGCTCTACGGAAGTGGGCATCAAGCTCATGCAACAGAGCGCGCCGCAACTTAAGAAGCTGTCGCTGGAGCTTGGCGGTAATGCGCCGTTCATCGTCTTTGATGACGCTGACCTGGATGCTGCCGTGGAGGGTGCACTCGCCAGCAAGTACCGCAACACCGGGCAAACCTGCGTCTGCGCCAACCGCTTGCTGGTGCAGTCGGGAGTCTATGCCGCCTTCACCGCCAAGCTGGTCGCCGCGGTCCGTCAGCTGCGCGTTGGCGACGGTCTTGCGGGCCCCACGGAACAAGGCCCGCTCATCGACGAAAAAGCGGTGGCCAAGGTGGAGGAACATCTGGCGGACGCCCTCGCCAAGGGCGCTCAGCTGGTGCTAGGGGGCAAGCGGCATGCACTCGGCGGTACCTTCTTCGAACCGACGATCATCACGGAAGTGACGCCAGAGATGCTGGTGGCCCGTGAAGAGACCTTCGGCCCACTCGCGCCACTGTTCCGCTTCGATACCGAAGCAGAAGCCCTGCGCCTGGCAAACGACACCGAATACGGGCTGGCCGCCTACTTCTATACCCGCGATCTGGCACGCTCGTGGCGGGTATCGGAACAACTGGAATACGGCATCGTTGGCCTGAACACCGGCATTATCTCCACGGAAATGGCGCCTTTCGGTGGCATTAAATCTTCGGGGTCCGGACGCGAAGGCTCGAAGTACGGCATCCTCGACTACACGGAACTGAAGTACGTGTGCATGGGCGGCATCACGCCGTGACCCCTCCCGCGAGCCGCGGCGATCGACTATCGCCGCGGCGCATGGAGCTGGCACTCAGCGACCGGGCACTCATTCTGCTCTTGGCGCCGCTCACCGCGCTCGGCACCATGGCGCAGAACATGTTCGTGCCGGTATTGCCCGTGCTGCAGGCAGAACTCCACGTATCGGTCGCTGCCGCTAACACCACCGGCAGTGCCGCCTTGCTGGCCTACGCCATCGGGTTGTTGTTCGGCGGCATGATCTCGGACCGTCTCGGACGACGCCCGGTCATGCTCACCGGCGCACTGGTGTTCCTGCTCGGCAGTATCAGCTGTGCCCTAGCGCCCTCCCTTGGTTGGCTGGTCGCAGCTCGCGTCGTCCAAGCGCTGGGCAGTTCCACCTGCATGGTCACTTCGCGCGCCATTATCGGCGATGTCTACCCGCGTGAATCCATGGCGCGCATGCTCGCCTTCCTCACCATGCTGATGGTAGTGGCACCAACGTTTTCACCCATGATCGGTGGCTTCATCGGCAATAGCCTTGGCTGGCGCGGCGTCTTTTGGGTATTGGCGATCGTGTCCGTGCCAGTGTTAGCGTTTACCTGGGCCCGCCTGCCAGAGACACGGACCACTGAAGCCAGAGCCGCCTTCAGCGGTCTTGCAGGGAGCAGCCTGGCGACGCTATGGCACCAGACACGCCAAGTGTTGTGGGACCACGCCTTTCTCACCGGCATCGTTCAGGCCTCGGTCATTTACAGCACCTTTCTGGTGTTTGTCTGGACGGTGCCTTATGTTCTGCGCACGCAGCATCTGCCACTGTCGACCTATGGTCACTGGTATCTGTGCATTGCCATCGGCTATGTAGCGGGCAACTTTCTGGTCACCCGGCTGGGCAGCCGCCACTCCATGCCCACCCTCATTCGCACCGGCCTGCTTCTGCAGACCTCGGGTGCGTTGGCCGCCTTCGCTCTCGCCGAAGCGGGCATTGCCGGCCCCCTACTCACGCCGCTGTGTCTGTTTTTGCCTATGGGATTACTGGCTTTCGGCCAGGGGTTGGCCTTGCCCAACATTACCGCCAGCGCCATCGCCCGGCATCCGGAGGCCAGCGGCACCGCCTCGAGTTTGATGGGTTTTCTACAACAGTTCGCTGCGGCCATGGCCGTGCAGTGGATCGGCCTGTTCCCTGCCGACACCCCCAAACCCATGATGCGCTTCGTCTTCTGCAGCGCCTTATTTTCTCTCGCTATGCTGGGATTCAGCCGGCCCGCGCACAACGCGCGCCGCTAACGCTGGCGACCACGACGACACTTGGGACTGACTGCTCTCACTGGATATTGACCATGGACCTTCGCACTGCCCTGCTGTCTCGCGCTTCCCCCGGCAAGCTCACGGAGCCCGCGCCCGACGACGCACAACTGGAGCTCATGCTCGAAGCGGCCGTCTGTGCGCCGGATCATGGGCGGCTGGCGCCATGGCGGTTCGTGGTGCTGCGCGGCGCGGCACGCGAGCACTTGGCCACGGCGATGGAAAACGACCTGCTGGCGCGCCACGCGGCGGCCACGGCTGAGGAACGCGCTGCCGAACGCAACAAAGCCTTACGTTCGCCATTGCTGGTGGTGGTGGCGGCCGCCCTGCACGAGCACCCCAAGGTGCCCCTGCCGGAGCAAGTCATGGCCACCGCTGCCGCCGTGCAAAACTTCTGGCTGCAAGCCCACGCACTGGGCTTCGGCCTGATGTGGAAGACTGGCGCCGCGGCCTCCAGTGCCCGCGTCAAAGCGGCGCTGGCACTGGCTCCCACCGACGTGATCGTTGGTATTCTTCACCTGGGTACCGTGGCGGTGGCCGGCACACCACGTCCCCCTTCAGTCGCGCCTGTGACGCGCAGGTTATAAGGTTCGTCCATGAGCACATTTCACGGTTCTCCAAACTTTGCGCATGGTCAAACCGAAACGATCGGCATCCTGCTGGTCAATCTCGGCACGCCCGATGCGCCCACGCCCAAAGCAGTGCGCCGCTATCTCAAAGAATTCCTCTCGGACCCGCGCGTCGTCGAAGTGCCACGGCTGCTCTGGTGGCTGATACTAAATGGCATCATCCTCAACCTCCGCCCACGTCGCAGTGCGCACGCTTACGCGCAGGTGTGGACCGCAGAGGGTTCACCGCTGCTGGTGCTCACGCGCCGCGTCGCCGCACGGCTGCAGCAAGCGCTCGACGCGGCCCGACCAGCTGCAGCGGGTCGGCTACTGGTCGAAGTGGGCATGACCTACGGCAACCCTTCACTGCCCGTCGCCCTGCACCGGCTGCAAGCGGCCGGTGCGCGCCGCCTGCTGGTACTGCCGCTTTACCCGCAGTACTCCGGCACCACCACGGCAGCCATCTTCGACCGCGTAACGCGCGAACTGACCCAATGGCGTTGGGTACCGGAACTGCGCTTTGTGAATGGTTGGCACGACCACCCGCGTTACTTGCAGGCGCTTGCCAACAGCGTACGTGCCCACTGGGCAACCCAGGGTCGTCAGCATTTGCTGTTTTCCTTCCACAGCATCCCCCGGCGATATCTGCTGGAAGGCGACCCGTACCATTGCTTCTGTCAGGCCACTGCGCGCGGCGTGGCGACTGCGCTGGGGCTGGCGCCGCAAGAATGGTCCGTGGCGTTCCAGTCGCGCATTGGCCGGCAGGAATGGCTGAAGCCCTATACCGACATCGTACTCACCGACTACGCACAACAAGGCCCCAAGGGCGTCACGGTCATCTGTCCGGGTTTTTCCACCGACTGCCTGGAGACACTCGAGGAAATCGCCATTCGCGGGCAGGCCGATTTCCTGGCCGCTGGTGGTGAGTCGTTTAGCTATGTGCCGGCGCTGAATGACAGTGACGCCCATGCCGACTTGCTGGCGGCCGTGGTGCTGCAGCATGCCGCAGGGTGGCCCGAGGCCGCGCCGGACCATGATCCGCAAGCTGCACGCGTAGCGGCGACGGAAGCCCAGCAGCGCGCCCTGGCGCTTGGGGCGGAGCGGTGACCGAAGGGCCACTCGGCCGCTTTTTGGAACTGGCGCTGTCCACCCGCGATCTACTGGGTCTCTATCATTGTCTACAGGCGCTCGGCTTCACCGAGGCACCCACCACGGATGCGCGCACAGCGGGTTATGCCGTGTTCACCGACGGACGCATAACGCTGGGTCTGCACGAGGCCGCGACCCCGACAGCCGCGGCACTGGTGTTCGTGCGACCAGAGCTGCGTGCCCTGGCCACGGCACTAACCGTGCGCGGTATCGAACTACAATCGCTGCAGCTAGATGACGGCGCGCCTCACGAACTCACCTTGCAAGACCCCGACGGACAGACGCTCTGTCTGCGCGAAGCACGCACCTTCTCCACACCGCACATTGAGCGGGCAGCAGACCCGGGCTGGTTCACGGAGCTGATGCTGCCCGTCACCGAGCTGCCCGTGGCCATCGCCTTCTGGGAAGCCTTGGGCTTCGTGCATCTGGGCGAGGAACGCACTCCCTGGCCGCATGCGGTGCTGACCAGTGACACCCTGAACCTGGGCCTGTACCCGCGGCAACGGCTAGACCGCCCGGGGCTTTTGTTTCAATCAGAGTCCGTCAGCGACGTTCAACGCCGCTTCGAGCACAGCGGCCTCCCGACACGTCGCTTCACCGACAGCGGCGTTGAGCTGCTAAACGCCCACCTGCCGGACGGCACGCCGCTCTGGGTAGCGAGCGACGTCTGAACTCAAACCGTCTGCGAGTGGCGCGCCGGCCCCGCCAGCACTGGCGCCTGTAGATACGCGTCGAACACCATCGCCACATTGCGCATCAAGGGTCGACCCACCGGCGTCAGCCGCAAACCCTGCGGCTCGCGCACTACCAGGCCATCGTGAATCATCGGCTCCAGCGCCACCAGCTCACCAGCGAAATAGTCGGTGAAGTCCAAACCGAAACGCGCCTCCACCTCGGTGAACGACATCACGGTGTCACACATCAAGCGCTGAATGACATGGCGGCGGATGAAATCATCCTGCGTTAACTGCACGCCCCGCTCAATCGGTAGCCGTCCTTCTGCCAGCGGCGCGTAGTAACCCTCCAGCGTCTTCAGGTTCTGCACGTAAGCATCGCCTACTTGCGAAATAGCGCTCATGCCCAGCCCCAGCAAGTCCGTGCCACCTTGTGTTGAATAGCCTTGAAAATTACGCACCAAGGTTCCTTCACGTTGCGCCCGCACCAGCTCATCGGTCGGCAGCGCAAAATGGTCCAGCCCTAAATACACATAACCCTCGGCCGTCAAGCGCTCCACCGCGAGCCCCAATAACCGCAGCCGGGTGGCGGCAGTGGGCAAAGCCCGCGCATCGATGTGTTTTTGCGCCTTAAACAGTTGCGGCAGATGCGCATACCCATAGACTGCCACGCGGTCCGGCCGCAGCTCCGCCACCGCTGCAAGGGTGCGGGTGAAGGTGCTCTCCGTCTGGCAGGGCAAGCCATAAATGAGATCCACCGACACCGACTCGAACCGCGCCTGACGCGCCGCATCGATGACCGTGCGTACCTGTTCGAGCGGTTGTACGCGGTTCACAGCGGCCTGCACCACCGGATCAATATCCTGCACGCCAAGGCTTATGCGATTGAACCCCATGTCGGCCAGTGACTGAATATCGGCGGCAACCACGGTGCGCGGGTCCACTTCAATGGCAAATTCCCTTCCGGCGCCGGTATTCAGCCGAAAGTGCTGACCGAGGTGGGTGAGGGTGGCCGCAAGCTGGGTGGGCGTAAGGAAAGTGGGCGAGCCACCGCCAAAGTGCAACTGATCCACCACTCGCGCACCCTCAAGCTGCGCACCGCGCAGACGAATTTCCTCGTTCAGATAGGTGAGGTAATTGGCCGCCGCCGCCGTATTGCGGGTGATGATCCGCGTACAGCCACAGTAGAAACAGGGGCTGGCGCAAAACGGCACATGCACGTAAACCGACACCGGACCTGCGGTAGCGTTGGTAGCGGCCACCGCCGCCGTATAGGCCGCCTCAGCCACCACCGGACTAAACCGCACCGCCGTGGGGTAAGAGGTATAGCGCGGACCCGGGCGGTCATAGCGGGCCACCAAGGCCGCATCAAATTGGACATTCATGGGAGGTAGCTTGCGCGCGCGGCAACGCGCCGGGAATCCGCATTAATACGCAGATTATTCCGCCTCAACCACGACACAAACGTGGCAGCTCCAACACAACAGCGCTAGCATCTGTTCCCTGCACGGCGTCCGTCTGGGCGTCTCACCTGTTGCTCTGTACTGGACGCTTTCAATGCACCGTCTGCCCACGACCGTTTCCGCTGCCGCCACGAAGCTCCTGGCCGGCCTCCTGACACTGCTGTTGGCCACGGCAGCGGCACCTCGAGCGCAGGCGGAAGAAGGCATGTGGACCTTCGACAACCCACCGCGGGCGCTGGTGAAAGCGCGTTACGGTGTAGACCTGGACGCCGCCTGGCTGCGCCGCGCGCGCTTGGGAGCGGTGCGTATCGATGGCGGCTGCAGTGCCTCACTGGTGTCGCGGGAAGGGCTGGTGCTGACGAACCACCACTGTGTGGAGTCTTGCCTCTCGCAGCACTCGACGCAGGAACAAGACCTCTACGCCACCGGGTTTGTCTCTGGCACGCGCGCAGCAGAGCTGCCCTGCTCCGGCATGACGCTGTCGGTGTTGGTGGATCTACAAGCAGTGACCGCACAGGTACTGACGGCGACCGCCGGCATTCCCGCCGTAGAAGCTAACGCGGCGCGCAAGAAGGTGCTCACCCAGTTGGAGGCCGCCTGCGAAGCCGCCGCCGCTAACCTGCAGACGGGTCCGCGCAAGTGTGAAAGCGTGCGGCTGTATCAGGGCGGGCAGTACTGGATGTACCAGTACCGACGCTACACCGATGTGAGACTCGCCTTTTCACCCGAGATTGCGGCGGCGCAGTTCGGTGGTGACGTCGACAACTTCCAGTTTCCGCGCTGGAACCTCGACATGGCGCTGCTGCGGGTTTATGACCACCAACAGCCAGCCGCCACTCCCGACGCCCTGCAGATCGACTTCAAAGGCCCAGCGGCAGGCGATGCGGTGTTTGTCGTTGGTCACCCGGGCACCACCCAGCGGCTGCTCACCGTGGCCGACCTGGAGTTCCAGCGCCAAGTAGTGCTGCCCGCCACCTTGTTCCGCAGCCAGGAACTGCGCGGACGCCTAATCCAGTTCGCCAAGCAGAGCGAGGCAGCCGCCCGCATCACTGAAGAGCCGCTGTTGTCGCTGGAGAACGGCATCAAAGTCCGTCGCAAGCAAAACGACGCCTTGCTCGATAGCCGCTTCATGGCGGCCAAGCAGGCCGAAGAAACGCAGCTGCGCGCGGCCGTGGCGGCCAACCCGCTATTGGCCGCAGAGCTCGGCGACCCCTGGGCGCTGAATACGGCTGCACTGCAAAGTTATCGCGATCTTTATGCCGACTATAGCTACATCGAAAGCGGAGTGGCCTTCGGTGGTAGCCAGCTCTTTGCGCACGCTCGCCGTCTGGTACGTGCCGCGGCCGAACGGGAGAAACCCAATGAGCAACGGCTGCGCGAATTTACCGATGCCCGCCTGCCCGCCGTCGCGGCGGCCGTCTTCAACGCCACGCCAACCGAAACTCCGCTGGAGAAACTGCGCCTCAGCTTTGGGTTAGAGCGCATGCGCGAACTGCTGGGCCCAGACCACCCGTTCGTCCGGCAAGTGCTGGGGCGCGAGTCGCCCGATGTCGTCGCCGCCCGCTTAGTGGACAGCACCACCCTGGCGGACCCGAACGTGCGCCAGGCGTTGTATGCAGGCGGGGTAGCGGCCATGGCAGCCTCCACCGACCCCTTCATCCTGCTGGCGCTGGCCATCGACCCACCAGCACGCCAGCTGCGCCAACAATACGAAGACACCGTGGAGGCACCGTTGGCCACGGCTGCCGAACGCATTGCCCGCGCACGCTTTGCCGTGCTCGGCACCGGCACCTACCCCGACGCCACTTTCACCCTGCGCCTCTCTTATGGAGCAGTGCAAGGCTGGACTGAAAATGGGCGGGCCGTCGACCCCTTCACACGCCTGGGCGGCGCCTTTGAGCGGCAGACGGGTGAGCGGCCTTTTGCCTTACCAGCGCGCTGGCTCGCCGCCAAAGACCGGCTCAACGCAGCCACCCCCTACAATTTTTCCAGCACCAACGACATCATCGGCGGCAACTCCGGCAGTCCGGTGTTAAATGCCAAGGGCAACGTGATCGGCTTGGCCTTCGACGGCAACTTGCACAGCATCGCTGGCGCGTATGGCTATGACGGCGTCTTGAACCGCACGGTGTCGGTGGACACGGCAGTCATCAAAGAAGCGTTAGGCAAAATCTACGGCACGGCGCTGCTGCAGGAGCTAGAGCGCTGAACGCCCCACCACTCACGCGGCCCCTGTGGGCACTGGCGACGCTAGCGGCACTGGTGGCACCGCTTACCCTGGCCCTACCAGGCTGCACCCCGCGCAGCGCAGGGCCCCACCTGCCGGCACTGGGAATCAACAGTGCCTTGACTACCGTGTCAGGGCTGTCCGCTGGTGGCTATATGGCCGCCCAGTATCAAGTAGCCTTCGCTGGTGAAGTCAAAGGTATCGGTCTGTTTGCCGCGGGTCCATGGAACTGTGCTCGTGGCAGCCGGCAACTGGCACTGCAAGATTGTGCTAACGCGTCCACCTCGGCGCCACCGGTGCCCTTGCTGCTGGAGACGCTACGGGCGCTCGCCGCTACCGGCGCCGTGGCGCCCACCGCATTGCTAGCGGATGACCGCGTGTGGATTTTCCGCGGCACACGGGATTCGCGAGTCGTCGCGCCAGTCACCGACGCGCTGGTAAAGTTTTATCGCGCACTGCTTATGCCAGCGCAGATCACCACCGTGTTTGCGGTGCCGGCGGGCCACGGACTGCCAACGCTTGCCAATGCGCCGAGCGTGGCCTGTGGTGACAGCGCAGCGCCGTATCTCAACGCCTGCGCTTACGACGGCGCCGGTGAAATGCTCCAAGCGATCACCGCCCGGAACGGCGGCGAGCTCGACACACCGCCGACTCCGCAGACCGACAGCACCGGACCGGCCACGGGTCGGTTGTTGCACTTCGATCAACGCCCTTACGACCCGACCGGCCAGCTCGGCCCTACCGGTTATCTCTATGTGCCCGAGCTCTGTCGGGCGGCAGCGGCGCACTGCCAGCTGCATATCGCTTTTCATGGCTGCCAACAAGGTAGCGATGCGATCGGCCAAACATTTGTCCGCGCGGCTGGTTACAACCGCTGGGCCGCCACTTACCATCTGGTCGTGCTCTATCCGCAGGTAGCGCCCAGCCGGGCGCTGCCGTTCAATCCACTCGGCTGCTGGGACTGGTGGGGCTATACCGGTGCGAACTACACCAGCCGCAGCGCACCGCAGCTGGCCGCGGTCCATGCCATGGTCGAAGCGCTGGCGCTTACTCCGGAACGCTAAGGCGCACACCCTCGAACAGCACCGCATCAGCGCCGGGCTGCTCGCGCAGCACGCCGATCTGGGCCGGCTCCAGCGGTGCCAGTGCCGCGCCACGCGGGGAGCTGCGTAGCACCTGACTGGGTGGTAGCGCGGCACCACCGTCGAGCCGCGCCACGAGCCGTGACAAGCCCGCTTCCAGCTGCGCGGTCAAGGGCACATAGCGGCTCGCCAGGCCCGGCAGCGCGAGATACCCGTCAAAATGCTGGGCGTGCTGCACTTCGTAGTAGCGCAGCTGCGTCGCGCCCTGCTGCAAGGCCAAAGCATAGTACGCACGCGACGCATGGTTCACCGCAATCAGGCCATCGGCGCGGCCATGGTAGAGCAGTACCGGGCGCTCATCCAAACGGCCGGTCATCGTGGCTTCACGCAAACCCGCCTGCACGCGCGCCTGTAGTGCAACTTCCGCAGGCAGGCTATTTGCGGCCGTTCCTGACAGCGGCTGCGCCAAGGCATGGAAGCACTGCGACAGGAAAGCACTCCCGGCATCGGCCACCGCTGGCGCCGTGCCTGCCACGAGCGGCGCCAAGGCATGGACCGCGCCAGCAGGAGCCAACCCGTTACCGTCAGTGAACAGCAAGGACAGCTCGCCGGCCTGCAAGGCACGCGGGGTGCCCATGGCATCGGTGGCTGCAAACCGCAGACCAAAAGGCGTTTCCGCTGGGCCCGCGCGGGCATAAGCCAGCGTGTAGGAATACGCCACGCCGGGCCAGAGGTGGCCGGCGAGATTGAACGCCGTCAGCTCGAGTGCCTCGGAGCGAATGCCCAGCGCCAGTAAGTACTCACGCGCTGACCGTGTCAGTGGCGCCGCGGACTGCCAACGAAAATGCTCGCTGGCATAGGCATACAGGCTACGCCCCGGCGCCGCCAGCACACGGCCTTCCGAGACCACCTCCAGCCCCTGCGTCAGTCCATCAATGAGCACATTGGGCTCGGACACCACCGCCCCATCAATCCAGCGCTCGCCATCACGCTCCAGCGCTCGCAGCACGGTGGCGCCACCATTCGAAATGCCGGTCGCCAGAATGCGCACCTGCGACGGCGCGAAGCGGTGCCCTGCGCGAGCGGGCGGATATTCCTGCGCCAATAGTTGCAGGGCAGCGTCAATGGCCTGCAGCAAATAATCGCCCCACTCGTGCTCGGGGTTATTGCCGCTCTGCGCGTGCCGAAACAGCACCGTGTGCGGCGCCACATGACCTGGCAACACCGCAGGCGCGAACGACACCCAAGGATCTGACAGATTTTGCGTGAGCGTGCCGTCGATGCGCACTGCCGTGCCGCTGTCCACGTCATACACCGCGGTGCCGGCACCCTTGTCGCTGCTCACCAGCGCATAACCCTGGGACAGCGCCCAAGCACCGGCAATCGGCAGCGCGCCGTAAACCGCACGCGATCCGCTGGCCGCCGCCGCCACCAGACAAGGCTGGCGCGGGTCGAAGTTCGCCGGAATTTGTAACCAAGCTGTGTGCCGACCGCTGCCATCGGGGCCGGCGAGCGCCACCAGATATTCCACGCCTGACACGCGCTGGCCTGCACGCAAGCCCCACCAGCGACCGTAGCCGCTCTCGCCCGTCAGCGTCTGCAGCCCACGGTAATTCATGTACACCGCGCGGCGGCGCAGCTCAGCCGGCGTAGGCGCCAGCGGATCGGCAAACAGTGGCGGCTCGCCTTGCAGACCCTCAAGGCCCAGACCTGCAGTCAGTAGATCATCCGGCGCATCGATGAGCGTACGGCGCACCGGACCGAGGAAGCGTGCACGCGGATTGGGTGTTGGTGCGGCATCTCCGGTGGTCATGGACTGCTACGCCGGCTTTTTAAAACGTCGGACCGCGCGCTCCACGGCGGCAGCAATCGCCTCGGGCGGCGCACTGGGCAGAAAGGTACGCAGTACCTCACCGTCAGCCGCCACCAGATAGAGCAGTGCCGTATGGTCCGTGACCCGCGCACCGCCGACTACCGCACCATAGGCGTCCGCCAGCCGTTGCAACCGCAACGGCTCCCCCGTGAGCCCGTGGATACGGTCATCAAACCCGGCCACATAGCGACTGAGCACCTGCGAGTTATCGGTCTTGGGGTCAATGGTGATCAGTACCGGGTGAACCCTCCCGGCCACGGCTGGCGGCAACCGGCGGAGGACCGCCGCCACCGTGCTCAGGGTGGCAGGGCAAACATCGGGACACTGCGTAAAGCCGAAGAACACCAATTGGGGTTCGTCCCGCAGATCACCAGCGTGCAGCGTCTGGCCGGTCGTATCGACCAAGCCGCTGAAGTCAGGCACCGTGCGGCCGGCCTTGCGGTCGGCGCTCTGCTGGCTGCCCAGCAGCGCGGCCACCAGGCCCGCGCCCAACAGCACGCCCACCACCAGCGTCGACAACAAGGCTTTAGCGGACAAGCCCCGGCGGGCGTGATTGACAGATTTCAGTGATTTGGCCATGGACGCTACATCCTAAGCCAAACCCAGCCACTGGCGTAGGGGCGCTATCCGCCGCAGCACGGCCCACTCGATGCAGCCCACTAGCAGCAAGCTGGCACCGAGCACCGGCAGGAACACTCCCAGCACCACGATGATGGCGACGAGGCCTTTACCGTATTGCGCGGCTTCCAATGGCGGCAGCGGTGCACCCAAGCGCCCTTCCGGCCGCCGACGCCACCACATCACCACGCCACTCACGGACAGCAGGACCAAGCCTGCTGCCGTCAGCACGCCCAGCGCCTGGTTCCACGCACCGAACAACTGGCCCTCATGTGCGGCGACACCGACGCCCACCACCTTGTCGATGACATGCTTGTCGGCAAACGTTTCGTGGCGGCTCACTTCGCCTGTTCGCGCATCTACTTGTAGCGACTGACGCTGCGGGCGGTTCTGCGCATCCGAACGGACCTTCCAGCTCGGCGGCCCTTTGCGCGCCTTGCCGGCCCACTTCGGACCCTTCGCACCGGGCGGCGTAACAAGCACCGGCGCCACCCAATTCAGTGGCGCCACCTTGTCCACCACGGCATCGAGCGTCACGGTATTCGCAGGAGCGGCCGCGCTCTCGGACATCGCGGCCGCATCGTGTCCTTCATGACCGGCATGCTCATCGGAGGCGGGTTCGCCAACGGCGGCGCCAGCAAGCGCTTCCTGACGCTCGCCGTTGCGACTCTGTGCCCAGTCCTGCTTCACCGCCGCCGTGCATGTCAGCTGACGCACTTCCTTGAAGGCCTTGCCCCACACGCCGGTCCACGGCAGGCCGGAGAACAGCAAGAACAGCGCCAGCACCGAAATCCAGATGCCAGTTACCGCATGGAGGTCGCGCCAGAAAATACGCTTGCCTTGGCCCAAACGCAGATAGAGCACGCCAGCAAAACCTTTCGCACTGCGTGGCCACCACATGTAAAGCCCGGAGAGCACCATGACGATGGCCCAGCAAGCAGCCAGCTCCACAAACAACGAACCACCGTCACCCAGCAGCAGCTCGCCATGGAAATCGTGGATCACTTGCATCGGGCGCGACTTGTCTTTCACCACATCGAGCACTTCGCCAGTCACGGGCTGAACTACCACGCGGACCTTTTCACCCTCCGCACTCCGCAGCCAGACACGGCCCGCGGCTTGCGGGGCATGCGGCAGCTCGTATTCCGCGAACTTCGCCTCAGGTACCGCACGCAGCGCAGTGGCGACTTCCGCTGCCGGCCCGATACGCGGCCCCGTGAATGCCACGGATTCGAAGGCGCGGTCTTGCCACGCCTCGAATTGCGGTTTGAACAGGTACATGGAACCAGTGAGCGCTAACAGAATGACGAACGGAATGCACCACAGGCCAGCGTAGAAGTGCCAACGCCAGAGGGTGCGGTAGAGCGCCGCACCTTCCAGACGTTGGTTGCCCTTCTGCGCCGTAGCCGTTGCCGAATCTGCTGTCACTTCTCACCCCCGGTCCAACGCAGCTCCGCAAACACGGTGCGGCCCTGCATCGGGTGCGCTTGGTAGCTGGGTTCATTCGTCAGGTTGTCCACGCCGACGGCCACTTCCATGCCGTTCATGCCCTGCCACGCCAGCCGCATGTCCAGGCTCTTCGCGCTGGACACGCCACCGTAAACATTCGGGTTGAGGTCGATGTTGTCGAGCGTGTTGTACATGCGCCCGCTCCAGCGCCCCGCCACCGTGGCGGTGATGGCGTCGTTCACCGCATACACGGCCTGCACGTTGGCGCGAATGCGCGGGATGCGCGGCCAGTTCTTGCCCACCGACACCGGGAACGCCGCGTTCTCCAGGATCTCCGACTTCGTCCAGGCACCGTTCGCGTTCAGTGAGAGGCCATTGATGGCCTCAGGACGCCAACGCAGGTCCGTTTCCAGCCCGCGCGTACGCACGCGCCCCACGTTCTGGATGTTCGTCACTTGCGGCGTCACCATCACATTGGTCTGGCTGAAGATGGAATCGCGTATGTCGTCCTCGAACAGGCTCACCCGCAGATCTGCGCGTACGAACTGCTGGTTGTAGGTCAGCTCCAGTGCGTCGGATACTTCCGGCTTCAAGTTCGGGTCCGCCACCTGGATGGCGGTAGAAAGCTTCGAGCCTTGGAACAATTCTGGCACCGTGGGAAAGCGGACGCCACGTCCGGCAGACAGGCGCAACTGCGACTGGGCATTCAGCGTCCAAGCCAGCGACAGCTTGGGCGAGGTGCCATTCACTTCGCGCTGCGGATAGGCCAGCGGCGCCAAGCCGGTGAAGAACTGGCGTCCATCGAAGGCGCGCCAACGCTCGTAGCGCAACCCCGAAGTGAGTGTGAACGCTTCGGACAGTTGCCACACGTCCTGCGCATAGACCGCCTGCACTTGGGTGCGCCCACCCACATCCTGCGCAAGACTGCCAAGCACACCGGCATCGGCCCAGTTGGCGAGGTTGTAGGTCGGGTTCGCCAGCCGGTAACCATTGCGGTGGTAACCAAAGGCCAGCTGGTGCGGAATGCCACCCGCTTCCGGGGTCCAAGTAGCCTGCGCTTCGAAGGTGTTCCAGCGCGTACCATCGCGTAGGCCAAGCGTACCGGCGCCCGTTCCCTGCAGCGCCAGGTTGTCAGGGACGTTCGCGGAGTTCTGCGCGTCGCCGAGAATGCGGTAGGTACTGGCCACTACCGAGCCATTCCAGCCCGTGGCGCGCGTGGTGCGTAGCGTCAGGCCAGCCTGCAGATGGTTTTCCACGCGGTCGAAGGCGCTGAAGGCACTGGTCGGTACGTTGAAGACCACGCCGTTAGCAGACACTTTGCCAGTCCACACGGCGTTGCCGCTCGCATCGCGCAGCCAGGTTTCGTTGCGGTTCTGTGATTCGTTGCGCCAGCCGCCGACGAAGGCGTCGGCGGACCAG
>CANIOW010000003.1 GCA_947469285.1 Gammaproteobacteria bacterium
CCACTGGCCCGCACCAACAATTCGCCAGGCGTATTACACAGCAGTGGCGTGTCATCTTCAGCAACCACCCGCACCTCTAACGGAGCTCGGGGGCGACCGAAAGCGCGGTCCTCAAGACAACGCGGCTCTTGGCAATTATGGATAGCGCGGGATGTCTCGGTCATGCCCCAGCCTTCAATGAGGGGAAAACCGAAACGCGCTTCAAAGGCCTTGCGCACGTTGGGGTCGACGCCGGCACCTTGACCAAACTTCACCGTATGGCGCTTCTCCCACGGCGACTCGGGAGCCTTTAGCAGGATGGGCGGTACGATCCCCATATAGTGGAAGGCGGTGGCGCGTGTAACCGCGATATCCTCCCACCAAGTGGAGGCATGGAATCGATCCTGCATGATCAGACAGTTCCGCAGTCGCGTCACCGCATTAAAGGCAAATACTGAGACGTTCATATGGTAGGTGGGAAATGGCAGAAAGAGGCGCTCGCAGCCTCTTTCCATGGTCATTAGACCCCCCGCCGTGGCGTAATATTCACCGGATGCTAGGCAGGAAAGGTTGGATATTAAGCATCCCTTCGGTCGCCCTGTGGTGCCGGAGGTATAGATGACGAGAGCCTCACGCTCGGCTGGCGATGCCGGCGTTGCTGCCGGCGTTCGGCGGGGTGCGGGAATACTCGCATTGAGGTCTGACCCGTCGTAGACAGGTAGGGGAAGTTCCAGCCCCCCCGCGACTTGTTGAGCCTCGGCCAACCGATCAGGCGCTGCCACGACGAGCGCGCATTCGGCGAACTCTATGCCGTAAGCTAACTCGTCAGGCATGTAGTCCGGATTGAGCAACACCGCCGACGCGCCGATGGCGTTCAGTGCCAGCATATGCCAAAAGTGCTCAGGCCGATTACCAAGGAGCAGCCCAACCCGGTGGCCCGCTAGATACCCAGCGTCACGGTACTTGGCTTTCAATGCCTCTACTTTCTCGCCTGCGGCACCGTACGTAAACTCCGCGCCGTCTGCCAAGTACCCACGGCGAGTTGAGGGCGGATAGGCAAGAAACGCCAGCTCGGGTGTCTCTCGGGCGGCCGCATCGAACTGCTGATAGACAGTGAGTAGCATGCGCAATTATTCCTCGTAATGGCACGCTCGAGCGCTAGCGTGCTCGAGTTCGTCATTCATGAGTGTATGTTAGCTTCAGTGTCTGAGTTCAATGGCTCTGGCGTAAGCTTTGTCTGGGCCATGCGCTCAAACATCCGCACGCATAAGTTGACCTCGCCTTCGGCACCGTGCTCATTCATGAGGGCTCTATAGAGGGCCTGTACGAGTCCGCCGAAAAACATCGGCACACCGGAATTCATCGCCATTTCCTGAGCGAGCCGCACATCTTTATGCATTAAGCCAAGCGTGAAGCCCTGGCTAAGGTTGCCGGTGAGGATGTGCTTTGGAACGGTATGTTCCAGCATGAAATTGCGACCAGAACTCTTGACTAAAATTTCCCAGGTGCGTTCTGGAGTCGCCCCATTCTTCACGGCAAGCGCCATAACCTCCAGGGTCAGCAGTCGTTGCGCGGCGTTTAAAAGATTGTTCGCAAGCTTAATGACCTGACCTGTTCCGAGCACCCCGGTGTGGAACAGGTTACTGGTGATTGACCGCAGCACGGGCTCTGCCCGCGCATACTGCGCCTCACTTGCGCCAACCATGATCGCGATGGTGCCAGCCTCAGCAGCAGGCGGTCCACCGCTGACAGGGGCATCAATTAAGTCAATGCCACGCGCTGCCAGTTCCGCTGCCATGGCGCGGGTTGCCATTGGATCGCCGGTGGTCTGGTCGATGATCATCGAACCGGGCTGTAGGCCTTCAATTAACCCGTTGTTCCCAAAAATGGCAGCGCGAACCTGATCCGACGTCTGCAGGCTCAGCAACACCATCTCGCAGGCGCGGCCGACGTCGCGGTTACTCGCGCAGGACGTGGCGCCGGCCGCAGTCATTCGGGTGACGGCCGTGGGGCTCAGGTCATAAACATGCAGCGGCCGGAAGGTCTGCAGGCGTCGAGCCAGCGCGCCGCCCATGTGGCCCAGCCCGATATATCCAATGTTCATGAGATCGCGCTCCTGTTGGCGATTTAGCATCACCGGGCCGGTACAGCTTGAATGCTGTATTTCAAATTAATTGTACTATAGCAATAATAATAGCACATTGACAATAGCGACTAAATTTTTGATAATTAGCCGGAGAGGCTTAATTCAGTGTGCGGGCAAGCCTTTTCCTAGCAATAATCTAATACAGTTGAGAGCATTCATGCGAGTCAGCATACTTTTTACGTCTCACCCTGACGCGGCCACTGAGCCCTATCCGCACCATGCAGTACATGCGCGCGTAACGCGCGAAGTGATGCAGGCAGAGGAAGAAGGATTCGACGCGATCTGGATCGCCGAGCATCACTTCTCCAACACTTACGGCATATTGCCCGACCCATTCAGCTACCTCGCCTATCTCGCCGCGAAGACCACCCGGATTAAGCTGGGCGCAGCAGTCATGGTCGTGCCACTCCACCATCCAATGCGGATCGTGGAGAATTCGGCGTTCATCGACATCCTGAGTAACGGCCGGTTTCAACTCGGGCTGGGAACTGGTTATCGAAAATATGAGTTCGACGGCCTCGGGGTCGACTACGAGGCAAGGCGCGAGATACAAGCAGAGGCCATTCCGATCATTCTGGATGGTTTCCACAAGCGGAAACTGAATCACCAGGGCAAATACTTCACGATTAAGGTGGATGGGAAAGAGGAGATATTTCCACAGCCTGTCCAGTCGCCACACCCACCGTTCTATCTTGGTGCAGGCACGCCAGGCACCATCATCCAGGCGGCAACCCATGGCTTTGGAATGATGATGGGCTCGTTGCCAAGTGGCGAAATTCTGGCGAATAACGTCAAGTTATACCGTGAGAATATGCACCTGGCGCCGCCCCCTCTCAATAAAAATCCAGCTTTCGGAGAGGTTGATGTGGTGCGCATGGTTTATGTCGCGCCGACGGACGCGCAGGCACGAGAGGAGTCTGAGGCTGGCATCGTGCGGCATATGAGTAGCTTCCTCGGCGGCGACACCAAGGGTTACCTGGGTGAGGTCGCAAAGAAGAACAGCGATAGTCAATTTTCCTACGAGAGCCTCTGCTCTCAGACCATTTTGCACGGGTCACCGGAAACCGTGATTCGCGGCATAGAGCGACTCGCGGCGATTGGGGTCACCTCGCTGATGATTCACTACCCGCCCTACTATGGCCCCGAGCGCATTAGCGCGATGCTACGCCTGTTCGCGAAAGAGGTGCTGCCGGCGGTGCGGGAGATTGGGCAGCGGCCTGTGGTTTCGGCAGCGGCGTTAGCCACGAGCGCGTCCTGAGTCGGTGAATTAAGTTGCCTCTCACACTAGTCGGCCACGAACTCACCAGCGGCCTCCGGTTCCCGGAAGGCCCCGCTGTTCTCGCGGACGGTCGGGTGCTGTGTGTCGAAATGGAGGCCGGCGACCTGACCGCGGTTTCCCCGGACGGCCGTAAGGAAGTCTTGGCGCACGTCGGGGGTGGGCCGAATGGCGTCGCTATTGGCCCAGACGGACTTGCCTATCTATGCAACAACGGCGGTCTGACGTTCAAGACCTTCGAGGGGGGCTACCTACGGCCGGTGGGCGGGGCTCCGGGTCATCCAGATGGCTGGATCGAGCGAGTCGATCTTGCGACGGGCAGGGTTGAACGCCTCTACGATCACTGCAACGGCAGGCCACTGCGAGGTCCAAATGACATCGTGTTCGACCGCCATGGAGGCTTTTGGTTTACCGACCTAGGCGGCGTCCACGAGCGCGAGATCTTGCGTGGTTCTGTTTATTACGCCAAGGCAGACGGGTCGATGCTGCGCGAGGTGATCTTCCCTATTTTCATGCCTAACGGGGTCGGCCTGTCACCAGATGGCGCTACCCTTTACGTGTCAGAGACCGATACCTGTCGACTCTGGGCGTACCCAATCACCGGGCCGGGCGAGGTTGCGCTAGCGCCGTGGCCCTCACCCAACGGTGGTCGTCTCGTATGTGGGTTGCCTGGGTACGCGCGATTCGACTCGCTAGCAGTCGAAGAGGATGGTCGCATTTGTGTCGCGACATTGGTCCGCGGTGGCATCACCGTCGCAGCACCCGACGGCAGTGGCTACGAGTTTCTCAGTGCGCCGGAGCCGTACTGTACAAATATTTGTTTCGGTGGCGAGGATATGCGCACCGCGTACATTACGTTGTCGGGTTCGGGGAAGATTCTGGCGGTGCCCTGGCCGCGCGCCGGACTGCGGCTCGCCTTCTAGTCGACCCGAATTCAGACAGGCGGCCGGCCCTGGTGGGCCGCAAGCGTAATCAGCGCCGTGCCTGAGGGTGGTCAAAGCGACGGCGCGACTCAGACCCCGCGCAATTTCCACTCACCAGCCACTAGTTGGATTCCCCCTTGCACACTCATCGCTTCCATTCCGCAGATCTTGCAGCGGTGCTGCCGTCCGGTGGCCGTACGCTGGTGCTCGGTTGCTCAGGGGAGTCGCTGTTGCTGGCTGCTGCCGTGATGGAATCCGGCAGCGCGCTAGGCGCCATGACGTTCACTGGAATATTCGTCCCAGGGGTTAACCGTCAGACCTACCTTGCGAACTCAAACAGCATCGTCGAGACTTTTTTTTTGACGCCTGAATTGAAGGCGGCTGGCGCTGCCGTGCGGTTTCTGCCACTTTGCGTCGGCGACATTCAGCGGCGACTCCAGACTATCACTATCGATGCGGCGCTCTTTATGGTCGCTCCGCCAGATGCCGACGGCAACTGTAGCTTTGGCCCCACCGTTGATTTTCTGGCTGAACTTTGGCCACGCATACCGGTACGCATCGCGCACATTAATCCCCAGATGCCGCGCACTCATGGCCATCCTGGAATTCCGTTGAAGAGCATCACTGCCTACACAGAAGGCGCGCAACCGTTGGTCGGCTCGATCGAGCCGGCCAAAGATCCACTGGCCGCGCAAATTGCCGCCTACACAGCGCCATTCATTATAGATGGCGCCACGTTGCAGGTCGGTCTCGGCAAGTTACCGAGCGCCGTCCTCTCGGCATTGACCCAGCGGCGAAACCTACGAATACATTCAGGCATGATCGGGGACGCTGTCATGGAGCTTGAGGGAGCGGGGGCGCTCGCGGGCGGTCCGGCGGTCACCACTGGAGTCGCTATCGGCTCGGAACGCTTGTACAACGCCATCGTCAGTCCAACCTATAACTTCCAACCGGCCTCAATAACCCACAGCCCGAGGGTCATCGCGGATATTGATAATTTCGTTGCGATTAATTCAGCGATAGAGGTAGACCTCTTCGGGCAGGTCTATGCAGAGATGGGGCCCACCGGGCTTCTGTCTGGGCCAGGTGGTGCTAGCGATTATGCTCGCGGGGCAAGGGCGGCGAATGGCTTGCGAATCATCGTGCTGCCTGCCAGCGCCAATCAACGCAGCATCAGCCGCGTGGTACTGCCCGGCGCGGGCGCCGGGCCTGTTTCGCTTGGCAGAATGGACGTGGACATTATCGTCACGGAATTTGGCGCAGCCGATCTTCGCGGACACACCTATATGGAACGCGCTGAATTGTTAATCAATATCGCCGCCCCAGATCACCGTCCGGCACTTCGCGCAGGTTGGGAACGTTTTACTGCGCGGTGTTAGTGCCCCCACAAAATCCATTGTTTCAATGTAGGAGGGAGCTTGCTCCCGACTCTTTCTGCCAATTAAAGAGTCGCGAGCAAGCTCGCTCCTACGCACTCTCGCCGTTACTCCACCGTCACGCTCTTCGCCAGATTGCGTGGCTTGTCGACGTCCGTGCCACGCAGCGTGGCCACGTGGTAGCTCAGCAGCTGCAGCGGGATGGTGTAGATGATAGGCGCCTGAAAATAGCTGACGTGTCGCGGCATGGTAATGACCGTGACGCCATCTTCTGATTGAAAGCCGCTGTCTGGATCGGCGAACACAATCAGTTCCCCGCCACGCGCACGCACTTCCTGCAAATTGCTCTTCAGCTTTTCCAGCAGGTCATTGTTCGGCGCCACCGCCACCACCGGCATGTCCGCATCGACCAGCGCCAGCGGCCCATGCTTTAACTCGCCAGCCGCGTAAGCCTCGGCATGAATGTAGCTGATCTCCTTGAGCTTCAGGCTGCCCTCCATCGCAATGGGGTACAGCGCGCCGCGGCCTAAGAACAGCGCGTGGCGCTTGTCGACAAATTTCTCCGCCAGCACCCGGATGACCGGGTCCAGCGCCAGCGTCGCTTCGATGAGTGCAGGCAGCTCCAGCAGCCGCGTCACCAGTCCATGTTCCCGTTCCAGCGGCATGCCGTGATGCTTACCCAAGGCCACCACCAGCATGCCGAAGGCGGTGAGCTGCGTGGTGAATGCCTTGGTGGAGGCCACCCCAATCTCCGGGCCGGCGCGGGTGAGCATGACGAGTTCGCTTTCGCGCACCAGGCTGCTTTCCGGCACGTTGCAGATAGCCAGTGTCGACAGGTAGCCGCTCTGTTTTGCCAGCCGCAGTGCGGCGAGCGTGTCGGCGGTTTCGCCGGACTGCGAGATGGTGACGAAGAGCGTGTTCTTCGGCACCACCGGCGAGCGGTAGCGAAACTCGCTCGCAATGTCGACCCAGCAGGGCAGCCGGCAAATCTGCTCGATGAAATAGCGCGCCACGCTGCCCGCATGAAAGCTGGTGCCACAGGCCACAATCTGCACGGCCTCGGTGTTCTTCAGCACTTCTTCTGCCGCCGGCCCAAAGGCGGCAGCGAGCAGCCGGCCACCGGCCACGCGCTCTTCCAGCGTCTGCGCCACCGCGCGCGGTTGCTCGTAGATTTCCTTGAGCATGTAGTGCGCATAATCGCCGCGCTCTACGGCATCGGCGGACAGCTCGCTTTCGCGCTGTGGGCGCACGACGGTCTTGCCGGCCGCGTCTACCACGGTAATACGCGTCCGCTCGATGAGCGCCACATCCCCTTCCTCTAGGAACATGAAGGTGCGCGTCACTGGTAACAAAGCCGCCACGTCGGAGGCGACGTAGTTCTCGCCTGCGCGCTCCCCCTGGCCCAAGCCCACCACCACCGGACAGCCGGCGCGCGCCAGCACCAGCGAGTCGGGCGCCGCTTCGCTCAACACTGCCAGCGCATACGCGCCGTGCAATTCGCGCACCGTCGCCTGCACAGCTTCGAACAACACTGGTTGCATCTGCAGATGGTAGTGAATGCGGTGCGCAATCACTTCGGTGTCGGTCTCAGAAGTAAACACGTACCCCAGCGCCTGCAGCTCGCGGCGCAACTGCTCGTGGTTCTCGATGATGCCGTTGTGCACGATGGCAATGCCATCGCGCGAAATATGGGGATGGGCATTGCGCTCGCTCGGCACGCCATGCGTCGCCCAGCGGGTGTGGGCAATACCCGTGTGGCCAGCGGTAGGGGTGTCGTCGAGTGCCTGCTCCAGCATCACCACCTTGCCCACTGCCCGCAGACGCTGCACCTTGCCATGTTGCAGCACCGCAACGCCGGCCGAATCATAGCCGCGGTATTCCAGCCGTCGCAGGCCTTCAATGAGGATGGGGACAACATCGCGCCCAGCTACTGCTCCAACAATTCCACACATCTCGCTAGCTCCTCAGTCCTGCTGATCGTCTTTCTGGCCGCCATCAAGACGGCTGCGCGCAATCCTTGCCGCTTTCTGCTCGGCATTCGCCTTGGCCGGACGGCTCCACGTTGGGAGCGTCACGGTACGTGCGCGCTCTACCGTCAGCGCCGCTGCTGGCACCGCCTTCGACAACGCACTGCCCGCGCCGGTGGTAGCGTTCGCCCCCACTTCGATGGGAGCAACTAGCATGGTGCCGCTACCGATGAAGGCGCCATCGCCGATGAGCGTGGGCCACTTGTTCTGGCCGTCGTAGTTGCAGGTGATGGTGCCGGCACCCACATTCACCTTCGCGCCCAGCACGGCATCGCCGAGATAGGTGAGGTGATTGGCCTTGCTGCCCGCACCGAGCACCGTGTTTTTCAGCTCCACGAAATTGCCAATATGCGCTTCGCTATGCGTCACCGTGCCGGGACGCAACCGCGCGAACGGGCCGATGACATTACGCGCACCAACCACGGCTCCGTGAATGACGGTGTTGGGCTGTACCTCGGTGTCCGCACCAATCTCGCAGTCACGCAGCACGCAGTTGGCACCGATCTTCACGCGGTCGCCCAACACCACGCGGCCCTCCAACACCACGTTGACGTCAAGCTGCACATCGCGGCCATGCTCGACCGTGCCCCGAATATCCAAACGCGCCGGGTCGATGAGGGTGACACCAGCCAGCATCAGTTCGTGCGCCCGCTGCCGGCGATAGTGGCCTTCCAGCTCGGCTAACTGCACCTTATCGTTCACGCCCAGCACTTCCGCTTCAGTGGGCGACACGACAGCACTCACCTTGCGGCCATCTTTCACGCCGAGCGCGATGATGTCCGTCAGGTAGTACTCGCCCTGGGCGTTGTCGTTCTTCAGGCCGGAAAGCCAGCGACGCAAATCCCCGGCCATCGCCACCAGCAGACCGGTGTTGCCTTCGCGCACCTCACGTTCTTTGCGGGTGGCGTCTTTCTGCTCCACGATGCGGTAGACGCTGCCGGCGTTGTCGCGCAGCACGCGGCCATAGCCTTCGGGGTTCGCAAGCAACACCGACAGCAGCGCCAGCCGGCCCTCGCCGCCTGCGGCCAGCAGGGCGTTCAGCGTGGCGGTGCGAATGAGCGGCACGTCGCCATAGAGCACCAGCACGCGGTGGTCGTCGGGAATGTTCGGCAGGCCCTGCATGACGGCATGGCCGGTGCCCAACTGCTCCGCCTGCAAGGCCCATTGGATGGGTTCGTCCTTCAGTACGGCCTGGACGCGGTCTCCGCCGTGGCCATAGACCACGTGGATGCCGACCGGGCCCAACTCGCGGGCGCAGTCGACGACGTGCTTCAGCAAGGGCTTGCCAGCGAGCGGCTGCAGCACCTTGGGCAGGTCGCTCTGCATGCGCTTGCCCTGCCCGGCGGCAAGGATGACGACAGAGAGGGGAGCGAGGTTGGCGTTGGCTTCGGTCACGGGGGCGGCCTTGGGGCGATTTGACAGATTATTCTCGCACGCTTGCAAAGGCGGCAACCGCCTCAGGCGCGGCAGAAGGCGCGAAGCCGGTCACAAGACCACCAACAGATGGCGCCGTAGAGAGTGCGAGGGCGCCTCAGCCGGACAGTGGGTTATGGGTGCGCAAGCGGGGGAAGTAGCTGAAATCGCGGTCGGCGGTCCACAACTCCGTGATGCCGTGGGCCAGACAGATAGCGGCAATGCGTGCGTCGTGGACGCGGGGGCCGGTAACGCGGGAAGACACCAGCAACTGCGCCAGCATTTCCATGTGCCGGTGCCCTTCTCCCACGAACCGGCACTGGGGTAGGGCTGCAAGATCGGCGAGGTAGGACGCCGCCAACGCCATCGGGGTGGGTTGGGGAAATTTCCGCGGATTCGTCACGGCACCAATGAACTCGTGCACGCAGGGCCAAGGCACGACGAACGGCGTACCGGACTTCACCAGGGATTCAATGGCTTCGCGACATTGTTCGTGGCCTTCCAGGATGCCGCGATGAGCGTAGACGAGAATGTTCGTATCAATCCCGATCATGGACAGCGCCCAGGGTTCTTTCTGAGTAATCCACATCCGGGTAGCTATCCAAGATGGCTTGATGCAGCCCCAATTTGTCGTAAGGCGGTGCCAGCCCCCTATCTCCAGGCGGATTGAAAACCTGCAAGCGGAATGGCGACCGCGGCGCCTCCACGCGCCGACGCTCGACCACCTGCCGCAGCCCTTCCTCCACCAGCGCACGGAAGGTGGTACCGGTGTCGTCCGCAAGCTGCCGGACGCAACGGAATAGTTCATCATTGATGTCGATGGTGGTCTTCATATGGGTACCCATATTACGTTGTAGGGGTGTATGGGTCAACGGGTTGCGGCCACGAAACCGTTAAGCTCATCAACGTCACCGCGCGCCGGAGCCCATGCATGTCCACCCTGTCCGCCTTCATTGCCGGCCTGCCCAAGGCCGAACTGCACCTGCATATCGAGGGCAGTTTGGAACCGGAACTGATGTTTGCACTGGCCAAGCGCAACCGGCTGACGCTGCCCTTTGCCAGCGTCGAAGAGGTACGGGCCGCCTACTCCTTCAACAACCTGCAGGACTTCCTGGATATCTACTACCAGGGCGCCGCCGTGCTGTTGACGGCCGAGGACTTCCACGATCTGGCCATGGCCTACTTCCGCCGTGCGGCCGCCGACCAGGTGCGCCACGCAGAAATCTTCTTCGACCCCCAGACCCATACCGACCGCGGCGTGCCGCTGGCCACCGTCATGGAGGGCCTGAACGCCGCTGTAGCGCGTGCCCGCACGGAGCTGGGGCTGTCCGTCCACCTCATCCTTTGCTTCCTGCGACATCTGGACGAAGCGGCTGCCTTCGCCACCTTGCGGGCGGCGGAACCGTTCCTCGACCAGCTGCTCGGTGTGGGGCTGGATTCCTCGGAGCTCGGGCACCCCCCGGCCAAATTCGAACGCGTGTTCGCAGCCGCGCGCAGCCACGGATTAAAGCGGTTTGCTCACGCCGGCGAGGAAGGGCCTCCCGCCTATGTGTGGGAAGCGCTCGACTTGTTACACATCGACCGTCTGGACCACGGCAACCGGGCATTGGAAGACACGACGCTGGTGGCACGACTGGTACGCGAGCAGATAACGCTCACCGTCTGCCCGCTCTCCAACCAAAAATTGTGCGTGGTACCCAACCTCGACCTACATCCGTTGCCACGCATGCTGCAACTGGGACTGCGCGCCACCGTGAACAGCGACGACCCGGCGTATTTCGGCGGCTATGTGAATGACAACTTTCTCGCGCTCGCCAACCGCGGGCTGATTAACGCCGCCGACTGCGTGACGCTGGCGCGCCATAGCTTCGAAGGCGCTTTTCTTGAGCCGGCCACACGCGCCGCGCATCTGGCGGCGCTAGCGCATTTTGTGGATACTCAGCGCAGCTGCCACCCACTAGCCCTCCCCGCCACCCCAGAGACGCCATGAACACTCCCCTACACGCGCTGATCAATCGCCTGAGCCTGCCGCTGGATGTTGCCGGCCGCGCGCTGCTGGGGCTGTATTTCTTGTTGCCAGGCGTGATGAAAATCGTCGGCTTTACCGGCACACTGGCCTATATGACACAGCACGGCGTGCCGTTCGTGTTACCGCTGCTGCTGCTGGCCATCGTGCTGGAGGTCGGCGGTGGGCTGGCACTGCTACTCGGCTGGCAGACCCAGCTAGCCGCATTCCTGTTGGCCGGCCTCACCCTGCTCATCTGCGTCTACTTGCACGACTTCTGGAACTCTTACGCCGGTGGCAGCCAGGCACATGAGCTACAGAATTTCGTCAAAGACCTTGGCATCTTCGCAGGGCTGCTCGTACTGGCCGCTCGCGGCGCGCCCCGCGCGTCGCTGGATGCCAGAGCCGCCCGCTAAGGTCTGCCCGGCCAGGGCAACAACCGCGACACCCGCCGCTGGTAGTCGGCATAGGCGGGGTACTTCGCCGCACTGATCGCCTCCGTGAAATCCGTGGAGCCGTGAAACAGCAAGGTCAGCAGCACCGGGCCGACCAGCGTCAGGTTGAACAGCGGCGCTCCGGCCGCCACGGCGAACGCGTACACCACCCACCACAACGCCTGCTCGCAGAAGAAATTCGGGTGCCGGCTCCAAGCCCACAACCCCGTATCAATAAACCCCTGACCCACCGGTTCGCGCGCCGCTGTTCGGGCCTGCTTCCACTGGTGAAAATTCCACTGCTGCTGGTCTGCCAGCGTCTCGCCCACCAACAGCAGCACAAACACCACCACTAAACAGCCGTCCAGCGCCCGCCACGGCGAAGGGTGCTGATACGCCTGCCAGATCGGTAGCGTCATCAAAAATACCAACAGGTGCTGATAGCCGGCAATAAACACCACGTTGAATAGCTGGAATAACCATGACGGCATCCGCGCACGCAGCACGGCCCAGCGGTAATCCTCACCGCCTGGCGCAAAGCCCCCCTTGCGCGTGAAATTAAAGGTCAGCCGTACACACCATAAAAGAATGAGCGCCGTCATTACATTCAGTCGCGCGTCAGCGAAGCCTGCGCGCCAGGCAAAAGTCAGCGCATACAGACCCGGCATGATCGACCAGGTGCGGTCGACCCACGAATATTCGCGGGTGATGACGGACAACAGCCAGCACCCTGCTGCCACGCCGGCACACAGTTCCACCGGCAGCAGCAGTTCAGCGGGTAGTGAGGCAAACATCTTTCGCTACTCCTAGCGTCTGTAGGTCAGGTTCGGCGAGTCTTACCAGACCCGGCAACGGTCTTGACGCACCATCGGCTGTCCGACATGGCACGTGAATGCTTCCTCGAACGCCGGCACGTTGATCACCAGCCCGTTCACCCGATACCGTCCTGGCGAGTGCGGGTCGGTCTTCGCCCGCACCCGCTGGTTCTCGGGGCGTTGGTTTTCGCAGGCCCACTGGGCATAGCCCACGAAAAACCGCTGTTCCGGTGTTAAGCCGTCGCGGCTGACCAGTGTCTGCTGCGCCGTCGCCGCATGCCAGGCCATGCGCGCCAATAGCAGGCCGCCAAGATCGGCCACGTCCTCGCCCAGCGTTAACCGGCTATTGATGTGTATGTCGTCCACCACCACATAGCTGGCGTACTGGTCAACAATACACTGTGCGCGCTCGTTGAACTGACGGGCATCCTCCGGCGCCCACCAGTCTTTCAGATTGCCACTCGCATCGAACTGCCGCCCTTCATCGTCAAACGCATGGGTGAGCTCGTGACCAATCGTGCCGCCGGTATTGCCGTAATTAGGTGCGTCGTCGAGAGCCGGGTCATACAGTGGCGGCTGCAGCACTCCGGCTGGAAAATTAATGTCGTTCATCTGCGGGTTGTAGTACGCGTTGACCGTGGGCGGCGTCATGCCCCACTCCGTGCGGTCCAGCGGCTTGCCTATTTTGTTCAAGTCACGCCTTGCCGCAAAACGCGTGGCGCGCTCGACGTTGCCAAACAGGTCCTCGCGACTGATGCGGATAGCCGACTCATCCCGCCATTGATCGGGATAACCAATCTTGTTGGCGATGGTATCCAGTTTCGCCAGTGCCTGTTGTTTGGTGGGCGCACTCATCCAGTCCAGCTGCTCAATCTCTTCGCGCATTGCCGCCTCGATGCCCTGCGCCATCGTCAGGGTCGAGGCCTTTAATGCCGGGCCAAAGGTACGCTGCACAAACTCCTGCCCCAGCGTATCCCCCAGTTGGCGGTCAACCCGCGCCACGCACTGCTTCCAGCGGGGTTTGGGTTCCGCTACGCCACGTAGCTCGTGGTCGAAGAAGGCGAAACGCTCTTGCTCAATGGCCGCACTGAGCGTTGGTGCCAGTGCGTGCGCGGCATGCCAACGCAGATAGCTCCGCAGGTCAGCCACTGGCGTGCGCGCCACCAACTGCGACAACGCCTGCATGAACTTCGGTTCCGCCACGTTTACCACCGGCACTGCACCCGCGCCGAGCGCTGCGAGATAAGCCGACCAGTCAAAGGCGGGGGTCAGCTGCTGTAAGGCTTGGCGATCGAACTTGTGAAAGAGCTGGTAGGGGTCACGACGCTCTACGCGCGTTAAAGTGGCCCGGGCCAGTGCCGTCTCCAGCCGCAGCACACTAGCGGCCTGCTTTTTGGCCAGTGACGGCGAGGAGCCCAGCAACACCAACGTACGCGCCACGTGTTGCGCATAGCGCTTACGTAAGGCGATGGACCGTGCATCGCGCTCGGTGTAGTAATCCCGGTCCGGCAAGCCCAGTCCACTGGCCTCGGCAAAAGCGATCACCTGCGTCGAGTCGCCAAAGTCCTGACTGGACCCAAAGGAGAAAAAGAAACCCCCATCGCCGGTCGCCAGCTGCAGGTCAGCGAGCGCCGCCGGGAGATCGCGGGCGGTTTTTACGGCCGCAATACGCGCCAGCAACGGGGCCAGTGGCGCAAGGCCCGCTTTTTCTGCCGCCGTCTCGTCCATGCACGCCGCGAAATAATCCCCCAGCTGCTGCTGGCTAGAGGTCCGCTCCGGCGTCACCGTGGCCAAGGTCTGCAGGATGCCCCACAGAAAACGCTGGTTGTCCTGGTAGAGCTTCGCGTAAACACTCCATGAGGCCTGATCCGCCGGGATCGGATTGGCCTTCATCCAGCCACCGCAGGCGTACTGATAGAAGTCCACGCAGGGGTCCGCACTCGTGTCCATCGCCGCAGGGTCGAGGCTGGGGGTATAGGGGAATTCAGTGAGGGGGCCGGCGGACGGCGCCAACGCATGGGGCGGTGCGGACATGGCAGCGGCGGCTATCAGTGAAAGCAACAGGCAGGCAGCAAGAGGCGAACGGTTCATACACAGCTCCGCGATGGGTCTGGTCGTATTCTAGACTGCTGAGAACGGCCTGTGACCGGCACCACGCCCCTCGACCACCCGTTCGGTTACGGCCTCCAGCGGAAACCGAAGGGCTGCATAGTCGTCGGTTGGAAGGAAAATTCGTCGTGAATCACCTGTAGCCGTGCAACCAACGCCCTAACGGAGAATACGTCGAACGCCTCCTCCTCACGAGGCGCGACGTGCTCCAGATAAGCCGGACTACCGAAGAACCCAGCCACTTCCCCGGGGCCATCGAACCAGAGCTCCAGTGCGGCGTCGATATCGGCCAACTCGAATCCATCGGGGGACGGCCCGGCAATCTTATGGCTCACCGTCAACTTGCGAAGTCGCTGCCGAAGTTCGGTCTGCTCCACAATTCTTCTGGCATGGTCACTGATGGCCGAGTGGGAATCGTCCCAGCTCAGCCCGCCTCGGCTCTTCATCAACACGAACAGTTTGGTCAGACCACTCTCCGCCAAGTCCGCCTCCGGCGCATAAATGGTCTCTTCCGTCGCTAAAATGAGTGCCGCACTTCCATCCTGACGCAGAAACCGCGCCTCGTCCGGCTGGATAAGCTCCCCGTAAAGCGGGCTCCCTAGGCAGTCCCCGATATCCCCCACACTGCCCAACCAGAGCTCGGACGCGCCTTCAAAAGGCTCAGCGGAACCATAGTGCCGCGGCAACCCACCGACCTCCTCGGGGTAGACATGGGCGCTCATGTACTTGCGAATGTACTGCGAGAATCCGGTTAGGTTCATGACGTGCGGCGAATGATGCCGCTGCCAATAGAGGTGAAATTCACGGCGCGACAGACCTGCCTTGCGCACCGGAAATTCCATGAGTTTTATCGGGGTGGGCATAGTGATCCTAGGTCCGATCACGTAGCCGGTAAATGCTGGTTCCACCCGGACCGCGCTGAAACAACAGGATGCGCATCCCCTCGGTTTGGTCCAGTGGCAGATAGGCGTACCGGTCACCACTGCTCTTCATTTCCAGCGATTTTTTTCCTGTCGGCAACGGAGTGGCGTCGCCCGCCGTGAGCTGAATGCCACGGGCAAGCAGTCGGTCATGAAAGGCGTCCATATCCGCAACCTCCACCACCAACTCCATGATGTTTCCGTCGCCGAATTTTTTCAGCGCAGCCTGACCAGCGGGGCTCTTGTCCGGCGAAACCAACTCTATCCAGAATCCATGGTTATTGCCCTGAAACCATGCGTGCCCTCTGTCACCCACGCCCAGCCAGTCGCGGCGTAAACCCCGCGCTAGTTTCTTGCGCGGCAGGCGCAATACATCGGAATAAACCTTGGCGGACGCTTCCAGATCTTGTGACAACACTACAACATGATCCAATCTCGGCATATCTCGCGGTGTAGCCAAAGCCGGGCTCCACTGCGCGTCACGAACGTAAACGGCGCCATTGGGGTACTCCCAACCCATCTCGATGCTCGTACCCCGCGCAAGGTCAAACGGAAGATAGGCAAGGCGCTCGTCAGCCACGACCTTTTTGCCATCGACCATCACGTATTCCTGAAGCAAGCCATTGCCCACCATCGGCTTGCCATCCATACCGATGACTTCGACACCGCGCGCCTTCATCTGCGCGACATTCCTGTCGAAGTCCTGAACGAAGAAGTCCAATTCCACCAGGGCACCATTCCCTTTTTCCTTGAGGAATGCCATACCCGGACCATCAGCAGTCGGTTGAACCAATTCAAGCCATAGCCCGTTGGCATCAACGAAGCGCAAATCCATGCCCCCATAAACTGGATTGTCATCAGGAACCCCAAAGACCATAGGGTGCAAGCGCCAGCCCAGCGTGTCCTGCAGAAAGGTTGCGGTACGCGTTACATCCACCGCCCAGACCGCCAGATGCTCCAAGCTGGGCTGGGTCGAAGGATCTTTGATCGAGGCAGTGAAAGCCAAAGGGGCGAACACGGCCCAAATAAGGGCCATCGCGGTCTTTCCAAGTTTCATGGCGGTCCACTCCTTAAGATAGAAAAGCGGTGTTGATTAGTGCTAGCTAATTCACGCGGTGAATCAAATCAATCTCCGACCGCAGAAACGCCGCCGTCCACGGCGAGTACCTGGCCCGTGATGTGCTTACCAGCACGCGAAGCGAACAGCAGCGTTGCACCCTTGAGATCCTCGTCGTCTCCCAAGCGACGCAAAGGCGCGCGTGACGCCATTTTTTCGTACCCACGAAACTGGATCATCCCCTGGGTCATCTTGCTGGGAAACCAGCCAGGCGCGAGCGCGTTCACCGTAATCCCGTGCTCGCCCCACTCTCCCGCGAGAGCCCGCGTCATATTGATGACAGCCGCCTTGCTGGCGTTATACGCAATGATGTCGTCGTGTTCGGCGTTACCCATCAGTCCTTTGATGGAGGCGAGATTGATGATGCGGCCCTGCTTGCGGGGAATCATGGAATGCTTCGCGAGGTACTGGCTGAACAGGAAGACGCTACGAACATTGAGGTTCATTACCTTGTCCCAAGCTTCCAGTGGGTAGTCTTCTGCCGGTGCACCCCAACTGGCGCCGGCATTATTGACGAGTATATCCACGTGCCCCAGTCGCATTAGAGCTGCGGCACATACCCGGTTGATGTCTGCAGGATTGCTGGCATCACCTGCCTCCCAGTCCGTAATGATTCCCCGGGCGTTCAACGCCGCCGCGGCTTGCTCCAAATCTTCGGCGCTTCGCGCAGTCAGAAAGACGGTTGCGCCAGCATCCCCCAGCACTTCAGCCATCTGCAAGCCTAGCCCGCGAGATCCCCCGGTTACCAGCACCTGCTTGCCCTGCAGCGAAAACAGTTCATCGATGCTTTGTTTCATGTTACGAAGCGCTCATGGCCGCACAGGTTCACGACATTCAGCCAGTCATGCAGTAGGAAATCTGTCGTCCTTTGCATGTTCCACTCAACGGTATTGTTCGCGCAAGGCGCGTTTGTTGACCTTTCCAATGCTGGTTTTTTCGAGCGCGCGGACCAGAACGACTCTTTCAGGCACGCCGTAGCGCGGCAGCAGTCCGGCACTGGCCGCCCGCGACACCTCTTGTTGCACCTCGTGCGGTAGAGCAGACGTGTCCGCACCGGCGTGGGGTACTACCAAGGCACATGGACGCTCTCCCCAGCGCTCGTCCGGCACACCGATGACAGCGACTTCGGCGACACCCGGCACCCGTGAGATGAGGTCCTCCAGTTGCAACGAAGAGATCCACTCACCGCCCGTCTTGATGACATCTTTTATGCGGTCGGTAATCTGCAGATAGCCCTGAGGGTCTCTCCATGCCACATCCTGAGTGTGGAGGTAGCCACCGGCCCAAAGTTCGTCGGAGGCCACCGAGTTGCCCACGTAGCACGGCGTCAGCCACGGGGCGCGAACGACGATCTCGCCGGTGGATACGCCGTCTCGAGGCAGGTCATCCATTGCAGCGCTTACCACGCGCAGGTCGACCAGCGGAATCGGCAGTCCCGTCCTGCAGCGCACAGCAAGCTCGGCCTCCTCGGATAGAGTTCCGGTAGGCACGGGTAAGCGGGTAACCGCCATCACGGGCCCGGTCTCCGACATGCCATAGCCGGCGTAAACATCGATGCCGTGCGCCAGTGCCTCTCTAGCAAGCCCAGCGGAGAGCGCTGCGCCGCCGATACAGATCTTCCAGCCACGCAAATCGGTGGAGGCTTTGTCCGCTGCCGCCAGCAGCATCTGGAGTATGGTTGGTACGCAATGCGAATAGGTAACACCCTCACGCTTACGCAACGCAATCAACTCAGCCGGCACGTAGCGCCCCGGATATACCTGCTTCACGCCCAGCAGCGTCGCCACAAACGGGTTCCCCCACGCATGCACATGGAACATCGGCGTCATCGGCATATAGACATCGCCGTGACGAAAACTCTGCCCATGAGCCGGGCTGGCACAGGCGGCCATAACTGCCAGGGTATGCAACACCAGTTGTCGGTGACTAAAGCAGACCGCCTTCGGGTCGCCAGTCGTTCCCGTCGTATAAAAGGTCGTGGCAATCGCGTTTTCGTCGAAATCCTGAAATTCGTGAGCGGGCGCTGCAGCCTCCAGCATTTGCTCGTATTCGGCCACCACCCACTCTGGATGGTCCGGATAGGCGGTAAAGTCGTCGATGACCACCACCGCTCGCAGCAGAGGCAACTGTCCGCGGATACCCTCGAGTAATGGCAAGAAATCGCGGTGAACCAGGGCGATTTCGGCGCCCGCGTGCTGCATCGTGTACGCCACTAGTGCCGAGGACAAGCGGACATTCACGGTTTGCAGTACGGCACCCAACATCGGAATTGCAAAGAAACACTCGAGATAGCGGTGGCTGTCCCAGTCCAGCACAGCAACCGTCGTCCCCGCCTCCACACCCAGATCACACAACGCATTGGCTAGCCGCGCTAGGCGACCATCGAGGTCTCGATAGCGGTATCGCTTGCGGTCCCGGTAGACAATCTCTTGGTCGGCTGCCGTGGAACGAGCCGAGTGCAATAACTGCTTCAGCAGCAGTGGATAGCGATAGGCCGCCGCCGAGGGCTCGGCTAGACGAATCGGCATAATAGTGGCGCCCCGACTTGAGTACTTCGAAGAGGCCGGCAACACCCATACCATAGGGATGCCCGGCCGAAAGCCGTAACTGCCGTCGAAGGGATGCCGGCAACTGTCATGAATGGGTTCCGGATGGAAAATGCTCAGACGCGTGAAATTCAGAATGTCCCGTAGCGCCCGACAGACATGGGCGGAAGCGGTTAAACAATGGTGTCTCCACCGTCCACCACCAAGGTCTGCCCGGTGATGTACTGTCCAGCTCGACTGGCGAGCATCACCGCAATGCCGGCGACCTCGTCCGGCTCGCCGAGCCGACGCAGCGGACATAGCCCGGTAACGCGCTCTTCTACTGCTGGGTCCTCCCAGAGAGCACGGGAGAACTCCGTGCGGATAATCCCCGGCGCGATGCAGTTCACCCGCACATTGTGCGGACCAAACTCTACGGCGAGGTTGCGCGCCAGTTGCATGTCTGCCGCTTTCGAGAGGCAATACGCCCCAATCGTTGCTGAACCCAGCATCCCGCCGATAGATGACACCAGCACGATGGACCCGTCCCGAGCAGCGCACATCTCCGGCGCTACCAACTGAACCAGCCAGTGGTTAGCGATGACGTTGTTTTCCAGAACCTTGCGGAAGGCTTCGTCGCTGATCCCTAACATCGGCCCGTAGTAAGGGTTGGACGCGGCATTGCAGATCAGAATGGAAATCCGGCCAAATTCGGCGCGGCTTCTTTCCACCAGTGCCACAAGGTCGGCTTTGTTGGAAATATTGGCGGGTACGGCGAGAGCCGTTCCTGGGCCATGGCGCGTATTGAGTTCGTCCGCTACCGAGGCGCAGGCCTCTGCCTTCCGCGAGGAAATGACGACCCGCGCCCCATGTTCCGCGAGACGTTCCGCGATGGCACGCCCTATTCCTCTGGACGAACCCGTCACAATCGCCACCCGTCCGGTGAGATCAAAAAGTTCCACGGCTGCCCCTAGTGTCGCGCTGGTGGTGTGAGATAGGCGCCCATGGACCGACGGCGTTTCGTTGCTGCCGATAGTTCCAGACGCGCGATAGTGCGCAGGTGAACCTCGTCGGGCCCGTCGGCGATGCGTAGCGCCCGGCCGGCCGTCCATATTTCCGCCAGCGGCGTGTCCGGGCCGGTGCCCATCGCACCGAACGTCTGTATCGCCCGGTCGGCCACCTGAGTCAACATGGTGGGCACCACTGCTTTGATCAGTGACACCTCGAGGCGCGCTTCCTCGACACCGACAGTGTCAATGAGCCAGGCGGTCTTTAGCACCAGCAGTCTTGCCTGCTCTATCTCCATTCGCGACCGTGCAATCCAGTCGGCGACAACGCCGTGCTCGTGCAGGGACCGACCGAAAGCTTTACGCTCCTTGGCCCGTTCCACCATCAGCTCCAGCGCCAACTCCGCCTGGCCAATGGCGCGCATGCAGTGATGCACGCGGCCCGGACCCAGACGAGCCTGCGCCATCATGAAGCCCTGGCCTTCATCGCCCAGCAGGTGGTCGACAGGCACGCGCACGTCGCGCAGCAGCACCTCGCAGTGGCCATGTGGGGCGTGGTGGTGCATCACGGCCGTGTTCCGGATCACCTGCACACCCGGCGTCGCTAGCGGCACCAGCACCATGCTCTGTTGGTGATGCCGGTCGGCCGTGGTGTCCGTCTTGCCCATCACGACCAGCAGCCGGCAGTCTGGATGCGAGGCGTTAGTGGTGTACCACTTGCGGCCGTTGATGACGTAGTCGCCACGTTCCCGGAGGATCGTGGTCTGGATGTTGGAGGCGTCTGAAGACGCCACGTCCGGCTCGGTCATCGCAAAGCCGGAGCGGATCTGGCCCTCCAACAGCGGCACGAGCCACTGCTCCCGCTGCGCTGGCGTGGCGAATAGGTGCAGCAGTTCGATGTTGCCCGTGTCCGGGGCGCTGCAATTGAACACCTCGGAAGCCCAGGACACACGGCCCATGATCTCCGCCAGCGGCGCGTACTCCAGGTTGGACAGCCGCGTCCCCGGCTCCTCCGCACGCAGCACCGGCAGGAACAGGTTCCACAACCCTTCCTTGCGGGCCTGGCCTTTCAGGCCCGCCATGAACGAGACCGGGAATGATCCCGCCTCGACCTCGGCCTTCCAGGCCGGGATCAGCGGGACGATGCGGTCGTCCATGAACGCCTGGACCTGCGCGCGCAACGCCTGCACGCGCGGTGAGTGATCGAAATTCACGGACTGTCTCTTCCTTCCAGGGATTACTCGAATTGCCCGATGCCAGCCTGGAGCTGCCTTGTCTCGACCAAGATGATGTGCCGATAGCCAGGCGTCAGCGTCCAGGTGCCTGAGTAGCCTTTCGGAACAACGTACGTCTCGCCGACGGCGAACTGGCGCACGGTGCCGTCGGCACCGGTCAGCGTGGCCGTTCCGGCCAGCACCTGGGCTAACTGGTCAAACGGGTTGTCGTTCAGCAGCATCGTCCCGCCGTCCTCCGTCGCCCAGACAAAGGCGGCGAATGCGCCACTGAAGAGTTCCCGGGCCGACAGCTTCTGCAGGCCGGCGATCGTCACCGCCTTGTTGTAGGGCAGAATGGCCACCAGCCCAGCCCCGCCCAAGGCGTCGGGCGGGAATGCAACCACGGCCAGCGCCGCTGATGTGGCTGGCGTGGGCGGCTCCGCGGCATGCGCCCCAGAGAGCATCGCCAAGAACAGCAGGCCCACCGACCATGCACGGCCGTAGTTGAAACGAATCATGTCACCTCCAATGCTTGCCGCATGGCGCGCTCGCCATGCTCGACGCCGCCGAACCATTCTTGGATGCCATTGAGCTCGCTGTGCCCGAAGGCGATGCGCCCGGCCCGCTGCGTCAGCACGCTACGCGGCGCCGGCTGGCCGGGGAGGCCGTAGTAGAAGCCTGGCTCGGGAACCACGTAGGAATGTCCCCAGCGGTTGAGAACGATGCCGGCAATGTCGCGTCGCGCGTTGAAGCCGGCGCTCGCGAACATCTCCGTCAGTTGCCGGCGGATCATCACCTCGTAGTCCCGATAGCTGCGCGACAGCAATTCCGCGCGGCCCTTCGCGGCCTGGGCCTTTGCTGGCAAGCCTGGCGAGGGAAAGCCGACATACGCGGTCAGCACGATCGGCAGGTCTGGGTTGAGGGGCTGGGCATGCTGCCCGAAGACCATGGGGCGCCGGATGTTCATGCACTGCCCGAGCCCGCCTTCCATGAAGTAGTTGGCGCTCGTGATGCCCAGCTTGGCCAGGAAGCGCCAGTTGGTCAGCGCAATGTTGACGATCATCGCCGAGCCATAGTTGAGTTGGCCGAATGCCGCCGCGTGCGCATCGGGCAGGTCCTGCACAACATGCTTTGCCACCCAGCCGCCGATGCTGGACACCGCGGCCTTCGCGCGGGCCCGGTACAGACGCCCGTTGCGGCAATAGGTAATGACGACGCCTGTCGGCGCGCCAGCCGGCCCCTCATGCTTGACCTGGACCACCGTCGATTGCAGGCGTATGCGTACCGGGGCGCCCGGGCGGTCAAAGTTCTCGAACTGGTACGCGCCGTCATGGACCTCGGCAAACGTCGGACCGCCGGCGATGGCTTCCGGCAGTACGCGCTTCAAGAGCAAGCGGTACACGGCATCGTTGCCGCCCGGGAACGACCAAGTCACTAAGTCCTCGGGCCGCTCGGCCTTGACGCGATACAGGGAGATGTCTTCCGGAAATCCCTGTTCGAAACCTGGCGCACCGACCTTGGCTGCCAGCAAGGCGGAGACACAGTCACTGCCCAGGCCGCCTTCAAGACTCAGGGTCGGATCGAAAAGGCGCGCTGTCGCTGGCTGCAGCCCGAGCACGCCAACGAGGTAGTCGGCATACGTCATGCCGTCCAGCCACTTCTCCCAATCGTCCCCAGCGGCATTCCGGCCCGTCCCGCCCATGAGCAGGCGGAGGTCGGCCTTCACCGTTTCCGGGAACGCCGTGTGCCGGAATCCGGTGCGGTGCGCGTCGCGATCCCAATACGAAGTGCCGCCGAACGTCTTGCTGTCGAAGAAGTACCCGCTGCTGGAGATCTGGTCGCCGATGCTGAACATCGGGTAGAAGTTGTCGCGCGGGATACGCAGGTCACCGTCGTACCCGGTCAGCGTCTGGAATGTCGGCTTCCGCGGAATACCGAGGTCGTTCCAGAGCTCGTCATACCAGTCACCGGGCGCCGTGGGCGGGACCACGAGGTTCGAACCCTGAGGCCCCACCAGCCGATGGCCTCGCACGAGGAACTCGTTGCGCTTCGCCTCTCCCCCGGTCAAGGCATGGCTCTCGAGGACCAGGCAGGTTTGTCCCGGGCGAGCCTCCTGCAGGAAGGTACGTGCCGCCGCAGTCCCGGAGAAGCCGCCGCCGGCGACGATGACGTCATACGTCTCGCCGGTCTCGATCGCGCTCTCCAGCAGCGCATCGACCTTGCCGTCGCGGATCAGGTGTGCGGACTCGCGCGCCTCCCAGGTGTTGCCATTGGCGCGCGCGTAGTCGCCGGTGCCGGCGTAGCCGTTCCACGCCGCCGCACCCGGCATGCCTGAACCCGTCGACATCGCAGGCGCAGGCATCCCCAGCAGGGCGGCGCCAGACCCGACCAGCGCACCCTTAACGAAGTCGCGCCGCGTGATCTCGCCATCCAGCCCGAGCCGATGCGCTTCTCTGCCGCTGATGTCGGCCATGGTGCCGCTACTTCCAGCGGTAGCCCAACGACATGCCGTACCAGCGCTCGGCGCCACCATTCGCTGCTACGCTGCCGAATCCTGCAGTGAGGTCGAACGCGTATTCCCGGTACTTCTCGTCAAACAGGTTCTTGACGAAAGCCGTCGCATACCAAGTTTCGTCGGCACTGGTATAGCCAAAGCTGGCATTCGCCACTACGTAGCTGTCCTCGCGGATGACGGCGGTGTTGGACAGGTTGAAGATCTGCTTATCCTTCCAGGCAAAGTCACCCTGGATATTGAGCTTGCCATTGCCGAATGCCGGCCACTCGTAGCGCGCGAGCCCGTTGAAGGTCATCCGTGGCGCCATGGCAGCATCGCTTTTCAGCTTGCCGTCGGGCCGGATACCGGCGGGCAGTTCCACACTGGAGTGCAGGTACGAAGCACCCAGCATGATGTCCAGGCCTTCCACCGGCGACGTGGCCAGCTCAACTTCGCCGCCCCACATCTTGGCGTCGCTGTTGAAGACGATCTGCGTCAAGCCGACCATGTTGTAGATCTGGTAGTCCTTATAGTCGTAATAGAACAAGGAGGTATTCAGGCGCGCCCGGCCATCCAGGATGGTGGACTTGAAGCCGCCTTCCAGCGAGGTAAGCACCTCACCGCCATAGCGCATGGAGTTGTCGTTCTGCGCAAACGGGATGAACTGGCCGAAGTCATTGGCGGCGAGCAGGCCGGAGGCATCGACCGGCGCATTGAAGCCACCAGACTTGATACCGCGGTTAAGGCTGGCGTACCACAGCCAATCGTCGCTGGGCCGGTAGTCCAGCTGCAGCTTTCCCGACCAGTCGCCCTTGTCTAGGGAATCGCGGAAATCGAAGTAGGGGATGTTGCCCGGCGCCTCGATGCCCTCGAAGAAGACGAACAGGCCGTCGACGTTGTTCCACCTCTGAGTGTAGTCGTAGTCTTTCTTGTCCTTGGTCCAACGCGCGCCCGCAGTCAGCGTCACCGTGTCCGAGAGCTTGAAGTCAGCTTGCGTAAAAGCGGCCCATGTCTTGGTTTTCTGGTTGAAGTCGGAGATTAGGTCGTAGCCACCCGGCTCGGGGATGCCGAAGAAGGCCTCGGACCAGTCGAAGTCCGCCTGGCCGAACACCAGCGAGCTCTGTCCATACTTGCCGTCGATGTTTAGCAGGTACACGCCAGCGACGACGTTCGTACGTTCTCCCTGCCAGCTGGCACGCAGCTCCTGCGACCACTGTTGCACGTCCGTGGACTGCGTGTAGTTGAAGACATTCGACGGAGATCCTTCGGAATCCTCGGCGTAGTTATGTTGGATATCCTGGAAGTTAGAGATCCAGGACAGACCAACGTTGCCCATCTTCCATTCCACCTTGGATGTGAAGGCCTTGATGTCGGCCTTAGCGAAGGTAGGTGCATCCCAGGCAGCGGTCCAATAATCTCCCTCATGTGCCGCGCGGTAGCCGAAGAAGTCGGTGGCCGGAGCCGGCGCGAACTCCCCACCTGCACCGACTCTATGGTGGTAGGCACCACCGGCACCGTCGCTCTTCGCCACTTCAGCCTTCAGCAGCACGCTGAGGTTGTCGCTCGGTTCGATAAGCAGCTGCCCGCGCACCGCCCAGTCATCCGTTCCTTGCCCGCCCGGCCCGATCAGGTTGTGCATCAGGTCGTCCGACTTGTTCCTTACACCCGCGATGCGTCCGGCAACAGTGTCGCTGAGTCCACCGCCAAAGGCCGCCTCCACCCGCTTCCGCCCCTGAGAGCCGAACTGCAGGTCAACGGACGCACTCTGCTCCTGCGATGGCTTTGCGGTGAGGTAGTGTATGAGGCCGCCGGTAGCATTGCGGCCGAACAGCGTGCCTTGCGGGCCGCGTAGCACCTCGACGCGCTCGAGATCGAACATTGTGAAGTTGGTAGCGACGTTCAGGCTAACGTAAGCCTCGTCAACATAGACGGCGACGGGGCCCTCTTGGTTGGCAGCAAAGTCGGCCTGAGTCACCCCTCGAACCGAGAAGATATTGATCGCGCCAGCGCCCGGGCGTGCGACGGCGAGGCCGGGAGTCTGCGTGACCACCCCAATAGAGTCGCTGAGGCCCAGTGCTTTAATCTGTTCGCCAGAAAAGGCCGTGACGGCGATACCGACGTCTTGGAGATTCTGCTCGCGCTTCTGCGCCGTCACCACGATTTCCTCAAGGATTTCGGTAGCGCAGGCCGTGGCCGAGAACGCCGCAAGGGCGAGGATTATGCTGATGCGCGTCGTCAGTGAATTGGCCATGGTGGATCGACTCCGATTGGCTGGCTTGGAGAAAGAGGTAAACATGTCCGCGGGCCTCATGGCGCCGGCGCGAACGTAGCGTCAGCAAAGGCTTGCGTGACCGGGCCGTAGGGCGGCCGAATCGCAAAGGCCAAGCCGTTATCATCCGCACAGTGGAACACCGGTTTGGTATGCGAATAGTTCAGGAAGCCTTCGCGGGCAGAATGGCACCCCATGCCGCTTCCGCCCACACCGCCGAACGGCAGGTTGGCGTCAGCCGCCTGGAACCCAAACACATTCACACCGGTGCCACCACTCAGCACGCCGGCCGCATAGAGGTCGCCGAGAGCGGGGTCACGAGTGACCATGTAGGCCGCCAATGGGCTCGGGCCGCTGTTGATGCGGTCCATCGCTGCGTCAAGCGTCCGGTAGGTCTTTACGGGCGTTACCGGACCGAAGACTTCTTCCTGCATGCACTGCAGATCATCGGGCGGATCGAGAATCACGTACATCGGGATTTGCCGCGTTGCCGCGTCCGGCTCGTCGCCATTCAGCGAGACAACTTTGACGCCACGGTCGCGGGCTTCCTTGACCAGGCCGAGTACACGCTCGTAGTGGGCACGGTTGATGGCGCCGGTGGCCTCGGGATGGCCAACGTACTTCGGATACAGGCCGGTCCACATCTTGCTGGCCAGTGCGACCCACTCGTCAACACGACCCTCTGGCACCAGCACATAGTCGGGCGCAGTACAAACCTGGCCACCCTTAAAGGCGCGGAAATAAAGGAAGCGCTCTACTAGGCCTTCCTCAAAGCCATCGCTCGCGAAGACGGTAGGGTTCTTGCCACCCAATTCGAGCGTCACTGGTACCAGGTTGGCAGCCGCGGCCTGCATCACCAGCCGACCGACGCGGCCACCGCCAGTGTAGGTGAGGTGGTCCCAGGGCAGGGAGGCAAATTCGACGGCAACGTCGACACCACCGGTCACCACGGCGAGGATATCCTCATCAAAGTAGGCCGTGACCGCCTCCACCAGCACCTTGGCGCAGGCGGGCGCCAGCTCGGATGACTTGACGATGACGCGGTTGCCGGCGGCCAACATGTCCGCAACCATCACTAGAGCGCATTCGATTGGGAAATTCCATGGCGAGATGTTGCCGACGACGCCACGCGGTTGGCGCATGACGTAGGCGTGCGAGGAGCCATGGACCAGCGGATTGAGTTCGCGCTTTTCGGGCGCAAGCCACTCAGCCAGCTTGGCCTGAATGTGCCGGGAACGCGCAATCACCGCGCCGCTTTCAAAAAGATCAGTCACGAGCGGGTGGTGCGACAAAAAGTCAGCACTCAGCGCCTGCCGCATGGGCTCGCGATAGGCGATGAGCATGGCATCCAACTTGCGCAGGCGCTCAAGGCGAACTTCCAGTGTCGGGTTGCGGTCCCTCGCGAAGGCGGCCTTCTGTCGCGCAAACAGCCGATGGAGCTCGTCTTTTGTGGTGTCAGTCATCGCTTTTCTCCTTGCAGGGGGGACTCCGCATCCACAAGCGACGCGAAATCGTGCTGGTCGAGCACCTTGCGCGTAGCCGCTAAGACGCAGTCAATGTCGGCTTCGGTATGCGCAAAAGACAGGTAGATGTGGTTTGAGGTCGGCAGCGACAGCAGCACGCCCGCGTTGATCAGCGCCAAATAGAACAGAGCGAGCGTCCCAGTCGGCACACTCGCGTAGCGCACGAACGACGCCGGCTCGCCGGTCAGAAAGATTTGGAGCATCGGCCCGAGCTGATTGATATGGCAAGCCACGCCGCGCGCCGTGAAGGCTGCGCATAAGCCACGGGCAAGGCGACTGCTAAGGGCACCAAGGCGTGCGTAGCCACCGCTGGCCTCCAACGCCCGGTAAGTGCGCAACGCCACTGCGGCGGCAGCCAGCGCAGCCGTCCCATCGTTTCCAGTTCCGGACTGAAACACCGCCGGCGTCCCCGCAGGGCGTTCCGGGTCAAGGCAACAGAGGATGTCTTCGCGACCAGCCACGGCCGCGAGCTTCTCGCCAGCGGCCAAGGCCTTAGCGAAGGTCGACAGGTCCGGCGTCACCCCGTACACGGCCTGCGCACCGCCGGCAGCCATCCGAAAGCCGGTTATTACTTCGTCGAAGACCAAGACCACGCCATGGCGCGTGGCGAGTTCGCGCACGGTACGCAGGTAGGCCGTGTCGCTGCCCCAGAGCCCACCGGAATGCATGGCGGGGTCCAACACGATGGCGCCGATATCATCACGCCGGGACAGCAGGGCATCAAGGGCCTCAGCATCGGCATACGGCAGCAAGACGGTATTGGCATGCGTGCCCGGTGCAACGCCGGCACCGAAGGCGTCGGATGTCGGCCCCAACCCAACGAGAAATTGGTCGTCTTGGCCGTGGTAATGCCCATGAAACTTGATGACATTGGGTCGGTTCGTGTATGCCCGAGCGACACGCACTGCGCTCATCACCGCTTCGGTACCGCTATTGAGGAAACGCACGCGTTCCGCAGAAGCTACCGTGCGCTGCAGTTCTTCTGCCGCTTCCACAGCGAGCAATGGGTTAACGACGAGCGAACCGGTGGCGGAATGCGCTGCAATGGCCGCGACAACGGCAGGCGGACAATGTCCGAGGAGAAGCGGGCCATTGCACAAGAAGCAGTCGATGTAGCGGTTGCCGTCAACGTCGACCATCACGCTGCCTTCGCCGGATGCGAAGTACAGCGGATAGGGAGAGAAGTATCTGAGGTTCCCAGTGGTGCCGCCGGCGAGTGAACGCCTAGCCCGCGCATGGAGCGCGGCCGAAGCCGGCGTCTTGCGGCGATAGTCGGCAAGAATGGCGTCACGCGTGGCGACTGCGGATGTAGCCGTGGCTGCAGCAACAGATATCGTCCCGTGGCTCATCCGCGACATGCCCCCGCTAGTTCCCGACTACTTTGCCGAGCTTCGGTCAGCCCACGGTTGTAATAATAAGCCGTTGGCCTATAGCTTGCAAGGCCGAGCAATCAGAGGAGATGCTAATGAAGGTTATAAGGCGTTAAATTGGCTATTTTTTATGCATTATGAGTTGCGCAAAAAATTAGTCTGGCCTATATTTAACCTATCGTGCCGGTCCATTGGAGATTGTTGTCATGGCTAAAAATGGAAAATTGACCCCGAAACAGTGGGGGTCCTTCATGCCAGTGCAGAACTCGCTGGTGCAGAAGGGGCCTTACTACTACCGCGACACTGAGTGCGTGTTAGTGGAGTTCCTGACGGATGCCGACCACGCTCTCAGCCTGCTCCCTTCAGACCTTGAACTCCACGAGCCGGCCATGGCGTTTATGGTTATCGAGACCAACCACTGGACGACAATCGGACCCTACAGCGAGGTATATAACGCCATCCTCTGCACCTATAAAGGTGAGCTCTATGGCTATGTCCCCGGCGTCTATGTCACCGGTGAGGCCTCACAGATTGCCGGCCGTGAGATCTACGGCTTCGGCAAGAAGCGCGCTCACCGTATCGAAGTCATCAGCCACGACGATGGCTCCGTCGAGGCAGCGATGGATGTGAAGCCGGGTGACGGTGCACTGCGTGCGACCATGCGTCCTGCGGTCAACGAACCAGCTTCTGCGGTCGGTGCATTGCCCTTGATCTGCCTGCGCGTCATCCCCGACGTCGCTGGCAGCGACACGCCTGCGCTTGCCCAGTTAACCTCTGTACTTTTCAAGGCTGAACCGCTCATCGGGTCGGATGGCCTGGCCGAAGTCTACAGCGGCAGCGGCCACATGCAGTTTGGCTGCCCTTCTGATGCCCAGTTGCCGATTACTCAGTTACTGTCATTTAAATACGCCCACTTCAACGCCGTACTGCCCTATGGCAAGGTACTGAAGACCTACACTGACGAGGACTTCACTGGCTAAACTGGGTAACAGGACGCGCGTTTAGCCATCGGGAATACTGAATGACGACACCTACCCGCCAAGCGCATCTGGTACGCCGGCCAGACGGATGCGCCAAACCAACCGACTTTCGCGTGGTGGATGTCGTCCTTCCCGAGCTTGCCGATGGACAGGTGCTCATCCGGAACCTGTGGATGTCAGTGGACCCTTACATGCGGCGCAGCATGAGCCCGGAAGCTACGGACTTGGAGCCATGGCCGCTGGACGCGCCGCTTGACGGCCCTTCCGTTGGGCGCGTCGTAGAGTCGCGCAACCCAAAATTCCTGTCAGGCGATCTCGTCGAAAGTATGTCGGGCTGGCAGGAACATTTTATCTCGAGCGGCGGCGATTTCATTCCGTACTTATCGCCTAGTGACACACTCGCCGTTCGTCGTAACGAAGACGCCCAGCCAAAGGACTATGTCGGGCTGCTAGGCGTGGCGGCTCTAACCGCCTACCGCGGCATGGTCGCGCTCAGCCGCGCCAAAGCCGGGGATACGGCCGTCGTCTCCAGCGGAGCCGGTACCGTTGGCTCCATTGCCTGTCAAATCGGCAAGATCCAGGGCCTGCGCGTCGTCAGCTCTGCGGGATCAGATGAAAAAGTGCGCTGGCTCGAGGAGGTCGCAGGTGTAGATGCGGCTTTTAACTACCGCACCAACTCTCTGGATGAGGCGCTCCGCAAGCACTGCCCCAAGGGGATTGATCTCGTGCTGGAGAACGCCAGTGTCGAACACCTGTGCGCGTGCCTGCCGCTAATGAATGAACTCAAGCAAGTCCTGATTGCTGGACTGGTCAGCACCTATAGCACTGACGGTAAGGTCCAGTTGCCGCGAAACTTCGAATATGTACTGGATCGATTCCTGACGATTCAGAGCTATCGATTCATGGACTCGCTGGATGTGTATGATCAATTCGTTGCCAACATGCTGCAGTGGCGTCGCGAAGGCCGGATGACGCTTCCCGAAGTCGTATTCGAAGGCCTCGAAAATGCACCTGAGGCGCTGTGCTCCATTTTTTCCGGCCGCAACACCGGGAAGGCGCTAGTGCACTTGGCAGACTGAATTAACCTCGCCAAGGAGGTTCAGTGAACTATTGAAATGGTGAGTTGCTATCGGTAGCAGAGCACGATCTACTCGGCCTCTACCAGCGCGAAAACCGCAGCTTTTATCTCGCTTTCTAGGGCGCGCATATCGGCACTGTTTGGGTCTTCGTGAACATACTGAATGCCCACGCCATCGAGGATGGCGTGAATGATCTTGGCGATGTGGCGACGTCGCTGGGCCGAGAGTTTCGGGGCGATCTGCTTGAGTTCCTGAGCAACCACGGCCTCGTAGAGGTCGTTTTCTTTCTTGAGGATCGCTGCCATTTCGGGGCTGTGGTCAGCCATCGACATCATGATTCGCCAAAGCGCCGTGTCCGGTGAACGCAGCACCGTCAGGCCCGAATCGATGATGGCAGCCAGGCGTCCGCGCCGGGTAGAGGTCGCCGCAACCGCCTCCTTCATACTTTCCGTGTACTTGGCAACTTCGTTGTCAAAAATCGCGATGAGCAGCGAGTTGCGGGTACGAAAGTAGTACTGAAGGTTGCCGTGGGTGATATCGAGCTGGTCTGCCACTTCCCGCAGGACCAGTCCGTCCGGGCCGCTTTCCAGCAGAATTCTCTTGGCAGCATCCAGAATCTGTTGCCGCTTTGCTTCGCCTTTCTTGCCCATGAACTTGATCCATTTTGCTTAAGTTCGCAATTCTTGCGCCCATCTCAACCAGAGCAAGCAGCCTGCATGCGGCGTATTGGCAACAGCAATAGCGCAAAGCTCACTACAGCCAGCCCGGCCGCCAGCCACAGGATGGCGCCATAGCCACCGAAAGCAATAGCCATGGACCCTGCGGCAGGGCCTAACGCGAGCCCGATACCCGTCACGGTTGCGGCCAGCGCCAGCGATTTCCCGCTGACATCGATGCCGGCAAGAATACCCAGCTGGAACGGATTCACAACATTCCATGCCAATGACATCGCGCCAAGGCCAACGATGAACCGAAACGAAGAAAGCTCACCTTGCAGCAGCGAAAGGCAGCCTAACTGCAAGCAAGTCGCGATAACCAGCGGCAGCACTCTCCCGAATCTGGAGCCGAGCCAAGCCACCAAAGCCGCACCGGCGAATCCGGTCAAGTTGGCCATTCCCAATGAAAAACCGATGAAAGTCGGTTGAAGTCCGGCCGCGTTGCCAATTCGTTCGATGTACGCGTAGACAGCGTTCTGCTCGGCCCAGAACAGGGTAACCGAGAGCAGCACCATGCCGACGAGCAGCCAACTCAGACGATGCTCAGAGTTGCCCGTACTGGTCGCTGCCACATTCCCCTGTGGCAATCGAGCTGCTGCGAAGGCGACTGCCAGCGCTAGCCCTGCCAACATCCAATACGCACTATTTAAACCGTACTGCGAGAGCAGCACCGGCAAACCCCACAGCCCGGTGGTGCCAAACAACAGAGCTGCCGCCAACAGCAGGCCGAAATTGCGTTCTGGGTTCTCCGTCTGACTGAGCGAAACGGAAGCCAAGCCAGCGAGCACACCGCAACCCAGTCCACTCGCGAATCGGGCGGCAGCGAAGGCATCGAACGCATGCAGCCCGGTGGTAACGACGTTGGCCGCTACCATCAAAGCCACACCAAAGTAGGCCAAGCGGCGCCAATTCACGCGTCCTACGAGCCAGGCCGTCAAGGCGGTCGCCAGCGCGTATCCACCGAGGTCAATCGACGCCAGCAGGCCGGCCTGCTGCTCGGTAAAGCCACGGTCGGCGACCATGCCGCCCACCAGCAGCGGAATCAAGTAGATGACGCTGTTCCCCACGACGCCGACGAGGATTGTCGGCACCAAACCCTTCAGTACGCGCACCCGTTGCTCCCCCGCGATAGCCCCTACCGGGGCGTGCAGTTAAATCATGCCTAATACCAAATCGTAAGCGGATGGCCTAAACAAGGCAAATTTCAATTCCGAAATTGCAGCCTCCTCGCACCATTTTCACCAAATAGACACTGGAGTTTTCGCCACCACGTCGGCATACTTCGCTCAATGGGCCACTGGCCTAATCTGGAGTCATCGGATGAAGCTCGACGGCAAAGTAGCCATCGTGACCGGTGCGGCGCAAGGTATCGGTCTGGCAACAGCTACCGCCATGGCGGAGACCGGTGCACGCGTGGTTCTGGTGGACCGCAATGCCGATGCTGTGGCCGTCGCGGCGGTCACTCTGGCCGCGCGCGGGCTGACCGTGCGGCATTGTGTCGCCGATATTACGCTGCCGTCCGGGAACCAACGGGTCGTAAAGGAGACCCTAGCTGCTTTCGGTCGTATCGATATCTTGCACGCCAACGCCGGCGTGGCGCCTTTCCGGGATTTGCTGACGTCTACCGAGCTTGATATCGCAAACACCATCGACGTAAACCTGACAGGCGCGATTCACGGCTGCGCGGCAGTGCTACCCGTGATGACGTCACAGAAGCAAGGCGTCATCCTGCTCACGGCCTCCATTGCCGCTTTCGTTGGCGACCCTTCCGTTCCGGTCTATAGCGCCACCAAGGGCGGGCTCGTGGCATTGTGCAAGTCGCTGGCCGTGCGCCACGGCCCCGATGGCATACGCTGCAATACCCTTTGTCCTGGCGATGTCGCCACCACGATGCTCGAGGAATATCTGGCCCGCGAACCAGACCCAGCAGCTGCGCGTCGTGAAATGGCAGATCGATATCCGCTACGGCGTCTCGGGGAGCCTGCAGACATCGCCAAGCTGGCCGTCTTTCTCTGTTCCGATGACGCCGCATGGATTACCGGTGCGGACTACCTCATCGATGGCGGCTTGACCGCCAGGTGCTATTAGCCATGGATATTTCCCTGAACGGCAAAGTCGCTTTGGTCACTGGTGCCGCACGGGGCATTGGGCGCGCGACTGCCAATCTGCTGGCTAAATACGGCGCTGCCGTCGTCCTCACCGATCTGCCAGCCGAGCTAGGCGAGCTCGAATCGGCCGTCGCAGAAATCCACCATCAGGGGCATCAAGCCTGCGCTGTGGGAGCGGATGTTAGCCAACAGGCGGACGTGGAGGCATGCACCTTGGCAGCACTCCAATTTGGCGGACGGCTGGATATTCTGGTCAACGTGGCGGGCGTCCATCTCTACCCTGCACCCCTACTGTCAATCGACGCAGCGGCATGGGACCGGGTCTTCAGCATCAATCTCAAGGGTCCCCTGTTCATGTGTCAGGCAGCGGTTCCCCACATGGTTAAGCAGGGCTCCGGCTCGGTCATCAACATCGCCTCGGACAGCGCCTTCGATGTCATACCAGACGAGGGAGCCTATGGCATTTCGAAGCTTGCGCTGGTCCGCTTTTCCGCCTATCTCTGCAAAGAGCTGGCGGGCACGGGTGTCCGAGTGAACTCTCTGGCTCCCGGCTGGGTGAAGACGCGCTTGACGGAGTTCGTACGCCAAGATAGCGCCGCCATGGCAGCAGCACTGGAAGGCATTCCCGTCCGCAAATTCGCCGAGCCTGAAGATATCGCTGGCGTGGTCCTGTTCCTGGCATCGGAGCTTGCCAACTACGTGAACGGGCATTGCATCGTGGTGGATGGTGGCCGTATCGCAGGACAACCCGCGTGACCATCATTGAAACGCCGGGACATCCGCTCGCCGATTTTGGCTATTCCCGCATGCCGATCCTGCCGAACCATATCGACAACCTCCACTACTACCTTGCGTTCAACCTGTTCCGGTCGGCGGCCATCTTCCACGCGATTCGTAACTGAGTCAGCCTTGAACGGCTTCAGCTCATCGCCAGCGCACTTCGTGGTCTGCCATAAGCATGGTGATATCAGCGAAGTCTTTGCTGAATTCAAAGTCGACGCGCGTTCCCTCGGGAAAGTAGGCGACGTCCCCTTTCCGCAGGAAGATCTTCTGACCTCCGTGCACCTTCACGAGTGCCGTACCGGCAGTCACATAGAGAAACTCGTCAAACGGATAGACGAACGAGGGGCTGCCCGACTCCTTGAACGCAGCTGCCACCCGATGACCATCGCTCGACCGATAAATGATGGCTTCAGAACCGCCGAACTCCGGCAGCGAAACCCAGCGAAGATCAGCCAATGCGGAATGTACGGGCCCCGCACCTGTCGGACCCGCGCTGGAAGTCGCCAAGCCGGCGAGGTAGGCAACGCCTATCAGCAGACCGGCGAATATTTGGGTTCGGTTCATCATGATCTCCACGGGATTGGCGTTGGAGAACAGATAATAGGCCATTCAATAAGAACTTTTCACCCCCGCTTGAGGCGGGCAGGGCGGCGTCATTGAACTCTGCTCAGGGTTTGTGAGTATCATTCGCCATGCAATCGCTTAGTGCCGACACCAACCGCACGACGCTGGTAGTTAGCGCATTCAGTTTTTGTCTTTCACGGTTTCATTCACAGGCCATCGGCCCCAGTTTTCACGGAGTTTCCCATGGGCAGTAGTTTCGACAAGCACGGCAACATCGGCATCATCCGCATCGACAACCCGCCCGTGAACGCCATCAGTGTCGACGTGCGCCTGGCCCTCGTCGAGGGTATTCGGCAACTGAACGCAGACCCCACACTGCAGGCCGGCATACTGCTCTGTGCGGGCCGCACGTTCATGGCCGGTGCGGATATCACTGAATTTGGCAAACCCATGGCGTCGCCCATTCTCCCCGAAGCCATTGCCGTGATCGAAGCCTCCGCTAAACCCGTCATTGCGGCGCTCCACGGTACGGCGCTGGGTGGTGGCTTTGAAACCGCACTGGGCTGTCATTACCGCGTGGCGGTTTCCACTGCGAAAGTGGGACTGCCAGAAGTGAAGCTGGGGCTGTTGCCCGGCGCTGGTGGTACGCAACGTCTGCCACGCATTGCCGGCGTACCGGCGGCGCTGGAGGTCATCCTGAGTGGCGACCCAATGTCCGCCAAACGGGCCGCCAGCCTCGGGGTGATTGACCACGTGGTGGAAGGTGACCTCCTGGAAGGTGCCATCGCTTTCGCGCAACAGGTGATAGCGGCCGGCGCGAAAATACCCAAGATGAGCGAGCGTACGATCGACACCGCAGCGCTGCCGCCGGGCTTTTTTGCCACTGCCCGCGCTGCGCTGCTCAAGGACAAGCGCAACCTGTTTGCGCATCAAAAAATTGTCGATGTCGTAGAGCTGGCCACCCAGGTGCCGTTTGCAGAAGGCCTGGTGGGAGAACGCGCCGCCTTCATGGCTTGCCGCGACCATCCGCAGTCACTGGCTCTACGGCATGTGTTCTTTGCCGAGCGGGCGGCCAATAAAATTGTGGGTGTGGCAGACACCACCGCGCGACGTGAAGTCAACCGCGTTGGCATACTCGGAGCCGGCACCATGGGTGGCGGCATCGCCATGAACTTCCTCAACGCCGGCATCCCGGTCACGCTGCTGGAAGTGAAACAAGACGCTTTGGAACGCGGCGTTGGTGTCATTCGGCGCAACTACGAAGCGACCGCCTCCAAGGGCAAGCTGACCACCGAACAGGTAGAGCAGCGCATGGGCCTGCTGCAACCCACGCTAGAGTTTACCGACCTTGCGCAGGCAGACCTCATCATTGAGGCGGTGTTCGAGACCATGGCCGTGAAGAAGGAGGTCTTCACCAAGCTCGACGCCGTGGCCAAGCCCGGAGCGATTTTGGCGACGAACACCTCTTACCTGTCTATCGACGAGATTGCGGCGGTTACTGCACGCCCCCAAGACGTGGTCGGTACCCACTTTTTCTCACCGGCGAATGTCATGAAGTTGCTGGAGATTGTGCGCGGCGCCGCCACCGCGCCCGAAGTGCTCGCTACCGTGACTGCGCTCGCCCGACGCATCAGTAAAGTTGGCGTGGTATGTGGCAATGCTTACGGGTTCATCGGTAATCGCATGCTGGGGGCCTACGCCTATCAGGCAAACTTGTGTGCTTTAGAGGGCGCTTCACCGGAACAGGTCGACGCCGCCATCCGGCGCTTTGGCCTGCCGATGGGCCCCTTCCAGATGTGGGACCTGGCTGGGCTCGACATTGGTTACCGCTCGCGACAAGACCGGGCACCAGGCAGTTATGACGAACGCGCCACTCGCACCGCTGACCGGCTAGCGCAGGCGGGCCGCTTTGGTCAGAAGACCCAGGCCGGCTTCTACGACTACGTGCCTGGTGACCGCACGCCACGCCCCTCCGCCATGGTGGCCGCCTTGCTAGAGCAAGTGTCGCAGGAGTGCGGCATCGAGCGCCGCGTGCTCAGTGACGAGACGATCGTCGAACGCTGCATGCTGGCGCTGGTGAATGAAGGCTGTGAAGTGCTGGGTGAGGGGATTGCTGCCCGCGCCAGCGATATCGACATTGTCTATCTGTATGGCTACGGCTTCCCCGCGTATCGCGGCGGTCCCATGTTCTGGGCCGAGCACGCACTAGGGCTGCCGGTGGCACTGGAGAAAATCCGCGCCCATGCCGCGGCCGCAGACCCGCGCTGGCTCAAGGTGTCGCCATTACTGGAAGAGCTCGTGGCAGGCGGCAAGGGTTTTAAAGACCTACGCTAGTGACCGCCTAACGGCTGGCCGCGGGAGCCCAGGAACTGCTGCACACCTGCTCGCCAGGGCCGGCCACACCTAAGCGCCAGCGCTGACGGTATGATCGTCTCTGGCTTCCGGGGGACGTATCCATGACACGCTTGAAAGTCGGTCTATCCGCACGCGCCACCGCCCTCGCGCGGGCCACACTCTGCGGCCTGCTAGCCTCTAGCGTCGTCGTTGCCGCGTTAGCCCAGCCGCCCATCGACGACCAACAGCTCGGCAATGACGCCGATGGCCGCAACTGGCCGTCCTATGGCCGCACCTACGCCGAGACCCATGCCTCGCCGCTCACCGGCATTACCACCGCCAATATCGCGCGGCTGAAACTGGCGTGGTCGCTGGAACTGCCCGGCGTGCATAACGGCGCCACGGTGCCTTTGGCGGTGGATGGCGTGGTGTATTTCACGGTCGACCAAAGCCTGGTCCACGCGGTGGACGCCCGCAGCGGCCGGCTGCTGTGGCGCTACGACCCTGAAGCGGCCAAAGTCGCCGGGCACAAGCTGCGCAACACCTGGGGCCCACGCGGGCTGGCCTTCTACCACGGGCGGGTCTATGTGGGCACCACCGATGGCCGGCTCATCGCCATCAACGCCCGCACTGGTAAGCCGGTGTGGAGTGTCATGACCGTGGGCAAGGATGACGCGCGCACCATTACCGGGGCGCCGCGGGTATTCCAGGGGCTGGTGATTATTGGGCATGCGGGTTCCGAGTACGGTGTCACGCGCGGCTATGTCACGGCGTACGACGCGCGTACGGGTGCACAGCGCTGGCGCTTCTACACGGTCCCGGGTAACCCTGCCGAGGGCTTTGAAGACGACACCCAGGCGATGGCGGCGAAAACCTGGACCGGTGAGTGGTGGAAATTTGGTGGCGGCGCCACGGCGTGGAATGCCATCACCTACGACCCGAAGTACCGGCGTGTGTATATCGGCACCGGCAACGGCGGGCCGTGGAATCGCCAAATTCGCAGCCCCGGTGGCGGCGACAATCTGTTCGTGTGTTCCGTGGTGGCGCTGGATGCTGCCACTGGCAAGTATCTGTGGCACTACCAAACGGTGCCTGGTGAGAGCTGGGACTACAACTCGGCGATGGATATCACGCTGGCCACGCTGCCGGTGGGCGGCGTGCTGCACGACGTCATCTTGCACGCGCCGAAGAATGGCTTTTTCTATGTCATTGATCGCCAGAACGGCAAGCTGCTGTCCGCAGAGAAGTTTGGAAAATCGACCTGGGCGGAACGCGTTGATCTGGTGACCGGCCGTCCGGTAGAGGCACCAGGGGTTCGCTACGAAAACGCCCCGGCCCTTATCTGGCCAGGTGGTATCGGCGTACACAACTGGCAACCCATGTCACTCAACGCCCAGACCGGGCTGGTCTACATCCCCACTGTGACCATTCCCGGGTTGTATTCGGATGCAGGCATTGATCGGGCCAGCTGGAAAAACGTGCCGACGGAACTGAACACCGGGGTGCTGGATTTCAAGGCGGATGCGCCCGCGGACGTGGCCACCAGCGAGCTGATCGCCTGGGACCCGTTACAGCAGAAAAAAATCTGGGGGGTCCCCACGCCTGGCGCCTGGAACGGCGGCACGCTCACCACGGCCGGCAATCTGGTGTTTCAAGGCCAGGCGGATGGGCAGTTCAACGCCTATGCCGCCGACAGCGGCAAGCGCGTGTGGGCGTTCGACGCCAAGATGGGCATCAGCGGCGCGCCCATCACCTTCACTGCCGGTGGTAAACAGTACATCACGGTGGTGGCTGGATGGGGTGCGGCAGGGCCGGCCTTCCTGGGGTCACTGAGCGCGCAGCATGGTTGGCAAGCGCGAGTGCACCCGCACCGCGCGCTCACCTTTGTGCTTGATGGCACAGCCGTGCTGCCACCCACCCCGCCACCGTCACGCGCCGTTCCGGTGGACGACCCGGCCTTGGTCATCAACCCGCAGCTCGTCACGCAAGGCGAGACGCTGTATGCACGGCGCTGCAACGCGTGTCATGGACTGGCGGCTGTGGCCGGGGGCTTCGCGCCAGACCTGCGGGCATCGCCCGTGGGGCTGTCCGCTGCTAGCTTTCGCAGCGTGGTGCAAGGGGGCGCACTGGAGCTGCGTGGCATGCCCAAGTTCGAAGAACTCGAGGACACGCAGGTGGAGGCACTACGGCACTATCTGCGTCAGCGAGCGCGGGAGAGCCGTTAACGGTCGCTGGCCGACAATCTTTGTCGCTTGCTCGCGAATCTTAGCTGCGCTTGAGCTTGCGCAGCTTGTTGATCATGGCAATCTGCGCCGCCGCACGCAGCAGCTCGGACTGCGCTTCAGCAAGTTCCATGGCGCCCGTACGGTCCTTGATGGCCTCTTCGGCGCGGGCCTTCGCCGCCAGCGCAGCCGCTTCATCGAGGTCTTTGGCGCGCATCGCCGTGTCGGCGAGCACCGTCACCAGATGCGGCTGAACTTCGATGGCGCCGCCACCCACCCAGAACAGCTGCTCTTCGCCGCCGCCCGCCGGTTGCACGCGCACTTCACCGGCCTTGAGGGTGGTGAGCAACGGCGCATGGCGTGGTGCAATGCCCAGCTCGCCTGCCGCGGCCGGCACAAACACCATCGCTGCGGCGCCAGAATAGATCTCGCCTTCGGCGCTGACGATGTCGACGTAGATGCTCGATGCCATGATGCGTATGTCCTGTGCCGTTCAGCGGGAGAAAACGCGGGTCTTCAGACCAGCGTCTTCGCCTTCTCCACGGCTTCCTCGATGGCGCCGACCATGTAGAACGCCTGCTCGGGCAGGTGGTCGTACTCGCCAGCGATGATGGCCTTGAAGCCGCGGATGGTGTCCTTCAGCGGGACGATCTTGCCGTCCTGACCGGTGAACACCTTGGCGACGTTGAAGGGCTGCGACAGGAAGCGCTGGATCTTGCGCGCACGGGACACGGTCTGACGGTCTTCTTCCGACAGCTCGTCCATGCCGAGGATCGCGATGATGTCCTGCAGTTCCTTGTAGCGCTGCAAGATGGCCTGCACGCCACGGGCGGTGTTGTAGTGCTCTTCGCCGATGACGAGGGGATCGAGCTGGCGGCTGGACGAGTCGAGCGGGTCGACGGCCGGGTAGATGCCAAGCGAAGCGATCTGACGCGACAACACCACCGTGGCGTCCAAGTGGGCGAAGGTAGTCGCCGGGGACGGGTCGGTGAGGTCGTCCGCTGGCACATACACCGCCTGGATGGAGGTGATGGAGCCGGTCTTGGTGGAGGTGATGCGCTCTTGCAGCACGCCCATTTCCTCGGCCAGCGTCGGCTGGTAGCCCACCGCTGACGGCATACGGCCGAGCAGTGCAGATACTTCCGTGCCGGCCAGGGTGTAGCGGTAAATGTTGTCGATGAACAGCAGCACGTCGCGGCCTTTGCCACTGGCCTGCTTTTCGTCGCGGAAATATTCCGCCATGGTCAGCCCAGTGAGTGCCACGCGCAGGCGGTTGCCTGGTGGCTCATTCATCTGGCCGTACACCATCGCCACCTTGTCCAGCACGCCCGACTCTTTCATCTCGTGATAGAAGTCGTTGCCTTCGCGGGTGCGCTCGCCAACACCGGCGAACACGGACAAACCCGCATGCGCCTTGGCGATGTTGTTGATGAGTTCCATCATGTTGACGGTCTTGCCCACGCCGGCACCACCGAACAAACCAATCTTGCCGCCCTTGGCGAACGGAATGAGCAGGTCGATGACCTTGATGCCTGTGACCAGCAGGTCCTGACCGCCGGCCTGCTCGTCATAAGACGGCGCCGCGCGATGGATGGGCCAGTACTCAGTGGCCTGCACCGGACCGGCTTCGTCCTGCGGCAGACCCAGCACGTCCATGATGCGGCCGAGGGTGCCGGCGCCGACGGGCACCGAGATCGGTGCGCCGGTGGATTCCACGGTCAGCCCGCGGCGCAGGCCTTCGGACACGCCCATGGCGATGCAGCGGACGATACCGTCGCCCAGCTGCTGCTGCACTTCGAGCGTGAGCCCATTGTCGACGAGCTTCAGAGCCTCGTAGACGCGGGGAATACCATCGCGCGGAAACTCGACGTCGATAACGGCGCCGATGATCTGGACGATCTTGCCTGTGCTCATCGTTTTCTCCTCATCGGGCGGAGCTACTTGCCCTGCCCGTCCTGATACGTGATCGAATGCGTTGTAAGGTCAGACTGCCGCAGCACCGCCGACGATTTCCGCCAGCTCCTTGGTGATCGCTGCCTGACGGGCCTTGTTGTAGATCAGCTGTAGCTCGTCGATGAGCTTGCCGGCGTTGTCGCTGGCGCTCTTCATCGCGACCATGCGCGACGCCATTTCACAGGCCACGTTTTCCACCGCCGCCTGGTACACCTGGCTCTCGACATAGCGCGTCATGTAGCCCTCCAGCAGCTCCGCCGCCGAAGGCTCGTAGATGTAGTCCCAACGGTCTTGCAAGTCGTTGGTATCTTGCACGAGTGCCGGCAGCAGCTGCAGCGTCTCGGCCTTCTGGCTCATGGTGTTAACAAAGCGGTTATGCACCACCAGCAACCGGTCAATCTTGCCTTCGAGGTACAGGTCGAGCTGCACCTTGACGGTACCGATCAGGTCCGCCAGATGGGGCTTGTCGCCCAGGTGGGTGATGCTCGAAACCACCGGCAGCTTCAGGCGGCGAAAGAAGCCCAGCCCCTTGCTGCCAATGAGCGTCAGCTGCACTTCCACGCCCTGCGCCTGGTATTCGCGCAGCTGTATCAGCACGGCCTTAAACAGGTTGGTGTTAAGGCCACCGCACAAGCCGCGGTCGGTCGAGATAATGACCATGCCAACCGACTTCACGGCGCGTTCGACCGTGAACGGATGGCGGTAGTCGGGGCTGGCAGCGCGGATATGTCCGATCACGCGGCGAATTTTTTCGGCGTACGGGCGCGCGGCGCGCATACGCTCCTGCGCACGACGCATCTTGCTCGCGGCGACCATTTCCATGGCCTTGGTGATCTTCTGAGTACTCTTGATACTCGAGATCTTGGTGCGGATTTCTTTTGCGCCAGCCATCTGCAGACCTTCCTGTTCAGTGTGAGGGTGTCAGGCGCGACCCGAAGGGCCGCGCTGCGTACCGGTCACACCGTGGCGAAGAACTCCTCGCTCAATTTCTTAAAGCCAGCTTCGACGTCCTTAGACAGGTCGGGCTTGGCTTCAATGGTGGCGAGCAGGTCGCTGTAGTTGTTGCGCGCAAAGGCGAGCAACCCCGCTTCCGTGTCGACCACCTTGCGGCGGTCAATCTTGTCGAAGAAACCACTATTCACTGCGTACAGTGACAGCGCCATCTCGGACACCGACAGCGGCGCATATTGCTTTTGCTTCATCAGCTCCATGACGCGCACGCCGCGCTCGAGCTGGCGCCGCGTGGTTTCATCGAGGTCCGAAGCGAACTGGCTGAACGCCGCGAGTTCGCGGTACTGCGCCAGCGCCAGACGGATACCACCACCCAGTTTCTTGATGATGTTGGTCTGTGCTGCGCCACCGACGCGCGACACCGACACGCCGGCGTTAATGGCCGGACGGATGCCTGAGTTGAACAGGTCGGTCTCGAGGAAAATCTGACCGTCGGTGATGGAAATGACATTCGTGGGCACGAACGCCGTCACGTCACCGGCCTGGGTTTCGATGATCGGCAGGCCGGTCAGTGAACCGGTCTTGCCTTTCACGCGGCCATTGGTGGCCTTCTCCACGTACTCTTCATTCACGCGAGCAGAACGCTCGAGCAGACGCGAGTGGAGATAGAACACGTCGCCAGGATAGGCCTCGCGGCCCGGCGGGCGGCGCAGCAGCAACGAAATCTGGCGATAGGCCACTGCCTGCTTCGACAGGTCGTCGTAGACGATGAGGGCGTCTTCGCCGTTGTCCATGAAGTATTCGCCCATAGCGACACCGCCGTAGGGGGCGAGGTACTGCATGGCCGCCGGCATGGAGGCCGAAGCCGCCACGATGATGGTGTGGGCCAGCGCGCCGTGCTCTTCGAGCTTGCGCACCACGTTGGCGATGGAGCTCTGCTTCTGGCCGATGGCCACGTAGATGCACTTAACGCCCGTGTTCTTCTGGTTGATGATGGCGTCGATGGCCACCGCGGTCTTGCCGGTCTGGCGGTCGCCGATGATCAGCTCGCGCTGGCCGCGACCCACCGGCACCATCGAGTCGATGGCCTTGAGGCCGGTCTGCACTGGCTGAGACACGCTCTTGCGGAAGATGACGCCTGGCGCCACGCGCTCGATGGGCGCGGTGGCCTTGGCGTTTAGCGGGCCCTTGCCGTCAATGGGGGTGCCGAGGGCATCGACCACGCGGCCGAGCAGCTCGGGGCCCACCGGCACTTCGAGGATGCGACCCGTGCTCTTGCACTCGGTCCCTTCCGTAATCGACTTGTAGTCGCCGAGGATGACCGCGCCCACCGAGTCTTGTTCAAGATTCAGTGCCAGGCCGAACAGGCTGCCGGGGAATTCGACCATTTCGCCGTAGCGCACGTCGGCCAGGCCATGGATGCGCACAATGCCGTCCGTAACGCTGACCACGGTCCCGGTATTACGGGCCTCGCTGCCGGCGTCGAGATTGGCGATGCGAGCCTTGATCTGCTCGCTGATTTCGGATGCCTTGATGGACATGTTCGTTTCCTCGTAATCCTGTCTGGCCTTGCGGCCTGGTGTCCTGTCAGTGGCGCCTAGAAGGCGCTTGCGCTTACCCCGGTCAGCCGGAGATCTGCGCGGCCAGCTGCTCCAGCCGACCTTTGAGCGAACCGTCGATAACCGTGTCACCTGCCCGCACCACGGCGCCGCCGACGAGAGCCGTGTCGACGGTTTCGTGGAGACGCACGTCACGACCAAAGCGGCGCGTTAGCGCCACTGACAACCGCGAACGCTGCGCATCAGTTAGGGCATAGGCCGTGGTGACCTGCACATCCAGCGTGTTTTCCGCCTCGCTGCGCAGCTGCTCGAAGATCGTGATGATCTGCGGCAACAACGCGAGCCGGCGGTTACCCGCTAGCACGCGCAGAAAGTTACGCGCTTCAGCGTGGCAACGGTCGCCCGCAATGCCGGCCACCAGCTCCACCACCTGGTCCGAAGACACGGCAGGGTTCTTGGTGAGCGCGCGCACGCGTTCATCTGCGACCACTGCAGCAGCCACGCCGAGCAATCCCGACCACTCGACCAGCTGGCCGCGCGGATGGGCGTACTCGAACGCAGCGCGTGCGTACGGTCGGGCGATGGTGGCTTTTTCGGCCATGCGACGTTCCCCGGTGCCTTTACTGCGCCGACGCCGGCGACTGCTCGATCTGCGCCGCAAGGCGCTCGAGCAAGTCGGCGTGGGCCGCAGCATTTACTTCACGACCGAGCAGCTGGCTGGTCCCCTGGACCACCAAGGCTGCCACTGCAGTGCGCAGTTCGCCACGGGCGCGAGCGGCATCGATCGCGATGGTGTCGCGGGCGCCAGCCACGAGGCGGTCAGCCTCTACGGCCGCCGTCCCCTTCGCCTCGTCGATCAATGCGTTCGAGCGGCGGTTGGCCTGGTCAACGACCTGGGCCGCCTTAACGCGGGATTCTTTGACGATTTCCGCAGCCTGAGCCTTGGCGTCGTCGAGATCCTTCTGACCGCGATCTGCTGCGGCGAGGCCGTCAGCAATCTTCTTCTGTCGTTCTTCGATGGCCGACATGATGTGCGGCCAACCGAATTTCATGACGAGCCAAGCCACCGCGAAGAACGCGAGACCTTGGATGACCAGCGTGATGCCGATATTCATGCCGAAAAGCTCCTGACGTGGGCGGCGGGAAACAAGCGGCGACACCGCCTGCTGCCCGCTGTGTCCCGTGGCCGGCGACCCGCTCCGTGAAGCGGTCGTCGTACCCCGGGCCTCCCCGCGTGGGGTGTTACTGCGTCAGCTGGCTGATGAACGGGTTCGCGAAGATCAGCAGCAGCGCGATAGCGACACCGATGATGGGCACTGCGTCGAGCAGACCCGCGACCAGGAACATCTTAGTCTGCAGCATCGGGGCGAGTTCCGGCTGGCGGCTGGCGCCCTCGAGGAACTTACCACCCAGCAGCGCGAAACCGATGGCGGTACCCAGCGCGCCAAGGCCGATCAGCAGGCCGGCGGCAATGACGGTCATGCCCATCACATCTGCAACCTGGACGACATTTTCAATAGCCATGATCTACTCCGTATTCAGCGAACCAGAAATAAAATAGAGACACTAGGGAAATCAGTGATGCTCGGCCGCCATGCTGAGGTACACGATGGTCAACATCATAAAGATGAAAGCTTGCAGCGTGATGACCAGCACATGGAAGGCGGTCCAAATAAACCCGGCGATGAACTGCACCGGCGCCATCACCCAGGTCATTCCCGAGGTGAGACTGCCGCCCAGCGTCATGCAGGCGATCAGAATAAAGATGAGTTCGCCGCCATACATGTTGCCGAACAACCGCAGGCTCAGCGACACAGGGCGCACCGCCTCTTCAATGAGACGCAGCAGCAAATTTGGCACCGCGCAGAGAATCTTGCCAACCACCCCTTCGGCGTGGAATGGCGCGGTGACGAATTCACCAAAGAACTTCACGACGCCTTTGTGCTTGATGCCGTAGTACTGAATGAGCAGGAACACGGTGAAGGCCATGCCGAGCGTGGTATTCAGGTCCGCGGTTGGCACGATGCGCAGGTAGGCTTCGTGTGGGTGGTCGCTAAGCGCCTGCGCCATGCCTGGCAACAGGTCGACCGGCAGCATGTCCATGAAGTTCATCAGGAACACGAGGCAGAAAATGGTGAGCGCCAGCGGCGCGACCAGTTTGCCGCGGCCATGGAAAGTTTCCTTCACCATGCCGTCCACAAATTCCACCAGCATTTCGATGAAGCATTGCAGCTTGCCCGGCACGCCTGCGGTGGCCCGCCGCGCCACACCAATGAACAGCAGCACGAAGAACAAGGCCAGAGCGACCTTGAAAAAGATGCTGTCTACATGCAAGCCGCCCATCTCCAAGTGATGGAGGTGGTGCTTGATGTAGGTGGTCATCCCGCCTGCAGCTTCTTCGGTCGCCATCCACGCCTCACTTGACCAGAACCATGCCAACCCAGAACCCAACCTGCGCGGCGATCACGCCAAGCAGCACCGGGAGCGGAGGTAGTCCCGCCACGCCGAAGGCCAGCCACAAACCGCAGCCGACCCAGACCCATTTCATGACCGCCGCCGCGTACCAAGCCCGCGCCAGCTGCGACACCGGGGCGATGCCGGGGCGGAACATCCGCCAACCAAACACCACCGTGCCACTGGCCACCACCATCGCGCCCGCGAGCGCCGCACGGGCGCCCTGAGCCCCGCCATGGGGCGGCTCAAACCAGACCACCGACAGCGCCATGAGCACACCGGCCGCGATCTGCCACCCCGCGTAGCGCAGTACCAGAAGCTGAGAGCGCTGCATCTGCGGGCGCATTTGCAGGCTAAAAACCCCTGGTTAACCACCAAAAAAGCGTCCCTACCGCCGCCCGCAAAGCAGGTGCGCAGTGACTCTTAATGACACGCGTGGCGCCCCGAGACTGGCGTGAGCCAGTTCGAAGCCGGCGCATTATAGGCGTCTTTTTGCAGTGCTTCAACCGGCGTCGTGCGTATCACCACGAAAATGCGCCAGAATCCCTTCGAGCTCGTCGAGGCTGGTGTAGCTAATCACCAGCTTGCCCCAACCTTTCTGTTCCTGACGGATCTCAACTTTCGCCCCGAGGCGCTCGGAGAGGTCCGTTTCTAAACGGCGGATGTTCGGGTCATCGGGCTTCGGCGGCCGCGGGAGACTGGGGGCGGTCGCCGCCCGCACGCGCGCTTCTGTTTCACGCACACTCCAGCCGCCCGCCACGGCCTGCTCGGCCAACGACGTTTGCCGGCCGGCCTCGGGCAGGCCCAGCAACGCACGCGCATGGCCCATATCCAACTGCCGGCCCTCCACCAGCGCCCGCACCGCTTCTGGCAAGTCCAGCAGACGCAGCAGGTTCGACACCCCGGCCCGCGAGCGGCCCACCGCCCGCGCCGCCTCTTCATGGGTCACGTCAAATTCTAGAATCAGGCGCTGTAACGCGCGCGCCTCTTCCAGCGGATTCAGGTTTTCGCGCTGGATATTCTCGATCAGCGACATCGCCACCGCGGCGCGGTCCGCCACCTGGCGAATGAACACCGGCACCTGGGCGAGATCGGCCAACTGCGCCGCGCGCCAGCGGCGTTCACCGGCAATAATTTCATAGCGCGCGGCCACCCCCGGGGCTACCGCGACAGGACGCACCACAATCGGCTGCACCAAACCCTGGGCACGGATACTGTCCGCCAGCTCCTGCAGGGAATCTTCACGCATATCCACCCGGGGCTGGTACTGACCCCGCTGCAGGCTGCCCACCGGCAAATAGGCCAGCTCTTCGCCGGGCGGTGGTGGCAGAGCGCCGGGCGCGACGGGGCGGACGGGCAACGGCACCTGCTGCGCACGCGCCTCGGCACCCACGGCCACTTGGCGCGCCGCGCTGCTGCCGAGCAGCGCTTCCAGCCCGCGACCGAGACCGCTTTTTTTGGTTGCCATCAGTCTCGTGTCCCGTGGTGGTCCGCCGCTTCCATGGCCGCTTCTTCCTCGCGGCGGATCATCTCGCCGGCGAGCGCCAGATAGGCCAGTGCGCCGCGGCTGTCTTTGTCATGGTACAGCGCCGGAACACCGAAAGACGGCGCCTCGGCCAGGCGCACATTCCGCGGAATGACCGTGCGGAACACTTTGTCGCCAAAGTGCTGGATCAGTTGTGCGCTCACCTCGTTGGCGAGGTTGTTCCGCGGATCATGCATGGTACGCAAAATGCCTTCGAGCTGCAGCGTGGGGTTGATGCCAGCGCGGACTTGCTCGAGGGTGCTCATCAATGCCGACAGACCCTCCAGCGCGTAGTACTCGCACTGCATCGGCACCAGCAGACTGTCTGCAGCAGCCAAGGCATTCAGCGTCAGCAAATTCAGCGACGGTGGGCAGTCAATCAAAATGACATCGTACTGTTCGCGTACGCTGGCAATGGCCTCCTTCAAGCGCAGCTCACGGCCGGTACCGAGCGACATCAAGTGCACTTCGGCGGCTGTGAGGTCCTGATTCGAGCCAACCAGCGCAAAGCCCGCTGGCTGCAGCGGTACCGTGGCCTCGGCGAGCGTGCATTCGCCCAGCAGCACCTCCAGGGCCGAGTGGCCAAGCGTGGCTTTATCGAGCCCGGACCCCATGGTGGCATTGCCCTGCGGGTCGAGGTCGATGAGCAGCACGCGCCGTTTCGTGGCGGCGAGCGACGCTGCCAGATTGACGCTGGTGGTGGTTTTTCCAACGCCGCCTTTCTGGTTGGCGACTGCAATGATGCGGTTCATTCGCGGCAGAGTTCCACAAGATGGCGCTCGTCGTAAAGCCCCGGCACCGTCAGCGGCACCACTTCCACCACCCGCCAGGTGTCGCCAGCCACATCGCGAACACCGCGCCGGCAGGCTTTGAGCTCCTCTTCAGGCACCCGGCCCTTCATCGCCAGCAACCAGCCACCTTCAGCCACCAGATGGCCGCTGTGCTTGACGAAATCCCCCAAGTTGGACAGGGCGCGCGCGGTGACGGTGCCAAAGCCGCCGGCAAAAGTGCCGGGGCGACGCAACTGCTCGGCCCGGGCATTCTCCACACGGGCATTCTCCAGGCCCATGGCATGGGCGATGGCCGCCACATGCCGTGCCTTCTTGCCGACCGACTCGACCAGCAGAAATTCCAGATCCGGACGCAGGATGGCGAGCGGCAGACCGGGGAAGCCCGCGCCAGTGCCAATGTCGGCCACACGCGGTCCACGCAGGAATGGCAACAACGACAAACTGTCCAAGACGTGCTTCACCAGCATGTCAGGCCGATGGCGGATGGCGGTCAGGTTGAACTGGGCGTTCGCCTCTTCCGTCCGGTCGAGCAGTTCCTGTAACTGGTCAAGCTGGTGCTCGCTGGCGATGACGGCCAGTGCCTGCAGCCCGGCCAACAGTTCCACGCGCTCGGCGGCGCGCTCGGCGGGTGTCAACGGGACATAGACGCGCTGGGTCATGGCGCTGCCTCCACCACGCGCACCAAACTGCTGGCCGTGCCTGCCAAGGCGCCACGGGCCCGCGCAGCGGCCACCGCGGCGCGCAGAGCGGCCTGTTCTTCCGGTCGCAATGTGCGCCAGTCTTCTGCAAACCCTGCCACGTCGTAAACCTCCACGCCCATTAATCCCTGGGCCAGGGTGCCGCCGACCCGCGGATAGCGCACTTCAATGCCAAGCCCGACGATCGAGGAAAACACATTGGCCGCACCGCCATATTCCCCCTGCAACAAGTAGATCTCCGCCAGCGCAACCCGCGGAGCCACCGCGTTGCGGTCGCGCATGATCGCGGATTCCGCGGCATCGCGCGCGTCTTCCCACTGGCCCGCGGTGGCGGCAGCGCGCGCCTTGGCCAGCAAGGCCGTCATTTCGTCCGCAACCCCGCCGCCTGCGGAGGCCGCCGGCCAGTCGTCGGCCAGGGTCGCCAGCGCTAGCGTCAGTAGGTCACGCGCGAGGCTGGATGGCAGGTGTGGCAACGCCGCCTGAGCAGCGGCCAGATCGGCGCGAGCCCCGGGCCATTGCTCTAGCGCGGCTCGCGCCCGCGCACGACCGGCCCAGGCCTCAGCGGCCTGCGCGTCGGCGGACAGTACGCGCGTATAGGCCTCTGCCGCTCGGGCCGCGTCGCCCTTGGCCAGCCAGACCTCGCCCACCGCCAGATAGGCCGTGGCCAGATCCGTGCCCCGCGCTTGCGCGGCGAGCGCTGACAGCCGCTCCAGCGCCAGCGCCGCGTTCCCGCGGTCCAGCAAAAACCGCGCTGCGGCAATCCGCGCCTCCAGCAACAGCTGCGCCTCCCCGGCCTCTTCCGCCAGCGCCTCCCAGCTCGCCAGATCCTGCGCCGCCACGTCGGTACGCCCAGCCTGCAAGGCCACGGCCACCCGCTCGCGCAGCGCCGCCACCACCGCCGCGCCATCGTGAGCCGCCTGTGCGCCAGCCAGCGCCGCCCCCACCGCGTCCATCGCGGCGTCGTTGTCGCCACGCATCAGCCAGGCCCGGGCGAGCAGCCCTTGGGCCTCCCAGCGCAGCTCGGCGGACGTGTGGGGATTCACCAGTAACGGCTCCAGCCAACGACTGGCAGCCACGCCATCACGCGCGTTCAGCGACTCCTCAGCCCGGCCCAGCGCTTCCGCCGGCGACACCGCAGACAGCCCGGCAGCGCTCGCACCCGTCCTGGTCGGTGGCGCAGCGCCCACAGGCAGCGGCCCCACCATCGCCACCAGCAGCAGTAAAGGAATGAGCACACGCATGCAGGTATTGTAGGCGCTGGGCGGGACCGCTAGCGGCCTGTTCATCGCGGCTTTCCCTATCCACCAGGAGCACCCCATGCGACTTCAAGGCAAGACCAGCATCATCACCGGCGGCGCCAGCGGCATTGGTGCCGCCACCGCACGCCGCTTCATCGCGGAAGGCGCGAAAGTGCTGATCGCCGACCGCAATCTGACGGCTGCCGCCGCGCTGGTCGCAGAGCTGGGCGCGAATGCGGCGGCCATCGACTGTAATGTGCGCCAGGAAACCAGCGCCGCTGCGGTGGCCGCGCGTGCCATGGAGCTGTGGGGACAGATCGACATTCTGGTCAACAACGCCGGCAGCGAACTGAACCGTGCCTACAACGAGACCACCTCGGACGAATGGGACATGGTGCTAGAAACCGACCTCAAGGGCCCGTGGCTCATGTGTAAGCACATCGTGCCGCACATGGTGCAGCGCGCCTCCGGCAGCGTTATTAACGTGTCTTCCCTCAATGGGCTGGTGGGTTTCCCGCTGTCCGCCGCCTATGGCAGCGCCAAGGGTGGCCTGGTGGTGTTCACGCGCGACATGGCCATCGAGCTGGCGCGCTCCGGGGTGCGCTTCAATTGCGTCTGCCCCGGCGTTATTCAGACACCGATGATGGAGCGCTGGACACACCTGATGCCGGACCAAGACGCCGCCAAGCAGATGCTGCGTGGGGTGATGCCTATCGGTCGCATGGGCAAAGCCGAAGAAGTGGCGGGGGCCATTTTGTTCTTCGCCTCTGATGACTCGACGCTATGCCAAGGCGCCATCCTCAGCGTCGATGGTGGCTTCACGGCGCAGTAGGCAGGCCAGCCGCTGCTCCTTGGCGAAACCTTAGGTCTTAAGACCAATCTCGCGCAGGCGCTCTTCCAAATATTCACCCGCCGTGCACGGCGGGTAGCGAGGCGTGGTGCCGGCCGGGACACACTGCGGCAACGGATCCAGCACCATCTCGCTTTCCGGGTGCAGGAAGAACGGCATCGAGTAGCGGCTGACATTCGGCCCCTCAGGGTTCACCACGCGATGCGTGGTGGAAGGAATGACGCCGTTCGAAAGTCGTTGCAACATGTCTCCTGAATCGACGATCAACTCTTGCGGCCCGCTGTCCACCGGTAACCAGACACCATCGCGGTCGAGCAATTGCAGCCCACTGCCCCGCGCCGCCACCAGCAGCGTCAGCAAGTTAATGTCTTCATGGGCAGCGCTGCGCACCGCCTGCGGATCCATGTCTGCGCTGACGGGTGGGTAGTGAATAGCCCGCAGCAACGAGTCGCCGTGCCGCAACTTGGCATCGAACCAGTCTGCCGGGAGCTGCAGCGAAGGCGCTAACGCCTGCAGCAGCAAGCGCCCTGTCTCCCCTAACGCGGTGTACAGCTCATTGAACACACGCTGCAATCCCGCTGGCCGAACCGGCCAGCGATTGTCATCGCCCCCCGGCAAGCCGTCGCGTGTGACGGAGTAGAACTCCTTCAGATCTGGCACCAAGTGGTAACGCGCGTGCTCAATGCCAAAATCGGTATAGCCCGCTCGCCTGCCCGAGGTGGCGCGCTTTTCCTCCAGCGGTAGCGCAAAGAAGGTCTCGGCCAGCTCATAGGCAGCTTCCAGCAAGGTGGTGGCCACGCCATGCTCGCGCAGAACGATGAAGCCGTAGTCAGTCAACCCCGAGAACAGCGCCGCTTGGAAAGCCAAGCGCGCCGCTGCCGACCCATGGGTGAAGTCACGCAGCGAAAGGACCGGCACTCGACGGGCAGCAGGCATACGCAGTTCCCCTGTCATTGGCAATCCCGCGCTACTCCTTGGCCGCCGCCACTGCCTCGGCAGGCACCCGCACCCAGCCTTCCATGAGTACCCGCGCACTGCGGCTCATCACGGCTTTAGTCACGGTCCATTCGCCCCCCACCTGCCGTGCTTCAGCGCCCACGCGCAAAGTGCCGGAAGGGTGTCCAAAGCGCACCGCCGTGCGCAAACCACCGCCCGCCGCCAGGTTCACCAGCGTGCCCGGCACCGCGGCGGCGGTACCGATGGCCACGGCGGCCGTGCCCATCATAGCGTGGTGCAGTTTGCCCATGGACAGCGCGCGCACCAGCAAGTCGACGTCGCTGGCAGACACGGCCTTGCCACTGGATGCCAGGTAGTCCTGGGGCGGCGCCACAAACGCTATCTTCGGCGTGTGCTGGCGCTGGGCAGCCTCGGCGGCGTTCTTGATCAGACCCATGCGCAAGGCACCGGCCACTCGCATGGCCTCAAAGCGCGCGAGCGCTGCTGGGTCGGCGTTGATAGCCTCGCGCAGCTCTTTACCGCTGTAGCCAATCTCCGCTGCATTGACGAACACGGTGGGAATACCGGCATTAATCATCGTGGCCTTGAAGGTACCAACGCCCGGCACCTCCAAGTCATCGACGAGGTGGCCCGTGGGGAACATCGCTCCGCCATCGACCTCTTCGGCCGGGTCCATGAACTCCAGCACAATCTCGGCGGCCGGGAAGGTGACACCGTCCAGCTCGAAATCGCCGGTCTCCTGCACCTGACCTGCCGTCATGGGCACATGGGCGATGATGGTCTTGTGGATGTTGGCCTGCCAGATGCGAATGACCGCCACGCCGTTCTGCGGAATGCGCGCTGCGTCAATCAGGCCCATGGCGATAGCGCAGGGACCCGCCGCCGCCGAAAGATTGCCGCAGTTGCCGCTCCAGTCCACGAAGGACTTGTCGATGGACACCTGCCCGTAGAGGTAGTCCACATCATGGTCCGCACGCGTACTGGCGGACAAGATGACGCACTTGGAGGTGGACGAGGTGGCCCCGCCCATGCCGTCGATGTGTGCCGCATAAGGGTCGGGGCTACCGATGACGCGCTGAAAGAGGCGGTCGCGCGCCTCGCCAGCGTCCTGCGCCGCCACGGGCAGGTCTTGCCGGCGGAAGAACACTCCCTTGCTGGTGCCACCGCGCATATAAATGGCGGGAATGCGGATCTGCGGTGCTGTAGACATAAAGGTTGGGCTCCGGGCGATGGCGTGGCGCTTAGCCGACCTTGCTCGATTCAAGAAAGTCCTGCGCAAAGCGCTGCAACACGCCACCGGCTTCGTAGATCGCCACTTCTTCGGCAGTATCTAGACGGCAGGTCACGGGCACTTCGCTACGCTCGCCATCGCGGCGCGTCATCACCAAAGTTAACGTAGCGCGAGGCAGACGCTCACCGACCACTGCAAAAGTCTCGGTACCATCAATCGCCAGCGTTTTGCGGTCAACCCCGGGCTTGAACTCCAGTGGCAACACGCCCATGCCCACCAGGTTGGTGCGGTGAATGCGTTCGAAGCCTTCGGCGGCAATGGCTTCCACGCCGGCCAGACGTACACCCTTGGCGGCCCAGTCACGCGAGGAGCCTTGCCCGTAATCCGCGCCGGCGATAATGATCAACGGCTGCTTGCGCTCCATGTAGGTTTCAATCGCCTCCCACATGCGCACGATCTGGCCTTCTGGCTCGAGTCGCGCGAGTGAACCGGCCTTCACCTTGCCGTCCACCACCACCATTTCATTTTTCAGTGTCGGGTTGGCAAAGGTCGCGCGCTGCGCGGTCAGGTGGTCGCCGCGGTGCGTGGCGTAGGAATTGAAGTCCTCTTCCGGCAAGCCCATCTTCGCGAGGTACTCGCCCGCCGCACTGTCCAGCATGATGGCGTTCGACGGCGAGAGATGGTCCGTGGTGATGTTGTCCGGCAGCACCGCCAACGGACGCATGCCACGCAGCGTGCGTTCGCCGGCCAAGGCGCCTTCCCAGTAGGGTGGACGGCGGATGTAAGTGCTGGCTGCGCGCCAGTCGTACAGCGGGCTCACCTTCGGCCCGGTTTCAACGGCGAAGGTGAACATGGGTTCGTACACTTGGCGAAACTGTTCGGGCTTCACACTGGCAGCGACCACCGCATCAATTTCAGCATCGTCCGGCCACAGGTCGGCCAGGCGCACCGGCTGGCCGTCGGGGCCGTGCCCGAGCACATCTTTTTCAATATCGAAACGAATGGTGCCAGCGATGGCATACGCCACCACCAGCGGCGGCGAGGCCAGAAAAGCCTGTTTCGCATAGGGATGGATGCGACCGTCGAAGTTGCGATTGCCCGAGAGCACGGCGGTAGCATAAAGATCGCGCGCCACCACTTCCTGCTGAATGAGGGGATCGAGCGCCCCGGACATGCCGTTGCAAGTAGTGCACGCGAAGGCCACGACGCCAAAGCCCAGTGTCTCCAGTTCACGGAGCAGCCCCGCTTCCTGCAGATACAGCGCCACGGTCTTCGAACCCGGCGCCAGCGAACTCTTCACCCACGGCTTACGCGTCAGCCCAAGGCGATTGGCGTTGCGGGCCAGCAAACCGGCGGCCACCATGTTGCGCGGGTTGTTGGTGTTGGTGCAGCTGGTGATGGCAGCAATAATGACTGCGCCATCGGGCATGCGGCCCGGCTCGTTCTCCACCACACCGCTAATGCCGCGCGCCGCCAGATCGGCAGTCGCCACGCGGTTGTGCGGGTTGGAGGGGCCGGCGATGTTACGCACCACGGTCGACAGGTCAAAGCGGATCACGCGTTCGTATTCGGCCGTGACAAGGCTGTCGGCCCACAGACCCGCCACCTTGGCGTAGGTTTCCACCAAGGCCACCTGCGCGTCGGCGCGGCCCGTGAGGCGTAAATACTTCAGGGTTTGCTCGTCGATGTAAAACATCGCCGCCGTCGAACCAAACTCCGGCGCCATGTTGGCAATGGTGGCGCGGTCGCCGAGCGTTAAAGCCGCAGCACCAGCGCCGAAAAACTCGAGGTAAGCAGACACCACTTTTTGTTGGCGCAGGAATTCGGTCAGTGCCAACACGATGTCCGTGGCAGTGATGCCAGGCCGCGGCGCACCCTGCAGTTCCACACCCACAATATCCGGCAGACGCATCCAGGAAGCGCGGCCGAGCATGACACTTTCAGCTTCAAGCCCTCCCACGCCAATGGCGATGACACCCAGTGCGTCGACCATGGGGGTGTGGCTGTCGGTACCCACCAGCGTGTCCGGGAACGCCACGCCGTCTTGCACTTGCACCACTGGCGACATGCGCTCGAGATTGATCTGGTGCAGGATGCCATTGCCTGGCGGAATGACCTCAACGTTCTTAAATGCTTGCTTGGTCCACTCGATAAAGTGGAAGCGGTCTTCGTTGCGCCGGTCTTCGATGGCGCGATTCTTGGAAAATGCGTCCGGGTCGAAGCCGCCACATTCCACCGCCAGCGAATGGTCCACCACCAGCTGGGTCGACACCACCGGATTCACCTGCGCCGGGTCGCCGCCCTGCGCGGCGATCGCATCACGCAGGCCGGCCAGGTCCACCAGTGCGGTCTGACCGAGAATGTCATGGCACACCACGCGTGCTGGAAACCACGGAAAATCCAGGTCCTGACGACGCTCGATGAATTGCTTCAACGAATCGGTCAGTGTGGCGGGGTTGCAGCGGCGCAGCAGATTTTCCGCCAGCACCCGCGAGGTATACGGCAGCCGGGCATAGGCGCCCGGCTCAATGGCGTCCACTGCGGCACGCACATCGAAGTAATCCAGCGCAGTGCCGGGCAGCGCTTTTCGGTAGGCAGTGTTCATAAGGATCAGGGGCGCTCACCGATGGGCAGCACCGAGCGCGCTTCGGGGCCGGTGTAGTTGGCGCTGGGCCGGATAATTTTGCCGTCGATGCGCTGCTCAATGACATGCGCCGACCAGCCCGTGGTGCGGGCAATCACGAACAACGGCGTGAACATGGCCGTGGGCACGCCCATCATGTGGTAGCTCACCGCACTGAACCAGTCGAGGTTCGGGAACATTTTCTTGATCTCCCACATCACCGTTTCCAAACGCTCGGCAATGTCATACATCTTGGTGTCACCAGCTTCAGCCGACAGGCGCTTGGCCACGCCCTTAATCACCACATTGCGCGGATCACCGATGGTGTACACCGGGTGTCCAAAGCCGATAACGACTTCTTTGTTGGCTACGCGCCGACGGATATCTGCCTCCGCTGCATCTGGCGTTTCGTAGCGCTTTTGCACTTCGAAGGCCACTTCGTTGGCGCCGCCGTGCTTCGGGCCGCGCAGCGCGCCAATGGCGCCGGCAATGCAGGAATGCAGGTCACTGCCGGTCCCCGCAATGACGCGGGCCGCAAAGGTGCTGGCGTTGAATTCGTGCTCGGCGTACAGAATGAGCGAGGTGTGCATGGCGCGCACCCAGCTGGCGCGCGGCGCCGTGCCGTGCAACAGGTGCAGAAAGTGGCCACCCACCGTGTCATCGTCGGTCTCCACGTCGATGACGCGGCCGTTATGACTGAAGTGGTACCAGTAACACAGCATGCTGCCGAAGCTGGCAATGAGCCGGTCCGCGATATCCCGCGCACCGGCAATGCCGTGCTCGTCTTTCTCGGGTAGCGCACAACCCAGCGCACTCGCGCCAGTACGCAGCACATCCATGGGGTGGCTGGCCGCCGGCAGACTTTGCAGCACGTCCTGCACCACCGCGGGCAGGCCACGCAAGGCCTTTAGCTTGGCCTTGTAACCGAGCAGCTCGGCTGCGTTCGGCAGCTTGCCATGCACCAGCAGATAGGCCACTTCCTCAAATTCGCAGGCCTCCGCAATTTCCAAAATGTCATAGCCACGGTAATTCAGGTCGTTGCCGCTGCGGCCAACGGTGCACAGCGCCGTGTTGCCGGCAGGCACGCCAGACAGGGCAACGCTTTTCTTGGGCTTCGGGCCGACAGCCGGCGCAGTAGTGGTTTCTTCAGCCATGGGATGCTCCTTCAGGGTTCTGATGCGGGCAAAGCAATGTTAGTCGCCGACTTTTTCGCCGGTGGCCTTAAACAGCGCGTCCAGTTTGTTTTCGTACTGGTGGTAGTTCAGCACCCGGTAGAGTTCCGTGCGGGTCTGCATGCTGTCCACCGCCGCCGCCTGCGTGCCGTTCTGACGGATGGACGCATAGACGGCAATGGCCGCCTTGGCCATCGCGCGTGAAGCCGACAGTGGGTAGAGCACCAACCCGCAGCCGACGTCGCCGAGTTCCTGCGTGGTGAAGTACGGCGTCTTGCCAAACTCGGTGATGTTCGCCAGCACCGGCACCTGTACCGCTTTCGTGAACGCGCGGTAGTCGTTGAGGCCACCGAGGGCTTCGGCGAAGATCATGTCGGCACCGGCTTCCACATACGCCTGCGCGCGCTCCACGGCGCCCTGCACGCCTTCAATCGCCGCGGCATCGGTGCGCGCCATGATGACGAAGTGTTCATCCGTGCGGCCATCCACGGCCGCCTTCACCCGGTCGACCATTTCGCCGCAGGAGACGATGGCCTTGCCCGGACGATGGCCGCAGCGCTTGGCCATCACCTGGTCTTCGATATGCAGGGCCGCCGCGCCACTGCGGATCAGGTCGCGGGTGGTGCGTGCAATGTTAAACGCCGCCCCCCAGCCGGTGTCGGCATCTACCAGTAGCGGCAGGTCACAGATACCGGTGATGCGCCGCACGTCCTCGCAGACATCATTGAGCGAGGTAATACCCAAATCCGGCAGACCGAAGCTGTGGTTGGCCACGCCGGCCCCCGACAGGTACAAGGCGCGAAAGCCGGCTTCCTTGGCAAGCAGCGCCGCATAGGCGTTGATGGCTCCCACCACCTGAAGGGGACGTTCGGCGGCAACCGCTGCGCGAAAGCGCGCGCCGGGGGAGACGGACTGCGTCATGGGGATCACCTGTCGTAAGGGGCCGAAGGCGCATTTTGGCAGATTCGGCGCCGGCGCTGCTGATGAATATGCAATATTCAGGTGTACAATTTATTGTTATTTGCAAAGTTGTGAAGGGTCGGCAGCAAGCCGCCTCCTACTGAGGAACTGGCCCCCCATGCGCGAAAAACTCTATGTTGGCCCCAAGCTGCGGTCGCTCCGCGAACAGCAGGGCCTGACGCTCGACCACTGCGCTTCCCGCTTGGGTCTGTCACCCAGCTATCTGTCGCAGCTGGAGACCAACCAGCGGCCGGTCACCGCGCGCGTGTTAATTGCACTTTCGCGGACGTTTGCGATCGATCCCGCCGATTTTGACGCCGATGACGAAAGCCGGCTGATCGCCGATCTACGTGAAGCCAGCGCCGACCTGGCACTCGGTGTGCCCTCACCCACCCTGACCGAACTGAAGCTGGCCGCCACCACCGCACCGGCCGTGGCACGGCAATTCCTGGCGCTGCACCGCGCTTACCGGGGGCTGGATGAGCGGCTCAAAACCCTGGATGAGGCCCTCGGTGCCGGTGGTAGCGCCGCCTCCGGAGTGACCGGGGCGCTCATCACCGGCATTCGCCCGGAAGCCCTCTTGCCCTACGAGGAGGTGCGCGACTTCTTTCATTACCGCAACAACTATATCGACGAGCTGGATGTGGCGGCCGAAGAGCTCGCCGTCCGCTTGGGCGTCGGCAGCGACGCCGACACCGGGAGACTGTTGGAGGGCCACCTGCGGCAGGCGTTTGGCGTCAGCATTGTGCGTACTGCCGCCCCGGCCGATGCCGACCTGTTACGCCGCTATGACCCGGGCACCCGGCTGCTGACGGTCGACCGCGACCAGTCCGAGTCCACCCTCGCCTTTCAGTTCGCCGTCCAAGTGGCAGAGCTCACCTTTGGCCAGCTGCTGGAAGCCATCCTGGCCGACTCCGGCCTGCGCTCGCGTGAGGCCCGTGCCGTGGCACGGGTGGGCCTGGCCAACTACGCCGCCGGCGCGCTGGTGTTGCCCTACATCCGCTTCGCCGCGGCAGCACGCGAACTGCGCCATGACGTTGAGCAGCTACAACGGCGCTTCCATGCCAGCTTCGAACAGATCTGCCACCGCCTTAGCACCCTGCAGCGCCCCGGCGCGCATGGCGTGCCGTTCTACTTCGTGCGGGTGGACCAGGCCGGCAATATCACCAAACGTCACAGCGCTACGCGCTTCCAGTTTGCGCGCTTCGGTGGCGCGTGCCCGCTGTGGAATGTGCACGAATCTTTTGGCCACCCCGGGCGCATCTTGGTGCAGGTGGCGCAGATGCCCGACGGCGTGCGCTACTTATGCGTGGGCCGCAGTATCGTCAAGCGCAGCGGCAGCTATCTGCGCCCCAACCGCCAATATGCCGTGGGCCTTGGCTGCGAAGTAACGCACGCCCATGAGCTGGTGTATGCGGATGGCGTGCCACTCGACGGTCCCGCCGTGCCCATCGGCATCAGTTGCCGCACCTGTGAACGGGAAAACTGCCACCAACGGGCGTTCCCGCCACTGGACCGGAAACTGGTGGTGCCGGTGAATGAAAGGAGGCTGGTGCCGTTTGCGTTGGTATAACGCACGGATATCTGCTTGACTGGTCTGACGTGACTGTCCCGACATGGAAGCAACTCCCGATGCGCCCTTTGCCGCTCACTTTGCTAGCAACGCTAATGGCTCCATTAGTGACCACACTCATGGCCTTTATGCCCGCGGCACAGGCAGCGGCCACCACCGCCGCTGCACCACCCACCACCGTGCTCCACGTAGGGCATCTGCTCGCAGACCCGGCCCAGCCCGTGCGTGAACGGCAGTCGGTGGTCATTCAGGGCGGAAAAATCACGGCCATCAAAGCAGGCTACGTCGCTGGCGACACCGTGGTGGACCTGAAGCAGGCTTGGGTGCTGCCAGGACTGATCGACATGCACACGCATGTGACGGTGGAAATGGACGTCCACTCCAAGAACCCCACCGCGGATTTCATGCCGGCTTACCTCGACCGGCCGGTGCCACGCGCGTTTGCCAGCGCCGCCCGTGCCCAAGCCTTGCAGCAGCAGGGCTTCACCACGCTACGCAATCTGGGGGATCCGGCGAATATCACTTACGATCTGGCCGGCGCCATCGCCGCGGGACTGGTCAAAGGCCCGCGGCTGATCGGTAGCGAACCGCAGTTCGAAACGGCCGGTGGCGACTACGCGGCGTTCAACCTCAGCGTCCGCGCCGACGTAGAGCCGCTGTTCACGAACCGCGGCACTTGCTCCGGCCCCACCGACTGTGAGCGCGCAGTACGCGACGAAATCCGGCGCGGCGCTGGCGTCATCAAGCTGCGACTCAGCGCCACGCATCTGCTGGTGCCGGGCAGTGGACCCACGGAAACGCGTGCCGAGCTCGAAGCCATCGTGGCCACGGCGCACCGCCTGAACCGCAAGGTGGCCACACACTCCAGCGGCCTTTCCAGTGCCAACCTGCTCGCCATCGAAGCGGGCACAGACACGCTGGAACACGGACCACTGAGCGAGGCCGACATCGCGGCCATGGTTCGCCACGGCACAGCGTTCACGCCCACGCTGCTGGCGTCGAAGGTGGCTGGGGAATCCGGCGCGCTGGGCGCACCCACGGATTTGCTGGCCGCCGCTACGGAAAGCGCACGCAAGGCGCATGCCGCCGGCATCCCGCTGCTGTTCGGTTCAGATGTGCCCGTGCCGCCGCTGGACGGCACGGCGCAGGAGTTCTTGCTGCTGGCCGCCGCGGGGCTAACGCCAGCGGAAGTGCTGGCCACGGCCACCACGAATGCCGCCAAGGCGCTGGGCATGGAGACGCAGCTGGGCACGGTGGCTGCTGGCAAGTTTGCGGATGTAGTGGCTTTCGCGGCCAACCCGCTCAGCGACCTGAAAGTGCTGGCCTCACCCGTGTTCGTGATGCAGAACGGCAAGGTCGTCCGTAACGACACCGTCCAGCACTAGGCTTTCCAGCCGGCGCTGGTGCCAGGCGCGGTCGCCCCAGCTGCCGGCCAGCGCCCAGGCGCGCTTCACGTAGAAGTGCAGGTCCACTTCCCACGAATAACCCATGGCGCCATGCAACTGTAGGCCCTTGCGACCGGCCAGATCGGCAGCCTCCATCGCCATCAGCTTCGCGCCGGAGACCACAGCGTTCAGTCGAGCAAGCAAAGCCGGGGCGGTAGCGGCAGTAGCGCCGGCCGTGCCCGCACCACTGCTGACTCCCGCCGCAAACTCCGCCAACCGCGCCGCTGCGGCATAGACCACCGGGCGCGCATATTCCAACTGTACTTGCACATCGGCCATGTGGTGCTTCAGCGCTTGGTAGCTGCCGATAGGTTTACCGAACTGCTGACGCGTACTGGCATAGTCCACGGCAATGCGCACCATGCGCTCGGCCAGCCCCAACGCTTGCGCAGCATTCACCACGGCGCCGCGCGCGAAAGCCAGTTCACGCAGCGCCGCGCCTTCCGCACCGCCGGCAAGCAAAGTAGCCGCGGCGGGTGTCCACGTCACCGTGGCCAGCGAACGCAAACGGTCTACGGAAGCTTGACGCTGCAGCGTTGCTGCGGCGCGCTCCACCAAATGCACTTCATCGCCCTGGAACAACAGCAGCGCATCGCTTGCGGCCGCGCCCAGCACAGTAGCATTCAGTGGGTGCCCCACCGCCAAGCGCACTTCGCCAGCGGCCGCACGCGTCAGCCATGCCTGCGCGCGCGGTGCACTGCAAGCCGCCAGCAAGGGCACGGCGATGCCAGCGTGCTCCACCAGATTTTCCGGCAAGGCGGCGCGGCCCACTTCTTCGGCCACCAACACGAAGTCGATGTCCTGAAGGCCCAGACCACCGACCACTTCCGGCGCCAACATGCCGGGCAGGCCCAGCTCCACCAGGCGCGCCCAACGCTGCGGGTCATCGCCACCGGCTGCTGGGCCTTCGTTCAGTTCTGGGGCCCCCGCAGCGGCACGCAGCACCGCAGGCGCAGCCACATCGTCCAGCAGCTCACGCACGGCAGTGGCCATCATCCGCTGCTCTTCGGTGAAGGTGAAATCCACGGCGCTTACCTCGGCATGCCGAGCACGCGCTCGGCGATGATGTTGCGCTGAATCTCGTTGGTGCCCGCATAGATGGGTCCGCTCTGCGCGAAGATCCAGCCTTCCAGCCAATCGCCCACGCCCGCGGCCGCCGGCGCGTGCGGCAATAGCTCCGCGCGCGCGCCCAGCAAGCTCATGGCCGCTGCATGCATGGCCAGGTCCAACTCGGACCAAAAGATTTTGTTCAAGCTGGCCTCGGCACCAATATGCCCACCCGCCATTAGGCGCGTGGCCGTGGCGTAGGTGTTCAGCGCATACGCCTCAGCCTGCAGCCAGGCTTTCGCCACGGCAGCGCGCACGGTGCCATCGGCCCGGTCCGCGTTCTGCCGGTACAGTTCCCCCAGCCGCCGCGCCGTGGCTTGGAAGCGCGCGGGGCTGCGCAGCATCAACCCGCGCTCAAAACCCGCGGTGGCCATGGCGATGTTCCAGCCTTGGCCTTCACCCCCCAGCCGGTTCGCCACCGGCACGCGGGCTTCTTCGAAGAAGATTTCGGCGAAACCTGTTTGCCCATGTAGCTGCGGAATACCGCGCACGCGTACACCGGGATGGCGCAGCGGCACCAGAATGAAACTGAGCCCTTTATGTTTGTCGCTGGCCGGGTCCGTGCGAAAGATGCCAAAGGCCCAGTCGGCATAGGTGCCGCGCGACGACCAGATCTTGTGGCCGCGCAGCACGTAGTCGTCGCCTTCGCGCGTGGCCGTGGCGCGGATGGCGGCCATGTCGGAACCGGCCTGCGGTTCACTCCAGGCCTGCGCCCACATCTCTTCGCCGGCGGCCATGGGCGGCAGGTAGCGCGCCTTCTGCTCGGGCGTACCGAACTCCATCAGCGTGGGACCGAGCAGAAAGATGCCGTTTTGGTTGGCGCGCAGCGGCGCGCCGGCACGGTAGTATTCCTCTTCAAAGATCAGCCACTCGACGAGCGTGCAGCCCCGTCCACCGTATTCTTCCGGCCAAGTGACCATGCCCCAGCGGCCACCGGCGAGCTGGCGCTCCCATGCCACATGCTGCGCGAAGCCCGCCGCCCCTTCGAGCGTGTCCAGCTTTTCGCGCGGCACATTCGCTTCCATCCAAGCGCGTACTTCAGCGCGGAACGCCTGCTGCGCGGGCGTGTAGTGCAGCTGCACCGTCATCTTAAAAGTCCGCCTTGCCCTTGGTTTCCACGAAGGCATCGCGCGATTTCTGCGAGTCTTCGTGCATATACATTTCCAGCGTGAAGCCTTGCTCAAAGCGATAGAAGCGGTCCACGTCCCCCACTTCAATGCCGTTCAAAGCTTCCTTCGCCAAACGCAGCGCTTCGCGGCTCTTGCTGCCAATGATGGCGGCGAAGGCCCGCGCTGCTTCCAGCAACTGGTCCTTCGGCACCAGTTTTTCCACCGCGCCAAGGCGATAAGCCTCTGCCGCGGGCAGCGTGCCGCCGGTGAAGAACAGCGCCCGCACCTTATGCAGCGGCAGCATGCGCGAAAGATGCGCCGCCCCTCCCATCGCGCCGCGGTCAATTTCCGGCAGCGAAAAGAACGCGTCGTCTGCCGCAATGACGACATCGCTGGCACCACACATGCCAATACCACCACCAATCACAAAACCATGCACCGCAGTGACCACGGGGACCTCGCAGGCACGAATCGCCTTAAAGGTGAGGAAATTGCCGCGGTTCAAGGCCACGATGCGTTCTGGATGCGCCTGCATTTCCTTGATGTCGACCCCGGCACAGAAGCCACGGCCTTCGGCACGGATCAGCACGCAGCGCGTGTCCGGGTTCTTGCCAGCGGCGGTAATCAACCCCGGCAGTTCATTCCACTGCGCGCTGTTGAAGGCATTCACCGGCGGGTGAGCCAGCACAATTTCCGCTACCGCGCCGTGTTGTTCAATCCGAAAGGCCATGAAGCGTTCCTTCTAAAACCGTGCTTGTCAGGTGAACCGTACGCTGGCAGTGCCCACCTGGTCGAGTTCCAGCGCGAACACATCGCCAGCGCGGGCGGGCTCCAGCGGCACCAGCGAACCCGACAGGATAATTTCGCCGGCCTCCAGCGCCACGCCGCGTGCCCCCAAGGTATTGGCCAGCCAAGCCACCGCCACCAGCGGCGAACCTTGCACTGCGCTGCCGAAACCGCGCGACAGCGGCTGGCCGTTCTTCGTCACGCGCACTTCCAGCGCGGCCAGGTCCAGCCCGCGCGGGTCCACGCGCGCCGTACCCAGCACGTACACGCCGCAAGAGGCGTTGTCCGCCACCGTGTCGACGATGCGGATGTTCCACTGGTCGATACGCGAATCGACGATCTCGAAGCAAGGCACCACGCATTCGGTGGCGGCCAGCACTTGCTCCGGCGTAATGCCCGGGCCCAGCAAGCGCTCTTTCAGGATGAAGCCAATCTCTGCTTCTGCGCGCGGCTGGATGAGGTGGCCGGCAATCTTCACTGCGGCGCCATCAGCCACGGTCATGCGGTCGGTCAGGAAGCCGAAGTCCGGCTGGTGCACGCCGAGCATGTCCTGCACGGCCTTGCTCGTCACCCCGATCTTCTTGCCGATGACACGTTCACCATCCTTCACCCGCAGGCGCAGAAACTCCAGCGAAACCGCATAGGCATCATCGAGCGTCATCGACGGATGACGCTCGCGCAACGGGGCCACGGTGCGCTGCTGACGCAGACAGGCATATAACTCGTCGCCCAGCTCGCCCACCTGTGCAGCGCTCAGCGCTGCGGTCCCCAACTCCACCGGCTCACTGGTCATGCTCATTCAACCTTCCAGAAACTGCAGCACGTGACGGTTGAACTCCGCCGCGCGTTCAATCATGACCCAATGCCCGACGCCGCCGTAGAGAATAAAGCTGGCCTGCGGACAGGCGGTTAGCACCTTGTGGGCACCGGAGATGGGGCAGAACACATCTTCTTGGCCCCAAAAGCCGAGAATAGGGCAGGTCAGTTCGCCAAGGCGCGGCGTGAGATCGGGAATTCTTAAGCGGGCCAGGACATCCGTAGGCTGTGTCACCAGCACATTCCAGCGCTCGTCGACGAGGGCGTCATCGACATGCCGCGGATCGTGGGCGAGCATCTCCAGAATCTGGCGCAGCCAGTCCTTGTTGCGGTCCTGTTTCACAAAGCCCGTCACCATCTTCTGAATGCCTGGCATCTGAAAATAGGTCTCGGAACTTTCGATGCCGCCGGTGGCCATCATCACCAGCTTTTGCACGCGGTGCGGCGCCTGCAGCGCAATGTCGATCGCCACGGCGCCACCCAATGAATTACCCACCAGCACCGCAGGACCCACGTCCAGCAAGTCGAGGAGTTCCATGATGGTGGACGACAACAGGCTCAGCGTGTAGTCGATGCCGGACGGTTTGGACGACCAGCCAAAGCCCAGCAAATCCGGCACGATGACCCGATGGCCCGCCGCCGCCAACGGCTTCAGGTTGTGCTTGAAATTGCTCCAACCGTTGGCGCCGGGGCCGCTGCCCTGGATGAGCACCACGGTCTTGCCCGAGGGACGGACGGTGGCGTCCAGTACTTCGTGATAGTGCAATGAATAGCCGGACGGCAGCGGCAGCGAACGGTGAAACGGCGGCGAAGCCGGCAAGGCAGCAGCATCAGACATCTTGTTATCCCCCATTTTCCGCAGTGAATCATCCCGCGCAGTACGCATCCATGCTGGAGCCGGCCCGCAACGAGGCTACACTTTTACACCAGTCCTGAGTGCATCTTCTACTCAGCTTTCCTCCACAACTGGCGCCATCGGTCAGGTCTTGGAAAATACCGCTCCCAGGGGCGCCCAGCTGGTGGCCCACCCCCCCATTTGCGTTGCCTATCGTACAGATAGAAACAATCGAATTCCGCATGGTCGGCTCTCAGCCGATAGTCCGTCCCCGAACCCTGTTTTCGTGGACACCAGGAGCCACTCCCATGCGCAATAGAAACTTTCCTATCATCACGACAGCCGTCTTAGCTGCGCTGTTGGTTGCACCGCCGGCCACTGCCGCCGCCAACGAAGATGTCCGTACAGCTTCGGCGTCCAGCGCGGCGCACGCCGGTGCGGCCATGCAAAACCGCCACTGGTGGCCCAGCCTGCTGGATCTCGGCCCGCTGCGGCAGAACGCAGCGAAGTCGAACCCTCTGGGCGCGCAGTTCGACTATGCCGCCGAATTCAGCCAGCTGGACCTGAATGCTGTGAAGGCCGATATCCGCCAGGTGCTCACTACGCCGCAGCCGTGGTGGCCGGCAGACTACGGCAACTATGGGCCGTTCTTCATTCGCATGGCGTGGCACAGCGCGGGCACCTACCGCACCTTCGACGGTCGCGGTGGTTCGGACGGTGGCCAACAGCGCTTCGAACCGCTGAACAGTTGGCCGGACAACGGTAACTTGGACAAGGCACGCCGCCTCGTCTGGCCAGTGAAGCAGAAGTACGGCCGTGCCCTTTCCTGGGGCGATCTGATGGTGCTCGCGGGGAATGTCGCGCTGGAGTCGATGGGCTTCAAGACCTTTGGGTTCGCGGGCGGTCGTGCGGACGACTGGGAAGCGGATGAGGTGTATTGGGGCCCGGAGCGCAAATTTTTGGCGGATGAGCGCTACAGCGGCGACCGCCAGTTGCAGCGGCCGCTCGGCGCCGTACAGATGGGCCTGATCTACGTGAACCCGGAAGGCCCCAACGGCAAGCCGGACCCGCTTGCTGCTGCTCGCGATATTCGCGATACCTTCGGCCGCATGGCCATGAACGACGAGGAAACGGTGGCGCTCATCGCCGGCGGCCATACCTTCGGCAAAGCCCATGGTGCCCACGACCCCGCGAAGTGCGTGGGCCCCGAGCCGGCGGCCGCGGGTATCGAGCAACAAGGAATGGGCTGGGCCAACCACTGCGGTCGTGGCAACGCCGGTGATACCGTCACCAGCGGTTTGGAAGGCGCGTGGAGCGCGACGCCAACGCAATGGACCACGCAGTACTTGGACAACCTGTTCGGCTTCGACTGGGTGCAGACGAAGAGCCCGGCCGGGGCCATTCAGTGGGTGCCCAGCGACGCCAACGCGAAGTTCGTGCCGGATGCCCATGACCCCACTAAGCGTCACGCGCCCATCATGTTCACCACCGACTTGGCACTGAAGTTCGACCCGGCGTACAGCAAGATCGCCAGGCGCTTCCAGAAGCATCCAGACGAGTACGAGTTGGCCTTCGCCAAGGCGTGGTTCAAGCTCACCCACCGCGACCTCGGGCCGCGTAGCCGCTACCTCGGCGCGGAAGTACCGAAGGAAGTGCTGCCGTGGCAGGACGCGCTGCCGGCGGTGGACTACGCGGCTATCGATGCGGCCGACATCGCGCAGTTGAAGGCGAAAGTGTTGGGCTCTGGCCTGACGAACGCCGAGTTGGTACGCGTGGCCTGGGCTTCGGCTGCTACCTTCCGCGCTACAGACATGCGCGGTGGCGCGAATGGCGCGCGTGTACGCTTGGCTCCGCAGAACCGCTGGGCCGTCAACACGCCGGTGGAACTGGCGAAGGTGGTGAAGGTGCTGGAAGGCATCCAGCAAGACTTCAACCGTTCGCAGAAGAGTGGCAAGAAGCTGTCCGTCGCCGACCTCATCGTGTTGGGCGGTAGTGCAGCCATCGAACAGGCGGCGCAACAGGGTGGGCTGACGGTCAGTGTGCCGTTCACGCCAGGCCGTGCCGATGCCACGCAGGCGCAGACAGACCTGGTGTCGTTCGCGGCGATGGAGCCTGCGGCGGACGGGTTCCGCAACTACTACGGCAGCGACTCACGCCTTTCGCCAGTGGAAGCCCTGGTGGACCGTGCGGCGCTGTTGACTCTGAGTGTGCCGGAAATGACGGTGCTGGTCGGCGGCCTGCGTGTGTTAGGTGCCAACGCCGCAGGTTCCACGAACGGCGTGCTGACCACGCAACCGGGCGTGCTCAACAATGCCTTCTTCGTAAACTTGGTGGATATGTCCACGCAGTGGAAGCCGTCGGCGACGGAAGGCCTCTATGAGGGCCGTGACCGCCGCACCGGTGCGCTGCAGTGGCAAGCCACGCCGGTGGATCTGGTGTTCGGTTCCAACTCGGAGCTGCGTGCGGTGGCGGAGGTCTATGCCGCCAACGATGGCCGCGAGAAGTTCGTGCAGGACTTCGTGGCAGCCTGGAGCAAGGTGATGGACCTAGACCGCATCCAGCGCTGAGGTAGCCGGGTGCAGCTTGCGGCCGGCCGGGAGGTCGGCCGCCATTGGCTGCCGGCTTCAGGCAATCTCAAACAGGCCGGCGGCGCCCATGCCGGCGCCAACGCACATCGTCACCACTACATAGCGCACCCCACGACGCTTGCCTTCGATGAGCGCATGGCCAGCCAAACGCGCACCGCTCATACCGAACGGGTGGCCGACGGCCACCGCGCCACCATCCACGTTCAGGCGCTCGTCGGGAATGCCCAGACGGTCGCGGCAGTAGATGGCCTGGCAGGCGAATGCTTCGTTCAGCTCCCACAGGCCGATGTCATCCACCTTCAGCCCGTGCTGCTTCAGCAACTTCGGGACCGCAAACACCGGGCCAATGCCCATCTCGTCCGGTTCGCAGCCCGCCACGGCCATGCCGCGGAACACGCCGAGCGGCGCTAGGCCACGGCGCGTCGCTTCGCCGGCTTCCATCAGCACCAGCGCGGCGGCACCGTCCGACAGCTGGGACGCGTTGCCGGCAGTGATGTGCTTGCCCACCTTAATGACCGAGCCGTCCTTGTACACCGGCTCCAGCTTCGCCAGACCCTCGAGCGTGGTGTCCGCGCGCACGCCTTCGTCAGCGAGCAAGCGTACTTCCTGATAAGTGGTTTCCTTCGTCACCTTGTCCACCACGGCCTTGCGGGTGGTCAGCGGCGCCAGCTCCATGTCGAAGCGGCCTGCAGCCTGCGCGGCGGCCGTCTTGTGGTGGCTGGCCATGGAGAACGCGTCCTGCGCCTCGCGGCTGATGCCATAGCGTGCGGCCACGATCTCGGCGGTTTCGATCATGGGCATGTAGGCGTGCGGCCAGACGGCGGTCACGGCGTCGCAGCGAATGCGGTAGGTATTACGGTGCGGCGTCTGGATAAGGCTGACGGAATCCACACCAGCGCCGACTACCACCTGCATCCCGTCGTGCACGATCTGGCGCGCCGCAATGCTCACGGCCATGAGGCCCGAAGAGCAGAGGCGGTCGACGGACATGCCGGAGGTGGTGACGGGCAGACCGGCGGTAGCCACCGCGAGACGACCAACGTTGTAGCTCTGCGTGCCCTGCTGCGACGTCACGCCAAGCACCAGGTCCTCGACCGAAGCGGGATCGATACCAGCACGGCGGACGGCCTCGCGCACCGCGTGGCCCGCGAGAACGGGCGTTTCGGTGTCGTTGAAGGCGCCGCGAAAGGCTTTGCCGATGGGGGTACGGGCGACGGAGACAATGACGGCTTCACGCATGGCAATACTTCCTGTTTCAAAGTCGGCCAGCCTGAACCCATCGGGCAGACTGGCAAGGCAGAATTTTTATCGGATTCAGGCCGGGATGAACCGGCTAATGGTATCTGCAACACAAACGGGGCGCTCGGCGCCTTCGCGCTCCACCGTGACGCGCACCGTCACCTGCACGCCCTTACCCGCCTCTTCGGCGGCGACGACTTCACCGCGACCACGCAAGCGGCTGCCGGCAGGAACGATCCCCATGAAGCGAACGCGTTCGAGACCATAGTTGATGCCCATGGACACCTGCTCCACCTGCATGAGCTGCGGCAAGAACCGGTTCACCAGCGACAGCGTCAGATAACCGTGGGCAATGCAGCCACCGAAAGGGCCAGCCGCTGCCCGCACGGGGTCAACGTGGATCCACTGGTGGTCGCCGGTGGCATCCGCAAACTGCTGAATGCGCTCTTGCGACACGGTCTCCCAGTCCGTGGGCCCGAACTGCGCGCCCACGGTCCCCAGCAAGGCCGCAGGCGAGGCGTAGACCTGCGCCGTCATGGGTGCTGGCTCGACACCGAAACCACTTCACCGGTCATGTAGGTGGCCAAGTCTGACGCCAGGAAGGTTATGACGTTAGCCACCTCCCAAGGTTCTGCCGCACGACCGAAAGCCTCGCGGCGCGTCAGGTCTGCCAGCAACTCATCGGTGGTCACCTTGGCGAGAAACGCATGCATGGCAATACTGGGGGCTACCGCATTGATGCGCACACCATAGGCTGCTGCTTCCAGTGCCGAGCAGCGCGTGAAGGCCATGACGCCGGCTTTCGCCGCGGCGTAGTGGCTCTGCAATTCCTGCGCGCGCCAGCCGAGCACCGAAGCGTTGTTGACGATGATGCCGGCTTTGCGTGCATAGAAATGCGGCAACACCGCGCGGGTCATGCGCATCACGGAGGTTAGCGTGACATCGATGACCTTGTGCCACTGTTCATCGGGCATGTCCACCACCGTGGAGGAACCACCGAGCCCGGCGTTGTTTACCAACACATCAAGATGGCCAAACTCGGCGATGGCCGCCGCCAGCAGGGCCTGCACCTGACTCTCCTGCGTGACATCGCACACCATGGACGGCGGACGCACACCGCCTTGCAGTGCAGCGAGACGATCCGCGGCTTCGTCGAGCCGACGCGCATGCGCATCGCTTAGAAAAACCTGCGCCCCTTCCTCGGCCATGCGCTCAGCCGTGGCCCAGCCAATGCCGGTGCCCGCCGCGGCGGTGATCAGCACCTTCTTTCCCTGCAGTAGACCGCGCGGCACGGGCCGTGGCGGTATCGGTAGCTTGCTCATGAACCCCACACCTTTTTTTGTACTGGGCGCGCGGCCAGCAGCTGCGCCATCACCGGGCCCAGTTCGTTGGGTGCCCAGCGCGCGCCTTTATCCATGGTTGGGCCGTCGTTCCAGCCGTTGGCGAGGCGAATCATGCCGCCTTGCAGCTCGAAGACGCAGCCACTGACGGCGCGGCTTGCACTGCTGCCGAGCCACACCACCGCAGGAGCCACATTGTCCGGGTCTTGCGCATCAAAGCCGCTCTCGGGTTTTTTCATGGCGGTGGCAAACGCCTCTTCCGTCATGCGCGTCCGTGCTGCTGGCGCGAGCGCATTGGCGGTAATGCCATAACGCGCCAGTTCCGCTGCCTGCACCAGGGTTAGTGAGGCGATGCCGCCCTTGGCCGCCGAGTACGCACTCTGGGCAATGCTGCCTTGCAACCCAGCACCACTGGTGGTGTTGATAATGCGCGCATCCACCGGCTGCCCGGCCTTGGCGCGTGACCGCCAGAAGTCCACCGCATGGCGAGCCACGCAGAAGTGTCCGCGCAGATGTACGCGCATCGTGGCGTCCCATTCGTCGACCGTGGCACTGACAAACATGCGGTCGCGCACCATGCCGGCGTTATTGACCACCACATCGAGTGTGCCGAACGTGTCCACCGCCGTGCGGATAATATTCGCTGCACCGTCCCAGTCGGCAACATCGTCGCCATTCGCGACCGCGGCGCCACCGGCCGCGAGAATCTCATCGACCACGGCCTGCGCCGTCGACAGGTCGCGACCCACGCCGGCCAGACTGGCGCCTAGATCGTTCACCACCACCTGCGCACCTTCCGCTGCGAAGGCGAGCGCATAAGCACGGCCCAGCCCGCGTCCGGCGCCCGTAATGATGACCACGCGTCCGTCACAAATACCCATCGTCGGTTTCCCCCGCAAGGCGCCTACGCGCCCGTTCTTAAAGTCGTTCGATGATGGTGACGTTCGCCTGGCCACCACCCTCACACATGGTCTGCAAGCCATAGCGCACTTGCCGCCGTTCCATTTCGTGCAGCAGCGTGGTCATGAGCCGCACCCCGGTGGCACCGAGGGGATGGCCCAGCGCGATGGCGCCGCCATTGACGTTGACCCGCGCGAGGTCTGCGCCCAGTTCGCGCTGCCAGGCCAGCACCACGCTGGCAAACGCTTCGTTAATTTCAATCAGGCCGATGTCGGCCAACGACAAACCCGCTTTCTGTAGCGCGCGTCGGGTGGCCGCGATGGGCGCCGTGAGCATCCACACCGGGTCATCCGCGAGCACCGACAGATGATGAATACGCGCACGCGGCTGCAGGCCGTGGGTCTTCAGCCCCGCGGCCGAGGCGATTAGCATCGCGGCTGAGCAATCGGACACCTGACTGGCCACGCCGGCCGTCACTCGCCCGCCGGGCTCAATCGTCGGCAAGGTCGCCATTTTCTCGAGCGATGTGCCGCGGCGCGGCGTCTCGTCCCGCAGCAGACCCGCGATGGGTGCCAGCTCGGCGTCAAAGCGACCGCTGTCGATAGCGCGAATGGCGCGCTCGTTGCTCTCCAGCGCAAACTCTTCCATCTGGCGACGCGTGATGTTCCAGCGCTCCGCAATGCGTTCAGCACTGCGAAACTGCGACAGCGGCACCGGGCCATAGCGCTGCACCCAACCAGGCGAGGTGCTGAACGGGTCGGGGAACCCTAGCGGCTCGCCGGCTAACATTGCCTGACTCATGGGAATGAGGTTCATGCACTGCACGCCACCGGCCACCACCAAGTCTTGGGTGCCACTCATGACCGCCTGAGCAGCGAAGTGAACGGCTTGCTGTGACGAGCCGCATTGACGGTCCACCGTGGTCCCCGGCACATGGTCCGGCAGACCAGCCACGAGCCAGGCCGTGCGCGCAATGTCGCCGGCCAACGGGCCTACGGTGTCGACACAACCGTAGATCACATCGTCCACGGCCCCCGGGTCGATGCCCGTGCGCTCGACGAGCGCACGCAAGGTGTGCGCCCCGAGGTCGGCCGGGTGAATGGCCGCAAGGCTGCCTTTTTTCTTGCCGATGGGCGTACGCACCGCATCGACGATATAGGCTTCACTCATAGTGTGTTCCATAGTGGCCCGCTGCCAACGCCGCGAGCCGTTGTTCTGCTTCCAGCACAATGCGCTCTACCAGTTCCGCGCAGCTGGGCAGATCGCCGAGCACGCCCGCCACCAGACCAGTGGACAGCACCCCTTCTGCGGGATGCCCCTCGATCATGGAGCGATTGAGAAACACCGGGGAATTTGCCGCCATCAGCGCTTGGCCGAAAGTCAGCCCGCCCTCACGCTGCATGGCGCGTGCCGCCTGCAGCAGCTCACCAAAGCCAGCGCCCGTGCGGCGTTTTAACTGCCAGGCATTGTGCAGCGCCGACCAGAGCAACCGTGCCGGTCCGGCCTGTTCAAATTTGCCGAGAATTTCGTTGCGAATGAGCCGATGCTGCAAACCATCCAGACGCGTGGTGAGGACGATGTCCTCGAGGCCCGCCTGCACATAGCGAGCTTTGGTGATCTCGGGCACGGGGCAGTCGCGCGTCATCAGAAACCGCGTCCCCATGGCCATGCCCACAGCGCCATAGGCCAGCGCCGCGGCCAAGCCGCGACCATCACTGAAACCACCGGCGGCCACGACGGGCACTTTCACCGCGTCGAGCACCTGCGGCAATAAGATGCTGGTGGCAACGCTGCCGGTATGCCCGCCGCCTTCGCCGCCCTGGATAGTCAGTGCGTCAACGCCGATCGCCACCATCTTCTGTGCATGCTTCACCGCGCCCACGGTGGGGATGCAGACAATGCCGGCATCGCGAAAGCGCTTCACAGTGGCCTTGTCCGGGCCACGGCCAAAACTCACGGCCTGCACTTTCTCCGCCAGAATTGTCTCAACAATCTGGGCGGCACCGGGCTGGAACATGTGGAAGTTCACCCCGAACGGGCGGTCCGTCAGTTCGCGCACACGCTGAATGGCCGGGCCTACTTCCGCCGCACGCAGCGTGGCGGCAGCCAAAAAACCGAAAGCGCCGGCGTTACACGCTGCAGCCACCAGCTCCGGGCGTGCCACCCAACCCATGGCGGTCTGCACAATGGGGTAGCGGGAGCCCAGCAAATCGCATAGCGGAGTGCGCAATCGTCCACTGGCCGTCGCTAGCGCCGAGTCGTGCGCTGCGCTCACTGGCCGTCCTTGTCGCGATTGCCGGCAGCCATCGACTTGCTGTCCTGCCCTCCCAGATGGTTGGCCGAGCTGAGAGAATTTTGTGCGTGCGCGAAATGGTGCATGTGGAACACCGCATCCATGGCGGTGCGCTTGCCTTGCAAGTCTTCCACATGATTGATGGCTTGCTTCGCCAGCGCCAGACCCAGACGCGGCTGTTTCGCCAGCTTGTGCGCCACAGCCAGTGTTTGCGCCTCCAGTTCTTCCGTCGGCACAATCCGGTTCACCATGCCCATCTGGTAAGCGCGTGCGGCGGGCATCTTCTCGCCGAGGAACAGGAACTCCTTGGCCACGCGCGGGTGCAGCTCGAACGGATGTGCGAAATACTCCACGCCGGGAATATTCATCGCCAGCACTGGGTCGGCGAAGTAGGCATTCTCTGCCGCGATGATCAGGTCGCACACCCAGGCGAGCATCAGCCCACCGGCAATGCACGCACCTTGCACCATGGCGATGGTTGGTTTCGGCAGTTCACGCCAGCGGCGGCACATGCCGAGATAGACCTCTTGTTCACGCGCATACCAGAACTCGCCGTGCGGCTTGTTCACGTGGTCGTACCACAGCGTCACGCGTTCGGGGGTCGACACATTCACGTCGCGGCCCGGGGTGCCGATATCGTGCCCGGCCGAGAAATGCTTGCCAGCCCCTTGCAGCACAATGACCTTCACCGCATCGTCCATGGCCGCGCGCCTGAACGCCGCATCCAGCGCGTAGGTCATTTGCGTATTCTGCGAATTGGCGTACTGCGGACGGTTCATGGTGATGACGGCCACGGCTCCGTCCATGGCATACAGCACCGGCTCGTCCGTTTCGTAGACGTGCCGGTTTTCGGGTGGTTCAGCGAGATCCGCCGGACCGGCGGCAGTGCTGTGCGGCGGCTTAGATTGGCCCGGATCCTGGTTCTGGCTCATGCGAGATGCCTCATTGAACGCGCTTCAGCTCGCCGGACGGAGACCGGGCGGGTTGCCTTTAAAGACGGTGGCACGCAGATCATGCGGGTCGAGACGCTCGCGGATCAACTGCAACTGCTCCATGGTGGGCGCCGGGGTGACGGGCAGGATACCGTCCACCTGCAGCGGGAAGCCAGTGGCCACCTGCACCTGCTCCAGCGTCACGCCCGGATGCAGCGACACCACGCGCAGCGCATGCTGGGCGCCAGCGAAATCGAGCACCGCTAGGTCTGTCACGCACAAACGCAGATCTAAACCCGCCGGCTTCACGCCGCCCGGCCAGCGCGCCGGGTTGTAGCCCACGCTGCACACCACATCCACCTCGCCAGCCACAAACGCGCGCGTGCTGTGGTTCGGAATGAACAAGCTGTTGGGATGGTTCAGCGTGTTGCCGGGGAAACCACGCACGCCCAGCAGCGAAGACTTCGGCTTGGCGTGGTCGCCGACCGCACTGATGTTCATCTGCCCGTAACGGTCAACCTGCACCGGACCGACCAGCGCATGGCGCCGGCCGTGCCAGAGCAGGTCAAAGGTGCGCAGGTACGGCATCCAGCCCTCGACCTTCACCTGGTAGTCGCCACGCGGACCCACGGGCACGGGCTCGGCCACCAGCACGCTTTCCGCGTCGGTCATCATGAGGTCGGGGTTGAAGGTGAGCTTGGCCAGTCCGGCGGCCAGACGCGGCACCAAACCAATACCCGTGGCCAGCACTTCACCGTCATGGCGCCAGGCCTCAGCGCAGGCCACGATGCACAGTTCAGCCAGCGTGTAGCTTGGGTTGGTAAGAGGGGAAGTCATAGCGCTCCTCAGGGCACCGCTGATGGGTGCCGCAGAATCTTCAGAATACCGGCAAAGGCAACCCGGCAAGGGCGCCGTAGCCACCACAAGCGCGGACATAGGCGTCATGGTCGGGCAGGTCGACGAACTGTGCGCGGTACGCCGCCCAGCCCTCCGGCGTGGCCGCCGCGTTGTAAGCCGCCAGATGTGGCACGTCGATGCCATGGAACGGCGCACTGGCCGTGGGGTGAGCACCGAAAGGCACTTCTACGACGCCGGTCACCAGTGAACGCTCAAACGGCTGCAGGCGCGCGGTCTGCGCGTTGATGAGCTGTGCGGTTGGCACCACGCGCTCGCAGGACAGGTACACCTCGTTCGCAGCGCGAGCAAACAAGTCGTCGAAGAACGGGTCGGGGCTTTGGATGGTGCAGTTGCCCTTCTCGTCGCTCTCGCTGACATGCAGCAGCGCGGCGTCGAGCCGCAGCGCCGGCACGGCCACCAGTTCCTCGCCATCGGCAAACGGCGAGCGCACTTTGCCCAGCCAAGGGTTGAGCTTTAAGACATCGGTCCCCAGACCCACCCGCGTCGGCAGAAACGGCAACCGCATGCCAGCGGCACGCAGGCCCCACTGCACCATGCCTTCGTCCACTTCCGAAGCCTCCAGCTGGCCGGCCTGCCGTGCATTGCGAAAATGGTTGTCGAACGGCTGCACATCCAGCGACACAAAGCCGAAGATGACGCGCTTCACTTTGCCAGCCGCACACAGCATGCCGATCTCCGGCCCGCCATAAGCGATGAGTGTCAGGTCTTTAAGCGGCGAGCGGAGAATTTCCCGCACCAGCGCCATCGGTTTACGTCGCGTGGCCCAGCCACCGATCCCCAGGGTCATGCCGTCGCGCAACCGCGCGACGACCTGCGCCGTCGTCATTCGCTTATCAGCCATGGGCCGCTCCTTAAATCAAAATCTCAGGCGGTCGGCGGCGGCGCCCACTGGTGGCCCCAAATATCGCTCACCAGGCTGCGTGTTGGCACCCAAGTCGACCAGTCGGGTTGCAGGCCCATGCAGCCAAACTCCAGATCGAAACCCGCCGGCGTAGTGACATAGAACGACACCATCTGGTCATTCGAATGGCAGCCCAACGCGGAAGCAATGCGGCTGCCCGCCGCCACGCAGCGGTCCAGCGCACAACCTACATCTTGCAGGCTGCGCGCTTCCACCATCGCGTGCACCGCACCAGCGGTCACCGGCATCGCCGCCAGCGCCAGGCTGTGGTGGCGGGGGTTGTCGCAGTGCATGAACTTGATCACCAGCCGCGGGTCTGCGGGGTTCGGGCTCACCTGCAGATGCATTTCGTCGCTGTTACCAAAGCCGAGAAACTGCTTATAGAAAGCCTCGGTCTCGTCAAGGTTCAGTGCCGACAACACCACATGGCCCAGACCCATGTCGCCGGTGACAAAGCCACTCACGCCCTGCGGCGAGACAAACGGCTGATAGTCGCGGAAGCGGCCATGGAACAGCTCTACCTGGTTGCCGGCCGGGTCGCGCAGCGTAGCCACGCCATTCGCGCAGCGGCTGGCGGCCGTGGCCGCAGGCGCGCGCGTCACGGCGTGGCCGTGGGCTTCAAGCGCCGCAATGCAGGTTTCAAAGGCCGCTTCGTCGACCAGTTCCCAGCCCGAGCTCAGCAAGCCATTGCTGGCGCTAGGCACGATGAGGAAACGGAACGGGCGGTCGTCGATACGCAACCACAAGGCGCCGTCCGGCCCGTCCTTGACCATAAAACCCACCTGATCCGCACCAAACTGGCGCCAGCGCTGAATATCGGTGGACCCGACAACGAGGTATCCTAGTGAAACGACCGACATACGATTCCCCCGGTAGCCTGGCTGAACGTCTGGACCAAAGCGCGGTCCGCTGCGCAATTATGCCACCTACTGGCGGTTCCGCAACAATTTGCGTTTAATACGCCGCTAGATTCTTACGCATTATGACTATCCAGACCAACCCGACCACAGCATGGTCCGCGTTGGCTTGGCTCCACGAGGATTTCATCCATGGCCCCAACACCCCAGCCCCGCTCCCGCCTCAAAGCCGCCTTGATCGGCTCGGGCAATATCGGCACCGACTTACTCTACAAAGCCCTGCGCAGCGAATGGATCGAGCCGGTGTGGATGGTGGGCATCGACGCCGCCTCTGAAGGCCTGGCACGGGCCCGTGAGCTGGGACTCAAGACCACCGCCGAGGGCGTCGCTGGCCTGCTGCCACACGTGCTGGCCGATGGCGTGCAGATTGCCTTTGACGCAACCAGCGCCTATGTCCACCGCGAAAACGCACGCCAGCTGCAGGCCTTGGGCGTGGTGATGATCGACCTGACGCCAGCGGCCGTGGGGCCATTCTGCGTGCCACCCGTGAACCTCGCCGAACTGGTGGGCCAACACGCCATGAACGTCAACATGGTCACCTGCGGCGGGCAGGCCACCATCCCCATGGTGGCCGCCGTGTCACGTGTGCAGCCAGTGGCTTATGGTGAGATTGTGGCCACCGTGTCGTCGCGCTCAGCCGGCCCGGGCACGCGCAAGAACATCGACGAATTCACCCGCACCACCTCACGCGGCATTGAAGTGGTCGGCGGCGCCAAGCTGGGCAAGGCGATCATCATCCTCAACCCGGCCGAGCCACCTTTGATCATGCGCGACACCGTGTATTGCCTCACCGAATCCACGCCGGATCAGGCGGCTATCACCGCCTCGGTGCACGCCATGGTGGCCGAGGTGCAAAAATATGTGCCGGGCTATCAGCTAAAAAACGGCCCCGTGTTCGACGGCAACCGCGTCTCCATCTATCTGGAGGTCGAAGGTCTCGGCGACTACCTGCCGAAATACGCCGGCAACCTCGACATCATGACCGCGGCAGGCCTGCGCACTGCTGAAATGATCGCGACAGAAATTCACGCCGGGCGCTTTGTGCCCACGGCCGCCTGAGGAATCGATGCCATGACCACTATCACCCTGCACGACATGAGCCTGCGCGATGGCATGCACCCCAAACGCCATCAAATCAGCCTCGAGCAGATGATCAACATCGCCGAAGGGCTCGATGCTGCCGGCGTACCCTTGATCGAAGTCACGCACGGCGACGGGCTCGGCGGGTCTTCGGTGAACTACGGCTTCCCGATGCACACCGACGAGGAATATCTGCGCGCCGTCATCCCGCGCATGCAGCGCGCACGCGTGTCGGCACTGCTACTGCCCGGTATCGGCACCGTCGAACACCTGCACATGGCCCACGACTGCGGCGTGAAGACGCTGCGCGTGGCTACGCATTGCACCGAGGCAGATGTATCCGAGCAGCACATTGCCCTGTCCGCGAAGCTTGGGCTCGATACCGTTGGCTTTTTGATGATGGCGCACATGGTGACGCCTGAGCAGCTGCTCACCCAGGCGAAGCTGATGGAGTCCTACGGCGCCAACTGCATCTACTGCACCGACTCCGCCGGCTACATGCTGCCGCCAGAAGTCACCGCCCATGTCAGCGCGCTGCGTGCCGGGCTGAACGCAGGCACCGAGATCGGCTTTCATGGCCACCACAACCTCGCCATGGGCGTCGCCAATTCGCTGGCCGCGGTGGCCGCAGGCGCCACGCGTATCGACGGCTCGGCCGCCGGTCTTGGCGCCGGCGCTGGCAACACGCCACTGGAGGTATTCAACGCGGTCTGCGACCGCATGGGCATCACCACCGGCGTGGACGTCTTCAAGCTGATGGATGTGGCCGAAGAACGGGTAGTGCCGCTCATGGACCACCCCATCCGCATCGACCGCGACAGTCTGGTGCTGGGCTATGCCGGTGTTTATTCCAGCTTCCTGCTGTTCGCCAAGCGGGCCCAGGCGAAATACGGCATCCCCTCACACGAGCTACTGCTGGAGATGGGGCGGATGAAGACCGTCGGCGGCCAGGAAGACATGATCGACGATCTCGCGCTGAACATGGCCCGCCAGCGCGGCCTCCAACGCTAACGGCCGCCAGCGAAACGCTCGGGATTTACCGGGCGCTAGTTGGCGTTTCGGCCCAGCCAGAATTCCAGTCCTTGGGCGTTAAGCTCCACGTCCACGCCGAGTATGGCTTGCCGTTCCGCTGCTGAATGGGTGTCGCCATGCGCCTCCAGCCGCGCTTCCAGATGCGCGAAGATGGCGGCGGTAATCGCCTGCACCGCGGCCTGCCCGGGCCCGTGCTTTGCCACCGCGGTACGCGCGACAGCAACGTAGGCATCGAGGTCGATGAGCAACTCGGCGTGATGCCGCGCCACGTCCGTCACCCGTCCATAGTGGGTCAGAAACAGCGCCCGCGGCGCATACGCGACAATGCGCGCCAAACTCGCCCGCATCTGCTCGGGGTCGAATTGAGTGGGCGTGGTGGTCGCCAGAACGAAGGCGCGTCCATCCACATCGAATTCACGGTAGGACAGGCCGAAGGTGTCGCCGGTGAACACACCGCCATGGTCGAGATCGACGATGCAATGATGATGCAGCGCGTGTCCCGGCGTGAAGATGAACTCAAATGGGCGACCCGCCAACAATAGCCGCTGTCCGTCTTCGGTGATCAGCAGGCGCTCGCGCGGCACCGGCACTATCTCACCATAGAGAGCGTTGTAACGCTCCTCGCCATACACCGCGCGCGTGCCGGCAATCAGCTTGGCCGGGTCCACCAGATGCGGCGCACCCCGCGGATGCACCACCACCTTGGCGTTGGGCAACTGCGCCAACAGCGCACCGGCGCCACCGGCATGGTCCAGATGGACATGGGTGACAAACAAGTAGTCCACCTGGTCGCGCCCGAGGCCCTTCGCCTCTAGGGCCGCCAACAGTAATGGCACGGACGGGCTGACGCCCGAGTCAACGAAGGCGGCACGACCCTGCTCAACGATGAGATGGGCGGCGTCGAAGCGCGGACGCCCATAGGCGGTATCGACCGCGGTGATGCCGCCGGGATATTCTAGATGCGCTGGAATGTTCATAGGTCGGCATTGTCGCCGAAGTGGTTATCGGAGAGGAGTAGAAAATGATTGTGGAGATCGCCGACCTGTCCATCCAGCCGGGCCAGCAGGCCAGCTTCCTGACGGCCTTTGCCGCAGCTTCCAAGGTTATTGCCCGCGCCACCGGCTACCGGCAACACGTACTCCAGCACTGCTTGGAACGCGACACGCGCTTTGTGTTGCTGGTGGAGTGGGAGACGCTGGAAGACCACACGGAAGGCTTCCGGCAGTCGCCGCTATTCGCTGAATGGCGTGCGCTGATCGGCCCGTACTTCGCCGCTCCACCGACGGTGGAGCACTTTGCGCAGGTCTGGCCGACCGGCCAGACCTGCTAAACAGCGCCGCGGGCTGGGCTCAGAATTTCTGGCCGTTAGCCTTCTGGGTCCACACGCCCGGCGACTGCGCCGAGAACCACGCCGCCGCGGCTTTGATATCCGCCTCGGACAACTGCCCAGCAAAGCCCTGCATGATGGCGTTCTGACGAGTGCCCTTCTTGTAACCATGCAGCGCGCTTTCGAGGAAGTCGGCGTGTTGGCCGGCCAGATTGGGGTACATGCCCATGATGGCCACGCCCTCCGGGCCGTGGCAGGCGGCACACGTGGCCACAATGGCCGGCGGCTGGCCGGTGGGACCGTTACCTTTCAGCGGGGTAGCGCCGGCAAAAAACGCGGCAATATCCACGATCGCGGCGTCAGACAGGCTCGTGGCCTGCCCGTTCATGGTGGGGTGTTTACGGGCGCCGGCCTTGTATTCGCCCAGCGCCACGACCAGATACTCGGCATTCTGGCCGAACAGCTTGGGCACATGGTAGGTGGGGTAAACATTGCGGTAGTCAGGAATGCCGTGACAACCCAAGCAGGTGTAAGCCAGCTTCGCGCCGCGCGCCGCATCCCCCTGTGCGTAAACGGCCGCTGGGGCCGCCCATGCCAGAACCATCACTGCCATTAAGGGGGCCCAAAGGCCGTACCGAGCCGTCTTCAAAGACATTTTCAGGGGACTCCGCAACGCAAAACCGAGCGCCGCATGGTACGGTCCCGGGGAGTTTTTTTCCACCCGTAAAAACCGTCAAAGGCCTAATCCATGCACCGCTCCCGTTTAGCCGCCCTGCTGGGCCTGCTCATCCTGGCGCTGCCAGCCGCCCATGCGGATGAATCCCGCACCGAGGAACCACGCCTGGTTACCGTCAGCGGACACGGCGAAATCCGGGTCGAACCCGACCAGGCCCGGGTCACCCTCGGGGTGGAAGCCCGCGAACCCACGCTGGAGGCCGCGCGCGCCAAAGTGAATCGCGGTGTCGAGGGGGTCCTGAAGCTGGTCCGGGAACTGGGCGTTCCCGACCGGCAGGTGAACAGCACCCGCCTCAGCGTGCAGCCCGAATACGAATGGCTGGAGAAAACCCGCACCCGCCGACTGGTGGCCTATGCGGTATCCCGCTCGGTGAGCGTGGACCTGCGGGAACTGGAAAAGCTCGGCGCGCTGGTGGAACGCAGCCTCAGCCTGGGTGCCAACCAGACCGGCGACCCCGTGCTGGACCATAGCCGCCGCGTGGAGCTGGAACGTGAAGCGCTGGGGTTGGCTGCCAAGGACGCTGAGCGCAATGCCATCGCCATGGCCGGCCCGCTCGGCGTCACGGTCGGCCCAGTCCGCAGCCTCAGTGCCACCCAAGACACCCCAGCCCCCGTGCCGATGTTTGCCATGGCGGTGCGCAGCATCGCCGCCGCGCCCGTCAGCGACGCACCGCAAACTTACCAGGCCGGGGAAATGGTGTTCCGCGCCGCCGTTAACGCCAGCTTCGACCTGCTGGTGGCACCGCGCGCTGCAGCGCCAACGTCGAAGTAGCCGTCGCCGCCAGCACCCTCTCCGGACCCACCAACAGCCGGGCCGAGGCATGGGCCACTTGCTGACCCATGCGTTCCGCCACGGCCTCCACGCGCACTGGGCCGGCGGGCACGGGGCGCAGGTAGTTCACCGTCAGCGACACGGTGGCGTGCGTATCCCCGGCTGGCAACCGCGCCAGCACACAAAAGGCCAGCGCATAGTCGAGCAAAGCCGCCACCACGCCACCTTGCACCACACCACGGCCCTGCAGATACGTTTCGTCCGGGCTGAACCCCAGCACCAAGCCCCCTGCGGCATCAAAGGCCAGCACTTCACCGCCTAGCGCCAACAGCAAGGGCCCAGAATCCAGGCGCAGCGGCAGCGGCGCCCCGGCGAGTGCCCGCAGCAGTAGCCCATGATCAGCGTTGTCCAGCATTTGCAGCATCCGTCTCAACGGTATAGTGAGGCATGCTACGCGACTGTAGCCCATCCTCGTGAGCCTATGAATTCACCCACCCGCTTACTCTCGGGCCGACTGGTCAGCGCTATCGGCCTTGGCTGCATGAACTTGAACCACGCCTATGGCGAGCCCCCGCCAGCCCAGGAAAGTTTGCGCTTGCTGCACCGCGCCTTTGAGCTGGGTGTCACCCACTTCGACACCGCAGCGCTCTACGGCTTTGGCACCAACGAAGAACTGCTCGGGCAATTCCTGCCGGGGCGACGCTCACAGGTGTTTTTAGCGAGCAAATGCGGCATGACCGCTGTCGATGGTCGACGCATCATCGACGGCCGGCCGGCCACCTTGAAGCAGACCCTGCAGGCGTCCTTGCAACGCCTTGGCACCGCGCATATCGACCTCTACTACTTGCACCGCTGGGACAAGAGCGTGCCCATCGAGGACAGTGTCGGTGCACTGGCGGACTGCGTCCGTGACGGACTCATCGGCGGTATCGGCTTGTCGGAAGTGTCTGCCGCCACCTTACGCCAGGCCCATGCGGTGCACCCTATCGCGGCGCTGCAGACCGAGTATTCGCTGTGGAGTCGCAACGCCGAGCTTGCCGTGCTGGACACCTGCGCGCAGCTGGGCATTGCCTTTGTGGCCTTCTCACCGGTAGCGCGCGGGTTTCTAGCCGACGGCATCAGCGGCCCGGACATGCTGCAGAAAGGCGATATTCGCCGTTCAATGCCGCGTTTTCAGGCCGACCACTGGACGGCGAATGCCGCCTTGCTCGCCCGCTACCGCGCACTGGCGGCTGCAGCCGGTTGCACCCCGGCGCAGCTAGCGCTCGCTTGGCTGTTACAAAAGGCACCCCACGTGCTGCCTATTCCCGGTACCCGCTCGATAGCCCACTTGGAAGAGAACCTGGCCGCCACCCAGCTCACCCTGGATGCCGCGGTCTTCACCGCGGCCGAGGCACTGCTGCACCACAGCCGCGTCAGTGGCAACCGTTACTCCGCCACCTTCCTTGGCGAAGTAGACACGGAAGAATTTCCGGCTTGAGAGCAGCGACTGCGCTGTGACACCATCGACGACCACAGCAGGGGATGGCGAATGCGCGCATGGCGAATTTATGGCGAAGGCGACATGCGCCTCGATGTCGTGCCCGACCCGGTGCCGCCACCCGGCTGGGTGACAGTGCGCGTCTGCGTGGTGCAACCCAGCATCACCGAAACGCTGCTGTTTCAAGGGGTTAAGACCTACCTGCACGCCACCGTGGCGGCTGCCATTGCGCGCGGGCCCGCGCCACTGTTCGGCCATGAATTCTCCGGCGTGGTGTCTTGCCTTGGCGCCGGTGTCGACTGCCTCGCGGTAGGTGACCGGGTAGCCGCCCGCGGTTCGCACCCCGAAGGCATTGTGGGTTTCGACTATCCCGGCGCACTCGCCGAACAGATCGTCGTGCCCGCCAGTCTGCTGGCGCGCCTGCCCGCAACCGTCACCCACAGCGAAGGCGCCGTGGTGCAAGCACTCACCGATGCGGTGGCAGCCGTCGATGCCGCCGGGCCGCTGGCGGGGCGCAGCGTGGCGGTGATCGGCCAGGGCGCCATGGGCCTGTCTTGCCTGCAGGTGGCACGTGCAGCGGGCGCACAAACGCTGATCGCCATCGCCAAGCGCGAGGCCTCGCTCGTGCTCGCCAGACGCTTTGGTGCCCACCTGACCGTGAATGCCACCACCGAAGACGTAGTCGCCGCCGTGCGCGCAGCCACCCACGGACGCGGTGTGGACGTGGTGTTTGAAACCGCCGGCGGCCCCGTCGAACAGGGACTGGCGGGAGATGCCACGCTCGCGCAAGCGGCAGCACTGGTGCGCGATGCCGGCACCGTCGTGGGCGTCGCCTTTCATGGCGATGGCACTTTTCTGCCCTACGGCTTGTTTCGCTTTCGCGGTATTCGTTACCTCTTCCCCAGCCTGATGGATCGGGCCTTGTTCGAAAACACGGTCGCGCTGCTCGGTAGTGGTGCGGTCGACGTCAAACCCATGGTGACGCATGTGCTGCAAGGCCTTGAACAAATACCGCAAGCGTTTGCACTGACCGCCGACAAGGCGCGACACGGACTGATCAACCCGGCCCAAGTGGTCGTGTCACAGGATTAAGGATGCACAATGACCGACCATGACCTGGCTTATGCACTGCTGCAGCTGACTTACTACGACTCGATTGACCGCGGCGACATGGCCAGTGCCGTGGCCGCCTTACACGAGGACATTGAGTGGTCGCATGTGCAGGTGTGGGAACACCATGACTACCGACGCCGCGACCAGCCGACGCGGCTGAATGGTCGCCAGGAAGTCGAAACCTTCCTCAGTGAACGCATCGGCAAACTGCGCGAAGCCGGCATCCGCCACCGCATTCGCCATCTGGTCTGTGAAGGCAGCAAAGGCGCTTTTCTGGCCGCTGTCGAAGGGCCTGGCGGCGAAGTCCCCTTCTTCGTCTGGTTTGAGCTGCGTGACGGTAAAGTCGCGCGCTATCTGTTACGGCCCTGCTAAGCGCTCGTCACGGCAACCACCACTGCTTCACGCATAGGCGCCCCGCATGACCACCGACTACGACCCCATTGCGGAACAATACCAGCGTTCGAAGCAACAGCCGTGGCGCACGCATATCGAAGCGTTCAGCTTGCTACAGCTGGCCGGCGACACGCGCGGACAACACGTGCTGGATGTGGCCTGTGGTGAAGGCTTTTATACCCGGCAACTTAAACACCCCGGCACGGCTTCGGTCACCGGGCTGGATTTGTCAGCCAGCATGATCGAGCTGGCGCGTACACAGGAAGCCGCGCATCAGCTTGGGATCCACTATGTCGTGGGTGATGCTCGCCAGCTGCCCTACACCGAAACGTTCGACCTGGTGGTGGCCGCCTATCTGCTGAACTACGCGCACGACCGGCAGGAGCTACAGACCATGTGCGACAGCATCGCGCGCTGCCTAAAACCGGGTGGGCGCTTTGTCACCGTCAACTCCAGCCCGGCGCTCGATTTTTCCCGCGCGCCGTCCTATCGCTCTTATGGCTTCGAGATCAAAGTGGTAGGCGCCTTCGGTGAAGGTGCGCCGCTCACCTGGCGCTTCCACTTGGAGGACGGCACCTTCAGCCTCGAGAACTATTATCTGGACACCGCGATCCATGAAAGCGCGCTGCGTGCCGCGGGGTTTCGCGAAGTGCAGTGGCCGGCTCCACGCTTGTCGCCCGCCGCGCTTGCCGGACCGGCCGCAGAGCAATGGGAACTGTTTCTGGCCCATTCCCCGGTGGCGTTCCTGGAGTGCCGGAAGTAAGCCGCACCGCCAAGACGTAAGCGTTAGCGCGCGGCGGCCGCGCGGCTGCGTTTTTTCAGGTGCACCAGCAAGAGCGACAAGGTGGCTGGCGTAATGCCTGGTAGCCGCGCCGCCTGCCCAAAGGTCACCGGGCGGTGGCGCGTCAGCCGTTGACGCGCCTCGTTCGTGAGCCCATCCACCAAGGCATAGTCCAGCGACTCTGGCAGTGCCACCGCTTCCTGCCGCTGCTGGCGCGCTACTTCGGCTTCTTGTTTCAGCAAATAGCCGGCGTACTTGGCCTGCACCTCTACCTGCTCGCTTATCCGCGCCGCAAGTAACGCATCGTCCGGTAACACGCCCGCGCCCACTTCCGCATGCGCGACCACCGTGGCGTAACTGTGATCCGGACGGCGCAGCCATTCCCAGGCCGCCAGCTTGCCGTCGGCCACCGTCACACGTGTCGTTTGCAAGCGCAGCACTTCACGCTCGATGGCCTCGCGTTTGTGTTCAAACCAGGTCCAGCGCTCATCCCCCACCAGCCCCAGCTGTCGGCCTACCGGTGTCAGGCGCAGATCGGCGTTGTCCTCGCGTAGCCGCAGGCGAAACTCCGCGCGACTGGTGAACATGCGATACGGCTCTGGGGCGCCCTGCGTCAGCAGGTCGTCCACCATCACGCCCAGATAACTCTCCGCGCGGGTGGGCCACCACGGTTCCCGCCCCAGCGCTGCCAGTGCGGCATTGGTGCCACCCAGCAAACCCTGCGCCGCCGCTTCCTCATAACCGGTGGTGCCGTTAATTTGGCCAGCGAAATACAGGCCGCGCAGCGCACGCGTCTCTAGCGTGGGCGCCAGCTCGCGTGGGTCGTAGAAATCATATTCGATGGCATAGCCTGGGCGCGTCAGCACTGCCTGCTCGCAGCCACGGATAGAACGCACCATGGCCTGCTGCACGTCTGCTGGCAAGCTGGTGGAGATACCGTTCGGATACACCTCGTGGGTATCGAGACCTTCTGGCTCCAGATACACCTGATGGCTGTCACGCGCGGCGAAACGCGTCACCTTGTCTTCCACCGAAGGACAATACCGTGGACCCGTGCCTTCGATGACGCCGGTGAACATGGGGGATTGCGCCGCAGCGGCACGGATGATGTCGTGAGTCTGCGGATTGGTGTGCGTGATATGACACGGCACTTGTCGCGGGTGCTGCTCCGGCCGCCCCAGAAAACTGAACACCGGCCGCGGTTCGTCGCCGTGCTGCACTTCCATCACCGACCAGTCGAGCGTGCGGCCATCGAGACGCGGTGGCGTCCCGGTCTTCAGGCGCCCGACCGCCAGACCCAAGCCACGCAAGCATGCGGCCAGACGCAACGCAGCGGGGTCGCCGACGCGGCCACCCACGGCTTGCTGCAAACCCACATGCATCCGCCCACCCAGAAAGGTGCCCGTGGTTAACACCACGCTCGCCGCTTCAATGAAGGTGCCATCCGCCAACACCACGCCCATGCAGCGTCCCGCGGTAAAACGCAGCTCGGCCACTTCGGCCGCCAGCAGCGTCAAGCCCGGCTGCGTTTCCAGCTGCCGACGAATCGCCTGGCGGTACAGCGTGCGGTCCGCCTGCGCACGCGTGGCGCGCACCGCCGGCCCCTTGCTGGCATTAAGCGTCCGGAACTGGATGCCGGCCAGATCAGCCGCGCGCGCCATTGCGCCCCCCAAGGCATCGATTTCGCGCACCAGATGGCCCTTGCCAATACCGCCGATGGCCGGATTGCAGCTCATCTGCCCGAGCGTCTCCAGCGAGTGGCTCACCAACAAGGTACGCGCACCCATTCGGGCAGCCGCCAGCGCTGCCTCGGTACCGGCGTGGCCGCCGCCCACCACCATGACTTCCACTCTTTCCATGGCGGGATTATCTCAGGTACTGTTGCTCCCATGCTAAGTACTCTGCTGCCGGCGCTGGCATTGGCCGTCACCCTGCCCGGCCTGCCGCTCCACGACTGTCGGCTCGCCCCACCCACCGCGCCCACCACGGTGGCCGCGCGCTGCGGAACACTAGAGGTACCGGAAGACTACGCCCGGCCCACCGGCAAACGTCTGCGGCTCGCCGTGGCGGTCATTCCGGCGCTGGACCGCAACGCACACGCCACGCCTTTATTCCTGATCAGCGGGGGGCCAGGCCAAGGCGCGCGCGACAGCTTCGCGCCGCTGCTGCCAACCTTCCAGCGCCTCAACCGCCAACGCGATCTGGTGCTGCTGGATCAGCGCGGGACAGGCGACTCCAATGCGCTGACCTGCAAAGAGGTAGCGACCGACGCCGCAGCGCTAGAGCACACGCCCTCGGCCACAGAAATGGCAGCGCTAACGCAATCTTGCCTAGCCGCGCTCAGTGGCGACCCCCGCTTTTACACCACCTCCGTGGCGGTGCGGGACCTCGACCTGGTGCGTGCCGCGCTCGGCTATTCCCGCGTGAACCTGTACGGCATTTCTTATGGCACACGCGTGGCGCAGCATTACGCACGCCGCTACCCGGCGCACACCCGCGCGGTCATTATCGACGGCGTGGTGCCACCAGGCCTGGCGCTCGGCCCGGACCTCGCCTTCGCGGCGCAGCGGGCCATCGACACGGTCTTCAGCCGCTGCGAGGCCGACCGGGCATGCGCTGCCACCTACCCGCAGTTGCGCCAGCAGTTCCGGGCCTTGGTGATCGCGTTGCGCGCCGGACCGCGCCCAGTGACACTGCTGCACCCGGTGAGCGGCAAGCTGGTGACACAAGCGCTCACCATTGACGGCTTAGGAAATGCCGTGCGCTTTCTCAGCTACAACCCGGTCTCCATCAGCCTGCTGCCGTTCTTGTTACAAGAAGCCGCGGCCGGCCGGCCGGCGCCCCTGCTCGCGCAAGCCTTATCGCTGACCGACACCATCGGTGGCAGCCTCGCCATTGGCATGCACAATGCGGTGGCTTGCACTGAAGACCTGCCGTTCATGGATGCCAGCGCCATCGACCATGCGGCACTCGCCAACACCTATCTGGGTGCGCAGCCACTGGAAGCGCTAATCAACAGTTGCCGGGTTTGGCCACGCGGCATTCTCGATGCCGACCTGCGCCAACCGTTGCGCTCCAACATACCCTTCTTGCTGCTCTCGGGCGGTGCCGATCCGGTCACCCCGCCGGCTTATGCCGAGCGGGCCCTACGCGGTTTAAGCGATGCCCGACACGTGATCGTAGCCGGCAACGGCCATGGTCAATGGAACGTGCCCTGCGCGCCCCGGGTGATGGCGGCGTTCCTCGACGCGGGGACCACACGCGGACTAGACATCACCTGCTTACAGAACGCGCAACGTGCACAACCGTTTTTTCTAAACGCCAATGGGCCGGCGCCATGATCGAAGCAGAGCATCTCGCCAAGCGTTTTGGCACGGTACAGGCCGTCAGGGACGTGAGCTTTACGGCACCGGATGGACGCATCACCGGCCTGCTGGGGCCGAATGGCGCCGGCAAGAGCACCACGCTGCGTCTGCTTTATGCCGCACTGCAGCCCGACAGTGGTGAGGCGCGTATTGATGGCGCGCGCGTCAGTCTCGCCGACGCGGCCGTGCGCCAGTCCCTTGGCGTGCTGCCGCATGGCGCGGGGCTGTACCTGCACCTGAGTGCGCGCGAAAACATTCGTTATTACGGGCGGCTACACGGTCTCCGTGGCGCCCCCCTCGAGTCTCGCATCAGCGAATTACTCGAGATCCTGGAACTGGGTGAGGTGGGAAACCGCAAGAGCCAGGGCTTTTCGCAAGGGCAGAAAGTGAAAGTCGGTATTGCGCGTGCACTGGTCCACCAACCGCGCAATCTAGTACTCGATGAGCCGACCAACGGCCTGGATGTCATGGCCATTCGCTCACTACGCACCACGCTGCGCCGACTGCGCGATGCGGGCCATTGCATTTTGTTCAGCAGCCATGTGATGCAGGAAGTAGCCGCGCTGTGCGATGAGGTGGTGATTATTGCGCGCGGTGAAGTGGTGGCGCGGGGCACGCCCACCGCCCTGCTGCAGGCCGCCGGCACCGCCACCCTGGAAGATGCCTTCGTCAAAGCCATCGAAAACGCGGCCGGCAGCGTGGAGGGCTTGCTATGAAGCCGTGGCTAGTGGTGGCTTGGAAAGAAATCTTCGAAAGTCTGCGCGATCGACGCACGCTGCTGACTTCACTGATTATTGCGCCCCTCCTTGGGCCGGTGTTATTCAGCGGCATGATGCAGTTTACTTTGGCGAAGGAAAATAAAGACCACGAGCAACGGGTCGAAGCCGGCGTACTGGGCGCCGACCATGCACCCCAGCTGCTGCTCTGGCTGCAAGCTCAGGGGCTTAAACGCGTGCCGGCGCCCGCCACAGAGTCACTCGTTACTGCAGCCGTGCGCAACAGTCAGCCGAAGATCGTCCTCGTCATTCCCGCCGACTATGGCGAGCAGCTCAGCGCCGGAAAACCTGCTAGCGTCAAACTCTATGTCGACACCTCCGACAGTGATGCGCGCCGCGCTGGTGAGCGGCTACAACGCCTGCTGGCCGGCTACGCCGCACAGACCGCCGCGCTGCGGCTCATGGCACGCGGGATCGACCCGAGCATCATCCAGCCCGTGGTCACCGACGAAATCGATGTTTCCACCCCCGCTTCACGCGCCCAGGCCTTGCTCGGCGTGTTGAGTTATTTCCTGCTGTTATCCACCCTTGTCGGGGGGATGTATCTGGCCATTGATGCCACCGCCGGTGAGCGTGAACGCGGCTCGTTAGAGCCCTTGCTGGCCCTGCCCGTGTCGCGCGACGCGCTGGTGGCGGGCAAGCTGCTGGCCACCATGGTGTTCGCGGCCGCCTCGCTACTGCTGACGCTGGTGACCTTCATCGTGGCACTGCGTTTTGTACCACTCGAATCGATCGGCATGAGCGCCAATCTGGGGCCGCTGGTGGCACTGCAGTTGTGGCTGTCACTGCTGCCCTTCGTGCCGCTGGCCGCGGCACTGCTGACACTGATCGCCTCATTCGCGCGCAGTTTTCGTGAAGCGCAAAGTTGGATGACAGGCGTGCTGCTGATCCCCACGTTGCCGATCATGTTGGCCGTGGTGGCTGGACTGAAACCCACCAGTGCCTTGATGGCCATCCCCAGCCTCAGTCAACATTTTTTGGTCTCCCGCCTGCTCCGCGACGAAGCCATTCCGCTGCCGGAGATGCTGCTGTCGGTCGGCGGTACGCTCACGCTCGCCGCACTGCTCAGCGCTTTAGTGGTCGCGCTTTGGCGCCACGAGAAACTACTGGGATAGACGGCGGCGCAGCCGCCGTGAAGTGCACAGCGCGCAACGTCTGCAGTTCGCGCAGTAAATCGGCGAACACTGCGGGCGCAGCCGCAGGCATTTCGCCCGGCGCCGCAGCAGCGAGGGCCGCAGCGAGCGCCTGTTCGACCTCGGCGCTGGCCATGAGGCCAGTCAGAAAGGCTGCGGCCACCGCGCTAACCGGTTGGCACTGTACGGTGGCGTCGATGCTGCACCATAAAGCGTAATCACGGGGAGCCACCAACAGCTCGACGCGCGCTAACGCGCCGTCGTCACCGGCATGCTCGGCACTGACCGCCTCACGCAGCAGGTCTACGGGATACTGGGCTTGCAGGCACTGCAGACTGTCGGTCCATTGCAGCTGCAGTTCGCCGGTGAGGGTAACGGGTGATGACCAACGCCCCGGCACTGCCATCGCCACCGCGTCGAGGGCGAGGTCGAATGCGGCCACCTCGGGCAGATAGGCCAGGCGCGCATAGTCCGGATAGGCCGCGATGAAGGCTGGCAAAGCGGCGCCCCACTGGGCCAGCTGGGGTTCGCTAGGGGGATGCTGCTGGGCAAACACGCGCGCCATGCCGCGGAAACTTTCTGCTCCCACTAACGCCACCAGCGTTGGCACGCGTTGCGCCAAGGCCGCGTGCAGCGCGTGGTGCACCGTCACAGCATGCAGTTCAAGCACCTCCAGCAGTGGTAAAGGGCCGTTTTCCAGCTGCGCCAGCAGGCGTTCACGTGCGGGCCCATCGCCCTGCAGTGCCGCCAACGCCATGTCCGCCTGCCAGCGGACCAAAGCCGCGTGTGTCATTTCCCGCCCACCGCCGTCAACTGCGCCTGCGCTAACACGGCTTCGCCGCTCAGCACCTCCCAAGCGGGCAGCGCGGTATCCCATTCGATGAGCGTGGGCACCGGCCCTAACACCGCCAGAACGCGGGCATAGAGCGACCACACCGCAGCGCTCACGCCGCTGCCATGGTCATCGATTAATGCGACCTGCCCGCCAGACATGGCCACACGGGTATGGCCCGCGAGGTGGATTTCCCCGATGGCGGCCGCCGGCAAGTGCCGCAAGAAAGCGGCCAGCAGCGCCGCGGCATCCCGTCCGGTGTTATGCGCACTGACGAACAGATTGTTGACATCGAGCAGCACCCCACACCCCGTGCGCTGCACCAGCGTGGCCAGAAATTCCGGCTCGGTCATCTCGTTACCGCGAGTGGCCAAATACACGGCCGGGTTTTCCACCAGCAGCTGCCGCCCCAGCGCGGCTTGTGCCGCATGTACATTGGCCACCACCACCTGCAAGGCAGCTGCGGTATACGGCAACGGGAATAAATCTGGGAGGTAAGTGCCGCCCGTGGTGCTGAAACTCAAGTGGTCCGACACCAGACCCGGCGCGGTTAAGTCCACCAGCGCCCGCAAGCGCTGCAAGGCACGTGGACACACACCGTCGACGCTACCCAATGACAAACCCACGGCATGCAGGGACAACGGATAGCGTTCGCGAGCCCGCAACAGGTGCGTGCAGGCGCCGGCATCGGCGAGATAGTTTTCGGGATGCACTTCCAGCCAAGACACGCCGGGGGTTGGATTAAGCGCCTGCCCATGGTGGGGAAAGCGCAATCCAACCCCGGCAGCCGCCGGCACCATCGGCGACACCGGCGACACCATCGGCGACACCGGCCGAGCCGCGCCGATTACTTGGCGGCGGTGGTAGAGCCGCCAGCAAGCTTGGCGCACAGGCCAGCGGGCACTTTCACCCACTCGTTGCCCGCGCTGTCTTTGGTGCTTTGCGTCGCACAGCTGTGCGCCCCATTGCCGCAGTCGTTCTTGCCGGCCTTGGCCACCCCAAAGCATTTCTCGGTCTTAGGGGCCTCGGCTTTCGGCGCGGCAGCCGCCATGGGGTCATCCGCCGCGTGCACCGGCACGGCGACAAAGGCGGACAGCGCGACAGCGCTCATCAGGGAAGTCAGCAGGGTCTGGTGGCGCATGGGGAATCCTTTGGCAGAGGCCGGGAAACCGCTCCCGGAAGCACGATGAAAGAGCGGTAATTTTATCATTGCCGGTGCTCTAATCCCGTGGCCTGACGCACAGTTTGGCGGCGGTCACTAGGCCATCACCCGTGGCAGGACTACCATAGCCCCCCTCAGTCGTTGTCCGGGTAATGTCATGGGTCGCATCTTCGAAGTCCGCAAGCACACCATGTTTGCGCGCTGGAACCGCATGGCGAAGCAGTTTGCGCGGGTGGCCAAGGACATCAGCATTGCGGTGCGTGCCGGGGGCGACGACCCCAACAGCAACCCCACCCTGCGCCGCTGCATGCAAAATGCGCGCGCCGTCAACATGCCCAAGGACAAGGTTGAAGCGGCTATCCGGCGCGCATCTGGCAAGGAAGCGGTCGACTACCACGAGGCCGTCTACGAAGGTTATGCCCCCCACGGGATTCCGCTGCTGGTGGACACCGCCACCGACAACCCCACCCGCACCGTCGGCAGCCTGCGCAACATTTTCAGCAAGAACGACGGCAACCTGGCCAACAGTGGCAGCGTAGCCTTCCTGTTTCGCAAGATGGGGGTGTTCCGGTTGGCGCCAGAGGGCATCGACCAGGACGATCTGGAACTCTACCTCATGGACCATGGGCTCGACGAAATGGGCGAGAGCACGGGCGAGAAAGGCGAGCCACAACTGGTCATTCGCTGCGCCTTTGCCGACTTCGGGCACTTGCAGCTGGCCCTGGAGCAGCGCGGCATCACGCCCATTTCCGCGGAACATGAATACATTCCGACCACGCCCATGGAACTGGGCGAGGACGAGGCCAAGGAAGTGCTCGAGCTAATCGACAAGCTCGAGCAAGATGACGACGTGCAGAAGGTCTACCACCCGCTCGCGTAAGCCTCGCGCGCCCACTGGCCAGCGGCCATTACGCAGCCCGGGCGCTCCGTGAAAAGCGCTTGCGCAGACTGCGCAGGTGAATAGCGAAGTCATCCACGTAGGTGAACACCGCCGGCACCACCACGAGGCTGAGCACCGTGGAGGTAATGAGGCCACCGATCACTGCCACGCCCATCGGCGCACGGAAACTGCTGTCGACGCCCATTCCCAGTGCGATCGGCAACATACCCGCGCCCATGGCCAGCGAGGTCATGACAATGGGCCGCGCCCGCTTGTGGCAGGCATCAATCAGCGCTTCACTACGGCTGAGTCCATGGTCCCGTCGCGCCACAATGGCGTACTCAACGAGCAAGATGGAGTTCTTGGTCGCAATGCCCATGAGCATGAGCAGGCCGATGAGCGCCGGCATCGACAGCGAGGTACCGGTGAGCACCAGCGCACCGAAGGCACCACCGATGGAGAGCGGCAGGGCCGCCAAAATCGTGATGGGCTGTAGGAAGTCGTGGAATAGCAGTACCAAAATGGCGTACACAAAAAACACGCCGGCAAACATCGCCAAAATAAAGCTGGCAAACAGCTCCCCGAGTATTTCAGCGTCGCCCGACGGCACTTCGCGAACGCCGGCCGGCAGGTTGCGCACCGAAGGCAACTGTTTCACCTGTTTGAGTACCGGACCGATGGGTTCGCCGCCCAGTTCACCGGAGATAATGATGTCGCGGCTGCGATCCACGCGGGAAATCTGTGCCGGGCCACTGCCTTCGGTGACAGTAGCCAGAGTCCCCAGTGGCACCGGGCCGGATGCCGTAGGCACCCGCAGCTGTCGCACCATCTCCAGACTGTCACGCGCCGCTTCTGGCAAGGCCACGCGAATGGGAATTTGCCGGTCCGGCAGATCGAACTTCGCCAAGGCCACCTGAAAATCGCCCGCCGTGGCCACGCGAGTCACATCACCCAAAGCCACGGTGTCCACACCAAGGCGCGCCGTGAGTTCGGCATCCGTGCGCACCTGAATTTCTGGACGCACCAGACTGGCACTGGAACGCAGGTTGCCCATCGAGCCCAGTGAGCGCATCTCGCGCTCTACCGCCGCGGCTGCTTTGGTCAGCATCTCCGGGTCGTCGCCGGCCAACATCAAGTCGAGCTTCTCACCAGGCTCGCCGGTGCTGATCGCAAAGCGCGCACCCGGCACACTCTGCAGCACCTCGCGCATGTTGTTTTCAAGTGCCTGCTGCGAGCGGTGGCGTTCATTCTCGGGGCCAAAATCCACCGTCAGCGTGGCCCGCCGAATATCCGCCGGCAGACTGTTGTCGAAGTTACCGGTCATAGCGGCACCGACCGCCGCGTACACGGAGCGCACTTCCGGGATGCGCTGCACCGCCAGCCGTGCGGCCTCAGCGGCCTGCCGCGTGTCTTCTATCGTGCTGCCAGGCGGCAGCTCAACGCTTAACGAAGTGCGGCCTTTGTCGGCCGCCGGCAGAAACGACGAGGGCAGCAAGGTCATCAGCCCCAGCGACGCCACAAAGAACAGCGTCGCGCCCACGACGGTGATGCGGCGGTGCGCCATGGCCTGGCGCACCAGCGCGAGATACCAGATTTCCAGTCGTGTGTCCTGCCGCACCTCGACGGTGGGCGTCAGCAGATAGGCCGCCATCATCGGCGTCAGCAGACGTGCCACCAGCAACGACACCAACACCGCCACGCCGGCCGTCCAGCCGAATTCACGGAAGAAGCGACCCGGAATGCCCGCCATAAATGCCGTGGGCACGAACACTGCCACCAAGGTAAGTGACGTGGCAATGACCGCCAAGCCAATTTCATCAGCGGCTTCCAACGCAGCCTTGAGCGGCGACTTGCCCATGCGCAGATGGCGTTCGATATTTTCCACTTCGACGATCGCGTCGTCGACCAATATGCCCACCACCAACGCCAACGCCAACAAGGACGACGAATTGAGCGTAAACCCAGCCAGCCACATGGCGCCAAAGGTAGGGATAATGGACAGCGGTAGCGCGAGCGCGGACACCAGTGTGGCGCGGTAGTCACGCAGGAACCACCACACCACTAGCACCGCTAACAGCGCACCTTCCCACAAGGCATTCATCGAGGCCCGATACGAGCCACTGACCTGGTCCGTGGTATTGGAGACTTCAGCGAACTGCACCTCGGGATGTTTGGCGGCCAACTCGGCAATACGCGCCCGTGTCGCTTCGCCAACGCGCACCTCACCTGCGCCACGCGAGCGGAAGACTTCGATACCTACGATGGGTTGGCCATCGAGCAGCGCTAGCTGACGGCGCTCGGCATAAGCATCGCGGACGACCGCCACTTCATCCAGACGCACCGTCCCGCCACGGGGCAGAGTGATGCGCAGCGCGCCTAAGGCCTCAACGCTGGTGGCCGCACCGAGTGTCCGCACGGATTGTTCCGCAGCACCGAGATTGCCACGGCCACCCGGGACTTCACGCTGTGTGCGCTGCAGGGCCCGCGAGATATCGGCGGCACTCACACCAAAGGCCGCGAGCTTCAACGGATCGAGATCGACGCGTATCTCGCGTTCCACCCCACCAATGCGCCCGACCCGCGCCACTCCTGGCACACCGAGCAGCTGTTTGGCGATCGTGCCGTCAATAAACCACGACAACTCACGCTCGTCGAGTTGCGGCGCCTTGACCGCATACGTCAGGATGGCCGCGCCAGCGACGCTAATACGCGCCACCACGGGCTCTTCGATATCACGCGGCAACTGGTCGCGAACACGGGTGACCGCATCCCGCACATCATCCACAGCATCGGTGACGTCTTTTTCGATGACGAAACTGATCACCGAGGTCGACAGACCATCGGTGATGGTCGAGACAATATGTTTGACGCCCTCAGCACTGGCGATCGAATCTTCGATCTTGCGCGTGACCTCCGACTCCAGCTGTGCAGGTGAGGCACCTGGCAAAGCGACCGTGACCGTGACGGCTGGCAGGTCGATGTTCGGCATGTCCTGCACGTCAAGGCGCTGAAACCCCAACAGCCCAACCAAGCAAAGAAACACGAAGATGAGCACCGCCGGCACCGGGGCGCGAATGGCCCAGGCCGACAAGTTCCAGCCCATCTCCACCGAGTTCGGCAGGTCCGGTGCGGGGGGTCGCGTCGGCTCAGTCACAGGGCCGGCCCGCTCACGACGCGCACATAGTCCGCATCATTCAAAAAGCCAGCGCCGGCGGCTACTACGCGCACGCCGACCGCAAGGCCGTGCAGAATCTCGATGCGGTTAGCCTGACGACGACCGGTGACCACGCGTAAGCGCTGGACCTGGTCCTCCTTGCCGAGCTTAAAGACATAGGCCAGACCGTCGCGCAGCACCACCGCCGACTGCGGCAGCGTGAGCGCTGGCGCGTCGCCGAGCAAAAACCGTCCGTTAGCAAAAGTACCCGCGGCGGCATAGCGGCTGGCACCAGGCAGGTCGACATAGGCCAGAACCGTGCGATTACGGGCGTCGACCTTAGGCGACAGCGCGCGCACTTTGCCGCTCATCGTCGTGCCCTGTGCGGTGGTCAGCTCTACCCGCACGCCGGGACGCACGGCCACGAGATTGCCTTCGGCAATCTCGGCGCGCCATTCCAGGCGTGACTGGCGAATGAGACGAAACAGTTCCGTACCGGCAGGCACCACCGCACCAGTGGTCGCTGCACGCGCCGAGATCACTCCAGCATCCGGCGCCACCACGCGGGTCTTCTGCAGCAGCAAGGCCGCCAGGTCGCGGCGGGCCTTGGCGCTGTTCCACTGCGCTTTCGCGGCCCGTGCTGCCACCTCGAACTGGTCGAGATCCTGGGCCGACAAAGCCCCCGTATCAATGAGCGACCGTGAGCGCCCGGCATTTGACGCCGCCTCGGCCTCACGTGCCGCCGCTTCGTCCACCGCCGCCTCGGCTTGGGCCAGTTCCGCCACCGCGGTTTCGTCAGCGAACCGCGCCAGCAGTTGACCGCGGGTGACACGGTCCCCCACGTTGGCACGCACTTCGGCGAGGCGCAGCCCATTCACTTCCGCGCCCACGCTGGCCTCCTCCCAGGCCTCGATGCTACCGCTCGCGGCCAGCACCCGTGGCCAGGATTCTTGCCGCGACTGCGCCACGGTCACGCTCAACGAAACCGCAGCCGTGCGCTTTGCCGTGGCCAAAGTGGTAGCCGCCATCGTTGGCGCCGGCGCCTGTAGCCACAGACCGAGCAGCGCTGCCGCTGCTACGCCGATCAACACCCAAACCTTGCGCCACTGACGCCAGTCTGCGAATCCAGCCATATCGTTCATCCTTCGTGGCGGGACCAGCCGCCACCCAAAGCCTTGTAAACCGCAATCCACGCCGTGGTGCGTTCGTGTTCCAGTGCGAGCAAGGTATCGTCGGCTTGCAAGCCGACGCGCCGCAGCTCTTCCAGTTCCAGCACGCTCGCCAGCCCCTGCCGCTGCCGCGCCTCGGTCGCGGCGAGCACGGTGGTATAGCGGTGGACAGCACGCGTGGCGTCATCCGCCCGCGAGTTCGCGGCGGCCAGCGTGACCAAAGCGTCTTCGACTTCGCGAATGGCTTGACGCACCACATCTTCATAATGGGCATGCGCGCCATCCACCCGGACGCGCAGCACTTGCAGCCCGGCAACGGCGCGTCCTGCGCTCAGCACCGGCAGACTGACGGACGGGCCGAATTTCCACGGCGAGACCTCGAAGGACTGGCCGAGCACGTCCGTGCGTTCTTTGCCGAGCGAGCCGGTGAGTGTGACCGCAGGCAGCAGCTGCGCCAGCCCCACTCCGACCTCGGCGTTCGCTGCCGCCCATTCAGCTTCTGCGGCGGCCACATCGGGGCGTTGACGAATCAGTGCCGCCGGCAAGGTGTCGATGCGCACCACCTTTGGGTGCACCGCGCCTTCGCTGCGTGGCAAGGCCAGCGTGGCCGCCACCTTGGCCGGTGCAAGTCCGCTCAGATACACCAGCGCATTGCGGGTGCGAGCGCACTGCGCCTGTGTCGCCGCTACCAGCGTCGCCGTGTCTGCGTCGGCGGCGTCCGCCAGCGCCGCCTCAACGCTGGAGGCCAGTCCGGCACGCGCCTTCAACGCGAGCAGGTCCCGTGTCTGCCGTCGCGACTGTAGCGCTGCCTGTTGCAACAACACGCGCGCCTCACAGCTCCGCAGCGCCGAGTAAGTGGAGGCTACTTCCGCTGCCAATGACACCTTTGCATCATTCCATTCAGCCTCCCGAGCACGCGCTCGCGCCCGGGAGGCTTCCAGCGCGCGGCGTTTACCGCCGAACAGGTCGAGTTCCCACCGCGCGTCGAGGCTCCGACTACGCACTTCCGTAAGGCCGGTCAGCGCGCCTTGATTGTCGAAGCCGAAGATACTGCGGCTGCGCTTGAACTCTGCATTGGCACTGCCATCCGGCAACAGTCCAGCCACATCGAGCCAGGCCGTGGCCCGCGCCTCACGCAGGCGCGCGAGGGCGGTGTCCAGCGAAGGATTCAGCGTCTCGGCGGCCTCGATGAACGTCGTCAGTGCCGGGTCGTTGAACTGCTGCCACCAGGCCAGCAGCTGCGCCGGCTGCCCGTCGTGCGGCAGTGTCGCCTGCCACGCTGCCGGCACAACCGGCGTGGGCGCCTTGAAGTTCGGGCCGACCGCGCAAGCACCGAGCAGGCTGGCTAACGCCAGCGACATGAGCGTGAGTCGACCCGTCAACGGCCGGCAGCTCATAAAGCACCCCGGCGGCGCTGTTCGGCTTCGATCAAGGCGGCGCCAAATAATGCACTCCGCTCTACGAGCACTTCGCGCGCTTCAGGCGTCGCCAGCAGCCCTGGCGCAAACGCCTCCACTTCCGGGCGCACCAGAAAATAGATGGTCCCCAGTCCCACCATGGCAAACGCTAACGCGTGTAAGGCCTCGTCCGGGGCGGTGAGTTTGAATTCGCGGCACAGCAGCAAGGTGAGTCGGTCGTGGTAAGGACGAATGGCTTGCGTCTGCGTCGATCCGAGCACGCCGCTGGGTTCCACCTGTTCGCGCGCATGTAGGAGCATGAGCTGCCGCGACACTTCGTCACAGCCAAGGACCGACAGCATGCCGCGGTAAAAATGCCGCAGCCGATCCGTACGCGGTAATGCGGCGTCATCCATCCACCGCGAGACCTCGAGAATCTGCTGCATCGGCAATTGGAACAGCGCCTGGTAAAGCGCCGCTTTGTCGCCGAAGTGGTAGTGGATGGCGGCCGAGTTGGCGCCGGCCCGCTCGCAGATTTCACGGGTAGAGGCGCCGTGGTAACCCTGCTTGGCGAACACCCCGATGGCGGCCCGCACCAGTCGGTAGCGTGTGTCGTCCCGGGTTGCCCCGGCGCCGAGGCCGGCAAACGGTCCGCTGGCCGGAGCAACGCTGGCCGCTAGGTCGTGGAAGGGGACGGTGGCGTTCATGGTGGGCGGCAGTGTAGAGGCCGCACCGGGCACATTTCAAGCGCTTGTTTGAATTGTCGGGCCGGCGTTTAGCTGGTCGCCTTCGCCGTCCCACCCAGCAGGTTCAATTGCCACAGGTCCTTGCCGGTCACCGTCAAGATGGGGCGCAAGGTCATCAAGGCCGTCTTGCCCACCGCCCGCTCCAAGTGAGCCAATTCCGCCAGGCCGCTTTGAATCTCCGGATCGGGGCCCTCTTCGCCAAGACCCACTTCGCGCATCAGAATCAAACCGTTGGCCCGCAACGCCAGCTCACCCTGCAGCCGCATATAGCACAGCATGTCTGCCAGCGTTTCGCCGTCGAAACGGTTACGCAGCGACTGCAGATAGCGGCCCGAAGGCGTGTCCAGAAACTGGCCAGACTTGATGCTGTTTAGCAAAGTCAGTTTGGCGTTGAGGTCCGACTCCATCCAGTCGCGCAGCCCGCTCTCGCTGCGCTTGAACACGAAATAGAACGCTACCGGCAACACCACCGCCATGACGGCCGTGGCAATAAAGGGCTGCACCAGCAGATGGTTGAAAGCCGAATGCAACACCACGCCGCAGACAAACCCCGGCAGGAAGTATTGCAGCCCGCCGTCGGGATGCCGGTCATACAGCGCTACTGAGATCATGGCGAAGATGCCCGTGGCGCCGCCATGCATGATGGCCGTACCGAAACCCCGGATGATCTGCACCAGCAGCACCGCGTTGGTGCGCTCCGCCAGATAGAACACATTTTCTACCAGCGCGAACCCCGCACCGAGTGCAAAACCGACGATGAGCGCGTCGACCAGCAGGCCCACGCGACGGGTATGCACAAACACCACCACCAGCAGGCCCTTGAGCAATTCTTCAACCCACGGTGCGACGTAACGCGAGTACGTCACAAACTCCATATCGAATTGATTGTACACAGCACCATTGACGAAGTAGCTCGCCCCGGCGGTGGCCGCACCCACCACAATGATGCCCGTAATCAATTTCACGGACACCAGCTTGAAGCTGTCGAAGTAAATCAAGGCAGCCAGAAACACCACCACCGGCAGCAGCGCCACCGGCGTGTCCCAGGTCAGCAACCAATGCTCATACATCACAACACCTGAAACGAGATCATGAATTCATTCTTGCCCAGACCGCCGCCACCAAAGCCGCGCGCAAAGCCGACCGAGAACATCATCGGTAGGCGGTGCATGACCTGCAACTGGAAGTCGAGCTGCACGCCCACATTCGAGGCGTGCTGGCGCAGATTGGCATCCTGAACGTTGGTCACCATGGTGCTGGCGAAAATCTCCGGGCGCATCCAGCTCAAGTAAGCCCCGGGGCTGCCCAGCGCGTCAAAGCGCAGTGGCGGCAAGCTCCATTCGAGCATGGTCTTCACCAAGGTCTTGCCGCTGAGGGCATCGATGTCGAAACCGGGCATGGAGAGCATGTCGCGGTAGCGCTGTGCACCGCCGTTGGCGGCGTTGTCCACATAGTTGTTACCAAAGCTGCCCACGTACGCATTGGACAGCGGCGAATCCACATGCCCGTCAGAGACACTGAACCCACTTCTCAGCCACAGAGAAGAGTGGTTGATGGGCAGCGAGAACCCCACGTCGTATTGGCCGCTGATGCTGGCGGTCAGATCGCCACGCGCGCCCAGCGTGTGCGCCATCAGCGACCAGCTGTGTCCGGCCTCATTGTCGACAGCGCCCTCAGAGGAACGTGTATCCACGGACACCAGGCCCACATCCAGCGCTGACAGATGGCTGGGAGAAGCAATCGTCTGCGACCCAGGCAGTGCGTCGAGGCCGCCGTAATAAGCGAGGTTGACCACGAAGTTGAGCGTCTCGGGCGGGTCGTACACCAGCGGGCGGTCGTAGTTGAGGTAAACGCTATAGCCCTCGCGTGCCAGCTTGGTCGGGCCGAACAGGTCGTAGAAGTCAGCGGCGTTCCACTTCACGCCGGTGGTCCAGTTGCCGTGGTGCAGATCGGCATTGAAATGCAGCCGCTCCTTCACCCGCACTGCGGTACCGGGGCTATAGCTTAAGTCTGTCTTTAACCAGTCGAGCCCCATCGGGTCGCCGAAGGCCGCGTTAAAGCCCACGGCCTTGGCGTTTTTGTAAGCCGCAATACCGGGAATTAAATAGTTGAGACGCAGTTCATGCAAGGGCCGGTAGTCGCCCTTGCCAATGACACGAGCGTCGTACGCACTGCTCGGCGCGGTGCTACTGATGCCCCAGCTCTGTACCACCGGGTGCTGCGACGACACCTGTTCGCCCAGAAAGGTGATGGCGCTCATGTCTTCCGTGGGTTTGGCGTCAATGACCGTCGGCACAAACCCTGTGCCGCTGTAGCGCAACACCAGCAACTGGTCGTTGGTCAACACCTGCGGGCGGAAGAAACCGATAGCGGTGTTGCTCACCGCCTCAAGCGCTTCATTGGCCAACTCGTAACGGTAGATATTGGACACACCCGTGTAGTAACTGCTGCCGAACAAATAACGTCCGTCAGGGGAAAACACAAAGCCTTCCGGGGTGGCGCCGTCGAGATGTAGGCGGTGCACAGGCGTGGCATCGCCTTTCTCCAGCGCCGCCACGCTCATGACGCGCACTTCACTCACCGGCCGTGTGGTGGGTGTTGACCCGGGACGGGACACGCTCACCGACACCAACGTGCCGTCGGCGGACACGTCGAGGTCGCTCGGTGCCTCGGGGTAGCGGAACACCGACACGGTCTTCCATTCCCGATACGGGTAGGGCAAGCGCACGAGCATGGCGAAGCCGCGGTTGTGACGCAGGCCCCACAAGGAGCGGTCAGCCGCGTTGAAAGCGAGATCGCCAATGCGGGCGCCTGCTGCCAGCAGGCTGACCTTGCCGGTACGCAGGTCGAGCGCCTCCAGGTTGCGGTAAGTGTTGTTGTTGCTGGTGAAGAACAAGGTTTCGTTGGCCGCATCATAGGCCAGCGAAGCCACCCGGAGACCACTGGGGCCTTTCACCTCCAGCAGGTTGGTGACCTTGCCGTTCTGGCGGGCAATGGCCACCAGCTGCGACACCTGGCCCGGGAATTTGATGGCGGCATAGACCTTCGTGCCGTCCGCCGACACAAAAGTGCGCGACACCGAACCCAGCAACTGCTGCGTCACATCCTGGTAAGGCGTGATGGGGTGTTCCTTGGCCGCGGCCAGGTTCTTTTGCTGGAACTCGTGTTCAAACCGCACCCAGTTCTGCCACGACTGCTCCAGCGGCAAACCATAGACCTGCTGGAACTGGTCAGCGTAATAGCGCTGTGTGCCGTCTTTTCGCGTCAACCAGGCCAGCAGCTTTTCTGGGCCATAGGTCAGCGCCAGATAATTCATGAAGCGCGTGCCATACAGATAAGCATTGGCGCCGGAGCGGAAATCGACTTCCGTACCCTTGGACACCAGCCCCAGTGGGTCATAGAAGGGCACGCCTTCATTCACCATGCCGCGGAACACCATCTCATCGAAGCCGCCCCAGGCGCGGCCCGTGCCGCCCATCTGCCAGGTTTCCATGAACACCGCCGCGCCTTCTTGGTACCAGCGAGGCGCCGTTGAACGAGGCGAAGTCAGGTAGTAGTACAGCAGGCTTTCCGGATGCTGCGCGTCGGGGATGACCTTGCCGCGGAACAAGGAACGAAAACGCCGGTCTGCTGCCGAGGCGCCGTCGTTGAAAACCACATGGAGCGTCTCATGCGCCGCGGTGGACGTGAAATTGTCCGCGGGCGTGAGTGACTCATAGGGTTCATCCGGCACCGATACCTCATAGAACACCTGGTTACGCGGTGCGGTGGTGGTGGTGGCATCGGAGCCATCACTGAAATCTGACAGCAGCACATTCACCTGGCCGTCGGGCTGGAAGCCAAACAGTGCCTTATCGGCGTCCAAGGCATCGAGGAAACTGCGCGCCGCACTCGGCGCCAAAAAGGCCGTCGCCGGGTCGTAATAGACAACCTTGAGTTCTTTGGTCTCGATATATTTCAGCTGCGCAGGTGCCGGCAAGGCGACCGCGAGTAGGGCCAAGGCCGCCGCTGACGCCAACAGCCGCCGCGCCACGTGGTGAGGAAGCCGCTGCTGCAGCGCCTGGAGCGTGTTCATGTAGCCCTTCCCCCGGGTTGGTTTTTGTTGGCTGGCCACCACGGTGGCACAGACCAGCCACTGGATTTCCACCAGCAGCTTAGCCTAAAGCATGGCTAAAAAACCACAGCGACCGGGGCGGCCTGAGACACGGGGCGCCGCCGGTGGTAGGCACTGGCGGCTTGAGCCGCCGCGCATCAAAGCGCCACCCCAAAGCGCCAGCCAGAAGGCTGACGCTGTGGGGGAGATCTAGACGACTAAATCGATTATTTCCGGCCCTTCTTCCCGTTGCCGGCGGCGCCGCCAGCGGTTGCTACGGCAGCTGCACTGGAAGCGTCGACGTCAGCACCAGCCGTAGCAGCCTCGATGGCGGCGGCGTCCGTGGCCACGGCGGCATCGGCCGCTGCCGGCTCAGACGCATACGTGGTGGTGGTGTGGTCGGTAGCGCGCTTGGCGGCCATGATGGTGCCGGCGGCATCCTGGGAGGCAGAACCACCACCGCAGCCGGTGAGCAGAGCAAAAGTGCCACAGGCCACCAAAGACATTGCAAGACTGGTCAACTTCATGATCTTCCCCTTAATTTAATGGGCATTTGCCCAGTTTAACGAAACACAGAATATATCAGCCATTTCAACAAGTACGTCAGACACCACAAAAAGTTGGTGGAATTTCGGTTTTTATTGGGCGCCTGCTGCCGGTGGCTGGGGCACCGGGCCTTTCAGGCTGGCCGTGCCGAGTTCCTGACCATTCACTAAAAACTGCAGGCGCACCGCACCCTCGCCCGCCGCAGACCCGGGTAAATGCACCGTAAAATGCTGGTAGCCCGTGGTTTTAGCCAGATGGTCCACCAGCAGCTCGCCGCCGGCGTGGTGCACCCTAATCTGCACCGCGGCACGGGCGGTCACGGCAAAATCGAGGCTCACACCAGCCGCCGTCTGGTAAGTAGCGACGCGGCCCTGGAGCCCAGCGAAGTCGAGGGCCACGCTGTCCAGCTGGCCTACCGACCGCTCAGCTTTCACCAAGGTGCCGGCCAGCTGGCTGCTGTCGGACAACGAGGCACTGTCCACCGGCAGCAACATTGACCCCGCGAACGCCAAGCCAGCCAGCGAGGCCGCCATGGCCCACACCGGCCAACCCCCCGGCACCGCACGGCGCAAGCCGGCGGGTGTAAGACGCACCACCGTGGTCTGCCCCTGACGGACGGACGGCGGGGGCAAAGCCGCCAGGATGTCCGCGGCCAAACTGGCCGGCGGCGCTACCCGTTCCAGTCCGTCCAGCGACGCCGTCAGCTGCTTTAGATCCTGGTGCCACTGCGCCATTTCGGTATTTTCTGACAGACACCGCGCCAGTTCGGCGCGCCCAGCCGCGTCGAGCTCACCGTCGAGCTCTGCGTGGAGGAGTTCAAAGTGCCGTGCGTCCATCATGTAGGGTCAGCGTGTCCGTTCGTGGATCAGAAGTTCGCGCAGTTTTTGCCGCGCACTGTGCAGTCTCGATTTCACCGTCTTGTCCGGCACCTGCAGTACCTCGGCCATCTCCTCGTAACTCAGGTCCAGCACATGCCGCAAAATGACCACCTGCCGCTGTTCGCTCACCAGTCGCAACAAGGCGACGTTGATCGCCACTGCCGTCTGGCCGCCTGCCGTGGTCGCCTCGGGCCCTGGCGCGCCGTCGATCTCCGAGCCGGTGATCTCCGCATACTGCTTGCGCCTTCCCAGTGCCGTCAGCGCCTCATTCAAAGCGATGCGGTAGAGCCAGCTGAAGAAGCGGTACTGCGGATCAAAATCCTCTAAATGCTCAAAGGCTTTCAAAAAAGCGTTCTGGGCCACGTCTTTGGCGTCTTCCCGGTTCCCCAGCATGCGCAGGGCCGCGTTGTAGACGGGCAACTGATAGCGCAGAACCAACACGTCAAACGCCGCTCGGTCTCCCGCGCGACAGCGTTGCACCAGTTCTACGTCATCCGCTGACATTAGGAAGTATCTTCCAGAGAGAGAAAAGTTGGTGTCATCGGGAAATCTAATACGCGATGCCCTGACGCAACTCTTCCGGTGCCTTACCCCAAGGGACTCTTTGGCCGATAATACGCCAAAATGTCCAGCCGTCATCTCACCGGCAAAGGTCACCCGTTCCCTTGGGCGCTAACGCCAGCTGGCGTTAGCTGGCGTCAGACTTACCAGGAGTCCTCATGATTTTCCACGGCTACTGGCGCAGCAGCGCTACCAATCGGGTGCGTATTGCGCTGCATTTAAAGGGCTTGGCGCACACTTATCAGGCCGTGGATCTGGTCGCCGAGGGAGGCGGGCAGTATTCACCGGCATTCCTGCAGCTGAACCCAGAGGGCCGCGTGCCGGCAGTCGAAGTGGGCGGCGAAGTCCTCACCCAGTCCAGCGCCATCCTCGAATGGCTGGAAGACACCTACCCCACCCCAGCGCTGCTGCCGGCGGATGCCTTCGGGCGCGCGCGTGTTCGGGCCTTGGCGCAGCTGCTGGTGGCCGATGTACAGCCGCTACAGAACCTGAGCGTAACGAACTACCTGCGCGATACGCTCCAGCTGGAGCCCGCGGCCATCAAAGCCTGGCTCGTGCACTGGATATCACGTGGCATGGCCGCCTTTGAGGCCCAGCTGGCGCGCGAAAGCGCCACCGGGCGCTTCTGTCATGGCGACACACCCACCCTGGCCGATGTCTGCTTGGTGCCGCAGTGCTATGCCTGCCGACGCTTTGGCGTGGACGTGGCCCAATACCCGACCATTGCCCGCATCGAGGCTGCCTGTCTGGCGCTGCCCGCCTTCCAACTGGCCGCCCCGGAACGGCAGAGCGACGCCCCCGGCTAGCGGGCGATGGGCGCGCCGGTCTTGGCCTGCACTGCCTCGAAAGTGACGCCCGGCGCCAGCTCCACCAGCTTGAAGCCGGTCGGCGTCACCTCGAGCACGCACAGGTCGGTGATGATGCAGCTCACCACGCCCACGCCCGTCAGCGGCAGCGTGCAGCTTGGCAGCAGCTTGTGAACATCGCCCTTGGCGACATGCTCCATCAGCACCACCACTTTCTTCACTCCGGCCACCAGATCCATGGCACCGCCCATGCCCTTGACCATCTTGCCGGGAATCATCCAGTTGGCCAGATCGCCGGTGGCCGAGACCTGCATGGCGCCGAGAATCGACAGGTTGATGTGGCCACCGCGGATCATGGCAAACGAGGCGGCGCCATCGAAGAAGGCGCTACCGGGAATGGTGGTGATGGTTTGCTTGCCGGCATTGATGAGATCGGCGTCCACTTCATCCGCCGTGGGAAACGGGCCGATGCCGAGCAGGCCGTTTTCGCTCTGCAGCCACACATCCATGCCTTCGGGAATATGGTTCGCCACCAGTGTCGGTAGACCAATGCCGAGGTTCACGTAGTAGCCGTCGCGCAGTTCCTGCGCCGCGCGAGCCGCCATCTCCTCGTGGTTCCAGGCCATGTCAGGCGCTCCTCAGCGTGCGTTGCTCGATGCGCTTTTCCGGCGTGGCATTCACCACCAGGCGCTTCACATAGATACCCGGCGTGTGAATCTGGTCCGGGTCGAGCTCCCCCACCGGCACCAGCAGCTCCACCTCGGCGACACAGACCTTGCCGGCCGTGGCCATCATCGGATTAAAGTTACGCGCCGTCTTGCGGTAGACAAGATTGCCCGCCGTGTCCGCCTTCCAGGCCTTCACCAGCGCCACGTCGGCGCGCAGGCCGCGCTCCATCACGTACCACTCGCCATCGAACTGGCGTGTTTCCTTGCCTTCGGCCACCAGCGTGCCGTAACCGGTGCGCGTGAAGAACGCCGGAATGCCAGCGCCACCGGCGCGCAGTTTTTCGGCCAGTGTGCCCTGCGGCGTGAATTCCAGTTCGAGCTCTCCGCTCAGGTACTGCCGCTCAAACTCCTTGTTCTCCCCCACATAGCTGGAGATCATCTTGCGAATCTGCCGGGTCTGCAGCAGCTGCCCAAGGCCGAAGCCATCGACGCCCGCATTGTTGGAGATGGCCGTGAGCTGCTTCACACCACTGTCGCGCAGCGCAGCGATCAAGGCCTCAGGGATGCCGCACAGGCCAAAACCACCGACCGCCAGCGTGATGCCGTCCTGGAGCAAGCCTTCAAGGGCCGCTGCCGCGCTCGGGTAGAGCTTATTGATCATAGAACCAGATCTCCTGCCGCAACATGGCGGATAGACGGGAAGGCGCAGTGCATGACCCGCCAAACGCCCAGCGGCCAGTCATCGCCAGTGTGGATTATCTGCTGAACACGGTCTGCGGCATAGCCAACGCAAGCAATTAAGACTCAAGCGCTGGGGGAGCGAACCTCCAGATGGCGGGCATTGGCCGCCGCCAGCAAACGGAAGGCGAAGGACACCCGGACATCCTTGGCCACGGTACGCCAGTAGCGTTCCGCCGCCGTGCGCGCCGCGCGTGGCACCGCGGCGCCGGGGGCTGGCAACGGCGCTGCCGGCAGCTCCCCGTCAGGCGTCGGCCAGTAGCCGCGCGGGAACACACCGCGCACCTGCACTACCTTCGCCTGCGGTGGTGCACGCCAGGTGAGGGACTTTGGCGCCGGCAGACCAGGCCACGGGGGCACCGGCAAGTGCGCCGCAGCGGCGGCAGCCGGCGCCACGGCGATCTGGTCCGTCTGCAGGTCCGCGCCGAGACAGGCGGCAAACGCCACCAGCCAGTGCAGCGACGCCGCCACGCCTGGGCCCAGCGCACTGTGGCGTGGCAGTTGTTGCAGCGCCTCGGCGAGGCCTGCCGGCAGCCCCGGATGGGCTGCCTGCAAGGTCCACCGGGCACGGCGCCCACACTCACCCACCCGGTCATCGCGTGACCAGTGCATGGCCCAACGGGTGGCCGTTCCAGCCAATGGCGCAGCGAGGGGCCGCAGCTCACAGTCCCCCACCGGCACTTGCGCTGCGCGCAGCACACTCGCCGCGAGGTACTCCGCCACCGCCAGGTCACTCAGGCGCTCGGCGTGGAGCCCACTTGCCCTGTGGGGGGCAGCTTGCTGCCGATTGTCGGGGGTGGCCGGCGCGCGCTGTTGGCGATGCCCCAGGCCCAAACACCCAGGCAAATCGTGGGCGCCAGCCGCCAGCCAAGCGACGCAGTCCGTGGCCGCCGCTGGCACCGGCTGACCGCTTTGCACGGCGTAGTCGCGCGCCATGGCCGCCACCCAAACCGGCAGTCCGTCCGTGACCGTGGGGGTGCCAAGAGCGGCGGGCGCAAACGCCCACTGGGCTTTCACCAGCGCATGCAGCTCACCGAGCGCCTGCTCGGCCCCTTGCTCGTCGACACGCCATACCGGCACGGTGGCCGGCGCTGCCGCCAGCGCATACAGCGTCGACTTGCCATGGCCCAGCCGGCGCAAGTCCGGCAGCTCGAGCAGGGCGCGAGCCACCACGCGCGACAGGCTCGGCTGACTGATCCCCAGCTGCTGCTGCAACCACGGCGCGGCGCGGGCACCGTGGGCGTCTAGCAGCGCGTGCAGGTCGGTGGCAGAGGGCAGCATCGGCCACAGTATGAATGGAAAAAGGAGTGCTAGTGGAATGAGATACGATTAAACCAACGAGCTGCCTGCCAGTTCGTCGAGGCGCACCACACGACAACGCGGCAAGGGGTGATGGTCCGCCCTCACCCAGCGCAGCAGCAAGGTGCCGCAGTGGTGGCCCGCGGTAGTCAGGAAGTTGCCAACCCCCACATCGCGCGCAGCGATCACCACCGTCACTGAACCATCGGTGTTGTAGCGCGCGCTGTGCTTGTTCACATGCGCCGGCTGGTAGCGATAGTCCAGCGACTCCATCCAGTAGTTGTCGAGCTGGAGATTCCAATGGACGCAGTCGGGCACCACGGTGTCGATCACCAGCGCCTCGTCCGGCGCCAGTTCCCAGTAACCGTGGAGGTAATAAATAGCCGGGTCACCGCCAGCCCGCTGGTAGCGCTGCTGGTCCTGGGGCTCCAGCCGATTGGGTGCCGCGCGAAATAGCAGGCTCCAGTCGGCGAAGGTTTTGGCGGTGCCATTCACAAAGGCAGCGACCGCCTGCAGGCGCCGGTCCAGCACCTCGGCCGACAGGGGTGCTGGCCACCCCGTGGCATCCAGACACTCGATCGACAACTCCGCCGGGCGCTCGGCCTTACGGTCCAGAAACGTCTGCCGGACGATGACAAAGTTGGTGTCTGGCGTCATCGGCAGCCAGTTGGCATGGCGGCGTTCACCACCGAGATAGATTTCAAACGAACCGTCGGCGTTGTACACCAACTGCTCGGCGTCCAGCGCGCCCGTTTCCAGCATGGTGCCGTCGATGGCATAGCGGTTAACGCGGCTGGCGAAGGACAGATAGTGGACTGTGCCGCGCGTGCCGGTCAGGCGGTATTCGCGGGCCCCATCGACCGTGGCATTGAGGTACAAGTTGTCCGGATTGTCGGCGCCAATCTTCGCCGTGGCGTGCGAGGCGCTGTAAAAGGCCGGAAACTGCGGGTCGGCGCACTCCAGCAACATCTCAAGGCCAATCCGCGTCAGACGGCTGAGGTAGCGCCAGCCCTCCGCCCGGTCAATTTCAGTGGCCGGTGCCTCCGGCCGAAGGATGACCTCCCCCGCCGCTTTCAGGCGGTCGCAGAACTCGGCCCAACTGGCCCCCGACAGCACACGGTCCATGGAATCTGACATTGTTCTTCCCCCAGTTAGAGACCGTAGCCACCACCCACACACAGCCGCTGACCGGTGATGTAGGCCGCCTGATCGGAAGCGAGGAATACCGCCGCATGGCCAATTTCCTCGGGTTTTCCCCAGCGCTTGAGCGCCAGCGACTTCTGCACTTCTGCCACCCAGGCCGCATCGAACACACCCTGACGCGTCAGCTCCAAGAACATGCCCGCCTCAATGACGCCCAACAGCACGCTGTTGGCGCGAATACCATGACGACCTTCTTCTTTGGCAATGCCCGTGATGAGCGCCTCGATGGCCGCCTTGGGAGCGACCGACATGCCATCACGTTCCGGCCAAGCCACATGGCCGGCCGAGCCCAGATGCACGTAAGAACCGCCGCCACCGGCTTTCAGTACCGGCAGCGTCGCTTGCATGACATTAAAGAACCCGTCGAGGTCCTGCCGCGTGATCGTCTGCCACTGCTCACGGGTCATCTCCGACAGCAGCACCTGCGTGGCAAGCGTGCCGGCGCCGAGCACCACCGTGTGCAGCCGCTGGTGGGCCGCAACCGCAGCCTGCACCACCTGATCGACCTGCGCGGCGTCACCGATCGTCAGTTCATGAATCGTCGCCTGACGACCCCAGTCGCGAATTTCTGCCGCCAATGACTCGGCGACGGCGCGCTTGCTGCGATAAGTGATGGCGACATCTGTTCCCGCACGCGCTAACTCGCGGCAGACCGACTGCCCCACGCCACCACTGCCACCGATGACCAAAGCCGCACCTTGCGGGAAACGTTGCATGCGCTCACTCCCTTCCTGACGACCAGTGGTTGATAAGCTTCAGGCCACTGGCTCGGCCACCGACCGGCCGGTGAGCAACTTCTGCAACACCCCGTCCGCATAGCTGCAATGCAAGGCCGAGCGGAAATCCGAGCGGGAAGCGGTAATCTTCCAGCGACCCTCGATGCGGCGGTATTCGTCGTGATAAATCACGGCGAGAAAGGTCACTGTCCGCTCGCGGGTATTGATGTTGCGGTAATCCAGCGACCACAGCGCGCGGGCGTGGTCGTTATCGATGAACGAGATCTCGGGATTGCCACCATGGTGCATGTCGAGCACATAGGGGTGGCAACCAGCGGCCGCGAACAGCGCGCCGAATTCGTCTCGATGACGCAGCACACCCAAGTGCCCCATATCGATCACGATCTCGCCGTCGGCAAAGCAGTTCTTGGCGGCCTCCGGGTCTTGCTGGTCACAAGCGTTCAGGTAACGCGCCTTGAGTTGGCGAATAGCCTCATGGTCTTCGAGGCGCTGTAAGCGCTGCTCCAGCGTCGGGTAGTCACTCATCAGCGTCATCCCCCCCGTAGTAGTTCTCTAAAGAATTCCGCTCGGACCGCCAGGCCACTGAAAAACCGGTGCTGCGAGAAGAACCAGCCGTTTTTTACCATACGGAGCCACCTGACATACGGTAAATTCGCTCCGCTTGGCCTTTGCCGTGAAAGGATGAACCCATGTCTACCATTCCGTTGCTGGATCCTGATTTCATCTTGGCACGCGCCCATCGGGAAACCGGCCTAACGGCACTGGATGGCCCGGACCTCGAGACCCCGCTACGCGTGCTGTGTGCTTCGCTGCAGAGCGAGGCGCGCCTAACCACCGCGGGCGTGGCGTTCTGGCATGAGCGCCTCACCGGCATCCTCAAGACGCGGCTGCGCACCGCCCTGGCCTTCGCACAGCACCCGGAAATTCTCACGGGGAAGATCGTCGCGCCCATCATCATCCTGGGCCTGACGCGCACCGGCACCACGCTCTTGCAGCGTTTGCTGGCCGCGGACACACGGCTGTTGTCCGTCGCCTGGTGGGAGTCGCGGTTCCCCGCGCCACTGCCGGGTGACACCGACGGCAGCCAGCGCATCACGGCGGCCCGGCTGGAGATTGCCGGCATGCTGGCAGCGCAGCCGGATCTGGCGGCGATGCACCCGTGGGATGCCACCGGTGCCGATGAAGACATTATGTTGCTCGACCAAACGCTGCTGTCCGGCACCACCGAAGCGCTGGCTTGTGTGCCCACTTACCGCGCTTGGCTGGCGACGCAGGACCTGCGTGGCGCCTATACTTACTTGCGGCAACTGCTGCAATTTCTGCTCTGGCAGAAGCAGCAACGCGGCGTCACTGGGGAGCGTTGGCTGCTCAAGACGCCGATGCATCTGGGGTACGTTGACCTGCTCGCCGAGTTATTCCCGGACGCGCTGTTTGTGCAAACCCATCGCGACCCAATCAGCAGCGTGCCGTCTTACGCGAGCATGGTGCATGGTCTGTGGCTCGGCACCAGCCCCGAAGCCAGCCCGAAAGTGGCCGGTGAACACGCCAGCGGCTATCTAGAAACCTTGCTGAACCGGTGTCTGGCGGCACGCACGGCGCGCCCGGACTTGGCGTTCGTTGACGTAGATTTCCGCCAGACCGTCAGCCACCCACTCGGGGTAGTCGAGCGCATCTACGCCAAGGCTGGGCTGCCACTGACCGCCGCCGCACGCGCGGCCATCGTGGCCTATTCAGCCAGCCATCCGCGCGAAGCCCGTCCGCGCCACGACTACACGCTCGCGCAATTCGGGCTCGAAGAAGACGATCTCCTGGAGCGCTTTCGCGCCTATCGCGAGCGGCACATCCTGCCGTTTCCTTAACCGCGGCCCCGGCCGTCAGATGACGGCGGCAAGGCTCTGGGCGACCGACTCGACATTGCGGCGGCTGATGCCGGCGACATTAATACGGCCGTCGCCCGGCATGTAGAGATGGTACTCATCACGCAGGCGCTGGATGCGTGGGCCATCCAGCGGCAGCAGCGAGAACATGCCCTTCTGGCGCTGCACGAAGCGGTAGTCCACCTCAGGCCGCAGCGCGTGCAAGCCGGTGACCAACAAACCACGCAACTCAGCGATGCGTAGGCGCATCGACTCAAGTTCCGCCATCCACTGTGCGCGCAAGGTGGCGTCTTCGTACACCAACGCCACCAGTTCGGCGCCGTGGTCCGGCGGCATGGAATAACTGCCACGCGCTATCTTGCGCAGATGGCTCATGGCGACGCCGGTGCGTTCTGCGGACGGCGAAACCACGAACACCGCGCCGGTACGCTCGCGGTACAAGCCGAAATTCTTCGAGCAAGACACCGCCATGATCACTTCCGGCAACTGCGCCGCCAGCAGCCGCGCCCCGTAAGCGTCAGCGTCCAGGCCATCACCCAAGCCTTGGTAAGCGATATCCACAAACGGCACCAACCCACGGCGGGCCAGCACCTCAGCCACCGCATCCCAGTCGGCGTGCGCCAAGTCAGCGCCCGACGGGTTGTGACAGCAGCCATGCAGCAGCACCACATCGCCGGCTGGCAGGGTTTCCAGATAGGCCAACATCGCGGCCACCTTCACCCCGCCCGTTGCCCGGTCAAGATACGGGTAGGCGGCCATCTTCAGGCCGGCATTACCCAGCAGCGGCACATGGTTGACCCAGGTCGGGTCGCTTAAATGCACGCAGGCGTCGGGCCGGGCCATCCGCACCAGCTCCGCGCCCAAACGCAAAGCGCCGCAGCCGCCGGGCGCCTGCAGCGCAGCTGCCCGACCGTCCTTGACCACCGCATGGTCGGCACCCAGCGCCAGCTCAAGCATGGCTTGGTTAAAGCGCTCGTTACCGCCCTGACCGATATAGACCTTGGTTTTTTGCGTCCCTGCCGAGCGCTGCATGGCGATCGCAATGGCGGCAGGAATGGGCGTATCGCCGGTCTCGGTTTTGTAGACGCCGACACCCAGATCCACTTTGCGCGGGTCCGTGTCGCGACGAAAAGCCGCCATCACGCCAAGCAAGGGGTCTTCGGGAAGCCGGTCGAGGGTATCGAGCATCGCAGTAGTCTCGCGGAAAGGGGGGCGAAGTGCCTATGATAGCGGGTAATGCCAGCTCTCCACGTCGACCATTTTACTATCCTCACGGACCAGCTTGCAGCGACGCAAGCCTTCTACGAGCGTTTTGGCTTCGTGGTCGGTGCGCGCCCAGAGATGCTGGCCGCCGGTCGGTGGCTGTACCTCGGCCCGCAGGCCGCCTTGCATCTGGTCGAAGTCCCAGAACTCCCGGTACAGCGCAAAGGCGTACTCGACCACATGGCATTCCGCGCACAGGGTCTGGCAGAGACTTGCGCCACGCTCAAAGCTTTGGGGCTGCGCTATTCGCTGCAGCGTTTTCCCGCACCGACCGGCGACTGGCAGCTGTTCTTTAAAGACCCGAACGGCGCCACCGTGGAGTTCGACTTCGAAGGCCACGAAACGGACCTGCCAGCGGCGCAGTCCGCGCCAGAGGCGCAAATCAACCGCTGAAGCATCTGGCAACTGTATGCTCATGCCATCTCCGTCCCCAAGGCAGACACCATGACCCAAGAACTGAAGCGCACGTTGGGCACCACCGACTTGACCTTGCTGGTCATCGGCAACGTCATTGGTTCAGGTATCTTCCTGGTGCCGGGAACGGTGCTGGCGCAGAGCGGCGGTTCGGTAAGCATTGCCATGGCCGTGTGGCTTGTCGGTGGTGTGCTCTCCTTGTTGGGCGCCTTGTCCTACGGCGAACTCGGTGCCATGGACCGCGGCCCAGGTGGGTTGTACGCTTATATCCGCGATGGCTTCGGGCCGTTTCCGGCCTTTCTGTATGGCTGGACGTTGTTCTTCGTCATTGGCGCCGGCACGGTAGCGGCGCTGGCCGTGGCCGCCACCGATTACCTGGAGCAGTTCGGCCCACTGACGGGCCTTGCCAAGAAAGGGATTGCGGTCGGGCTCATTGCCGGCATGATGGTGATCAACGTGCTCAACACACGGAGCAGCACCACCGTGCTGAACGTTGCCACGGCAATCAAAGTGGGTGCCATCCTCATCATGTCGGGGCTGCTGTTCACCTTGGGTACCGGCACTCCGCCCGCCGTGCCCGGCGCGGCTGTAGCCGCGGCACTCCCGGCCGTGACTCTTTCTAGCATCGGCCTGTCGTTAATCGCGGTGCTGTGGACCTATGAAGGCTGGCAGTACGCCACCTTCATCGGCGGCGAAGCCAAGCAGCCGCAACGCTCTGTGCCACTGGCCATCGGCATCGGTACTGTCTGCCTCATTGTCCTCTATCTGCTGGCCAACTTGGCCTACCTGGCAGCGCTGGGCCCGGAGCGGCTGGCCACCTCGGACCGCGTGGCCGGCGAAGCCATGGCCGTCGTGATGGGCCCCACCGTCGGCTGGATCGTGGCGCTCGCCATCATCATTTCCATGGTCAGTGCCGCCCACGCGTCGGTCATCACCGCACCGCGTGTCTATTTCACCATGGCCCGCGACGGGCTGTTCTTTCGCAAACTGAGCGAGATCCACCCGCGCTTTGGCACCCCGGCGCTGGCCATCGTCACCAACTGCGTGTGGGCCGCAATACTGGCGATCTCTGGCACCTTTGAGCAGCTACTCACTTATGTGGTGTTCATCGGCTGGATGTTCTACGCGCTCGGTGCGGCCGCGGTCATTGCGCTGCGTATCAAACACCCACACGCCGTGCGGCCCTTTCGCGTTCCCGGGTACCCCTACACGCCGCTGCTGTTCATCCTGGCAGCCATCGCCATTGTGGCCAACACCATTTACACGCAGCCACTGCAATCCCTCATCGGCATTGGCGTGGTGCTTGCCGGTGCACCTGCCTATTTTCTGTGGCGCCGGCGGCCAGCGCCCAGCACCTAAAGCCCACTTTTTTCTGGAGTCCAGCGCATGGTCTGTTCAAGGTTCTTCAATGCCCGCTTAATGGCAGCGCTGGCCGCACTGCCTTTGCTCGGCCTAGGCCTGCCGTCTCAGGCGGCAACGGCCGACCCGGCGCTCGTTCACGCCCGACAGGTCCTGGCCAAGGGCCTGCTCTTTGATGGCCACAACGATCTGCCGTGGGCCATTCGTGCCGACAAGACCGCACTGGGCGCTGTCGCTGCCTACGACCTGCGCACCCACGCTCCCGGACAGACCGATATTCCTCGCCTGCGGGCCGGTGGCGTTAGTGCGCAGTTCTGGAGCGTGTACATTCCAGGCGAACAAGCCAATGGCAAATTCGCGCGCACCGAATTGGAACAGATCGCCATCGCACGCGAGATGATCCGCACCCATAGCGATGTTTTCACTTTGGCATCCACCGCCGCGGACGTTCGCAAGGCCCACCGTGCCGGCAAGATTCCCGGCATGCTCGGCATCGAGGGCGGACATGCCATCGAAAATTCTCTGCCCTTGCTGCGCGCCTACTACGATCTGGGCGTGCGCTACATGACACTCACCCATAACGTGCATCTGGACTGGGCCGACTCCGCCGCGATGGTGCCGCCGCATGTGCATGGCCTCACGCCCTTCGGCGAAGACGTGGTGCGCGAGATGAACCGGCTCGGTATGGTGGTCGACTTGGCGCACACCGCGCCCGAGACCATGGCAGCGGCGCTGAAGGTCACCCAGTCACCCGTCATCTTCTCGCATGCCGGTGCGCGCGGCGTGTGTAGCGTGCCGCGCAATGTGCCCGACGACATCCTCCAGCAGCTGCCGCAAAACGGCGGCGTGGTGATGGTGACCTTCGTGGCCGGGTTCGTCGACTGCGAGGTCGCCAAGGTGATGCAACCGGCGATGATGCGCCAGAACATCGCCATGCGCGCAGCGCAAACCGACGAGGAACGTGCTGCCGCCCGCGCCGAGTTCAACTCGGTGAAGATGCCAGTGACAACCATTGCCAAAGTCGCTGACCACATCGACTACATCCGGCGCGTGGCGGGCGTGCACAACATCGGTATCGGCGGGGACTTCGACGGCAATGACGCCTGGCCCGAAGGCCTGTCTGACGTGTCGATGTACCCCAACCTGTTTGCCGAACTGATCCGCCGTGGCTGGAGCGACGCCGACCTGCAGCTGCTGGCCGGCGGCAATGTGATGCGTGTGCTGGAAGAGAACGAGCGCACCGCCAAGCGGCTGGCGACATTGCCAGCGCCGGGGTTGTCTGAGACCAAGCCGTGAGCCGGGTCGTCCGTTTTCACCAAACCGGTGGACCGGAAGTACTGCAAATAGAAGAGCACGACGTGGGCTCACCCGGCAAAGCGGAGGTTCGCCTGCGCATTGAGGCCATCGGCCTGAACCGCTCGGAAGTGCTGTTCCGTCAAGGAACCTATTCCACCCAACCCACATTTCCGGCGCGGCTGGGCTATGAAGCCGCTGGCGTGGTCGAGGCACTCGGGCCTGGCGTACAAGGCCTGGCGGTCGGTGAGCGCGTCTGCGTGCTGCCCAGCTTTCGACAAGGCGAATACGGCGTCTATGCCGACCAAGCCATCGTGCCGGCGCGCTGCGTCATTCCGGCGCCGCCGGGCTTGTCACCAGTAGAAGCGGCGTCCATCTGGATGCAGTACCTCACCGCGCTGGCCATTCTCGAAGTGGGGCATGCCACCGTCGGCGACTACGTCATCATCCGTGCGGCCTCCAGCAGTGTCGGTCTGGCCGCCATTCAGTGGGCCAACTGGGCCGGTGCTGTGCCTATCGCGGCTACCCGCCGCAGCGACAAGCGCGACGCCTTGCTGGCACTGGGCGCGAAGCATGTCATCGCTACGGAAGAACAGGATTTGGTGAGCGAAGTGCGGCGTATCACCGGTGGCAAGGGCGCACGACTGGTGTTCGACCCCGTCGGCGGCACCTATGTGACCACGCTGTCCGAAGCCATGGCGGAACAAGGCATCCTGTTGATCTACGGCGGGCTCAGTGGCGAGCCCACCCCCTTCCCGCACTGGACCGCAGCCTTCAAGAGCCTGAGCCTGCGCGGCTGGGTGGCCTCGTTTATCTGGAACCATACTGAACGTCTTGCCCGTGCCAAGCGTCAAGTGCTGCAAGGTCTGGCGGAAGGCCATCTTAAGCCGGTCATCGCGCGCACCTTTCGCCTCGCGGAGATTGCCGCCGCGCACCGCTATCTGGAATCCAACACCCAGATAGGTAAAGTGGTGGTCACTCCCTAAAGCCTCGGGTTTTAGTCGCTCTCCAAGGAAACCTCCGTGCCGCACACCGACCGCCAGTTTTTCGGACACCCCATCGGCCTGTCCACGTTGTTTTTCACCGAGATGTGGGAACGCTTCTCGTATTACGGCATGCGCGGGTTCCTGATCCTGTTCATGGGTGCGCCGTTGGTAGCGGGAGGCATGGGGCTGGATGACACCACGGCAGCGGCCATCTACGGCACCTACACCGCCATGGTGTACCTGTTCTGCGTTCCAGGCGGCTGGCTGGCGGACCGAGTACTGGGGCCACGGCGCGCGGTGTTGATCGGCGGCATCCTCATTGCCGCCGGCCACTTCACTCTGGCCATTCCAGCGACCGCGGCATTTTTCCTCGGGCTGACCCTCATTGTCCTCGGCACTGGCCTGCTCAAGCCGAATATCAGCGTCATGGTCGGTGAACTCTATGCGCCGGAAGACGCAAGGCGTGACGCCGCTTTTTCGGTGTTTTACATGGGCATCAATCTCGGCGGCTTTCTCGGCCCCTTGGTCACCGGCTATCTGGCGCAGCAAGAAAGCTTTCGGGTGCTGGTCACCGGCTGGGGCCTCGACCCGAATGCCACCTGGCACTTCGCCTTCGGCGCGGCCGGCGTAGGCATGACCCTCGGCCTGATTCAATACGTGCTGGGTGGGCGGAAACTCGGTCAGGCGGGTTTGGCGCCGAGCAGTGCCAGCACGCCGGCACTCGCCGCCCAGTACCGCGTTCAAGCGCTTCGCTGGGGCAGCCTCGGTGTTGGCCTGCTGCTGCTGGTGGGCATCGCCGCCTTCACCGGGGTGTTAGCGCTCAATGCCACCACCGTGCGTGACTGGGCTGGCTACTCGCTGCTCATCATCACCGTGGTGTTCTTCGGCTCGCTGTTCACGGACCAAAGCTGGAGCCCCGCGGAACGCGCGCGCTTACTGGTGATCTTTGTTTTCTTCGCCTGCGCGGCGGTGTTCTGGTCGGTGTTCGAACAAGCCGGCTCCACCTTGAACCTATTCGCCGACCGCAGTACCGCCAACCAGTTGTTCGGTATGCCCTTCCCGAGCAGTTGGTTTCAGTCGCTGAACTCGTTGTTCATCATCTTGCTGGCGCCTGTCGTCGCCTGGATCTGGATCAAGTGGGGTACCTCGCAGCCCTCCGCGCCCACCAAATTTGCCTGGGGCCTGGTCGGTGTGGGTCTGGGGTTCATGCTGCTGGTTATCCCGGCACGCGCTGCCGACATCCCCGGCACGCTGGTCAGCCCGCTGTGGCTCACCAGCGTGTACTTAGTGCACACCATTGCGGAACTCATGCTCAGTCCGGTGGGGCTAAGCTCCATGAGTACACTGGCGCCACGACGCATCGTGGGTGCCATGATGGGCGTGTGGTTCCTCGGCGCATCGGTCGGCAATTTCCTGGCCGGTACCATGGCGGGCATGTACGAATCCATGCCGCTGGATACCTTGTTCTGGCGCGTCAGCCTGCTGCCGATCGCTGCCGGCCTCGTCATGCTAGTGTTCTCTAAGAAATTCACCTCGATGATGGGAGCCGTCAAAGCATGAGCACCGTCCACCGCCTGTTCCCTGCGCTCAACCGCAGAACTTTTCTGCTAGCCACGGCCGCCGTCTGGGCCGGTGCGCGCGCCGGCACGGTGGTTGGCGCGCCAACGGCAGACGACCCGCTGGCGCCCATCGTCAAGACGCGTCAGGGCCGGCTGCAAGGCCGCACCCACGGCACTATTCACCGCTACAAGGGCATCCCCTACGGCGCAAGCACCGCCGGTGAAAACCGCTTCCTGCCTCCGCAGCCACCGGCGGCGTGGCGTGGCGTACGCGATGCCAGCCAGTATGGCCACCCAGCGCCACAGCTGTTTCGTTCACACGCCACCTATCCATTTCACGCCTGGGTGGATAACGAAACGCAAAGCGAAGACTGCCTCTGCCTGAATGTCTGGGCACCGGCTACCGCCGTCAAGACGCCGCGTCCGGTGATGGTCTGGTTCCACGGCGGCGGCTATTCGCGTGGCTCGGGTGGCCTGCCCATCTACGACGGCCAACACCTCGCCGAGCAAGGCGATGTGGTGGTGGTGACGGTGAACCATCGGCTGAATATCTTCGGCTACCTGCACGTTGCGAAAGGCGCAGACGCGCGCTTCGCCAGTTCGGGCAACGCCGGTCAGCTCGACCTGATCGCAGCGCTGCAATGGGTGCGCGAGAACATCGCGAATTTTGGTGGCGATGCATCCAATGTCACTATCTTCGGTGAATCGGGCGGCGGCGCCAAGGTAAGCACGCTGCTGGGCATGCCGGCAGCGCAAGGGCTGTTCCACAAGGCCATTGTGCAAAGCGGCGCATGGACGGAAGTGTTGCCAGCGGCCGATGCCGACGCCGTCGCTGCGCGCGTCTTCGCGCACTTTGCGCTGCAACCGGGCCAGGTGCAGGCCCTGCAGCAAATACCCACTGCCGATCTCTACGCCTGTTTCAGCCAACTGCAAAACGCGCCGCTCGCGCCAGTGCTCGATGGTCTCGCCATTCCGCGGCAAACCTGGACCCCGGCCGCACCACCCTACGCCCACGACATCCCGCTGCTGGTCGGCAACACCACCGACGAAACCGCGGCGTTTATCGATGCGGCGCTGCTCGAGCCGATCGCAGACGATGCTGCCTTAATCGCCAAGATCACGAAAGCGGGCGGCAAACGGCTGGCCGATAGCGGCCAGGTGGCTGCCCTGTTGGCGCTCTACCGTGCACAGATGCCCGGTTTGTCGCGGACCCAACTGCTGGTGCGCATCACCACCGACAGTGGGATGTGGCGCAATGCCCTGACCCTGGCCGAGCGTCAGCATGCGGCCGGCGGTGCGCCGGCTTATCTCTACGAATTTGCTTGGACCACGCCGTGCTTCGCCGGTCAGTGGGCGCTGCACGCTCTCGACATTCCGTTCATGTTCGGCAACCACGACTACGGCGCGTCCTGGGACCCTGCGGATTCGCAGGCGGTTCGGGATGCTGCCGACCCACAGCACGACTATCTACTGCTGAGCGCACAGATGATCGCCATGTGGACCAACTTTGCGCGGACCGGCAACCCATCCATTGCCGCCCTCGGCGCCTGGCCGGCCTATACCCCCGAGCATCGCTACACGATGGTGCTGGACCGCCACGCCCACCTGATGTCCGGTCTGCGGGAAGCGGTGCGCCCGGCCATCATGGCACTGTAAGGCCGGTTTATTTTCTGGTGGTGCTAACGCCGTCCGGTTGGTTTTCTGTGGCCGCAAAGTCCACCAGTTCAGCACCCTCCGGAACTTGCTCACCCACCGCATAGTGGAACCCTGCCACGTGGCCGTCTTTCGGCGCGGTCAGCGTGTGCTCCATTTTCATCGCTTCCATCACCAGGAGAGGCGTGCCAGCCACCACCAGCGTACCGGGTGGCACGAGCCAGGCAATCATCTTCCCCGGCATGGGCGCACGCAATCCCAGGTGACCAGCAGGCGTGCTGTGCTCAGCAGCGCGCACGAGCGCTTCCACGCGGGGGTCGATGCACTGCAGCGTCGTCATGCCCTCGGCCTCAAACACCTGCCGCAAAGTACCCTCGCGGAGCACTTTCACGCCGCGGGGTAAGGCGTCGGGCGGATAGGGCAGCGTGACGCACTCGAGCGTGTCTGCATGGCGAAACTGAAACACCCGCGGTTGTCGCCCGCTGACTCGCCAGGCGTCAGCCGCCGCCCACGGCGAATGCGCATCACTGCCGGCATGCACGGGCAGCACAGGCGCGCCGTTTTGGGTCAGCCACTCGGCTTGCGCGGCGAAGCGCAGCGTTTCACGGCGCACCACTGGGGGCGCCAGCAAAGTCGCTTGTTCCCGTTCAATCAGGCCGGTATCGAGCCGTGCCTCCACGAACGACGCGCAGTGCAGCAGCCGCTGCAAGAACGCGAGGTTGTTGTCAACGCCCGTCAGCTCGCAGGCCCCAAGCGCCTGCCGCATACGCTCGAGCGCTTGGGCTCGGTCGCTGCCATGGACGATCAGCTTGGCAATCATGGGGTCGTAGTACGGAGTGATCGCATCACCTTCGTCCACCCCGGTGTCCACCCGCACCGCCGGCGTTTGCCGTGGAAAACGCAAATGGCGCAACCGGCCCGTCGACGGCAAAAAACCATTGAACGGATTTTCAGCGTACAGCCGTACTTCAATGGCGTGGCCGAGCAGCGGCACCTCGGCCTGCGTCAAGGGCAGGCGCTCGCCGGCGGCCACCCGCAACTGCCACTCCACCAAGTCCAGACCAGTAATCATTTCCGTGACCGGATGCTCCACCTGCAGGCGGGTGTTCATCTCCATGAAGTAGAACTGGCCATCGCGGTCTACGATGAATTCCACGGTGCCGGCGCCCACATAGCCCACCGCACGCGCGGCGTTCACGGCAGCCTCGCCCATCGCGCGGCGTCGTTCGGGTGTCATGCCGGGGGCAGGTGCTTCCTCCACCACTTTCTGGTGCCGACGCTGCACTGAGCAGTCGCGTTCATGTAGCGCCAGACACGCTCCATGCGTGTCGGCAAATACTTGAATTTCAATATGCCGCGGTTGCTGCAGATATTTTTCGAGCAGCACCGTGTCGTCACCGAAACTGGCCAGCGATTCGCGTTGGCAACCGGTGAGCGCCGCAGCAAACTCCGCCGCCGCGCGAACCACGCGCATGCCCTTACCGCCACCACCGGCGCTGGCCTTGATGAGCACCGGGTAGCCTATGCCATCGGCTTCACGTTGCAGCAGTGCCAGCGACTGGTCCACGCCGTGGTAGCCCGGCACCACCGGCACACCTGCGGCCACCATCAAGGCCTTGGCAGCACTCTTACCGCCCATCGCCCGAATGGCGGCAGGCGGCGGCCCCACGAAGCGAATGCCCGCGTCCCGACAAGCTTCAGCGAATACCGCGTTTTCGGAGAGAAAGCCGTAGCCGGGGTGAATAGCCTCAGCGCCGGTGTGGCGCGCAGCCGCGAGCACTAGCTGCGAGTCGAGATAGGACTCACTGGCTGGCGCCGGACCCAGGCGCACGGCTTCGTCCGCCAAGCGCACGTGTCGGGCGTCGGCGTCGGCGTCGGAGTAGACGGCGACGGTGGCGATTCCGAGACGTTGCGCCGTCAACAGCACACGGCAGGCAATCTCCCCGCGATTGGCGATGAGCAGTTTTCGAATCGGTTCCACTGGTTAAGCTCTCCAGTTGGGCAGGCGCTTGGCCAGAAAGGCCCCAATGCCTTCATGGCCTTCCGGAGTGCTGCGCACGCGCGCAATCCATTCGGCCGTCTCCGCCACTAAAGGGGCGTCGATAGCGCGCGCAGCCAGATGCTGTAGCAGTCCTTTAGATTCCTGTAGCGCGTGGGGGCCGCCAGCCAGCAAGGCGCGAACGATATTTTCCACGGCGGCGTCGAGCGCATTCGGTGCGCACAACACATGCACCAGTCCAAGACGGTGAGCTTCAGCGGCGTCAAAGCGCTCACCGGTTAGAAAGTAGCGCGAGGCGGCGCGAGCGCCGATGGCATTCACCACATACGGCCCGATGGTGCCTGGGACCAGCCCAATGCGAACCTCGGGCGTACCGAATTTTGCCGTGCTGTCTGCCACCACCACATCACAAGCCGCCACCAGTCCGGTGCCCCCAGCGAGTGCATTGCCATGTACCCGTGCCACCACCGGTTTTGGCGACGTGTACACCGCATGAAACAGCCCTGCGAGACGGTTAGCATCCGCCAGGTTTTGCGCATGGGTGTACTGCGCCGCACGCAGCATCCAGTGCAGGTCACCGCCGGCACAGAAGCTGGGGCCACGCCCACCGATCACCAGCACCCGGACCGCCGGGTCTGCGCCTGCGGCGACGACCGCCACCGTCAGCTGGTCGATCAGCTCCGCGTCAAACGCGTTGTGCAGGGCTGGGCGGTTTAGCCACAGGGTCCGCACACCAGCGGTCTCGGTGGTCTCAAGTGGCAAGTGGAGGTCTGCGTCGGTCATCGTGCACCCAGAGGGTTAGTTAGCGTGGGACATCACAGGCGAAAGACGCCGACCTTGGTCGGTGTGTCCGGGCCATGTGGCGCATTCAAGGCCGCCGAGAGGCCCAGCGCGAGGACGCGACGGGTATCGGCCGGGTCGATCACCCCATCGTCCCACAGCCGGCCACTGGCGTAATACGGATGGCCCCGCTGCTCGTATTGTTCGCGTAGCGGCGCCTTGAACTTCGCTTCGTCGGCGGCGCTCCAGTGTTGACCGGCGGCTTCAAGCTGGTCGCGCTTCACCGTGGCCAGCACACTCGCCGCCTGCTCACCGCCCATCACCGAGATGCGCGCATTGGGCCACATCCACAAAAAACGCGGGCTGTAGGCGCGGCCGCACATGCCGTAATTGCCAGCGCCAAAGCTGCCACCGATGATCACCGTGAACTTTGGCACCCGGGCCGTGGCCACGGCGGTGACCAGTTTCGCGCCGTCTTTGGCGATACCGCCCGTTTCGGCTTTCAGTCCGACCATAAAGCCGGTGATGTTCTGCAGGAACACCAGCGGAGTGCCACGCTGCGTACACAGCTGAATGAAGTGGGCGCCCTTCTGCGCCGATTCACTGAACAGAATGCCATTGTTGGCGATGACGCCCACGGGGTAGCCATGGATTCGTGCAAAGCCACACACCAACGTGGTGCCGTAGCGCGCTTTGAATTCATCGAAGCGGCTGCCATCCACCACGCGCGCGATCACCTCGCGCACCTCGAACGGTTGACGTGCGTCGGCAGGCACCACGCCGTGCAGTTCCGCAGCGGCATACCGCGGTTCCTCCACCGGGGCGACCTCCAGCCGTATCTGTTTCACGCGGTTGAACCGCGCCACGGCGCTACGCGCCAAGGCCAAGGCATGGAGATCGTTGTCTGCCAGATGGTCCGCCACGCCCGAGAGGCGCGTGTGCACATCACCACCCCCGAGCGCTTCGGCCGTCACCACTTCACCCGTGGCGGCCTTCACCAGCGGCGGGCCGGCCAGGAAGATAGTGCCTTGCTCTTTGACGATGATCGCTTCGTCGGCCATGGCGGGCACATAGGCGCCACCCGCCGTACACGAACCCATCACCACGGCCAGCTGCGGAATACCCGCAGCGGATAGATTCGCTTGGTTGAAAAAGATCCGCCCGAAGTGCTCCCGGTCGGGAAACACCTCGTCCTGGGCAGGCAGATACGCGCCGCCCGAATCCACCAGGTACACGCAAGGCAGATGGTTTTCGGCGGCGATCTCTTGGGCGCGCAGGTGCTTTTTGACCGTCAGCGGGTAATAGGTGCCCCCCTTAACGGTCGCGTCGTTGGCCACCACCACACATTCTTGCCCGGCGATCCGGCCAATGCCGGTGATAAGACCGGCCGCTGGCACTTCGCCGCCGTACTGGCCATGGGCAGCCAACGGCGAGAGCTCCAAAAATGGGCTCCCCGCGTCGAGCAAGGCATCCACCCGGTCACGCACCAGAAGCTTGCCCCGGTCCACATGCTTCTGGCGGGCCTGAGGGCTGCCGCCCAGGGCAATGCGCGCCAGTTCAGCCTGCAGCCCAGCGACTTGTGCCGCCATGGCGGCTTGATTGGCCGCGAACGCCGCCGAACGGACATCGATAGCGGTGGCTAGTGGTGGCCCGGAAACCGGCAATGGCAGCGTCATATGCAGCTCCTCAGTAAAGGCCAAGCGAACCAAGGCTTGTGTCTTGTCGTTAATTGTTGAACAATCGTACCATCGAACTTTCCTGTGGAGCAAGCCATGCTGTCGTCCTCTGTGAATGCCTTAGACTTCGGTCTCGATGACACGGTCAACGCGGTTCGTGACCAGGTGCGCCGGTTTGCGCAGACCGTGATTGCGCCGCGGGCAGCAGAGATCGACCGCAGCAACCAGTTTCCACCCGAGCTTTGGCGACAGTTCGGCGAACAGGGGCTGCTGGGCATCACCGTCCCCGAGCGTTGGGGCGGCGCAGCGCTGGGCTACTTGGCCCACACCATAGCCGTCGAGGAAATCTCCCGCGCTTCGGCGTCGGTGGGGCTGTCCTACGGCGCCCATTCAAACCTGTGCGTCAACCAACTGACCCTCAATGGCACCGACGCCCAGCGAGACCGCTACCTGCCAAAACTCGTCTCCGGCGAGCAGGTCGGTGCGTTGGCCATGTCGGAGCCGGGCGCCGGTAGCGATGTACTGGCCATGCAGCTACGCGCGGTCGCTGAAGGCGACTACTTTGTGCTCAACGGCACCAAGATGTGGATCACCAACGGACCGGACGCCGAGGTGCTGGTGGTGTATGCGAAAACGGCCCCGGACGCCGGCGCACGTGGCATCAGCGCGTTCATCGTTGAAAGGGACTTTCCCGGCTTTTCCACTTCACCGAAACTCGACAAGCTCGGCATGCGCGGCTCCAACACCTGCGAACTGGTATTTCAGAACTGTCGCGTCCCGGCCGCCAACCTCCTGGGCCAGCTGCACGGCGGGACCAAAGTGCTCATGCGCGGCCTCGATTTTGAACGCGTCGTACTGGCGGGCGGACCGCTTGGCCTCATGGCAGCGGCGCTCGATCTGGTCCTGCCCTATCTGCGTGAACGCAAACAGTTCGGGGTGCCTATCGGCACCTTCGAGCTGATGCAGGGCAAGGTGGCCGACATGTACACCGACCTGAATGCCTCGCGCGCCTATGTCTACGCCGTGGCCGCAGCCTGCGACCGGGGCCAAGTCACCCGGCAAGATGCCGCGGGCTGTATCCTGTATGCCGCTGAACGGGCCACCCGTGCAGCACTCGAGGCCATCCAGACGCTGGGTGGTAACGGGTACATCAATGACTACCCTGCCGGACGGCTGCTGCGCGACGCCAAGCTCTACGAGATTGGCGCCGGGACACAGGAGATTCGCCGGATGCTCATCGGCCGCCAGCTGTTCGAAGCGGCCTGAGGCGCCAGCGGGCGACGCGCCCTTGGTTGCGGTGAACCAGTGAGCAGGAGCTGCCTTGAACGTCGAGTTCACGCCCGTCCGGCTGGTGCCGGCCTACCGCAAAGTGGCAGACGCCATCCTCGAGCGCATCTTGGACCGCCGCCTCCCGGATGGCCAACGGTTGCCGCCGGAAGCCGTGCTGGCGGAGCAGTTCGGTGTCAACCGTGGCACCCTGCGTGAAGCGCTGCGCGATCTGGAAAGCCAAGGGCTGCTCAGCCGCCACAAGGGCAGCAAACGCATGGTGGTCACGCAGCCTCAGGCCACGCAACTGGCCGATGGCCTGCAGCGTGCGTTTGCCATTCAGGGCATTACCGCGCTGGAGGTGTGGGGAGCGCTGCGGGTGCTGGAGCCGCCGCTGGCGGAAGCCGCGGCACTGGCACGCACCGCCGAGGACATCGAAACACTACAGGCCGTGGTGGCACGCTATGCCGCCGACCATGCGGTGACAGAACATGCCGTGGCCAACGTGACCGCCTTCTTCCGGGCCGTCGCGGCCGCCAGTCATAACCGGGTGCTGGCCCTGGCGCAGGAGCCGCTGGTGCGACTGCTCGAGCCGACACTGGCGCTGGTCATCGACCGCGTCCCCCAGGCGCGTGCGCGTATCCGCGATGCGGAACAACAAGTGGCCGAGGCCATTGTGCTGGGAGATGCGCCACGCGCACTGGCGTGGATGGGCAAACATATCCGCGACCTGCGGCGCGGCTACGAAGTGGCGGGCATTACCCTCGACACCACCGTCACGGCCAGCCTTTAAACCTTGACCCGTTGCCGCGCACCAGGCCGCACCGAGTAACGGCCGCGGGCATCCTGGATGTCGAGATTGACCAACCGTTCCCGGCCACCGTAGACCGTGGTTTTCAGCCAGCCGAGCTCCGCCTCCAGCCCAGGCTGCCGCAGTTCCTTGTGCCAGCAACGTTCCTGCGCGTCCCAACGGTAACCACGGCCGCGCAGCGCGTCCTTGGTGGCGAAGGGCGAGTCATTCGCCCACAGCCGCAGCGATTCTTCACGGGCGCTGGTCAACAAAGCCTGAAAGGCGGTGCCGCCCGTGTCGCCGAGCGGCTGTGCCAACACTTCGAGCAACGCCAGACAGTCGATCTCCGCTCGGTGCCCTTCGTAAAAGAAACCACTGCGGTAGGCGAGATATTCCAGTTTGTGGCTGCTGATGCCCTGCGCCGACCACGGGATGTCGTACTGGGAACAACCAAAAGACAAGTTTTCAAACCACGTAAAGCGCTGCTCGAGGAAGCGTCGGTCAAAGGCCGCGTTGTGTGCAATGACCAAATGCACCTCGCGCAGACAGGCTTGCAAGGCGGCTTCGTTGAACTGCTGCCCCTGCACCATGTCGTCGGTGATGTGATGGATGGCGGTGGATTCTGGCGGAATGGGCATGCCGGGATCTTCGAAGGCGCTGAAGCGCGCCACCACCGGACCCAAGGCGCCGCTGTCGCGGTCGTATTCGAAGACGATGACCGCCAGCTCAATAATCTTGTCGCGCTCAAGATCCATGCCGGTGGTTTCGGTGTCGACCACCGCCGCCCGCAGCGGGTGCGCCGTGGTGAGCGGCGCGCGGCCGTGGGCGGGGTCGAGCCGGCGCAGCACGCGGTAGTCCGGGTGGCGGGAAAGTTCGGCGGCAAGCGCCTCGAGGTCTGCAGTAGAAGAGGTACCCATGGTGTCAGCATCGTACACAGTCAAAGGGCTCACGGGGTGACCCCGCTCAGTCGGCGCCCGCGGCTGGCGCCGCGTCGTGCTTCACGGATTCCAGGGCCAGTCTTTCGCGGTGGCCCGACAACCGCCATCGGGCCAGCCCTTCCAGGCACGCCCGCGCACCACACGCCCAGCGGCCGCGCCCGTGGCCACCCCTTTCGCCAGCACCTGCACCCCATTCACCCAAACCTCCGACACGCCCGTCGAGAGCTGGTGCGAGTTTTCGAAAGTGGCATGGTCTTGCACAGTGGCCGGATTAAACACCACCACATCGGCGAAATACCCCAGGCGCAACTGACCGCGCTCTTTGAGCGCCAGATTGGCCGCCGGCAAAGCAGTGAGTTTGCGCACCGCCTCTTGCAAGGTGATGACGGATTCATCGCGCACATACTTGGCCAGCACGCGCGTGAAATTGCCGTAAGCGCGTGGATGCTCGTTGGCAGCGAGAAACACGCCCTCAGGAGCGGGCGCCGCGGCATCCGAACCAAAACTCACCCAAGGCAAGGCTATCTGCCGCCGCAGATTGTCTTCGGACATCAGGAAATAGGCGACGCCTACTCGTGTGCCGTCTTCGATCACCAGATCAATGGCTGCGTCCTCGGCGCTGACGCCGCGTTCTGCCGCCACGGCGGCCAGCGTCTTGCCAAGATAGGGAAGCAAAGCGGGGTTCTTGAACCCGAGTAACAGCATGCCGGCGGGGCCCGCGCGCAGGGCCAGATTTTCCCACTCAGGCTGCGGGTTACGCATCTCGGCAAGCACCCGCGCGCGCGTCGCGGGGTCTTTCAGATGCTCGATCCATTGCTCAAGGCCACCATCTTGCACCCAGGGTGGCATGGCCGCATCCAGCCCGGTGGCGCCGGCGGTGTAGGTGTACATGTCCGCCGTGATGCGCGTGCCTGCCGCACGGGTGGCTTCAATGGTGTGCAGCACCCGGTCGATCTTCGACCAGTTGGTCTGCCCGGCAAATTTGAGATGGTAAATTTCTGCTGGCCCGCCCGATTGCTGGGCGATCTCGATCGTTTCGGCCACGGCTTCCTCGATGCGATCGCCTTCCGAGCGCATATGCGCAATGTACATCCCGCCGCAACGCGCCGATTCGCTGGCCAAAGCCACCAGCTCCGGCGTTTTCGCATAACCATCGGGGCTATAGATCAGCGCGGCGGTCACCCCGAGGGCGCCTTCTTCCATGGCCTGGTGTACCAGCCCGCGCATGGTGCTGAGCTGCGCCGCATCGGGCTGCACGTCCACTTCATCGAGCACGTAACTGCGCACCGTTCCTGCCCCGACGAATGACGCCACATTCGGCGCAATGCCGTGCTGGACCAGCGTCTCGAGGTATTCGCCCAAGGTAGTCCATTCAATGGGGTACTTGACGCCGTACTGCCGCTGCAACATCAGCTGCCGCATCTTGGGCGAGACGGGGCCCATCGACATTTCACCCATCACCTCCAAGGTAACGCCCTGGGTGATGTCACTGAGCGCACGACCATCCTGCAGCAGCGACTCCTCCGGATGCGCGAGCATGTTGATGAAGCCAGGCGCAATGGCCTGACCGCGCGCGTCCACTTCGGTCTTGCCGCGCCCCGGCGCGTGACGGCCGATGTAGCTGATGCGATCACCATCAATGGCCACATCGCCGCGATACGGCGCTTTCCCGGAGCCGTCATAGACCATGCCCTGACGGATAATGACCTCGTGCACTGGCGCCGCCAGCACGCTGCTGGCCAGCAATGCCAGGGCCGTGCCAGCGAGCAGCGTTTGTGCCTTGCGGTTCAAAAGCTGTAGTCGACGGTCAAGCCCACCGTCCGCGGCTGCACGAGCGTGCCACGGTAAAACCGCACGCCTGTCAGCCCATTGGTCTGCGGCAAGCCAGAGTTGAACGTCCGTTTATCCGCCAGGTTGCGCACATACAGCGCAACATCCACCTTGCCGCGGCTTAAGCCGAGGTTTAGATCGGCGATGGAACCGGCCGGTATGCGTGCCGTGGGGTTAGCGGAAGAGAACGTGCTGTACTGCTCCGTCAGGTAGCGAAACGCCGCGTTCACACGTGGCGTCCAGCCACCCAGCGGCGCCAGACGATAATCCGCCGTCGCGGCCAAGGTCCATTTCGGCGCCGTCGGCAGGCGCGCACCTACTGCAACGGTATAGCTGGCCGTGACCACTTGCTGCGTCGCCTTGGCATCGGTGAAGGCAGCATTCACGCCCAGTCGCAGGGCCTCGGTGGCCAGATAATTCACGCTCATCTCTACGCCCTTGCTGGTGGCGGTGCCGGCATTGGCGCCATAACCAATATTGCCATCTGCGGTGAGCACGATGGCCTGCATGTTGGTCCAGTCGATCTTAAACACGCTCAGGTCAATCGTGCCGCGCGCGCCAGCGAACTGGCTTTTCAGTCCCACCTCGTAGTTCTTCATGGTGTCCGATTGGGTGGAGGCGGGAATCTCTGGATACTGGGAGCTGACGACATTCGGCACACCGGGGCGGTAGCCGTTGGCCACCCGCACATACCCCATCGTATTTTCAGCAAAGTGGTAGCTGACATTCGCCATGAAATTGGTGATCGAAGCATCACTGGAGGAGAGCGTGTCCGAAGGCGCCAGGATGATGCCGCCCGTTTGCGCATTCACCAACTGCTCGTTCTTCAGCCGCCGCAAGCCCACCGAAACCGCCAGTGCCGGCGTCAGCTGGTAGCTGAGGTTGCCGAACACCGCCCGCTCCTTATAGGAACTGGCGACGCTCGCCAGCGCGAACGGGTTGATACCGGGAAGTGGCGCCAGGTCCAGCCCTAAAGCCTCCAGATCCTGCGAGTTGGTAGCATCTTCCTTGGTGTAATAAGCCCCCAACAACCAGCTCAGCCGGCTTTCGCCGGCAGAAGACAGCCGCAGTTCCTGCGTGAATTTTTTCACGCCGACCCCCGACAGAAACATATTGTTCGTGGGCGTATCGGGCCCAAAAATCAGTGGCTGCAACCAGCCGTAGGCCAAAGTCATGTCCTGGTCGTGCTCGGTGATCTTTTTCGAATACGAGGACGCCGAGGTGAGGTGGCCGAACGGCAAGTTCCAGTCGATCGTGACCGAACCAAAATCAATTTTGGTGCGAAAAGACTCCGGGACGGTGTGGGCCCAGGCCTGCGGGCCATCCAGCCATTCGCCCGGACTATAGACCGGGCCCTCACCGACGGCCGTGGCCGCCACCAGGTTCGAGCCTGCGGATTGAATTTCCTGATGGAGCGCCTGCAGCTTGACGCTCACCGCGTCGGTGAGCTGCCACAGCAAGGCCACACGCGCGCCTTTCTGCGTGGTGGTGTTTTCATTGTTCCGCTGCAGCGTGGGGTTGTCGATAAAGCCTGGCGTCTTGCGGTCAAACACGCTGACGCGCACCGCGAGCTTGCCCGCCACCAGCGGGGCACCGAAGGCACCGCGCACCCCATAGCCACCGCTGCCGCCGCCGGAGACACTGAGCGCTTCGACGCCCACCTGGGCCTCGGTGGCATCGAGCGATGGATAGCGCATGGCATATTTGAGCACGCCGCCCATCGAGTTCGCGCCGTACAAGGTGCCTTGCGGGCCGCGCAGCAGTTCAATAGCGGCAATGTCGTAGGGCATCAGGTCCAGCTGGTAGGAATCTTCACGTGCCCAGCTGGCACTGGAGCCCACCGCCATGTCGTCGATCAGCGTCGCCACCAGCGAACCGTTGCCCTGAGAATTCAGGCCGCGCATGGTAATGGTGGAGCGGCCGGGGCCGCCGGTGTTGCTGATCACGAGCCCGGGTACAGCGCCACTGATGTCCGCCAGCGCCGCCACATGCATGCGTTCCAGCGTGGCCCCAGAGAGGCTACTGACCGACACCGCCACATCCTGCAGGCGCTCAGAGCGCTTGTTAGCGGTGACGATCACCTCGTCGAGCGCATTCGTGGCCACCGCCTCTGCGGCGCTGTACGCGGGGAAGGACACCGCGGTGAGGATCGCCAACGCGGTGGGTGCTAAAAGGCCCTGCTGGTTATTCAAATTCGCTACTCCCCAGTGCTGTTCGTCGATGGTTATTCAATAGTGAACGGTGAAGCCAATCACGTGGAACACCAGGCCCACATAAACGACCACGACGCCAGCGGCGCCCAAGAGCAGGTTCCAGAGCTTGCCGCTCCAGTGGGTGGTGCTGCGCAAGCACTGCGCGGCATGCCAAACACTCGTGACCGCTACCGCGATAAAGGCGAGCCCGCTGGCGACCTGTAGCGCCAAGAACCAAGCGTCCTGTGAGCTCTTGCCGAACTCCAGCGTCGCAAAGGTGACCACCCAGGCCAGTAATACCAGCACCGTGGCCAGCGCACTACGGCGCGACCAACGATAGCTCTGAGCGAGGGTCCCGGTGAACGGCGCCGGTAACTGGTGACGACGACGCACCCAAGTGGCGCCGCCCCACACCAGGCAGCTGAACACCAACGCCAGCAGCGCTACGCCTACGGCAGGCAGCAACCAGAGCGGCGAACGCCACCACGGCGTGGGCAGGAGCAGCATGAAGGGATAATCGATCTGCAGGAACGACACTTGGTCGTTCACCATGCGCGCTGCAATATGGGCATCTCCGTCGTCGGAGCGCCAGAAGTAGGGCGCCACTTCACGCAGCTTGTACCCCGCGGGTGGTCCACCGCCCATCGGGGGCATGGAGAGGGTGCCATCCTCGTTCGCGGTAATCTTCAGGCTACCGACCAGCGTCAGCACGTTCCAGAAACTGGTGAACGGGTTGCGCGACGAGTCGTAGCGGCCGCTGATAGCCTTGGCGTGTGCCTGCTGCAGCGCTGCAGACAACGGTGTTCCTGCCGACACGGCGGCCACGGGGACCGCTGGGAAGTAGCGATCGGCAAAGCCTTCTCCCAGATTCATGCGCAGCGCCCCACCGGCACCCTCCCGACCCGCGCTGTTCACCGACACGAACAAGCCCACGCCTTCATCCAGATACAGCTCCAGCTCGCTGTGGAACCATTCGGTGTCGCCACCGTGACCAATGACGCGGTGCCCGTTGAGATTCTGTTCGTAAAAGCCCAGCAGCATGCTGTTCATGCCGGGAATGACCACCGCTTTTGCGCTGTGCATCTGCTCGGCCGTCGCCGCTTGCAGGATGCGCACCTCGCCCAGCTGCCCGTGCTGCAAGTGCGCCAGCATAAAACGCGCCATGTCGGCGCCGGTGGCCTCCATGCTGCCGGCCGGGGCGCAGTTAATGTATTCATAGGGCTTGGCAGCCCCCGAGGCGAGCGCATAACCCTGCGACATCTGGCCACGGATGCTGGCGGGCACCGGCTGTCGAAACGAAGAATTCTGCATGCCCAGTGGCACCAACAGATGCCGCTCCACATAGTCATCAAAGCGTTCACCCGAGACCCGCTCGACGATATACCCAGCCAGTGCTGCACCATAGTTGGAATACGCGGGTGTGGTGCCTGCCGCTTTGACGCGCACGGGCTGATAGTCGCGGATGTAATCGCCCAATGCGCCTGGCGGCTGGCTGGCAATCAGATCTTTGATCTGCTCCTCAAACCCCGGCGTATGCGTGAACAGATGGCGCACGGTGATGGGGCCGTCGCTGCGCGGCAACATCGGGTGATCAAGGTAAGTGTTGACGTCGGCGTCAAGGTTCACTTTGCCTTGTTCCACCAGTTGCATCAGCGCGGTCCAGGTGAACAGCTTAGACACCGACCCGGGCCGGAACAGCGTGGTGTCGGCGTCTACCGGCGTTTGCTTGGCGACATCAGCGTAGCCGTAACCCTTCTGCAGCAGCACCTGGCCATCTTTGACCACCACCACCACGGCACCCGCCACTTCCCCCTGCCGCATGGCGTTGGGTAGAAAGCCATCGAGCCAGGCCTCCAGATCCCCCCGTTCAAGCGTGCGCGCATTGCCAGCGACCAACGTCGCGGGAGCTGCAGAGGCCGTGGTGGGCGGCACTGCCGGTACCGCAGCGGCCACGATCCCGGAAGTGATGAGCCAACCGGCCACAACGGCCGTCACGATGGATCTGGTTGTCATCCCCACACCTCTGTACCAAACACTGACACTGTCGCCCCGTCGTACTGCAGGCCCGGCAGGCGATCGCATTTCTGCAACAGCGGGCCATCGATATCTACCAAGTCACACAAACAGCCGACGACAAAGGTCGGGGCCATGGCCAACGAACTGCCGCCCATGCAGCCCACCATCAGGCCCAGGCCGCGCGCCCGTGCGGCTTGCGCCAGCGCTAGGGCATGGGTGAGCCCGCCGGTCTTGTCGAGCTTGATGTTGATCATCTGGTAGCGACCCACGGCCGCTTCCAGCTCACTGAGATCGAGGCAGGATTCATCGGCGCAGAGCTTCACCGGCGAGCGGTAACCCGCCAGTTCCGCATCGCCGCCGCGCGGCAGCGGCTGCTCGATCATCTCGACACCCAGCGCGGCAAACACCGGTGCCACCGCCTGCAATTGCGTGAAGGTCCAGCCTTGGTTGGCATCCACCACCAGGCGCGCGTCTGGCCGCGCGGCGCGAATAGCGCGTAGGCGCTCGACGGGCCGGTCGCCATCGAGCTTCACCTTGAGCAGCGACTGACCCATGGCCGCCGCCGCCTTGCGTGCCATCTCTTCAGGTTCGGCTTCCAGCCCAATGGTGAACACCGTCTGCAATGGCTTAGGGACCATGCCCGTCAATGCCCAGATGGAGCGGCCCGTGCGCTTTGCCTCGAGGTCCCACAGCGCGCAGTCCAGCGCATTGCGCGCCCCACCGGCCGGCAGCAGCGTTTGCAAAGTGGCCCGATCGAGACCACCGGCCACCGCGGGCGCCACGCTTTCAATCTGTGCCAAGAGCGTCTCGACCGTCTCGTTAAGGTAATAGACGCCCAGTGCTTCACCATGACCCACAGCACCGGAGTCACTGAGATCCACCACGATCGAATCGAAGCTGGTCCAGACCTTGCCGGTGATGCGAAAGGGGCGAATGGCGGGCCAGCGCTCGATATGCACACTGAGCCGCATCAGGGGAACTCCGCCAACAAGCGCTCGACAATCGGGCCGACGCCGTCGATGAGCGGATCCACGCAAGGCAGGCCGCTGGCGGCGGCATAGCGCGCGAGTACCGCTTGGCGCTCGGCCGGCGGCACCTGCGCGGTGTTTAAGGAGATACCGACACAGCGCACCGCCGGATTGGTCAGTGAACCCAGTGCCACCGCGCGCTCGATCAGCGCATTGATGGAGGGCAAGGGGAATGCTTCCCAGCCGCCGATGACCTGGCGGCCCACTTCATGACACGCCACCAAGGCATCGGGTTGTGAGCCGACCAGCAACCCCACCGTGACTTGCAGATAGCCTGGATGAAACAGCGCGCCTTGCCCTTCGACGATATCCCAGTGGTCGGCGGTATTGTCCGGAGACAGGATCTCCGCGGCGCCGGTCAGGAAATCGGCGACCACCGCATCCAGCGGCAGGCCACGTCCGGCAATCATGATGCCGGTCTGGCCAGTGGCACGGAAATCGCTGTTTAACCCACGCGCTTTCAGCTCCGCATGGAGGGCCAAAGCGGTGTATTTTTTGCCGCAAGCGCAATCCGTGCCGATGGTGAGCAGTCGCCGGCCCGAGCGCTTGCGGCCAGTGCCTACCGGCAGGCCGGGAGGCGGTACGCGCACATCGACCAAGCGCGCCTCGCCCTGCGCCGCGGCGTCTGCTAGACCGGGCAGGCTGGCGAGCCGCACATGCAGCCCGGCGACAATGTCGATACCCAGCCTCGCGGCCGCACATAGCGTGGGCACCCAGCTGTCGGGCACGCCGCCGCCCACCGCCGCTGAGCCGATGATGAGGCTGCGAGCACCAGCCGCTTTGGCCGCCTCCAACGAGAAGGTGGGGATGCCAGCGTCGACACCGCAGGCCGGCAGCCGCACCTGGCCCAGACAATCGTCCGGGCGCCATTGCGCCAGCCCCAAACCGGTTTTCGCAAACGTCGCATCGGTGGCATCACCGAAGAACACCACGAAGGGTGTCTTGAACTGAATGAGGTTTTCCATAGCCCGTGCAGCGTAAACGGGATGCCTTTTCACCAGCAAGGATAAAACCCCTGCTGACAGTGCGCGGCGCAGGGAATTCGAGCGAATCCGCAGGGAATTTCCCGAGAATCCACGCCGCCGCAGCAGGTGCCTGCCCTTGCTGGGCGCGGTATGCTGCCAGTGCGAGCTACCAGCAAACTCAACACGGAACCGGCACCATGGTCAAAATCGCAAAAGCAAAACCCAAGCTGGATGCGATCGACCTGCGCATTCTTGCGGCGGTTGCCGAGCAGGGCCGGCAGACCTTGACGGAACTGTCGAAGGCCGTGAATCTTTCGGCCAGCCCGTGCACGGCTCGCCTCGAGAAGCTGGAGACCGACCGCGTCATTCTTGGCTACCACGCCGATGTAGACGTGGAGCAACTGGCCCACCTGAGCCTCTACTACGCCTCCATTTCAGTCGAGCCCCACAGCGCGCAAACCGCACTGAAGATCGAAGAGCTGCTGAAAGCGAGCCCCTATGTGGTAACAGCCGACGCGCTGTTCGGCAAACGGGACTACTTGGTGCGTATCTATGCCCGCAGCACCCAGCACTACTACGAAATCATGGCGCCCTTCGCCGCGCTGGCCGACACCGAAACCTGGCCTATTTCGTTCAATATCGTTCGGCCGCAAACCGACCGGCTGGTGAAAGAACTCAAGCGCCACCAGGAGGACCGTCTATGAACCGGCGTGACCTACTGGGCCTTGGCGTCAATCTCGGGGTGCTGGCTTCCACCGGTGCGCTGTCGCTCCGCGATGCCCGTGCCGCCACGGCCAGCCGGTATGCGCCGGCCTTTGAGCGCCTGGACCAGTATGTAGAGCAGTACCTGCGCGAGATGAATGCGCCTGGGCTGACACTGGCGCTGTCCGATGCCAGCGGTGTGCAGCGTGTGTGTGCGTATGGCTTCGAAGATCTGGAGCAGCGGCTGCCGCTGGACCCAGCACGCTTATTTCACATCGGCTCCATCAGCAAGTCGTTTCTCGGGCTGTGTCTGGTGCAGCTGCACGAAGCCGGCAAGCTGGATTTCCACCGCCCTATCCAGGACTATCTGCCCTGGCTGCGCTTCGACGCGGCCACCGGCGGCGCACCGCTCACCGCTCACCATCTGCTCACCCACAGCGCCGCACTGCCCGACGGTGCGCTCTTTCCAGCGGACCCAAGCTGGCGTTATCAGGCCACCGCGGCCCCGGGTACCTTCTTCCACTACTGCAACATGGGCTATGAAGCGCTCGGCCTGCTACTGGCGAGCCTCGACGGCGGTACGCTGGCGGACTCCTTGCAGCAGCGCATTCTGACGCCGCTGGGCATGAGCTCGAGCGAGCCGGTGATCACGCTGGACGCCGCCGAGCGCATCGCCACCGCCTATCTGCCGCGGTACACTGACCGCCCCTATCCCCGCCGCGGCACACTAACCCGCAGCCCGCCCATCGCGTTCAATTCTGCGGCCGGGTGTGTGGCCGCCACGGCCCGCGACATGGGCGCCTACCTGACCATGCTCATTCAGCGCGGTGCCACACCCACGGGTCGGCTCGTCTCGCCCGCAGGTTTCGCCCTGTTCTGTGGGCGGCACATGGCGGCCGAGCACTTTGGGCCGGGCACCGCTTATGGCTATGGTATCGCCGCCGACCAGCTCGAAGGCCACCAGCGCCTACGCCACACTGGCGGCATGGCGGCATTCGCCTCCGCACTGGAAGTGGATCTGGAGGCCGGGGTCGGTGGGTTCGCCTCCATCAATGCCATGCAAGGCTATCGCCCGCGGCCCGTGGTCGACTATGCACTACGGCTGATGCGCGCCTGCCGTGAAGGCACGGCCCTGCCGCCGGTGCCAGCGCCCGCGCCACCACTGCAGGTGACGGCCGCCGCCGACTACGCGGGCCGCTACACTGGTGAATCCGGAGGCATTTTGGAAGTGCTCGCCGCAGGCGACCGGCTGTACCTGCAACACCAAGGAACACGTGTCCCGCTGGAGCCTTCCATAGCGCAGCCGGACGCGTTCACCATCCTGCATCCCGACTTCGCGCATTTCCCGCTACTCTTCGGCCGCAATGGCCAGAACGGTACCGGAACGGTGGTGGAGGCCGGCTGGGGCCCAGACTGGTACACCCAACCGGCCTACAGCGGCCCACGGTCCTTTAAGGTGCCCGACCACTGGCCGTCGTTAACCGGCGAATACCGTACCGAGGATCTGTGGATCGGCAGCCGCCGCATCGTGCTCCGCAAAGGCCAATTGTGGATGGACGGCGCCATTCCGCTAGAGCCGGCGGCCGGCGGGCGCTTCTTCCTGCGCGATGAACCTGACAGCCCTGAGTGGGTCAGCTTTCGGGAAACGGTCAACGGCAAAGCCCGCGCGCTGGTGCTCTCCGGCCTGTACTTACCGCGGGTTTAGCGTTTAGGCACCCGCTACCGATTTCCGCGACGACCTTTATTTCACACGGTGGTACGTCGTCTATGCAATCACCCGTCCTGATGACACCATGATGGAGTTCGATGAATTCGTGTCCATGGTCGCCCTACAGCTCTAAGAGTCCGCATGAAATACGCTTCGATTTCCGACCGCCTCGCAGGACTTGGCGCCGCAAAGTGGGAAGTCCACTATGCGGGCCAGCAGCAAGCGCGGGCTGGTGTGCCAGTCATCATGTTGTCCATCGGCGAACCTGATCTCCCGCCGCCCGCGCGGGTGATCGAGCGCGCTATTCAGTCACTGCAATCTGGCCGCACGCGTTACGCCAACGGGCAAGGCGAACTCGGCGCGCGCTTGGCTATTGCTGCGCATCTGGCGGACCGCTCGGGCATGCCCGTGACACCCGAGCAAGTGCTTTGCACCGCTGGCACGCAAAACGGGCTGTACACCGCGTTGCTGACGTTGGTAGAACACGGTGATGAGGTGTTAGTACCCGACCCGTACTACGCCACCTATGAAGGGCTGGTGGCGTCCAGTGGCGCCACCTTCGTGCCGGTGCAGACCGCACCGGAAGCCGCTTTCCACCTAACGCCTGCTGCGCTCGAGGCGGCCATCACGCCGCGCTCACGCGTGCTGCTGCTCAATTCACCCAGCAACCCCACCGGCGCCGTGCTGTCGCTCGCGGAAGTAGATGCCATTGGGGCCGTGTGTGAAAAACATGACCTGTGGATTGTTTCAGACGAGGTTTATGCCGACCTCACATTTAGCGGGCGTTTCTGTTCGCCGTTCGATCGCCCGCAGCTACGCGCGCGCACGCTGGCCGTGTCCTCTATTTCCAAGTCGCACCTGCTGCCCGGTTTTCGCACCGGCTGGGTCGCGGCGTCCGCAGACGTGGTGCAGCGCTTGTTGTCGGTGGCCGAAGCCATGCTGTTCGGCTCGCAGCCATTTCTGGCCGATGCGCTGGCCGAAGCGCTGACCGGCCATCACCCTGAAGTCGACCGTTTTCGTGACAGCCTGCGTGGGCGAGCGGAAGCCGTGGTCGAGGCTTTTGCTGGCTGCGCGCATACCCAAGTGCGCATGCCAGAGGGCGGCATGTTCCTGATGGTAGACGTGCGCGCTACCGGTCTGGACGGCGAACAATTTGCCTGGCGCTTACTGGAAGAAGAGCACGTGGTGGTCATGCCCGGCGAAAGCTTCGGCCTGGGTGCCGCGGCAGGCCACGTGCGCGTGGCACTGACCGTGGACCAAGCCGTGCTGCGCGATGCCTGTGGCCGCATCCGCCGACTGATTGAACGGCTGGCGTGACGCCGGTGTTGGCAGGTTAGCGAACCTTCCCCGCCTTCCACGCCGCCACCAGCTGCTCATAGGCCACGGTCTCGCCCTGCGGGCGTTCATTGGCCAGCTTTGCCCACGGAGCGGCATTCGGGCTCAGCCACTTGGCCGCGCTTACCTTCGGGTTCAGCTTCGGTGTACACACTGCCATGCCAGCGCGCTGCAACCGCGCCATGATTTGGTCCATCTGGTTGGCGAGATTGTCCATCGCCACCTGCGGGGTTTGCTCGCCCGTGACGGCCGTGGCCACGTTCTGCCACCACAGTTGCGCCAGCTTCGGGTAATCGGGCACGTTAGTGCCCGTGGGTGTCCAGGCCACGCGTGCGGGGCTGCGGTAGAACTCAATCAGGCCGCCATAACGCGCCGCGTTCTGCGTGAAATAGGCGCTGCGAATATCACTGTCGCGAATGAAGGTGACGCCGACGATCGACTTTTTCAGTGACACCGTCTTCGCAGTGACGAACTGCGCATACAACCAAGCCGCGGCCATTCGGTCGGGTGGCGTGTTCTTAAAGAAGGTCCAGGCGCCCACATCCTGGTAACCATTCTGCATCCCGTCCTTCCAATACGGGCCATGCGGCCCGGGGGCCATGCGCCACTTCGGAGTGCCATCGGCGTTCACCACGGGCAGCCCCACCTTGGTCATGTCGGCCGTGAAGGCGCTGTACCAAAACAGCTGCTGCGCAATAGCCCCTTGCGCAGGCACCGGGCCCGCTTCGCTGAAGGTCATCCCCAGTGCCTGCGGCGGCGCGTATTTTTTCATCCAGTCGATGTATTTAGTGAGCGCATACACCGCCGCAGGCGAGTTGGTGGCACCACCCCGCTCCACGGAGGCGCCCACCGGCGTGCACTTGTCGGCGGCCACGCGAATGCCCCATTCGTCGACGGGCAGACCATTGGGTAAGCCCTTGTCGGCCGCGCCCGCCATCGACAACCAGGCATCGGTGAAGCGCCAGCCGAGGGACGGGTCTTTCTTGCCGTAGTCCATGTGGCCATACACCTGCTTGCCATCGAGGTGTTTCACGTCATTGGAAAAGAAATTGGCAATATCTTCATAAGCCGTCCAGTTCACGGGCACACCCAGCGCGTAGCCATACTTGGCCTTGAACTTCGCTTGCAGGTCCTTGCGCGCAAACCAGTCGGCACGAAACCAGTACAAGTTCGCGAACTGCTGGTCGGGCAGTTGATAGAGCTTGTGGTCTGGCGCCGTGGTGAACTTGGTGCCGATGAAGTCTTTCAGATCCAGCCCCGGGTTGGTGTAAGCCTTCCCCGCGCCCGCCATGTAATCGGACAGTGGCAGCACCACGCCATAGCGATAGTGGGTACCAATCAGATCGGAGTCCGAGATCCAGCCATCGTAGATGCTGCGACCGGACTGCATGCTGGTCTGCAGCTTTTCGACGACATCTCCTTCCTGGATCAGGTCATGCCGCACCTTGATGCCCGTAATCTCCGTAAAGGCCTGGGCCAGCTGCTTCGACTCGTAACTGTGGGTAGTGAGGGTTTCCGACACGACACTGATCTCGGTCACGCCGCGGGCGCGCAACATGGCCGCCGTGCGGATGAACCACTGCATTTCCGCGAGCTGTTGCTGCTTGTTCAGTGTCGATGGCTGGAATTCACGGTCGATCCACCGCTTCGCCGCCGCCTCATCCGCGCGCGCCGGTGACGCAAAAGCGCTCAGCGCTGTCAGGCAGGCCAGTGCCAGCAAGGAGGTGTTGGTTTGGATAGACATCGTCATTCCCCTCAAGTTGTAATGGCGAGCCAGCTCGCTGCTTCCTGACATTCCGTGGCAACGAACCCGAACGCTCCTTAGCCCCAGCGCAGGATGGCAACCAATGCCAGCAGCCCCGTCAACAGCCCGCCTCGCGGATCCCAGTCACTCAGCCCAATCCAGGCCAAGACCGTCCACGCCAGCACCAGCAGGCCGATAAACAACCGATCGCCTCGCGTGGTCACCAGCGGTAGCAGGCCGCGCCGCGCCACAGTGGGCGAGCGAAATTCCCACACGGTCATCACCAGCAACATCACAGCGATCGTGGAGAAAAACACCACCACCGGCGGCGTCCAGGCCATCCATGCAAAGAGCGGTGGTGTGCTGTCGTCCATCACACCCGTCCCATGGCAAAGCCTTTGGCGATGTAGTGTCGCACGAACCAGATGACGAGCGCGCCGGGTACCAGCGTCAACACCCCGGCCGCTGCGAGCGTGCCCCAGTCCATGCCCGAAGCCGATACCGTTCGAGTCATGACCGCGGCTATGGGCTTGGCATGGACGCTGGTGAGCGTGCGTGCCAGCAGCAGCTCCACCCAGCTGAACATGAAGCAGAAGAACGCGGTCACCCCGACCCCAGCCTTGATGAGCGGCAGGAAAATACGCAGAAAGAAACGCGGAAAGGCATAGCCGTCAATCCACGCCGTTTCGTCGATCTGGCGGGGGATACCCGACATGAAACCTTCCAGAATCCACACCGCTAACGGCACATTGAACACCATGTGTGCGAGCGCCACGGCCAGATAAGTGTCGGTGAGATTTAACGTGCTATAGAGCTGAAAGAACGGCAGCAAGAACACCGCCGGTGGCGTCATGCGATTGGTGAGCAGCCAAAAGAACAGGTGTTTGTCCCCCAAAAACCGATAGCGCGAAAATGCATAGGCCGCCGGCAACGCCACCGTGACCGACAGGACCGTGTTCATCGCCACATAGATCATGGAGTTGATATAACCGCTGTACCACGAGGCGTCGGTGAAAATGGTGCGGTAGTTATTCCACGACAACGATTCAGGAGCCCAAGCAAACGCGCCAAGAATCGCTTCGTTGGTGCGCAGACTCATGCTGAGCATCCAATACAACGGCAAGAGAGTGGCGGCGATATACACCACAATAAACACGCTGGCGAAAGAGGGTAGTCGCCGCTTCACCGGGAATCCTCGGCTTGCTTCAACAAGTTAAACAGCAAAAAACACATAACCAGAATGATCAGAAAATAGATGAGCGAGAATGCGGCCGCGGGGCCTAGGTCAAACTGACCCACCGCTTTCTGCGTGAGGTACTGCGACAAAAACGTCGTGGCATTACCCGGTCCACCCCCTGTCAAGACGAAGGGTTCGGTGTAGATCATGAAGCTGTCCATCAAGCGCAACAACACCGCGATCAGCAGCACCCCGCGCAACTTTGGCAGCTGCAGGTAGCGAAATACCGCATAGCGTGACGCGCCGTCGATGCGCGCTGCTTGGTAATAGGCTTCTGGAATGGCACGCAGGCCGGCATAGCACAGCAGCGCCACCAGCGGTGTCCAGTGCCAGACATCCATGAGCAACACCGTCGCCCACGCATCGCCAGAATCCGACGCATAGTGATAGTCGAACCCCAGGCGCGACAAGCCCTGGCCCAGTAGCCCAATATCCTCTCGGGCAAAGATCTGCCACACCGTGCCCACCACGTTCCATGGCACCAGCAATGGCAGGGCCAGGAGCACCAGCGTCATCGACGCGCGCCAGCCCTGAGCCGGCATGGCCAGTGCCACCGCCATGCCCAGCGGCACCTGAATCAGCAAGACGCAACCGGAGAACACCACTTGACGCCACAGCGCCCCATGCAATTCCGGGTCACGCATGACATCGCGAAACCACTCGAGGCCAACGAACACTTTTTGCGTCGGGCTCAAAATGTCCTGCACCGAGTAGTTCACCACCGTCATCAGCGGCAAGACGGCACTGAAGGCCACGCAGAGCAACACGGGGAGCACCATCAACCAGGCTTTCTGGTTCAGTGGTTTCATGCCACCGCTCCAGGGGCGGCCACGCGCCGTTGGTCGGCGAACAACACCAGCTTGTCTCGCGGCAAACGCAGATAGGTCGTGTCAGTCGTCAGGGACACCCCCGCCGCGGCACGAATCCACAACAAGCCGCCGGCACATTCCACCTGCAGCAGGGTGTGCGTGCCCATCGACTGCACCGACCGCACCTGTGCCGCCAGTGCGTCGGGCGTGGCCGCCGTGCACAGTTCCACGGCATCGGGACGAATGCCAAGTTGATAGGTCGTGCCGGCCTGACGTGCTGCCGCCAACCAACGGGGGTCCATGGGTAGCTGCACCGGTCCCAGCCAGACGGACCGCTCCTCCAGCGCGCAGGGCAGCAGGTTCATGCCCGGCGAGCCGATAAAATGGCCCACGAAGGTATGCGCTGGCGCATCGTACAGTTCACGCGGCGTACCCACTTGCAGCACTTCGCCGTGGTTCATGACCACCACTTCTTCGGCGAACGTCAGCGCTTCTACCTGATCGTGGGTGACGTAGATTAGCGAGACCTGCAGTTGTTGGTGAACCTGCTTGAGCTTGCGGCGCAGCAACCATTTTAAGTGCGGGTCAATGACGGTCAGTGGCTCATCCAGCAACACCGCCGCCACATCCGTACGCACCAAACCACGGCCCAGCGAAATTTTTTGCTGCGCGTCCGGTGGCAGGCCACGCGCACGTCGTGGCAGGTCGGTGGTCAGCTCGAGCAGTTCAGCCACTTCCTGCACGCGGCTGCGTACCTGCGGCGCTTTCCAGCCACGGTTGCGCAACGGAAAAGCGAGGTTATCGAACACGGTCATGGTGTCGTAGAGCACCGGGAACTGGAACACCTGCGCAATATTGCGTTCGCGGGGGTCCAGCTGGGTGACGTCGCGGCCATCAAACCGTAGGCGACCGTGCGTGGGGGTCAGTAAACCCGAGATCAAGTTCAACAACGTGGTCTTGCCGCAGCCGGACGGCCCCAACAAAGCGTAAGCACCGGCATCGCGCCAGTTCATGGACAATGGACGCAGCGCCCAGGGGCCTGCTGCGCCCGGGTTGGCTCCATAGGCATGGGCAAGATCGACCAGTTCAATGCGCGCCATCAGTGGTGGGCACCAGCAGCGGGTGGCGCAAACAGCGTCGCGCCCTCGAGGCTAAAGCCCAGAAAATCCCGTGGATCGAGGTACAGCCGCGCAAGCGCGCCCAAGGTGAACGCGTGAATGCCCGGAAACTGCCCGACCAGTGGCACGTCGTTACAACGAAGATGCAGATACGTGTCGGACCCACTGAGTTCCGCCAACACCACTGGACCTTCCAGCGCACAGTGCTGGGCACTGCGGGCATCTACACGGAACTGGTGTGGCCGAAGAGCGAGCAACAGTTCCTGAATCCCTTGGGTACGCAGCACGTTGCACGCTTCGGGGGCGAGTGGCAGGTCCCAGTGACCTAACACGCGCGCAGTGCCCGTGGCGGCATCGAACACCGCCGGCATGACATTCAGCGGCGGGTCGCTAAACGCGCGCGCCGCCGCCAACGAGGCGGGACGATGAAACACTTCCAAAGTGGGCCCGGCTTGCAGCAAGCGCCCCTCGACCAGCACCAACAACTGACCGCCGAGCTGCAAGGCCTCCAGCGGTTCAGTGGTGGCATACACCACCGTGGTGCTGCGTTCACGTAGCAGCTGCAGCAACTCGGCCCGCAGTTCTTCACGCAGTTTGTAGTCAAGATTGACGAGGGGTTCATCGAGCAGCAGCAACTCGGCGTCTTTGGCCAGGGCACGCGCCAGAGCCGTGCGTTGTTGCTGCCCACCGGATAATTCAGCGGGACGACGATCGAGGAATGGCGTCAGCCGCAGCGATTCAGCGATGGCAGCAACACGCGCGCGCACTTCGGTGGCCGGTCGCCGCTGACACTGCAGTGGCGAGGCAATGTTCTCGCGCACCGTCAGCGACGGATAGTTAATGAATTGCTGGTAGACCATAGCGAGGTTGCGGGCCCGCACGGACCTCCCGGTCACGTCCTGTCCGTGGTCCAGCACGCGGCCCCGCGTTGGCGGGTCGAGGCCTGCCATCACCCGCAGCAGCGAGGTTTTTCCAGCCAGCGTCGTGCCCAGCACCACGTTGATCTGACTAGGCGCCAGCGCGAGATCGAGCGGATGCAGGTGCACGACGCCGCCTACTTGCTGGGCGACGCCCTGCAGCTTTAACGACATGGCGAGAGAGTGAGGCGTACGCGCATCGAACGATGATACGGCAGTCAATCCGCGACTTTCACCACTACCTTGCCGAAGTTACGTCCTTGCAACAGGCCCAAAAACGCGTTGGGTGCATTTTCAAGGCCCAACACTACTTCCTCGCGATACTTCACCTGCCCGCTGGCCACCCAGCCCGCCATATCGCGCAGGAAATCGGGCAGCCGATGGTAATGGTCCGACACGATGAAACCCTGGACCTGCAGGCGCTTGGTAAGAATGTTGCGCATCAGGACGGGGGTGTGATCACCCCCCGGCGGCAAGCCGGTCAAGTTGTACCAGGCGATCAAACCGCAGACGGGCATGCGCGCGCTTTGGTTCAGTAGCGGCAATACGGCTTGCAGCACCTTTCCGCCCACGTTTTCGAAGTAAACATCGATCCCCTGCGGGCAGGCCAACGCCAGCTGCGCCGGGAAATCTTCGCTGTAGTGGTCGAGGCAGGCATCAAAGCCCAGTGCTGCCACTGCATAGGCGCATTTTTCCGGGCCACCGGCAATACCCACCGCACGACACCCTTTGAGCTTGGCGATTTGACCCACCGTGGCACCCACCGGACCGGTGGCCGAAGCCACCACGACCGTCTCGCCGGCCTGCGGCCGACCCAAGTCGAGCAAACCCACGTAGGCAGTTAATCCCGGCATGCCCAGCACGCCCAGCGCCCAGGAAGCCGGCGCGCCGCCGGTGTTCAGCTTGACCATCGTGGCGGCAGCGACACTGGCGTGGGTCTGCCATCCGGTGGCACCCAGCACCAAATCCCCCGCGGCAAAGCCCGTGGCTTTTGATTCCAGCACGCGACTCACGGTGCCGCCGGTCATCACCCCGCCTACGGCGACGGGTTCTGCGTAAGACGGGCCGTCACTCATCCGACCGCGCATGTAGGGGTCTAGCGATAAATACAGGGTTTGCAGTAACAACTCACCGTCCGCGGCCGTCGGCACCGGACCTTCTTCCAGACGGAAGCAATCCATCGACGGCGAACCAACAGGGCGTTTGGCAAGAACGATACGACGCTGCATGAGAAAGCTCCGGCAATCAACGCGGTGGGGAACGCACTATAGCCTCGCCACCTGTAGAGTTTGATTAGATATTGTTGGCGCCCAGTGAAAAAGCTTTTCCTATTTTCTTGGCCCGGGCTAAGCGCGTAGCGCCCGTTCCACCAACGGCAGCTCATCGTTGCCGAAGTACCGGTCGGTGCCACCGACAAACCAGGTGGGCGACCCAAAGCCGCCCCGCGCGATCAATTCGTCAGTATTCGCCCGCAACCGGGCTTTAACCGCCTCCGTGGCGGCCGCCGCACGGAGGGAGGCTCCCTCCAGTCCAGCGGTGTTCGCCGCCTGCTCTAGCACCGCGAAGTCGTCAATGTTTTCCTCACGCAAGAAACCGCTCTCAAACACTGCCCCGGCAAAACGGTGCAGCGCTGGCGGATCGGCCTCCAGAGCCGTGGCCATGCGCATCGCGTGGACACTACGCGCCGGGTGCCAACGTGAAGGGAATTTGAGCGGCACCCCACTCAGCGCCGCCCAGTCGTGTAACACCTTGAGCGTGTGCGACATGCGGCGGTTCCCCGCATCTTCGCGTGCGGCGTAGATCCCTTGGTTGACCGCATTGAACACGCCACCGACCAAGATGGGCCGGTAGACCAGGTGCGCGCCCGTCCGTGCTACCACGGGCTGGACGTTCACATAGGCCAGGTACGTCCAAGGGCTGGACAGGTCAAAAAAGAACTCCAGCGTTCTGCTCATAACGGTGACCAATGCCTCATTAGAATTGAATAAATCTTATTTAATCAATCGTCTATGCGGAAACGAACACGCAGTCGAAACTGGTGCTGCGGACACGCCGTTTTAAAAGTTTGGTTCGCCACGTACAGTAACGCTGCCTGGTCGAGCTGGGTCGACAGACTGCTTTGGACGACTTGCAGCTGCGTCGCTTTGCCTTCGGCCGACTCCAGTCGAAAGTAGACGGTGACTGGCCCTTCCTCCAGCAGTTGTCGGGAGAGCGGTGGGTAAAACGCTTCCACTCCCTGCCCGGCGATCGATTCCGGCCGACAGCCCGTCGGCGGCGCAGGCGCTAGATCCGGGAGTACCGGTAACGTTTCACAACGGACCGTGCGCAATTTCAAGGTTCGGTCTGCCACTAGAAACGCGCCCGCCACGGTTTTCTTTCGCCCCGGTGGAACCAGCACTAAGCGCTCATCGCTGCCATCCTCCTCGGTCGGCACCAGCGCTTTACACAGCAGATCGACTTTGGCTTCGTTAGTCACTTCTAGGCGTTGTTCGCGACACTGTAAGTCCGACCGACCCAGGCATTCCACAGTTTGCGGTGCGCGAAGATAACGAGCGGTCCAGCCTTCTCCACCCTCCCCGATCAATTGGCGTGGCGTGGATTCCACCTCCACTGGCAAGGTCGGGTCCAGATCCGTGCCTAATGCCGGCGCCAAGTCCACGGCAGCGGATTTTCCGGCGCCACTGCCCACACCAGCCAGCGCTACGCCAGTGAGCGGCAGTAACGAGCACCAGAGACTGGCGATGATCAGATTTCGCACGATCGCAACGCTCACGCTCATTCCTTTGGGTGGGGGTAATACCGATGGTTGGCATGGTACCGGTTCCACGTGGAACCTTATGCCGTTCGAATACTGCCCTGTTCCACGTGGAACGTCGCCCCCGGCACGCCAAACCCCGGCAAATCCTGCCGCAACGAGGTCACGAACAGCTGCACCGGTAATTTCCGCACCACAGCGACCAGCCGCTCGAGATTCTCCGGATCCAGCTCTGCGGCTGGGTCGTCGATTAACAGGGCGGTGCGGCCTGGGGTATAGGCTTCCTGCAAGGCCACCTGCGCCAGAATCAAGCCCGCCGCAAGTAGCTTCTGCTGCCCCCGAGACACCCGTTCTTTGGCCGCCAAGCCATCGACCCGAATACCGATATCCGCGCGGTGGGGACCCAGATGGGTAATTCCATAGCGTTCATCCCTGGCCTGACCGTCAGCGAGGGCCTCAGCGTAAGTGGTACCGGTAGCCCAACCGCGTTGGTGAGCCAGTTCCACCTTCATCCCGAGGAGCTGCTGGCCCATCGCTGCCAACGGCGCCGCCAATAATTGCAGGTAGGCGGTCCGGCGCTCGGCCAACCCCTCCCCCGACAAGGCCAGCTCTTGGTTCCAGCCAGGCAAGGTACTTTTGTCGCTTGAACGCAAAACGGCGGTGCGTTGACGGAGAGCACGATGGTACCGCTGCCAAGTGTCCATAAAAAAAGGTTCCACGTGGAACACGCCCCAATCTAGAAAGCGGCGCCTACGGGTAGGGCCTTCTTCCAATAATTTATGGACGTCGGGGTCGATCACTTGCGGCGGAAAGTGCAGCGCCAGCTCAGCGGCACTTCCAGCCGTCGCGCCACTCACCCGAATCTCGGTACTGCCCCGGCTGCCCCGAACCCCCAGCGTGGTGTGAACACCGCCGTTCACGACGCGTCCAACGGCCAGAAAATCTGCGGTGTTTTGCTGAATAATCCGATCCAGCCGGCGCGTTCGAAATGAACGGCCACGACCGAGGAAATACAGCGCTTCCAGCAGGCTGGTTTTGCCTGAAGCGTTAGCCCCCACTACCAGATTGTAGTGAGGGTCAAAACTGAGCGTTGCTGCACTGATGCACCGAAACCGCTCCAGCTGCAAGGCTGCTAAAGGCATGGCGACAACAACCGCACCCTGCCGTTTACCGGCTGCGGCTTACAGCCGCATCGGCATCACGACATACCGCTGCGCCGGCGACCCTGGCGCGCGCACGAGACAACTGGAGTTGGCGTCCGTTAAGCCCAGCTCCACTTCGGCGCCATCAATGGCCGCTAAAGCATCGAGCAGATAGTTGACGTTGAAGCCTACTTCAAATCCAACCCCGTCAAAGGCCACTTCCAGCTCTTCTTCAGCCTCTTCCTGCTCTGGGTTATGCGCTTGCAAGGTGAGTAAATTGGCGCCTAAAGCCAAACGAATACCGCGGTATTTTTCGTTAGACAAAATTGCCATGCGCTGCAAAGCGCCCCGCAATTCCTCGCGGCCCGATTTCAGCACGTATTTGGGATTGGCCGGGATAACCCGCCCATATTCCGGAAAGCGGCCGTCAATCAGCTTGGAAGTGAAGCGAATATCGTTGATCTGGACGCGAATATGATTGCTGCCAATTTGCACCAATACTTGACCATCACCGCCAATGAGCCGCGCCAGTTCCAACACGCCCTTGCGCGGCACGATGACCTGCTCAGCCGTGGTTGACGACGAAGGTTGCGCCAACTCGAGTTCGCATAAGGCTAAACGGTGACCATCGGTGGCCACTGTCCGAATCATTTTGCCGTCAGTTTCCAGCAGCAAGCCATTGAGGTAATAACGAACGTCTTGGTGCGCCATGCTGAAACTGCATTTTTCCAACAACCGCTTGAGATCGGACTGGGACAGCGCCAAGGTCTGGGTCGGGTTGATCTCTTCAACGGTTGGATATTCCGACGCCGGCAAAGACGATAACGTGAAGCGGCTACGGCCACACTTCACCACGACTTTTTCAGCTTCCAGCGCCACGCTTACCGGTAAACCCGCTGGCAGAGCTTTAACGATGTCGAGGAACTTGCGGCCTGGCACCGTGATCTCTCCGTCGCGATCCACGCTCACAGCACCGCGGGCAACCAGCTCTACCTCGAGGTCTGTGGCAGTGACCGAGAACGTTCCGTCACGCACCACGACCAGGACGTTGGCCAGGATCGGCATGGTCTGCCGACGTTCCACCACTCCCATCACGGCTTGCAAGGGGCCGAGGATTTGTTCACGTTCTGCGGAAAACTTCATCGCGCCACCTATGTGTCAGGGTCGTCTTCTAATTCTTCTAGTCTTAGGATTTAAGACTTAAGAATAAAGAGTTGTTGTTACTATTGAGGTCGTGATTTTCCGTGGACGAATTGAAAAAGCACTTATATTTCAATATTTTACGTTAATCATAAGGCTCTGGAAAAACCGCCTGTATCCCCTCGGCATCCTGTGGATGACCTGTGGATGCTTCTGGCCTATCTTGCCACTGTCCGCGTCAGGGTTCCATGCCCACTTGTTGTCCTCTACTTATACACAAGGTTATCCACGGCTTGTGCACTCAACCGGTGAGCGTCCGTAACAGGTTTTGATAATCCTCCGCGACCCGTCTCTCGGTCTCGCGCAATTCCTTAATTCGTTTGCAGCCGTGCATCACCGTCGTATGGTCACGACCACCGAAGGCGTCCCCAATCTCCGGTAGGGAATGCCGGGTGAGCTCTTTGGCCAGCGCCATGGCGAATTGCCGTGGTCGCGCAATGCTACGGCTACGGCGGTCGCTCAACAGATCGGCCACCCGAATTTTGAAATAATCAGCGACGGTCTTTTGAATATTTTCTACTGTGACGAGTTTTTCCTGGAGCGCCAGTAGGTCTTTTAAGGCTTCTTTAGTGAAATCCACGGTAATCGGTCGGCCGGTGAACTGCGAATTGGCAACCACGCGCCGCAAAGCACCTTCCAGTTCGCGCACGTTGCTGCGAATCCGCTTGGCAATAAAAAACGCCACTTCTTCGGGTAATTCCACGCGGGCGTTTTGCGCCTTGCTCATTAAAATTGCTACGCAGGTTTCCAATTCTGGCGGCTCGATCGCCACGGTCAGGCCCCAACCAAAGCGGCTTTTAAGCCGTTCTTCCAGGCCATCCACTTCCTTGGGGTAACGGTCACAGGTCAAGATGACTTGCTGTTGTCCTTCCAGTAGCGCATTGAAGGTGTGAAAAAACTCCTCCTGACTACGGTCTTTACCCGCAAAAAACTGGATATCGTCGATCATGAGTGCGTCGACGGTACGGTAGGTTTGCTTGAATTCTGCAATGGTGTTGTGTTGCAAAGCACGCACCATGTCGCCCACAAAGCCTTCGCTGTGCATGTACGCCACGCGGGCGCCCGGCCGTTTAGCGCGAATCTCGTTGGCGATGGCGTGCATCAGGTGGGTTTTGCCAAGCCCCACGCCACCGTACAGAAACAGCGGGTTGTAAGCTTGGCCCGGGTTTTCCGCCACTTGCAGTGCCGCGGCGCGCGCCATCTGATTGCTCTTGCCTTCGACGAAGGTAGCGAAGGTAAATTCAGGGTTAATGCGCGCACCGATGGTCTGCAGCGGTTTTGTGCGGCGCGGCGCAAACGGCTGAACCGGCTGCCCCGGGCCTTCCAGTGCCGCACCGCTGGGTACCGGCATGCCGGCCCCCGACTCCCCGCCCCGGCCCGCGCTCTGCCCCGGCGGGTTTGCCGCCCGTGCTGCTGGCGCTGCGGGCCGATTACCGATCCCAAAGCTGATTTGCACCGGCGACCCATGCACCTGTTCGGTCAGCTCCTCCAGCCGCTCCAGCACGTGGTTACGCAGCCAATCGATGACAAACTGGTTCGGCGTGAACAGCCGCAGCTGCCCCGGGGTTTCAGTGGCTTGTACTGGGCGCACCCACATACCGAAGTCGGCGGCAGATAATTCTGCCTCCAGCGACTTCAGACAATGGCTCCACATCCGGCTCGGCTCCACTCGCGGGCACCTCTAGCGGTTCATGAGTTTCATCGGGAAAGGCAAAGGATACCCTACGCGGGGCATTTGACATCAATGGGTTGCGGCGCTATCTTGTTCGGCCTTGCCAATGCAATCAGGCGCGCGCTATTGCGCGCCGTATCGGAACCGTCATGAAGCGTACATACCAGCCCAGCAAAGTCCGTCGCGCCCGCACCCACGGTTTCCGTGCACGCATGGCGACCAAGAAAGGCCGCCAGTTGCTGGCTCGCCGTCGCGCCAAGGGCCGTAAGAAGCTCTGCCCGTAAGGCCTAGCAGGCGCATCGGGCCCTCAGTGGCTGCGGCGCCAGTTCCCGCTCAAGCATCGGTAGCGGCGCTTGAGTTGCCCACGCCGTCGGTGGGCACTGCCCGCCCGGCGGGCTCATACTCTCCTCCCATGGAACCCATCGCCCCACCGTCGGGTGAGTTGCCATTGCGCCTGCTGTTCAAGCCGGAGCAACGGCTCACAGCGGGCAAACAATTTGAAACCGCCTATAAGCGCGGCCGGCGTAAGGGCGATAGCCTGTTTCAGGTGGTGGTTTTGCCCAACGGCCTCCCCCAGGGTCGCCTTGGTATGGCGGTCAGCATTAAAGCTTGTGGCAAAGCCGTACGCCGCAACCTGGTGCGCCGCCTCATTCGTGACACTTTCCGGCAGTGCCAGCAGGTCCTCACGGGCCTAGATGTGGTGGTCAATGCGCGGCCGGCGGCTAAAACCGCCAGTAATGCCGACATGGTCTCGAGTCTGGAGCATCTGTTCCGCCAACTGATGCACACCCCCCGATGAACCCCTGTGGCCAGGTGTCCCCATGACCCACCGTAGCCCCTTAGCCTGGGGCTTGCGGCTGTTGGTGCGTTTCTACCAACTGCTGGTAAGCCCGCTCAAAGGAGCGCCCAGCTGTCGTTTTTACCCCAGCTGTTCGGCCTACGCCGTTGAAGCGCTCGACCTCCACGGCGGCTTCAAGGGCAGCTGGTTAACCCTGCGCCGGGTGGCGCGGTGCCACCCTTTCCACCCGGGTGGCTACGACCCGGTTCCCCCGAAGCGTGAACCCCACTGCTAACTGCGGTACCCTTCGCGCGCGCCTTTCTCTCTCTATCCTCGGGTTCCTGCTGCTATGCCGTCGTTTGAAAACATCCGCCTGTTCGCCTGGCTGACGCTTGCCTACCTCCTGTGGATGAACTTCGAGGCTTGGCAAACCGATCACGCGCCTTCGCCTGCGGCAATGGCGACGACGGTGGCCACGACTGCTGGTGCCTCCAGTGCCACTGCCGGGCCCGTGCCGAACAACTTTGCCTCGGCCGTGCCCGCAGCGCCCGCGGCGCCGCCGGCGGTAGTGCCAACACCGGGTGTGGCGACTGCTGCTGCTGCGGCCCTACCCACCACTTCTGGCGTTGCGGTTCCCGGAGCGACCGACGGCGCTGTGGCGGCGGTGGCTGCCGCACCGGTATTGGTCCATATCACCACCGACGTGCTCGATTTAACGGTATCGACTCGCGGCGGCGATCTGGTGCAGCTTGATCTGCCGGCCTATCCCGAGAAAAAAGCCACGCCGGAAGAAAAGGTGCGACTGTTCGACAGCAGCAACCCCATGACCCGCTATTTACATCAAGGGGGTTTGACCACCGGCGCCGCGGCGCAAGGGCGGGCCGAGCCTAACCACCTAGCCGTCTACACCGCTGCGCGCACGCAATACACGCTCAATGAGGGCGCTGCCGAGCTGCGTGTGCCGCTGACCTGGACCGATGGTGCGGGCCTGACGGTGATGCGCACCTATGTGTTTCACCGTGGTCGCTATGCAGTTGAAGTAGAAACCAGTGTGCAAAATGCTGGCGCTGAAGCGGTGACCGTGGCGCCCTATTCGCAGCTGTTGCGCCGCGCCGCGCCCGTTAAGAGCAGCATGTTCAACCCGGAGACCTATGCTTACCGCGGGCCCGCCGTGTACGACGGCGAGAAATACCAGAAGCTCACGGTCACCGACTCGGACGCGCAGAAATTCCAGCAGCAGATCAAAGGTGGCTGGTTCGCCGCCATGCAGCACTACTTTGTGACGGCCATCGTGCCGCCGGAAAATGAGGCTTGGAACTACACGCTGCATATTGATGGCGATGATGCCTTGCTGCAGACCACGGGCCCTGCGCATACCGTGGCGCCAGGCACTACCACCGATTTGCACCAGACGCTGTATATGGGCCCGAAGCTACAGGACCAGCTAGCACTGGCCGGGCCGCGTTTAGAGCTCACGGTCGACTACGGCAAGCTCACGTTAATTGCCAAGCCACTGTTCTGGGTGCTGCAGCAGGTGCACGCGCTGGTAAGCAATTGGGGCGTGGCGATTATTCTGGTCACGCTGCTGATCAAACTGGTGTTCTACAAGCTGGCGGAAACCAGTGGCCGCAGCATGGCCCGTATGCGCAACATTGCGCCGCGCATGAAGGTGCTGCAGGAACGCTACAAGGACAACCGCGAAGAACTCGGCAAGCAGATGATGGAGCTGTATAAGCGCGAGAAGGTCAACCCCATCGCCGGGTGCCTGCCAATGCTGGTGCAGATCCCGTTCTTCATCGCCTTCTATTGGGTGCTCATGGAGAGCGTCGACATGCGTCAGGCGCCGTTTATCGGTTGGCTGAACGACCTGTCCTCCAAGGACCCGTATTTTATTCTGCCAGCCATCATGGGCGTGGCGATGTTTGCCCAGTTCAAGCTGAACCCAGCGCCGCCTGACCCAGTACAGGCGAAGGTGTTTGCCTTCATGCCGGTGGTGATGGCGGTGACCATGGCGTGGTTCCCCTCCGGGCTCGTGCTCTACTGGATCACCAACACGGGCTTGTCGATCCTGCAGCAATGGCACATTAATAAGATCGTGGCGCAAGAAGGCGCCTCTAAACCCTAGAACGCCTTCAGGGGATACCAGCGCATGAACCTATCTGAGCCCAAGCCGGTGGACGGGGAGGGCGCCCTCAGCCGTTCGCTCCAGCCGCGGCACATGTTCATGATTACGATCGGCGGCATTATCGGTGCTGGTCTGTTTGTCGGCAGCAGTGCCGCCATTGCCAGTGCCGGGCCCGCCGTGGTCGTCAGCTATGCGCTCACCGGTCTGCTGGTGTTGCTGGTCATGCGCATGCTGGGCGAAATGGCGGTGTCGATGCAGGGAGTGCGTTCGTTCACCGAATTCGCGCGCGCTGGCCTCGGACACTGGGCGGGTTTTTCTGTCGGTTGGCTGTACTGGTACTTCTGGGGCATTGTCATTCCCATTGAGGCCATTGCCGGCGCCAAAATTCTGCATGACGATCTGGGTTTCACGGCGCTGAGCCAGCTGCAGACGGGCAGTGTGCTGATGCTCCTGATGACCGGCGTGAACCTCATGTCTGCACGGTCTTACGGAGAATTCGAGTTCTGGTTTTCGTCGATCAAGGTGGCGGCAATTCTCGCTTTCATCGCCGTGGCTGGGGCCTATGCCTTTGGGATGAATCCAACCGGTCAGCCCACGTTTCAGAACTTGGTGGTGCATGGCGGCTTTGCACCGTTTGGCTGGGTGGCGGTGTTGGCAGCAGTCACGACCGTGATCTTTTCGATGATGGGCGCCGAGATTGTCACCATCGCGGCGGCGGAATCCACCCACCCGGCGCATGCGATAGCGCGTATGACCTCCAGCGTCATTAGCCGCATCATGCTGTTTTATGTGGTGTCTCTCACGCTCATCTTAGCGGTGGTGCCGTGGCAGGACATTGCGCCTCCCGAATCTCCCTTCACCCATGCGCTGCAAACCATCGGTGTTGCGGGCGCCGACAAAGTGATGAGCTTCGTCATCCTGACGGCGGTACTGTCCTGCTTGAATTCTTGCTTCTATATTTGCTCGCGCGTGCTGTTTGTGTTGGCGGAGCAGGGCGATGCACCACGCTGGCTGGTCAAGACCAATGCGAAAAAGGTGCCTTCGCGCTCGGTGGTGCTGGGTGCGGTGGCTGGCTTCCTGGGGCTCTATGCGCAGGCCGCTTCAGAAAGCGTGTTCACTTTCCTAGTGAACGCTTCGGGCGCCATTATCTTGTTTATCTATCTGGCCATGGCTTTGGCACAGATCCGGCTGCGCAAGGCCGCCGAGCGGGTAGGGCAGAAGCCGGCGCTACCCATGTGGGCTTTTCCCTATCTGAGCTGGTTCACCGTTGCCGGCATGGTGGCGGTGCTATTGGCCATGGCCTTGACGCCGGCACTGTCAACGCAGTTCTGGGCGAGTGTGGTTTCGGTGGTGGTGGTGCTAGTGGCTTATCGGTTACGGGGCGCGCGCCCTTAGTCCACGTTCGTGAGCGAACGCGCGCCGGCGGATAGAGC